>JBDTME010000002.1:0-163572 GCA_039934415.1 Patescibacteria group bacterium
CGCGCGGGATAGTGTACGGTGCACGTGAGGCTCATAATCTCGCAGGCTGGGTTCGACTCCCCGTCCCGCAACAATAGTACGCTGGCGCACTCTGCGCCAGAGGTGGACTCTGCAAAGAAGTACGTGAACGCATTATTTATATTTTCAGGTTTTTTAAAAGTTGAAAGTTTTTGGCTTGTCTTGGTCACTTGAAATGGTGCTTGATGCAATAGGGTTTTCAGTCTGGGGATTTCTAATAATCGAAATGCACTTGCTTTGATCAAATGGTTCTAAACTTATTTGTCTAACAGCTAGACCTTGATCGTCATTAATATCTTGAATCAAACCTTCTTCCCCAGCAATAGTGGATAGGTCGGCTATCAATGTTACGGCAGTAGCTCTTTTCTCGGGAGTTATTTCTCTGGATAAACCGCGTTGGGTCTCATGAAAGTCTGTCGTCCAGTAATATTCTGGCTTAGGTGTTTCTCCTGGTTGTGTAACTCTAAAAAAAAGTACTTTAGTAGGATCAATACCTCTTCTAATGATTTCTTCAATATTTATCTTATAACCACTTTCTGCTCTTCTTTGACGGCCATCTGAGTGCATGGATTCGGGAATATCTACATTTTCTCCTAGAATCATATTTGGTCCGCTAGCATTTCGCTGCCTAGCCAGTTCTACTTCCAGCTGGCTCGTATTCTCAAGGAAATCGACTAGTAACTGAGCATCTTCTTTAACACGGTCTAATAATGCATAAAAAAGTTTAGGTTCTTTGAATCTTTCAATGACAAATGGACTGATTTTCTTTTTAGCTAATGCAACAGCGGTATCAATACCCTTTTCTACTTTTGGATCAGTTGGTTCTTCTTGAAACATTTCACGAGACATAGTTTAGATTGTAGCAAAAATAAGTTCTAACATCCTCCACGAGTCGCAACATTGTAAAAAACACTCCACTTTGGGGTGTTTTTTTGTTTCAGAATACCTTCAGCAGTTAATGCTATAGTAAGCGTCATGATGAAAAAAATTCCTAAACAATTAATCATTCTTCTTGGCATCATCGTCTTTATAGTAGTTGCAAGTGCTATAGGATTTGGAATCCTCCGTAGAATGACTCTCTCCACCCCACCTACCTCCGTAACTGCCAGTCCAGCCGTAGCTGGCAAGTTTACACTTGATGAATTAGCCAAACATAATACCAAGACCGACTGCTACATTGCTTACCAAGGTAATGTTTTTAACATCACTTGGTTTATTCCCCAGCATGAGGGTGGTGAAATTATCACTCAGGAATGTGGCATGGTGGTAGATGAATTTAGCAAAATCCATCCTGGAGGGCCATTCACAAAGAGCGCAATTCAAGCAGTCCTCCAAGCTAGCAAAGTCGGCGTTTTAGAGAATTAAGTACCAAGTGTTCTTTGCTATTCCTTCCCAAACCCGTTACTATTGCTACACATGGCGCATTCTCCAGAATTGGCACAGAATCCCTTTATCACTCCCCAAGTGAAAAACAAAATTCTTTCAGTTCATCGAAGAACGAGAGTATTGATGAATGATTCTGACGAGCCATTCATGAATAGCAAATTAGGTCAGGCTGAGCTTACATTCGCCCAAAAATTTGCTGCAGACATTGATAGTCTTTTTAGACGAAAATTTATCAATTTCCTTCTTAACTACCACTATGGTGCGGATAACTGGATCGGTCCAACCATAGTCAAGATGATAGCCCAGCACCCCAATTTATTTGCCATTCCTGAGCTGACGGTGTACGCACCAGAGGCTGGTCTAGATTTCATACGCCAATGCGAACTTCACGATCAAACACTCTCCTTTCCTCCTACCATACACAGCGAAGCCCCTGCACTACTATTGAATTACCAACTACCTCGAGTACTCGGTCACTACTGGTGGAAAGGAAGAGCCGATAAAAGAGATTTATATATTCAAGATAAAGAAATTTGTGGCATAAAATTTATTAATAACATGGCCATTCAATGGGGAGATTGTTATGAGAAGGTCCATAGAGAAGCAACTATTCGAGTAATGGGCGACATTGGAAGAAGCCAGAAGAACACGAATAAAGACGCTAACTTTGCTTACCAACGCTTGAATGATACTCATAGCCACAGTCCAGAGTCATATTATCTCTGGCAAATTGTTCTTTTCCGAAGTATAAAAAAGAAGGTGAACCCAGCCTCATTACAACTCGAGAAATCGAAAGCCAGTTGATCAGGAATCGACTAGGTCGGGTAAGACTTCGTCAAAATGTTTGCTATAATACTACTCTTGAGACAGGGTAGCTCAATGGTGGAGCAAAGCACTCATAAAGCTTAGGTTGAGGGTTCGAATCCCTCCCCTGTCACCCTCGAGGTTTTTAAAACCAGTTACAATCTTCAAATCCGAACTTAAGTTTCCAATAATCTCTTAACGCTAGCTTCGGCTAACGTTTCCATACTGTCAAAAACAAAATCTGGCGACTTACCGGGCATACATAACTGAAGATCTGTACAAGCAAGTACCACCCCATCAGCCCCTTGCTTTATGGCATTATCGATTACTCTCAAAAGTTGTTTGGTATCCGATTCATTGTTTTTCCAAGAGAGTGCTCGCTGAATAATTTTCTCGACTATGAGCTGATCGCTCTCACTTGGGTACAGAGCATTAACTCCCGCCCGATTACACTCTTGATCATAAATTTTTGACAGTCTAGTAACTCTTGTGCCTAGTATTGCAGCTACTTTAATTTTATAAGTACTTAATTTGACGGCGGTTTCTTCAGTGATGCTGAGCATGGGAATGCTAATCGTATTTCTCACGGCTTCAATATGAACGTGGGCAGTATTACACGGTAAAACAACCATTGTTGCCCCACCTTGTTCCAAGCTTTTAGCAGCCTGACACAAGAAATCTTTCAGTTCCTTAACTCTGGCCATGGTTTTGGTTAAAGATTGTTCCAACGAGAATGGCGACTGGATATTTTCAATCATGAGTGGTATATGATTTGGTTCACCAGCAGCATGCCACATCCGTTCAGCATCAATATAAAACTTCGCAGCGGTATCCGTGCCTAGTCCACCAATAACTCCCAGTTTTCTTTTCATAAATATCCTTTTGGCATAAAAAAACCTCCCGTTCAGGAGGTTGGTGTATGCATCTATAAGCTATTATTTCAGCACGTCACAACCCTCCCTTTTATTGGAAGCAAATATCCTAAGCTAGAAATACAAACACTTTGTGACATTGTTGAGATTATACATGAATTCAGATTATTGGTCCATTAGCTTTAGGTTCAAATCCTTATACGGAGTAACTAAGCCCGAGTTGTTTCACTTCAGGCAAGAAAGTGTTCAATAGATCAACTAGATTGGATATAATCTGGTTCGGATCCGGAAGCCTTAGGGTCACCCTCAAAACCAAAAACCCCCTCGTTTCCGAAGGGGTTTTTTCTTTATTAGACAAAATTCTCGAGCTTGCAGCTCTCGGTTCAAGTAAATCAGACTTAAACGGTTTGTAGACAAAATTCTCGAGCTTGCAGCTCTCAGTTCAAGTAAATCAGACTTAAACGGTTTGTAGACAAAATTCTCGAGCTTGCAGCTCGGGTTTTTGTTTAAATGAACTTGCAGTTCATTTACATCATTCCGCCCATGCCGCCTGGCATTCCACCACCACCCATTGGTTTCTCTGGCTCTGGAACGTCGGTAATCAAGCATTCGGTGGTCAAGATCATGGATGCAACTGAGGCTGCGTTTTGCAATGAAGCGATCGCAACTTTTGCTGGTTCAATGACACCGGCTTTGACCATGTCACCAAACTCATTCGTCACAGCATTGAATCCATAACTCGCTAACTTGCTGGCTTTGATGGTTTGGACGACCCAACCTTCATCTACACCAGAGTTTCGTGCAAGCATTCGAAGTGGCTCATCAAGTACTGACATCACCAAATTGATACCTGCTTTTTCATCCTCTGATGTCGCAGTGTTCAACAACTTTGGTAATACTTTACTTGCTTGAATCAAACTGACACCGCCACCTGGGATGATACCTTCTTCAATCGCGGCTTTGGTGGCTTCTTTGGCATCCTTAACGCGCTCTTGGAGGTTTTTCATCTCGATCTCAGTGGTTGCACCAACTTGAATGACGGCAACGCCACCAGTCAATTTAGCCTTGCGCTCCATCAACTTTTCTTTGTCAAAGTCGGAAGTCGACTTCTCGTACTCTTTGTCGATAGAAGCAACACGACCTTGGATGGATTTCTTGGCACCTTTACCACCTACGATGCGAGTTACGTCTTTGGTACTGCGTACAGAGTCCGCTCGTCCCAAGTCTTCGAGTTCGAGTGCTTTGAGGTCACGACCAGTATCAGCTGATACGTAAGTTGCGCCAGTCAGGACAGCAATATCTTGCAACATTTCTTTGCGTCGATCTCCGAACCCTGGAGCTTTGACAGCGAGAACGTTGAATGTGCCTCGTAATTTATTGACGACCAGAGTTGTTAATGCTTCACCGTCAACATCATCAGCCAAGATAACCATGTTTTTACTCACTTTCATCAGTTTTTCCAGAATTGGCAACAAATCTTGAATCGATGAAATTTTCTGATCAGTGATCAAGATATAAGCATCTTCAACAACAGCTTCCATGTCATCAGAGTTGGTGACAAAGTAAGCGGAAGAATAGCCTCGATCAAATTCCATACCTTCTTTGTGTTCGATCGTGATATCCATTGACTTGCCTTCTTCAACTTCAACTACGCCGTCTTTACCAACGAGTTTGAGCGCTTCAGCAATCTTTTTTCCGACAACTTCATTTTGTGCGGAAATCGTAGCAACTTTTTCCCAGTCGGAAGGAGTCACTGGTTTGGATAATCGGCGAATCTCAGCAACCACTGCATCGACTGCACGATCAATTCCACGCTTCATGATCATTGGGTTCATGCCAGCAGTAACAAACTTCATACCTTTGACACTCAACTGTTGAGCGAGCAAAGTAGCTGTCGTCGTACCATCTCCAGCCACGTCATTGGTCTTGGACGCTGCTTCTTTGACAAGCTGAGCACCCATATTTTCAAATTTGTCTTCTAAAGTAATTTCTTTAGCAACACTCACTCCATCATGCAACACACTTGGAGCACCCCAGGATTTATCGATCGCAACGTTGCGACCTTTAGGACCTAAAGTGGTGGTGACGGCTGCAGCAAGTTTATTGATACCTGCTAGCATTTTTTGACGAGCGTCGTCTGAAAACATTAATTGTTTAGCTGCCATAAAAAACTCCTTTTAATTTTTAAAATTCAGAAAAATGATATTTATTTTACAAGTGCTAACACATCCTCAAATTTCAAAAATTGGTACTCAATTTCACCAATTTTCAGATCGTTGCCACCCCACTTTTTATAGATGACCATATCGCCTTTTTTGACGGGAGAAACTACTTCTTTGCCATCTTCCATAGTGGAAGCACCAACAGCCAGCACAGTTCCATGTTGTGGTTTTTCATCATGTGAATCTGGCAGGTAAATACCAGAGGCAGTCTGCTTCTGAGCTTTGGCCGGTTCGACCAAGACATAGCCTGGAGTTGGGGTAATATTTTTGACAGAAAGTGTAGCTGCCATACGTTCCTCCTAAAAAGAATAATGAAATTAGTAACTAGAAAAGAACACGTCTTGAGGTTGGGCACACCCACGAGTAGCAGTGAGTTTAACGAAGTGCTAAGAAAAAGTCAACAGGGTGTAACTGAAAACTCTAAACACCTACTTTGATCTATTAAGGAGTTGATTGATAAAATCGGTCTTATCATTCGGATCTGCATCTGAAATCTTCAAATACTCGTTAAATTTATCTATAAGAATCTGCGTGACTTCTTCAGAATTAAGTGTTAACCCAACACGTTTAGCTTCAAATTCTTTAAACAACTTTAAAGCTTGACCGAGCGGGATATTAGCATGAATCAAGTCTACATATCCATCTATAATCCCTTTTACCTGATCTCCATGTCTATTCCGCTCAAAATGCGCTAGTTCATCTCGCAATTTTTTCTTATTATCATACCCAGAATGCTCAATCGTATCTCTTAAAATAATATCTGCCAACATTTCAGAGTTCGTTTTTTCTACCATAATGCTCCTTAACCGTTAAAAGCTACGCTCCTCAGTAAAAAAAACGCTATTAAGCCTGTGCTCAGCAAACTTCCCACAACCGCTAAAGTTATGAGAAAAAGAGGCGTCAGCGGGAATTTTTTAAAGAATCTCTTCTGGATGATTCGAGAAACAAAGAAAATCAGCGCAGGTATACCGATAAAAGTTAATGAGAACGCCAGTAGTCTAAAAATTGAAAAAATCCCGTACGGATCTTGCCCCAAATAGGTGAAGAAGGATTGCGCAAACACGACCAGTATAAATATTTCAATTATTATCAGTAAGGTTGCACAAAAAGTATCAAAAATCAGATAAAAAATTGCTAAAAAGATGGTTGGGAGAACTCTTTGTTGTTTGAGATGAACGAGCATACGATTATCATAGCAAGAAACCATTTCGCTTGATATAGCCCTGAATAAGTAATATAATAAAAACTATAAGCTTAATTTGAGCTTTTTCGTTTTAGGAGAAGTATGGGATTCGAACAGTTTAGATCATTGATTGGTCTCAAGGAAACAGAAAAAGAGAAAAGGAAACGTGGAGTAACTGACAAGGGTTATGAAGCGCTTAGTATGGTTGCGAAGACTCTTGAACAAGAGCAAGAAAATGTTCGATTTATCGAACAAAGATTTAGAGCTATTCTTAACCAATTGCAACTTCACCAGTTGTGTCCTCCTAACGCTCAAGTAACAACCGAACAAACAATTGATTCGAATTCAATAAAACGTCCACAATGTTCACTGATCGGAACTGAAGGTCACCAAACATACCGAATTACACTCGCCCAAATACCTTCAAACAGTCCCATAAATGGAGAGCGAATAGCAGTAAAGTTTGGCTCTTTACTAGGACCTCTTGAGTTCAAACAGGCTGACCAAGTGGTACGTTTTTATCGATTGATAAACGGAGCTGAGACAAATTGGGAAGATGAAATTTCTCAATTTATTGCCAAAAACATCTTTCAACAGGGCTTAGACGAAAATAACTATCCAACATGTTTTAGACTACAAACATTAAGCTATACAGTAAGATAACCAGAATAACAAAAATTAAGTTACGACAGCGCTGAAAGTGATGGAGTACCTACAATGTTGGTTTCTTCCTGAATCAATGTTTTCTCTCTGTTCCCTTGTTCCAAAAGTTTGACTTCTGACAGTAATACACCTTCACAAAGCAATCCCTTATCTTCAAATGAAGCATTCAACTCGTGTCGCATGACGTCCTCAATTTCTTTTCGATGTGAACTAATTTCATCAACAGTGAATTGAGAAAATACTGAAGAGATACGACTGCGTGAAAAAGGACGAACGACTTTTGAAACTACATTTTCGCCTAAATTTTCCCAAAGCTCTGGCGCGTTTTTACGATCTATTCTAAATAGAATTGAGCCTTCCATCGAAACAAGCTTCCCATCTTTTGAGGTAGTGATGATGGGCTCGTCACCAAGTGCTTCTTTATTACTCGAAAAATCGAAACCTCTACGAATCGTGTATTCGAGAATTTGAGCATTGAATAACTTGGCAATTTGCCAAAAAGGAATTTTAAAATGAAGACCAGGACCCCAAACGTATGGTAATACTCCACGACCTCGGTCGTAAATACAGGCTACATGGCCTGGTGGAACAGAAATAAAGAAGCCACCAACGACCTCATCAACAAAAAATGAAACTACTAATCGATCGAATTCCATATGTCTAATGGTAAGGCTTGAACCCCACCGCGTAAACTGGCACAAACAGCCAAAATATTATAGGCTATTATAGCATTTGATCAGAATAAAAGCTAGGAGTCGGCTTACTACTTTACATCAACCACAACACTATCCTCTCGTGGATGCGCTGCAGCTTCGTCCTGTCGCTTGAGGCGTTCTGAAATATCGTAGAATTTCTTACGAATTGCCAAGAACAAGGTCAAGACGATACTGAAAATAAGGGTAGTGATCACGAACAACTTCTTTCCGGCTGGTAAGAAGGCAAAAATGGCAAATGACAGGAGTGGGAGAAACAACTGATAACGCACAACATCGCTTTTCTGAACGGGATAAGGTGAGATATATGTACCCAAGGTTTCCAACACAAAAATTAAGAAGGATTGGAATACATTTAATTGCCAATGCGGCTCAGTCAAGTTCATACTCATAAAAAATAGTTTGGATGCAGGGATGGGAAAAACTTTAGGCATAAACGAGTACATAAGTGGGGCATCTTTGCCATTCAACCCTGACGCAAAAATTGCCCACAAAATCAAAGAAATTGAGACCTGAATTCCTAAACTTATTAGCTCTGCAATCAAAATACGTCGATTTCCTCGCAACACTTTTTTACTCTCTTCTCTTAAACCCACGGGATTATCTTTATATTTCTGCTCGAGTTCTATGATTTTATCGGCTATATCGCGACGCTCTTTTTCACTTCGATGCGCTGCCAATGATACTGGCAACAATAAAACACGAATGATCACAGAAAAAATAATCACCGCGACACCCATGTCTATATTTGCATTCGGAAGGATATTCAATAACCAATACAAACCCAATAAAAGGTTGAGAAAAGGCTGATAGAGTAGAATTTGAAACAGATGGATCATGAGAAGCTAGTACTCGCTTAATTCGCTCTAAGCTCTTTACCTTCATCAACAATTTTTTCTAAAGTCGACAAAGTCTGTTGAACTGTCACCATGTATTCTGTCACCGTTCTTCGAGTTAACTCGTTGAGGGTGAACTCATGAATCATGATGGAACTTTCGTTACGAATTTTGTGGAGCATTTCTTGAATGAAATCTTTATGAATCTTGATCCATTTGTCTTTTTTCTTTTTGGGTAACAAGAGTAATTTTGAGAACTCTTTTTGCAACCCTTCCATGTGGGCTGTCCGCTCAAACAGCATCCCAGACAAATCCTGAGCATTCGTAGGACCGTCAAACGCTTGAGAAAAAGTCGAAGAAATTGGATAAAATTTCATGACAATATTATACCACTTTTTATATCGGACACGCACCGCTTTCACACTTCAAGTGTTCGTAGTCGATATCTTCAAGCAGGTTTTCGTCTCGTTCGATCTCATTAAGCACTTTCATAAACTCAGAAATCGTGACCGGTTGTTCCGGTTGATATTCATAGGCTGTTGCGTCTTGTTGAGGCATGACACTACAACATTTAATGAGACCTTGATACTTGCGGACCATGTCACTGTATTCTTGGTAGGTAACGCGTTTGGGATCGTATTTCAAGGTATAAGAAACTTGGTTGCCAGTATCGACCATTGGCTTACCATCAGGCGTCACTCCTACAATCCAGTATTTTTCCAGCAACATCAACCATTTGTATTGTTGCTCTGGTGTGGCTTCAGCTGCAGTCACGAGCAAGTCATCCATTCCCAGGCGACAAATTAATGGTTGAGTTGGAAAACCAACTACCGTCGACCCGGTGTAACTCTTCAACTCTTTGACCGGGTAGCCTTTTTTCTGATACTTTTTCACCAATGGATCTTCAGAATTATACTGAACCCAACGAATGTACTCGCGCATGCTTGGTAGATGAGCCCCCTCAGTCAGCGCAAACAGTTTGGAAATCGTCCCCGAAGGTTTAATCGTGGTGTTTGTGTGTGGTACATTCACTCCCATTTTTTTGGAGTACTTCTCTGCCTCCTCCACAACTGCGCGTTTAAACCGAGCGACCGTCATCCAAAAATCTTTGGATTTTTCCTCATCAATCAAATCATGGAAAGTGTATCCAAACTGATTCCAAGCAAACTCATGAATTCCAGTCATTCCTACACCGATTCGATTGGTGCGCTTAACCTCACGATTGTATAAACAATCCATAGTGTTGACACGAATCAAGGCCCGGGTAACTGCACGAAACGCTTCTTCGGCATCATCAATAGTCGGAGCATAATACGGGACTACATCAGCAATCACACAATATCCTCCCAACATGTTCAAAGAAATTTCTCCACATGGGTTGGGAATCTGAGAGTAAACCTTCGCACCTGAGTTGCGTGCCAAATGAGACAACATTTTTTCAGTTCGGGTAAATGGTTTGTACTTGGAGCTTTCAGCGTACTTCCCATCTTGATAACCTTCATATCCCTCGTCATTTTGGACCAAACGATGTTGGTTGATGAACCCTGGTTCACCAGTCCCATCCTCGTAACTCGCTTTCATGATCGCATCCAACACTTTTTTGGAATGGTTAGTGCGTTGCTTCCAGAATTTATCATCGACTGCCACAGAGTTATTAGCACTCCACAAAAAACCGCCGCGTTTAATGTTAATAAAGTCAAAGATTTCTGGGTCAGTCCACACTTTGGTAGCAATACGTGCACTGCGACGAGCTCCACCTACTAATACACATTCTGCTAAATAATGATCAACAAAAATCGCTTGTTTCCAAGGAGAAAGTCCAGCGCCTTTGATCGTCGCCAATTTTTCAATTGCATTCATTAACGGTTTGGGACCAGAGGATGGTCGGTTTTGCATTCCTTTGATTGGAGCACCTTTAGGACGAACTTTAGAAAAATCTAAAATTAAAATATCGTCCTTATGTTTCTTTTCGTATGCCATTACTTCCATCATCTCAATAGCTTGCGACCACCCTTCTCGACTATCTGGTACTTCAAACCAATGAATTCCGTCTTCTTCGCCATACTTGTGTTTGGCATCCCGAACACTCTCGTCAAAGCCCCACACAAAATCAGCATGATCGTCAGCAATGACACAACGGATATTAGGCATATTATCCCAGTTCACGACACACATATCATCATCGTAAGGCCGACCAACTCCAGAACCATTCATGAGCAAGTAGAACAAAATGTAGGATGAAGATGCTGTGGAACAATTAGTAAAAACCTCCATGTTACGCGTGGGTTGCGTTTCGTCTCCATGCTGTAAATGACGACCAGACATCAACACAGAACCATTACTGATATGTTTTTTCAACACTTCATACTCAGCCTTTTGATGTTTAGGGTCTTTTTTTGCCAACAATGAATTTCCCATGGCAACTCGATCCGCAACTTCTGCCCAGGTCTCCCAACGCTCTCGATTACTCTTTGCATCAGTGACACGTCGCAAATAGGTGCGCTTGGCCACAGCCATACCCATCCCACCATCGAGTTTCCGGTCAATAAACTTCATCTTCCTTTTTGGCAATTTCGCTACGGCAGTGGGAGTCATACAAACCTTTCAATATATAAACTGCTATGAATAACTATGTTAAAAACTCTCTTACTCTTTCTCATTTTCAATTTCCGGATGCTTCAACTTTTCCAACTCACTTTCAAAATCTTCCAAACTGTCAAAGTCTCGATACACACTTGCAAACAGTAAGTAAGATAATGGATCGAGCTTCCGTAACCGATTGATTACCAAGTTCCCAATTTCCCAACTCTTAATCTCAGGCGTTTTACGCAAACGCAATTTCCGTTCGACTTCATCAATGAGCTCTTCGACACTCGACATCGAAACTGGTCGCTTCCAAGTCGCTTTTACGATACCTCGTCGCAACTTTTCTCGATCAAACTGCTCTCTCTCACCTTCTTTTTTGATCACCCATAAATCTACTCCCTCAGTTCGCTCATACGTCGTCCATCGTTTATGGCATTTATCACATTGGCGGCGACGACGAATTACACTCCCGTCTTCTGAATCACGAGAATCCAATACTGATGAACCAGCATTTGCACAATACGGACACTTCATAGAATAAGCCACTCACCTTTATTTTACCTATACACAATATACTGTAATTTTGTCTCCCTGCACATACAACTGATTGTGTGATTCCCTCTTTATTCGGGAGTATTAGTAAACCACTCAGACACGGAAAGCGTCAATACATTCTTTAAAATCAAAGTGGATCAATTTGAGGAGTTTTATTTCGCGGTGAGATGCAACAGCAATGCGTTGTTTTCGGAGATGAGCTGATCGATGACTGCCCGGTCTGTATCTGGATAGAACTGCTTCATTTCTTGTAATTTCTGCTGATACTGAGTAATTGTCGTCCGAACACTCTCTTGATACTGAATCGAAAGTTGGTTCTGCTGACACTGGCTCGTTGCCTCGGTAATATAGCGCTGCCCTTTTACCATAGTCTCCAGTGCCAACTCAGTATCACCCAACTCGATTAGATGACCTGCTTGACTCAGGCGTTGACTCGCCAGCTGTAGGCGCTGCAGGCATTGGTCCGCAGTACTCATCAACAACAAAGCAACTTTGTCTCGAACGACAGTAAATGGATAAAAAATAGTTCCAGGTAAATTTTGCGATGAGAAGCGAATTTTCCTCGAGGAGAATGGCGTATCAGTCAAAGCAGAGTTTCCAATACTGGCACTAATGAGAGAGACACCTAATACACTAAATGCAAAAACTAGGAGCAATGACATGAGGACTGGATTTGGCGCAGTTTTGGTCATATTTGGGAAGATTTATGTATCTTATCACATCTTGCCAAATACTAATAACATTATCCCCCATATCGCGTGAGTAACAGTCAAGAGGTACAAATTACGATAGCGGTAAAAGAGTAAACTCTGCCCCACCGCAAAAGCTGCAAGCAAAAAGAGTTGTGAAAAAAAGTAAGCAGAGAAAGACAAGTTCCAACTCGTATTAAAGCGAATCAGAACGTTGGGAATGTGAAACAACACAAATGCTAACATATTAAAAAGACACACTTTCAGAAATCTCCATCGAGGAAAAGCCAAACGAGTCGTCGTGAAAATCCAGCCAAAGAAAAAAATGCTTTCCCAAAAAGCTGTTAATACTCCTAAAAAGAACTGCCACCAAAAACTAAATGAAAGAAATAAGGGTGCAATAATAACGCGACTCTGTCCTGACCAAGTCGCCGCAGTACTCACAAAACCAAACAGACCTCCAAAAAGTATGCCGAGGAACACTCCGCGAACCAAAATTTTAGGATTGAGTTCCTCATACAATAACGGAGCCTGAGTCAAAATGACATACAACCAAACGGGCAATGCGAAAAAAATCAATTTTCCAATCGTTTCATCAATCACTACAGGTATACCAACAAATAAATATCGATACAGCGACCAAATTAAAAACAAAACAGCTAAAACATGGATAAAGTAACGATGAGTAGGAGACGCTTTTTTTTGTAAGGCTAGTGAAACGTCTTGAACATTTGGCATAGAAAAACTAACCAGACATATACAGGTTACTACTATCCTGGAGAAACAGCGACTTTAAGTCAAGAAGGAATTTGTAATTTATCGAGCACCATCTGCAAACTGTCTTGTTTATTGTGTGAGTACGTATCAATCACTAAATCATATAATTTAGGATTCCAAAAATCGATTTCAGCATCTTTTGACATAAGGTTTTTTGCCACTACCCATTCTTTCCACTCTTTTGCATACATTCTTGACCATTTAGTCAAATTTGCTTGGTAGCGAGCATGCATATTGTCTTTAGCCTCTTGAACGGTAATGCCATCTCTGTTCACCACACGATCAATTTTAACTGCTTCATCGCTACAAATCATGAGTACTTTTAATACTTTAGGAACACCTTGTCCCAAAAAACCAGACAACCAAGACTCTAAAATCCACTTCTCTTCTTTTTCCAATTTCTCTCTCATACCAAAATCGACTTTCCGATCAAAATCGTCTTCATAATGTCGAGAGTCGTGATGAACTCCACCTTTTTCTTGAAATAAGCCTTTTTCCTTGGCATACTCACGCATGAACTCACCCCCACTAAACCCTTTCCAACCATCGAACTGCAACTCTTCTTTCAATTTTCGCAACAATGTTGTTGAACCAGACCCAGGCAGACCCGAGACGGTAATGTTGTGATAGATGGATGTCATACAACTCCTTGACTTGCGAGATAGACTTTTTATTCAAGCAGGTCAGTTCGCAGATTCTGGTAATCGTCAGTCACCATGCCTTAGCGAACATTTTATTAGTATTAATCTTTGTTTGACTTATTTTTTATTTCACACTGCCAAGCAGACTCAAATAGCTCGATAAGCATCTGCAGCTTTTGTTCAATTTTTTGCAAACTCAATTCATTCAAGTCACCTGGGAAATAATGAAAAACATGATTACGACACTCAATCCATGCTTGCCACAACTTTCGGGACAATTTGGGACCACATGACTTTTCTACGTTATCATATAACCACCACTGATCACGCTGATTGAGAGGAATATCAGGGTTTAACGCCCGACCAATCCGAAAATGCCGACCACGATACACTTCATCTGTAATTAACCCCATGCTAAACAGAAATTTCTTCAGAAATCCCTCATATGCTTTAGACATGGGGAAAAGTACAAAAGAATAATCAGGAAAACTGGATGATAATTTTTTTTCGCGCTCTAACAACTCAAGGGAAAGTAAAATTTGACGCTGTTGATCTGGCTCTAAAGACCCAAACCAAGCAGATGAGGTGACATTTTGGATGGTCATGATTCGAATGTTATTTTAAAAACGGCATGCCGGTTTTAATATTGTACTTCGCCGCAGCACTTTTTCCTTGAATCACAAAACCTAAAAATCTTCTATTTTCTATACCAGAGCTTCCCACTATCAAACCAGTCTCTCCGTTAGGAACATCTTTTAACCGTTGATAGCACATAACTTCTCCAAACTGCGTCTGAATCTTCTTACCGGCTTCATGACCGACATCTTCAGGGAAGAGTGAAGTGACACAGTTACCAAAATTATCCACCCACCAAATACAATCGGGCATATCCTCAATTTGATCTATTGAGAGCGTTTCACTAGGAATTGCTATTCCATCGAATAACCACTTGGCCACTCGAGGAATGAATTCATAGCTTCTAAATTGGCTATCAACGACTAGTCTACGGTAGGTCTTATCAAAATGACCTTGCTCGATCATAGCGTCAATAACAGTTGGAATATCCATTAATTGGACAGAGTCAACCAATTTCATTTTCTTGATTAACGATAGACTGTACCCATCAATCGTCGAGATAATGAGTGTCTTTTTGTAATAAAAGTAACAAAATGGAGTACCATTTGGCCACTTTTTGCCTTTACCATGTCGATTTGCGACATTGACAAGAATGACGCCTTCACTACTATTACTAGCATCCAGTGTGTCGATTAAATTCCCAGCGGCTTCAATCTCACCACTGCCCAGGGTACCAAAATCACTGACACCTAAGGTCGAAACAGATGCACCAAATAAACTAGCTACTCGAGTAGCTTGTCGATTCATCGCATTTTGATCATTACAATCATTGATGATAGAAACGAACATAGGTCTCCCGTTCATTTAATTTGAGAAGAAAAACAAAAACAAGAGGTTATGATAGCATATGTGATCGAGAAAATAAATCGAAAGAACATCAAGTACGAGCACAATCCTCCTCTCCTGCACATTTGCCTTCAAAAAAGCTATAATCAGTAGGTACCTTTTTCGGAAGGTTTTTTGTATGTTTAGTAAATTAAAACCAAAAACCAAGAAACATAAAAAGTCAGTTCCTAAAAAAAGAATCCTTTGGAAACGGATTCCTAAAGGAGTGAAATTATTTACAGTGGGAATGACAGTAGCAGTGATGTTGGCTCTGGTCTTCTTCTTATACTCTATCTTTAAAGACCTGCCTTCTCCCAAAAATTTGAACTCTCCAAATAGCTTTGCAGTCAGTAGTGAGATTTATGATCGAAATGGCACCTTGCTGTATCAAATTTTTGCGGACGAAAACCGCACCCCAATCAAGCTCAAGGACTTACCACCGTACGTGTACCAAGCGTCAATTTCAATTGAAGATAAAAGTTTTTATAAACATTTTGGTTTTGATTTTCTGGGCATGATTCGGGCTGTTCGCAATACTTTCTTTAATCAGTCTTTGCAAGGTGGTTCCACTATTACACAGCAACTTGTTAAAAATGTGTTACTGACTAAAGACCGTACTTTAAAACGTAAAATCAAAGAAGCAATCCTGACTGTTGCGACCGAAGCCTTGTATTCTAAAGATCAAATTCTGGAGATGTATTTAAATGACATTCCATATGGTGGAACTTCCTACGGAGTTGAAGCAGCTTCAAAGGCGTATTTTAATAAGAGTGCCAAAGACTTAACGATTGGGGAAGCAGCTTTACTAGCAGGTCTTCCTCAAGCTCCTTCCCGTTATTCTCCATTCCAAAGTGATCCTAAAAACTCAAGGAACCGCCAAGCAGAAGTGTTACGCAGAATGCGCGAAGATGGTTACATCACGACAGAACAGGAAACTCACGCGAATACCGAAGAACTTCACTTTGCTTTATCACGAACAAATATTAAAGCACCTCATTTTGTTTTCTATGTCAAAGATCAATTGATTCAAAAATACGGAGAGGATGTGGTCGAAAAAGGCGGACTGCGTGTCAGAACAAGTTTAGATCTCGGCTTACAAGAAGTAGCGCAAGCCTCTCTCTCTGCAGAAGTCGATAAATTGGCCAGGGCTAAGGTTTCCAATGGCGCAGCCATGATCACCAAACCAGATACAGGTGAAATTTTATCTATGATTGGGTCAAAGGATTATTTTGATGCAACTTCGGACGGTCAAGTCAATGTAACAATTGAGCAACGTCAACCAGGTTCATCAATCAAACCAATTGATTTAGCCGTCTCTTTTGAAGATCGAAAACAAACCCCAGCGACAATGATTTTAGACATTCCAACTTGCTTCGTGAATGCAGGCCAAGCTTTGTATTGTCCTCAAAACTATGATCATAGTTTCCATGGACCGGTTCAGCAACGCTTTGCCATCGGCAATTCGTACAACATTCCTGCTGTCAAAACGCTGTATATCAATGGCGTGGCTCATTTTATCGACATGGCCAAGAGGTTTGGAATTACTACATGGGGCGATGCAAGTAATTATGGAATTTCACTCGGACTAGGCGCGGGAGAGGTTCGCATGAGTGAAATGGCCGAAGCATATGGCACTATTGCTAATCAAGGCGTTCATGTTCCTTTGCTTTCTATTTTAGAAGTAAAAGATTATCAGGGAAAAGTGTTGGAAGATAATAGCGTGGCAAAACGGAAAGTGGACTTACAGCAGATGACTGATGATGAATCGATTGAGGAGCTTGACGATTTGACCCGAGCTATTCACCGGGCACCCAGTTACTTGATTAGTCATATTATGCTTGATAATAATGCTCGTACGGGCGCATTCGGCTCTAACTCAAAGTTGATTATTAAAGATCAAGTAGTCAGTGTCAAAACGGGTACGACAAATAACATTAAAGATAACTGGACAGTTGGCTTTACTCCAGAATTTTTAACGATCACTTGGGTTGGCAATAATGACAACACATCCATGAATCAAAACTTGGTGTCCGGCGTCACTGGGGCAGCTCCCATTTGGAACGATATTATGACGTACGTATTGAAAGATCAAAAACCTCTCCCACCAGTTCAACCAGGGGATGTGGTTGCAGCACAAGTGTGTACTATGAGTGGCTTACTTCCCAATCTTGAGAGTCCTTGTTCCACTAGAACTGAGTATTTCTGGGAAGGAACCGAACCAACTGCCATTGAAAACATTTCCAAAGAAATTTGGATTGACCCTACGACAGGCTTGCCACCAACTTTCGGTCAATCTTGGGAAGGCCTAGATCTCCAGCTCCAACGTCACACTGTTTTGTCAGACCCATTCACTACAGACTATTGTTTGGATTGTACTCGAACCGTCGATGACAAAGGCAAAGTACAGTACGAAAGATACTCCATACCTGGCAATTTTGACCCATCAGCCTTTAATCCAAACGATCCTAATGAACAAGTAGGACAACCTGGTCAACCCACTCCGACTCCAGCTCCGTAAATAACTTGAAATAGAAGCCTACTTTCCTTCTTTTATCTTTCTTGTTGAAGTGTTATTGCTTACTTTAGCTATCTCTTGTGCCATCCTTTTTGCATTCTTCCTCCTCAAACGTAAGAAGTCGTAACTCTCCTCGAAATACTTTCCTTAATTAAAGTGGTGATTAAATCAATTCTATTTACGAAAGATTTCTCAACTTCGCTGCTTTCCTTTCCTAAATTTCCTCTATATAATCCAGCCGATGAAAACACGAAGAGTTATAGAATATTTTCAAACTGTTGGAAGGCCAGCTTACTACGCAGTTGCGTTTTGTTGGATCGCATATTTAACGCTCCTTCTCAAAATAGAGCTCACATTTAGACCAGCACTTCACCTTGTCCTCAATCGTCTATCCGCTACATATACATACCTTTTCAGTCCATCTTTCACTCAGAAAATAACCAAGCAGTTGCAGTCACTTTCATCAACAAAAGTAAGAGTTAAAAAAGCCTGGCCACTGCTCATCTTCTTGAAAAATGTCGGTGTGTTTTTCATTAAAAGTGTACTTACGCCGTTTTGGCTCTTAGAAAAAATTGTCCTGCTTCCTTTCCGGCTCCTACCCAGACGACCTCTCCTTCGTTTCTTGGCAGTTTCGTCAGTTTTTCTGTTGATATTGTCTGGACTAAGTTGGTGGGGATACATTTATATCTTTAAAGATCTGCCCTCACCCAAAGAGTTAACTAACCGTGATCAAATTCTGACCACCAAAATCTATGACCGAACAGGCAAAGAGCTGTACAGCATTTATAAAGACGAAAATAGAAGATTGATTAAACTAAGCGACCTTCCTCCTCAGGTTATCCAAGCTACGTTGGCCATCGAGGATGCCGGCTTCTACAGCCATGCTGGATTCTCAATCAAAGGAATCTTGAGAGCAGCCAAAATCAATTTAACAGAAGATAAAGTCCAAGGTGGTTCTACTATTACTCAGCAGCTTGTCAAAAATACTCTCCTTACTTCAGAAAAAAAATTCCGCCGCAAGATCAGAGAGTTATTTTTGGCAATTGCTGTAGATGCCAATTATGAGAAAAATGAGATTCTGGAGATGTATTTTAATCAAATTCCATACGGAGGTTCGACATACGGAATCGAAGAAGCATCCGAAAAATATTTAGGTAAACATGCTAAAGATTTGACACTCGCAGAAGCAGCCCTCTTGGCCGGTATTCCCGCTTCGCCAACAGCCTATTCACCATTCAGTTCTACTCCTGAACTCGCCATTGATCGCCAACATGAAGTCCTGGCTCGCATGGTTAAAGAAGGCTATATCACTCCTGAACAATCTCAAAAAGCGATGGCTGAACCAATAAAGCTCGTGGAGAATCGTAATAGAATTGAAGCGCCTCACTTCGTGATGTATGTCCGCTCACTTTTGGCTGAAAAATTTGGCGAGGCTATGGTGTCGCAAGGTGGATTAGAGGTCTACACAACCCTTGATCTCGACACACAAAACCAAGCACAAGAAATCGTCACGAACGAAGTCAAAGACATCAAGAAATTTCACATTACCAATGGTGCAGCCTTACTTACCCAACCTAGTGACGGTGAAATCCTCGCCATGGTAGGAAGTATTGATTACTTTGATCTGAAAAATGACGGCCAAGTCAACTTAACTGACCGACTCAGACAACCTGGGTCTTCCATCAAACCCCTTACCTACGCTATAGCACTCGAAAATGGATACACACCGTCAACTACAATTGCTGATGAGCCAATCACTTTCCAAATTCCAGGCAGTGCTCCATATTCACCAAAAAACTATGATGGGAAATTTCATGGCGCTGTCACTGTACGCCAAGCATTAGCAAGTTCCTACAACATTCCTGCTGTCAAAACACTAAACGCAATTGGTATCAACAGAATGATTGATAAAGCTCAGGAAATGGGTATTAGTACTTGGCAAGATCGAAGTCGTTTCGGCCTTTCGTTAACATTGGGCGGCGGTGAAGTCTATATGACAGATATGGCCCAGATGTACGGAACATTTGCGAACATGGGGTATACCGTGCCTCTCAATCCACTTTTATTAGTTAAAGATTCCAAAGGAAACGTTCTATACGAGAATGAATGTGTAAGAGATGCCAGTAAATGTGCAAGAAAGCGAACATTAGACCCTCGAGTAGCTTATCAAATCACTGACATGCTCTCTGATAACAATGCCCGTTCATCTGCATTCGGTCTCAACTCAGTTTTAAACATTCCAGGACAGCAAGTCGCCGTTAAAACTGGCACAACAAACAACCTAAAGGATAACTGGACGATCGGCTATACGACCGATCGACTCGTTGCAACCTGGGTCGGCAACAACGATGGCACACCAATGAGTTATGTGGCTTCAGGAATTACTGGTGCTTCACCAATGTGGAATAAAATTATGAGAACCCAATTAAACTCAGATTCACCAAACACCTTTAGTCTCCCTTCAGATTTGAAAAAAGTAGCCGTCTGCGTCAAAACTGGTACCTTGCCTTGTGGTGGTTGTCCTAATGTCAAAGAAGAGTACTTTATCCCTGGAACAGAACCTCAGAAAGCTTGCTCTCCAGAACAGTTTAAACCCAAAGAACAAAAAGATTCTAAAAATCCGACAGAAATTAATTTGGATACACCAAACCCTCAATAAAACGGGAATTTGGTCTATTTTTGAAGAAAACGAAGTATTATTGCAGCGATAACGGTCAGTAGCAGTAAAATAACACCCCAATACCGACCTTTTTTTTCTTTCTCTTCCTTTGTTTCTCTTTTCTTTTTCGGCTCTTTTTCAAGGAGATCATTATCGTGCATCTTCACTTTAACCGGTTTTTCTGAACTCGAATGTGACAGGTGCTTCATTTTTGTCTCGTCAAATGTTCTCGAGTAACTTTGACTCTCGCTTCAATAGAATCAACTACTTTTTCAATTTCTAAATCGCTGGTATCTAATACCCAAGCGTCAGACGTAATATGCAGAGGATCAACTTCTCTTTGCATATCTCTCTGGTCTCTTTCTAATAAATCTTTGTAGACTGATTCAAACTCCACATCCTGACCACGAGTCTGCAACTCTTGATATCGCCGTTTCGCTCGAACAATATCTGATGCCGTCAGGAAAACTTTTAACTCTGCCTCTGGTAATACTCTAAAAGTAATATCTCTGCCTTCCATCACTACACTCTGGGTTTGAGCAATTTTCTGCTGTTGTTTGACTAACGCGGCACGAACTTTGGGAAACTGGGCAACTTTTGAAGCTCCAACACTGATTTGCTCTGTCCGTATCTTCCAAGACACATCTTCTCCATTAAGGATGACCGTAGTCAATCTACCATCCTTCTCTGCTTCGGTGGGATTCTGCATGTCCATCGTGCTTTTTTCAATGAGTTTACACAACGCCACTTCATCTTCTAAATTCACTTTCGCCTCTAGAGCAAGGTAGGCTACCATTCGGTACATCGCACCCGTATCGACATACAAAAAATTCAATCTATTTGCTACTAAACGAGCCACTGTACCTTTACCGGCAGCGACTGGTCCATCCATTGCGATACGAAATACAGACATAATTTCCTTATCTCACTAGAAGTCTAATGCCAAGATGATAAACAATTCAATTGGGAAAATCTAGAGAACAGATTATTTCTTTTTCTTTGATGAACGGCCATGAGGAATAAGTTTTCTCTTTTCAGGATCAACACAAATCAATCCCACCAATCCAGCGACTACCAACACGACAGGCCAGATCGCCATCACACTATTGGGAATCACACCCATGTTTCCTAATAACAATATCACACCAACAAAAATCACAGTCACAGCTATTAACAGCGTCATTGATTTGGGCAGCATAAATTCCTTTCAAATATCTCTTTACTCATTATGGGAAATTCAGAGTGAAAAATCAACTGCAAAAAGTTATAACATTCTGGAAACTCACAAATATTTTTTGAGAACATCTGCCGATTTCCTTAAATTGTCTTGTTCTGATTCGTTTAGTGATAGCCTTAATTGTCGTTCTACCCCTCGAGCACCGATAATACATGGAATGCTCAGTGAAACTTGTGACACTCCATAGAAATCTTGCACTGGTACTGATGCTGGTAGAACGGTCTTGGCGTCATTAAAAATGACGTGAGAAATTTTACGAATTACTGTTGCAATTGCATAGTAAGTCGAACCTTTGGCTTCGATAATTTTAGCCGCAGCAGAACGAGCAGATTGAAAGGCTTGCATAGCTTTTTCCGGAGAATATTCTGGAAAAGTGCTCAAGAGTTGCCCACCTACGCTGGCAGAAGATAAAACTGGAAAAGAACTCTCTCCATGCTCACCAAGAATATAAGCATGAATACTGCGGGCACTCACATTTAATAATTCAGACAAATGAAATCGAAAACGCGCTGTATCAAGCATGGTGCCAGTACCAAAAACTTGCCCTTCAGGAAGTCTCGCAAGCTCTACAGCTCGATAGGTTAAAATATCGACAGGATTAGCCACAATTACAATTGTCGCAAGCGGAGCTGCAGCTACAATTTTGGGAATAATCTCTTCAATAATTGCTAAATTTTTCTGAACTAAATCGAGTCTAGTCTCACCCACTTGTTGCGCGACACCTGCTGTGACTACCACAAATTGAGAACCGGCAATCAAACCATAATCATCAGTCGCAGTAATCTCAGTAGATTGTAAGAATGGAATCGAATGTTCCAAATCCAACTGCTCACCAATCAATTTGTTAACGTCACGAGACACCAATACGATATCTGTCGCCAGCCCATCAAGCAGCAATGCATACGCCGCCGTGACACCTACATGACCACCACCAACGATTGAAACTTTAAAGGTACATTTTGCCATATCTAATTACTTATATACCCTTTTTTCTCTCTCTACCATGCTTTGCCTCGTTTTAAATCTCGGGCTGTTTCTCTTTTAATATCTCGTTCCTTCAACTCTTTACGTCGATCGTAAAGTTTCTTTCCTTTAGCTATGGCGAAATTTAACTTTATTTGATTGTGAGCTAACTCGAATGATAACGGAATTAAAGCTTTTCCTTTGAGACTAGACGCTTCAATCAATGCAAAAATCTCTCTTTTTCTGAGCAGCAATTTTCGAGATCGCTTAGGGTCATACTCTTTATTATCGGAGAATTTATACGGTGAAATTTGGGCACCCACCAAGAAGAGTTCATTACCAACTGGTTTGACAAAACTACCGTGCAAACTTCCATTCTTGTTACGAATACTTTTAACCTCTGCACCCGACAAAACGATACCTGCTTGATAGGTTTCTATAATTTCGTACTCAGCTCGGGCTTTTCGGTATTCGATCAGAATCATGAGGTGATTATATCGCATGCGCTTGATTCGCACATCGCAGTTACACAAAATCTCTATGATCTCTTAAAGCTCTAGTTCATAGACAAGACTGCCAGCCAATGCATAAGCTTTGTTTGTGGTTGGGGAAAAAATGATATCGGTTGCTGCTCCGAGTGATGGACTTTGAATCTGACGCACAAACACACCATCTTTCGATAAACGAACAACGCGGTTCTTACCAGATTCAAGCACAAAAAGTGAGTCGAGATTTTCTTTGGTATACACTTTTACCATGGACGAAAAAGGATCCTGCAAACCTTGCACACTAAAAGCAGCGGGATTTCCACGTTGATATCGGAGTATTTGACCTTGTTGAGTACCTAACCATACATCTCCATCGATCGCGAATGAACTAATGCTTGGAAAGTCCAAATCTTTTTTATCTTGGAACCAACCAATGGGTTGAGGAGCTTCATCACCGTCTTTCGCAACTGAGTAACGAAATAAATTTCTTTTCTCCGCATTAAAAACATAGATGTAATCACCAAACACTCGCACGAACTGACCTTCTCTATTTGAATCTCCTTCAGGAATAATTTTCTCGGCTGCTTTCTTGGAATCAATCGGGAATTTATACACACCATCAGCGAGCACAAAAAGCTGATCAGTTGAAAAACTCAAATCTTTTAAGGTGGGATACTGACCAATAGGCAGTAGGGTCTGTTGTTTTGTATCCAACATTAACGAAATGGCCACTTGTTTTTCCAAATCTAGAAACACAGCGGAATTTTGATCAGTGTCAGCTTTGGCAGCGATGAAATCAGCACGAACTAACCGGAAATCATAAAAAATGGGTAACGTTTGAAGCTCCACTTTCCCAGATACATCTTTAACAAATGATGAAACTTGAGATGAAAACGCAGTGAGTGAACCTTTTACAAAAAGATTACCTTTTAATCCTGTCTGTTGAGACTCAAATTCCTTTTGTAAAACGAGTACTTGATCTCGAGCAGCAACAGTATCCGTGTTGGCCAGCTGCGAAAGCAGCTCCAGTCTTTGTTGGAAAGGTTGAAGGAATACTTGCCCTTGATGTATTTGAACTGATCGAAATACTAAGAATCCAATGAGAACAAAACCAATGGCACAAACTGAGAGCAACGCAACTGCAATTTTTCTCCGTTGATCTTTAGTCCATTGTCGATTTTTAAGTTGACGTAGTTGGGCAATTGCAGGAGGTATCTGTCGCACACCTTCGCGGCTTAGCAGGATCGCTTTTCTTGATATTTTTTTGAGAATGTAAAGATATTTTTTTAGCTTAACTGACCAAGAAACTTGAGGTACAGTTGGGGTAACAGCTGGAGTGTCTGGTTGTACGTTCATTGGCTCAGCAACAACTTCAACAACACTCACTACGCAGCGGTCAGATAAACCAGATGAATTAATGTGTGATTGAATATGCAATTGGATATCTGAAAAATGCAGTTTGCCTTCAGTAACTTGTGCAAAAAGTGGTGAAAGGGCAACAGAGGTAGATTGAGTCAGCACAAGATAGTTATCTTGATCCTGAACGCGACCTTCAACTACTTTTAATTCCTCACTACTTTTCAAAACTCGTCCGAATTTTTCGCCCCGTTTTAACCAAATCTCACCGTTCATTACTAACAAGTACATTTTTTCTTCAAAGACAAACACAGCTGCCAGCTCCCCATACAATTCACTCCACTGCTCTTTTGCACGTTCGATCAATGATAAAAAAGACGTCGGAGAATCAACATCAGTGTGCTGAAATTTTGCTTGAATGTCTTTAGAAATTTGTTGAGCATCAGGTCCAGAGATCGCAAACGCTACACAATGATCTAACCCTGAAGCAGTTTGAGCTGCAGCAAGAGTACTGGATTGACCAACAAATGATGTAGTGCGTAACTGAGCCATCTTAAAAAAGTACGATAAAGGCAAAAATGATCATGCTGACTGCAAAGAAAAAATGTACAAATGAGAACATTTTGAGTACTATCCCCGCAGTCGTTTTAAAAGTGGATGCCATTAAGAAGACTTGACGAATTACGATCAAGGCGAAAAGTGCATAAACAAAAAAGCCAATCAACAACATGAGTCCAATCACATCCCAGAAAAGAGTGACACCTGTTGAAACGTTTAGGAAAGGTAGAAGAAGCTGATCGAAAGGGACGTTTGTATTCACCGAATTCTCCCTTCAAGTTGTTCACGTTCTTCTTCCATAATGAGTTCATTTAAAATCTGCACAATTTTCTCAGGATTTGGCACTTGTTCAAAACTCAGTTCTCGACTGTTCGCGGCGGTTTGAATATCGACGGTTCCATAATCGAGTAACGAACCCAAAAACCCACCTGTCGTACTCGTAACATCTTCAATTCGATCTATTTGCGCCGTAGATAATTTCTTGTAGAGCATCGAATAAAAATCAATATCAACAACTCTCTCATCGGTAAGAATATTTACATTAAAAAACCACAATAAAAAACTCTCCAATGCAAAACCAAAAATGAACGTGTACCAACCAGCCAAAAACACTAAGTGGAATCGCTCAGGAAAAAAGTCCAACAATGGCACAAAAGACAAAATGATAGGTAAAAGTGCAAGGATTATCGCGACAAGTATCCACCAAATTTGCGTAGCGAAATGTCTACGCACAAATAGCACGATTCGCTCTTCTTCTGCTTGTGATTCAAAACTGACTTGAAGAGGTCTAGGGGAAAACGCTACATAGGGATTAGTACACCGAGGTGTATCACGTAAAACTTGCGAAAATTCAGTAATATCGCGAAGTTCACCTCGACGAGAACGGCGTGGTGTTTCAGCTTCCGACTCTGGTTGGACCTCAGTCTTAGCTACTGGTTTTTTTGGCGCAACATACACATCTGGCATGAAGGTAGTATAACATATTGAGGAAATTTTCGATTTTACAAATTCACAACTTTTGAAGTGCTTCTAGTCATGTCGCTATTCTTCTTTTTAGCGTTCTAAGACTGCCAAAAATGCTTCCTGATTTAACATCACTTTTCCAATTTCTTTCATTCGTTTTTTACCCTTTTTTTGTTTCTCTAACAGCTTTTTTCGACGAGTGATATCACCACCATACAATTTTGCTGTGACATCTTTGCGATATGCTTTGATTGTTTCGCGTGCTACGATCTTGCCACCAATAGCAGCTTGAATCGGCACTTCAAAGTTTTGTCGTGGGACAACTTCTTTTAATTTCTTAACTAACTTTCTCCCTATAAACTCCGCTTTATCACGCACTACCACTTGTGAAAGTGCTTCGATGTGCTCGCCTTGAATCATGATATCAAGTTTCACTGCATCGACTGGGTCGAAAGTGCTCACTTCATACTCCATACTAGCAAATCCCTGACTGGCAGATTTTAATTGATCATGAAAGTTGATGATTAACTCAGCCAACGGCAAAGTGTAGACCATCTGAACACGAGCACCTATGTTTTGTACTTCAAGTAATGTGCCACGAAACTCTTCAGTTAAAACTAAGATGTTTCCGTAATACTCTTTAGGCGTAAAAATTGTCATTTTTGTCATGGGTTCAAAAATGGTTTTGATCAAACTTGGATCTGGGAAATCAGCGGAATTGTGAATTTCGTGTCGAGTACCATTCGTTAATTCAACCTGATATGTCACTGATGGTGACGTCGTGATAAGTTCAAGATTAAACTCACGCTCAAGCCGTTCTTTGACAATTTCGTTGTGTAAAATTCCAAGGAAACCAACCCGCAAACCATTACCTAATGCAACAGAGTGAGTAGAGGTATATTTCAACGCCGAGTCATCAAGAATGAGCTTTCCCATCGCATCTTGTAATAAGACATAATCATCACCATCTATTGGGTAAAAATCCATATAGACCATTGGTTTTGGCTCATTGTAGCCTGGCAATGAATCAAAGGCAGGATGGTTTGCAGATGTGATCGTGTCACCTACCCGAACGCTGGTCACATCTTTGAGTCCAGTCGCAACGTATCCGACTTCACCAGTTTTTAAACTGGGAATCGGTTGCATTTGTGGTGAAAAAATACCAATCTCGACTGGAAGAGCAGATGTTTTAGTGACCATGAATTGAAGCATCTCTTTAGTGAGTTCACCGTCGATCACACGACTGTATGCAATGACACCTTTGTGTTGATCGTACTTAGACGTAAAGATGAGGGCACGCAGGGGCTGATCCGAGTCACCCTGTGGAGCAGGGATTTTTTGAACAATAGCTTCAAGAAGGGTGTCAATATTGAGACCAGTCTTTGCTGAAACTAATATCACTTCTTCTTCCTGAATATGGAACAACTCCATAAGATCAAGAATGACGGTTTCCACATCTGAAGATGGCAAATCAATTTTGTTTAAAACTGGAATAATGGTGAGACCGAGCTGTCTTGCTTTTTCGTAGTTAGACAAAGTCTGAGCTTGAATGCCCTGGGTGGCATCAACAACGAGCAGCGCACCTTCACAAGCAGCTAAAGATCGCGAAACTTCATAACCAAAATCAACATGCCCTGGTGTATCAATTAAATTTAACTGATACTGTTGACCATCCTTGGCTTGATAATTCATCCGCACCGGAGCGAGTTTAATTGTAATCCCACGCTCTTTTTCAATCGGATTACTATCCATCATTCTTTCCTCGAGTACTCGCTCGCTGACTGTACCTGTAGCATGAAGCAATCGATCAGTCAGCGTCGTTTTGCCGTGATCGATGTGTGCAATGATAGAAAAATTACGGATGTGAGATTGAGGCATGAAAACAGTGTTAGTAGCACTATCCGCCTTCGGCGGAAGTAGTCAGTATCAAGGAATTATAAACGAATGAAGTGTCAAACTCGATATGACTAATGCAATCCACTCACTTATTTCTTGGCTTTTTTACTCTTAGACTTGGTAGACTTCTTGGCTGTTGCTTTTGATTTCGCTTTAGGTGCTACTTCAGGTTTCGCATCTCCGCCAGCAAGTTTTTTACTCAACTGAGATTTCAAACGAGCAGCCTTGTTTGGGTGAAGCAAGTGCTTACGAGCAGCGCGATCAATCGCAGAAAAGGCACCAGAAATGGTGTCGACTGTGATCGATTTCTTGGCTTTATCCATCATGGTCTTCATTTTTGACTTGACGACCTGATTTCGCTCAGCTTTACGTTTACTCACACGAAGAGCTTTTTTAGCATTCTTTAAAATTGGCATAAAACTCCAAAAACTAATACGAAAGAAAGGCTATTTTACCCTAGAAACCGGGGGAAGGCAACAAGGCAGGGACGACCTAAAGAGCGGGAGTCGCCGATGGAGTCGCTTCGCCAACTGAAGTTTGATAAGTGAAATTGAAAGTAGACAGAATTTGGTCAAACTCTAAGAGGTACTTTAAATCACTTAATGTCACTATATATAACTCTTCAGACTTGGTAATGTAGACAACGATCTTGCTTCCCAAGCCTGGTCCATCAGAGATTGTTTCTTGTTGTTGGATTGCTGGAAATCCAGCAACGGTAACATTTTTTCTGTTTTGAACGACAGGACTAGTACTCGTTGTATCTGGAATAGTTACAACTTTAGGATCAGCGACTTTTTGGACAGAAATGCTGCCTGGGGCAGTATCAAAAGCACAACTAACAGTTGTGTCAGCGAGAATAGAGGGTCCCACAAAGGTGCTTGCTACACCTGAGTCACACAGCAAATAATGCCAGTCGTTTGGCACTTTAAAACTCCAATTGTAATTTTGTACCAATCTCCACCCCCCCAATGGGTCAATTGTCATCGTAGGCATAGGAGATAAAGGCACTTCAGTTGGGGAAACCGTAATCTGATTCACAGTCTTAGGTGTCATGGGATACATCTGCCCTAATGCGTAGCCCCCAGCACCTACGGCCACCAGCAACAAAACACCGATGAATAGATAAAGTGCATTTGATTTGGATTGGGTCTTCGCGACCGGTTGCGAAGGTGGGACTGAAATCATTGGAGTTTGGACTGGTTCATCCGAAAAATGAGCAGTAAGGTCATTTGTGGGCAATTGGGCGGGATTTTCCATTCTACTATCATCTCAACTTTGAGCCGTATTGTCAAAATACTTTTCCCTCTTCAGAGATTGAATAGTTGCACCTATAATCCATGGATAGTTTCCATGACTTTTATCCTCAAAACTTGCCTATGACTCTTCACCTTCCCAAATTTATCACCTATGGCAATCAGTGGCTCGAAAAGCAGCAGGTGAGTATCTTATCTGGAGCAGTCATCATTACAACGGCAGCATTGGTATCTGGAATTGTCGGTTTTTTACGAACGTATGTATTAATTGCCTACTATTATCAAAATGGTAGCAATCCTTTAATCGACGCGTTTTACGTTTCATTTCGGTTACCTGAACTTGTATTTCAGCTACTTGTCATTGGTGCGCTCTCTGCAGCGTATATCCCAGTTTTCACAAAATATGAACACCAATCAAAAGAGAGCGCTTTTCGGATGGCATCAAGCGTTTTAAATGTCATTCTGCTCTGTTTTGTATTTTTTTCTGCACTGATTTTTATCTTTGCAGTCCCTATTACTCGGTTCATGACAGGAAGTGGGTTTAGTGATAATCAGATCATGGTGTCTGCACAATTAACTCGAATCATGATTTTCGCGCAGTTCTTTTTTGCAATTTCAAATTTCCTATCTGGGACGATTCAGTCATATAAACGTTTTATCATTCCTGCTATCACCCCCATTGTTTACAACTTTGGAATTATCATTGGCATGGTGCTTTTTCATAATTCACTGGGTATTTACGCTCCTGCTATTGGTGTAGTCATCGGCGCATTTTTACATTTCGCACTACAGATTCCTCTGGCAATCAAACTTGGATTTCAGTACTTTCCAACTATCGATCTGAAACATCCCGGTGTGAGAGAAATGTTCCGACTCATGACTCCGCGTACTCTTGCGGTATCAGTCGATCAGATAGAGCTTTTTGCTCTCACTTTCTTTGCAACACATCTGGCTGCAAATAGTATTGTGATCATTAATCTTGCCCAATCTTTGATGACTTTCCCAATCCGTTTATTCGGTGCACCAATTGGACAAGCTGCACTGCCATTTTTATCTAAAGAGTCGAACAGTGGACATACCGAACCATTTCGCCAGCTCATGGATGAGTCTTTGCATCAGATCTCTTTCTTTGCAATGCCCGCTTCAGTTTTACTCCTCATTCTAAGAATCCCAATTGTGCGCTTAACACTGGGTAGTAAGGGATTTCCTTGGGCAGCTACGGTTTTGACTGGTCGAGTTGTAGCGGTTTTGGCCACGTCTATTGCGGCACAAGCTATGGTCCATGTCCTGATTCGCGCGTTGTACGCTTTGCACAATACCAAAGCACCGTTAGTGGCTTCGATGGCCAGCACGGCGATCTTTCTTTCTATGAGCTACTATTCTGTCTTCTACACTTCATGGGGATTACTAGGATTGGCAGCAACATTATCATTCGCAACTATTTTTGAAATGATCTTACTACTCCTTCTTTTGGATCGTAAAATTCCTTTTATTCTCGAAAAACGCTTCTGGTTTCCTCAAATTAAAATTATCATCGCAAGTTTTTTGATGGGAGTCTTTTTGTGGTTGCCATTTCGCATCCTTGACCAGTTAGTATTTGACACGACACACACTGTTGAATTACTCGGATTAACCGTCTGCGTGAGCACCATCGCCATGCTGACCTACATTTTATTTGCCTATTTGCTCGACATTAGAGAGCTATCAATCATTTCTCGAATATTCGATACTTTTGGAAATTGGAAAGCAATTTTGTCTAAATCACCAGAACTGGTCGAAGCTGCCGGACAAAGCAGTGAAACGACAATGTGACCAACTCTTTAATCTGCAAGAGCCCATATTTCAAGTCAGTAAGATACCTAAGATTTTTACACGTTGAAAATGGGAAAATGGTAAACTGAAAATTTCAGTCCCCTTTCTTGCATCCAGTGAAGCGAATCAGTATGCTATAGGTGAAACGATAATTACTCTGCCCATGTTTTCCAAAAAAAATAAACTCACCATCGATCAAACCAGGATCAACTTAGCACCAAAAGATCCTTACCTAGAAAGTTTCCTGGGAAAAATTACGACTTGGGCGCTGTCAGTCGGCCGGTACTTAGTCATCTTCACTGAATTAACGGTTATCATCAGTTTTCTGACTCGTTTCCAACTCGATCGCCAAGTCACAGATCTCAATAGCTCAATTGTTAAGCAACAACGAATCATTGAATCCTACGGAGACCTCGAGCAGAACGTGCGTGATGTGCAGAAAAAAATTCTTGACTATAACCAGCTTAAAGTCGGAAAACCAATGAAAGAAATTTTCGAGCAGCTCACGGCGATTACACCAGAAGAAATCAAGTACCAGGAACTTGACATTAATTCTCAAAAAATCATAATTCATGCTCATGCGAACTCTCGCCAAGCGCTTGACCGATTCATTCTCAACATTCAAGCAAGCAACTATTTTTTAAATCCCGTTTCCGATAATATTTCCAATAAAGACTCTCGCACGCAAGGCTACGATTTTCAAATTTCCGCACAAATCGGTGAATTAAAAACCCAGGATGCAGCAACACAGTAAATTGATATGGCCGAACAACCAAAAAAAATAAATCCAGCTGTGCAAGTCCAACAAGCGAAACGCTTCTTGTTGGAATTTTATCAAAAACCGGTAGCGCAAATTTCTACTGAACTTTTCTTCACGATTGCAGCGACCATCTTTTTTGCTTTATTCGCAATCAGACCAACTATCATCACCATGACTGAACTCGTCAAAGAAATCGATGACAAGAAAAAAGCACTTGAACTATTAACTAGAAAAGTAGCTGCACTTTCCACTGTTCAAAATCAATACTTTACGCTCCAAGATCAATTTTATTTGTTCGATGAAACCATTCCCACCAACTTATCTTTCCAAAAGATTTTACAAATCATCGAAAAAACTGCAAGCGATTTACAAATCAGCATTACCTCACTACAGGTACAACGACTGCCGATCTCCACTGTAGACGAGCTACCTTTCAGTGGAAAAAAACCACAACTTGTTAATTTGACGATATCTATCACTGGAAGTTACGCACAAATTCGTGATTTTGCTGATCAATTGACTAGACAGAGACCTTTATTAACTATCGATAGCGTAAGCATCGCTAACGGCGAAAAGAGTGAATCACTCGACTTTCTAACAGCCACAATCACAGTACAAGCTCATTACTATGGCAAAGAAGTGCTCAAAAAGAATGCTGTTCCAACAACCAATACGCAAGAACCTACCCTATGAATAACGTAAATACATCAAAACCATTTTACCTTCAAGCACTCGCTGCACTCCGTCGCAGAGAAACACTGTTTCGAATCTTGTTGTTTACTCTTGTTACCGCTGCTTTTTGGATCGGATTTAGCATCTTCTTTTCTCAACAAAAAACTAAGGTGAGTATTGATATTCAAAAACACACTGAACCTTTGAATCCGAACATTGATAAAACATCATTAGAAGAACTAGCAACTAGAAGAGCGTTTACAGATCAAGAACTCGCTAATTTTCCGTTGTATGACCGAGTCGTCGGTGAAGATAAAATCAGCAAGTTGGTGATCGCAGGGTCAGTTGTGGATGGGGTGGTGCAAGAAACTCCCGCAACAGCTTTAGTTATTAGTTCCTCTTCTGCTATTCCTTCAGCCACCACCGAGGCCGTACCACAAGCAACAGATTCTGGAAATTTCTAGAGTTAGTTGCTCTTATAAAACATCCCGATTTTTCTTGCACTACTTGTAAATTTCAGACGAATTCTTTAGAGTTAATGACAGAGTTTCAAAGAACCTGTTTGTAATAGGTCTCCGTTCTTTTTATGGAAACAAAATCACTGCTCAACAAGCGTATTCCTACAATTTTAGGGCTCATTGTCCTATTTGGTGCTTTGGGAGCTGGTGTTTTTTTCATTGGCGCAGGACCCGGCTTGTTTAGTCCGCGCGCAACCCCTCAAACTACTCCGAAAAATGTCAAAATTACGAATATCACTGACACAACATTTACTGTTTCTTTTTTGACAGACGATTCCTCTGCTTCATTTGTTAAGTATGGGACTTCTGCAACCTCTCTCACCAACAGAGAAGGTGATGATCGTGATCAACTTGCCGGCAACGTTGGTACCTATAACACACACCACATTACTCTGCGTAATTTACAGTCGGGAACAAACTATTTCTTTACGATTGGCACGAGTTCCAATGGTCAATTTGATAACAATGGAAAACCTTACACAGTTAAAACCGTTCAAAAAGCGAGTAACCAATCTGCAGCTCAAACTATCTACGGCACAGTCTTAACGCAAGATTCCAATCCTGCAGACGGCAGTATTGTCTACGTGACAGTGGATAAAGGGGCAGAAATGTCTGCATTAGTTCGGTCTTCAGGGACTTGGGCCATTCCTCTCTCTCAATTACGTGGTACTGATGGAGGCGTTCCGCCAGCAATTACAACAAATACATTGATGCTCGTATTTGTACAAGGAAAAACCCCTCAAGATACTGCCACACTTACCACTACAGTAGGACAACCACAGTTTCCAGTCAAAACTATTACATTGGGAGAGAATAACGCACCTGCAACGACAACAGCGCCAAGCACAGCTACTCAAGCACCTGCACAAGTTCAACCAACTTCTACTCCACAATCTGGGACTAATGCTCAACCAGTTATCAGTGCATCTGGTTCGGCCAGTCCAACTATAAAAGTTTCAGTGACTATTAAACCAACAAGCACAACAGTTCCATCTAAGACACCAACGCCTACCACCGATACGGATATTACTATTCCTGCTACCAACGCACCAAAACCAATCTCTGGATCAGCAGAAGACACACTCGCTGTTTTCGTCGCTGGCCTTCTTCTGATATCATTTGGAGGTGTCTTGTATCTTTCAATTCGAAAGTGATGAATTGATCGATACACTTTTTAAATCGATCAATTCAGGTAGAAACGCACATTCCTTACTGCAAAAATCACTAATTACCCATGCCCACATCAACTCCGACCACTCCACCCGCTGCAGCACCACAGAACCCACCTGGAGGTTTTTTTATTCCCCAGAAAACAACGACAACAACAAACTTGAGTGAGTCACCAGTACTTTCAAGTCCAGCGATTAAAAACACTCCACCGGTAACACCAAATGTGGGACTCAAACCTTCGTCTTCAAGAAATAAAATACTGTTAGGGCTCTCGGTCGTAGTTGTTATATTAGTTTTGATTGGCGTCGGTGCTGGTCTCTATTTAACTCAAACAAACGTAGACAATCGGCAACAAGCCTCAACGTCCTCTGGCTCAGCAAAACTGACAGTTTCACCTGACTCTGGTACTTTCAAAGGAAACACTGAGCAACAAGTTAATTTTAGCCTAGACCTTACTTCGACTCCGATCACGCTATCAGATATCGAACTGTCCATCAGTTTTGCTGGGAAAATTCCGAGTGATCTGCAGTTTTTTCCTCAGCAACTCCAAAACTTTCTGCCTGCTGATATATCTATTACTGATTCTGATACAGGTAAATTACTTATTATTAGTTTCAAACCAAGTGGTACTCAAGGATTTAGTGCCACATCAACGAATATCAGTTTAGGTGTGCTTAAATTTACTAGCCCAGATTCTGGCCAGCTGAATTTACGGTTCAACGCCAGTGATTCAAAAGTACTGCTGCAACAATCTAATCTCGATATCCTCAGACCACCCAGCCTCGTCAGTTACTCTTTTGAGTCTAGCCTCACGCCATCCACACTCCTAGAAAATGACCTCACGAATCTAGCATCAAGTTCAGGAAATGAAGTCGCGACCAACAGCGCAACGCCAACTCAAAGTCCAACTCCAACACTATCTGGAATAGGTGGCGCTATTCCTACAAACACACCGACACTGCTCGCCCAAATAAATACAACTACGACGCCAACCAATACACCCACCAAGACGCCTAGTTTGACACCTACGCCAACTGACGTTCGAGAAAGTTCATTACCCGCTAACACGCAAGACACCCCAGTTTCAGGCTCTGCTGGCCTCACCGTTACTCTATTCGGATCTGGACTCCTATTCATCCTCACAGGCTTCTATTTGATACCAAAGAAAAAGGCGCTTCGATCTGACCACTGACAAGTATGTGTCTGCTGGTTACAATGTCGGCATGTTGGCTGTTGAAATCTCACCGTATTTTTTTTCGCGAGAGAAACGCATATTTGACATACTTGTATCTATTTTTTTACTCGCCTTACTTGTTCCACTCTTTCTCATCATTTCAATCCTGATTATTTTTACTTCAGGGTTTCCCATTTTCTTTATTCAAGACAGAATCGGTAGAGATAAGAAACGTTTTAAAATAATTAAATTTCGCACCATGTACCCTCATGCTCACAAAGATCAAAAAAAGTATTGGAAGCTCAATGAGTCTCCTTTTCCAGCCTTCAAACTCGCCGATGACCCTCGGTTCGTTGGCATTGGGAAATGGCTATCCAAAACGGGCTTGGATGAGCTTCCTCAGCTCATTAACATCCTTCGAGGTGAAATGAGTCTCATCGGTCCACGACCACTTCCTCCTCTAGAAGCAAAAAAAATGACAGGAAGTTGGGATTTTCGGTATAAAGTCAGACCAGGAGTTATCTCTTTATGGGCATTATCAGATAAAAGACACAAGTCACTGAAGCATTGGCAAAGACTGGAGATACAAACATTGAAAAAAGCCAATCTGCTTAAAGATTTTCTGATTATTTTTCAATCTATAAAAGTGCCGTTAAAAAATGGACGAAATCATTATTGAAAGACTTGCTGCCAAGTTTTTTCACCTTTTATAATTTCACCGACTTTTTTAAATCTATCTTTATCACTATACCCTTGATGGAGACAATCTTGATGAGATCCTGGGAATTCTGAAACACATTTACTGTATTCAACTTCCATCTCAGCTTTGTCACCAACAGATAAGAAGTAATTGCCAAGTTGTTGGGTGATCCAAAAATCGTTTGGTTTCAAAACATTCATAAACCTTAAAATCATCACTGTTTCCTCAGGATTATTCTTTTGCAACGACTCTTCAGCCTGGGTCTCTAATTGCCGAATAAATAAATCTAAGCTTGTGTTGTCAGACAATTTAAAAAATTCCGCTAAAGCTAAATATTTTTTTACGCCCTCCAAGTTTCCTTGCTCATACAAATGGAGACATAAATAAAGTAAAAGTTGATAACTTTTTGCTTTTCTACCTTCATTAATTTTAGGGTAATAATTTTCAAATGAGTCAAAATACTTTTGTGCATCCTCAGATTTTATTGATTCAACTGACTCAACATCTAAAAAATGGCCAGTTTTGCTGTTAAAAATCCAGGGATTGATACTCAGGGCAGTTTTATAATTTTCAAGTAAGTAATCAAAGTCAATATGTACAGTTTCATTTCCAACCTGAATTAAAGAGCTGGCAAGCATCACCTGATATTTGTCATCAATATATCCCGCTTTTTTGAGCATCAATTGCCTCGTGTCACTCCAAATCGCTAGCGATTTTTTTGCGCTATCTAAATCCTTATTCGTTTTTGAAACATTCATTTTTTCTTGAATCATCCGAGAAATATCAGGCCAAATCAGATGTGCTGTGCCAGGCGAAATGTCTATTGCTCGGTGAAGGCTTAAACTGGTTTTCTCAAATTCATTCTGATCAAACTGCCATTTAGCAAGCTCCCAATATTTTTGAGCGTATACCCTATTTTGGATTCCAAAATTGTCGGCAGGTATTTGATTAAGTTGAGTTAAAAATTGCTCTAGTTCCAAACCAGTAACATGCTGCAACTTATACTCATGATCTTGGATACTGAAATGTACTAGTGCATGAGAAAGTACATATAACTTTCCTGCAAGCTCAGCTTGCCCTGACAGTAAAAGCTCATCTGCAAAATAGAGTGTTTTATTGGCTAATATCTTTTTTTGTTCAAAAGTAAGATTCTGACCATGTGTATTTTTCTCGGCAAATATAACGAACTGTGCCAAGTTAAACACAGTGTCCTGATTCAAACCCATCTTTTTAAAATCTCTCAAGTCTTGTGTCGAAAAAAAGACAAGCTTCCACGGATCTAAAATGAATAAAGTATTGTTATCTTGGATACTATTTACTGCTGTTCCTACGTCATCAGTGAGAACATACGTTTCACTATCGCTTCGATATATCTGTTGGAAAAATGTCGTTTGTTCAGGAGTTAATGATTGACTCGTCAAAAAAGCTTTTCTTTGATAAAAATAATACGGAAAAATTTGAAATGCAGTGGAAAATTTCCTTTGTGAAAGCAGGCTCTCATTGAGTAAAAATAGGATGCTGTATGCAAAAATAAATATACACGTTATGGTTGAAATCATGAGTAACCCATGTTTAAGATGAATATCATTCATTTTTTTACTTTGTGTATTACGAGTACCTCTCAAGATAATCGCAATCAGAATGACAACTACTAAAAAGAGTGCGGAAAATGACCAGCTAAAATCAAAAAAACTATCAATAGAAGTTGAAAGTAGTGCAACTAACAAAAACGATTGTTCGCTAAATGGCTGAAGATTTCTTCTGGCATGACTCAAGACAACGAGGAAAATACTGACAAAAAGCAAAATGAAAAAAACGCCGGTAAAAATCCCTGATTCACTAAAAACTTGTAAAAACGAATTATGCGAGAACGTCGTGAACGCATATGAAGTGGCTCTATATTTACTTGAGATCAGTTGAAAAGTTCCTGGTCCATACCCAGTTAATGGATAATTTTTAACACCTTGAAATGCTTCCCTCCAATATTCTGAGCGTAGATCTTTGTCAAGATTCTTGCACAACTTATTTTGCAAAGAAGGAAACGGACATACAAATGAAGGTTGAATAATTTGAACAACAGAAAAAAACAATTTAAACGCTATTATCCCTATAAATAAAATTCCCAGGAAAAAAAGTGTGATTCTGTCAAAACTGGTTTGTAATTTAATTACACTGGCCCTTTTATTGAAAGAGTGAAGAAAAATAAAGACGTATGATAATTGAAAGAATCCAATGAGAATTGCTACTCGTGCAAAAGTCGTTAGCAGTAATAGATTGAAAAACACATATAGATACAGGAATTTGTGTTTTTCAAATTTATCAAAATATTTTTTTTCTTCTCGATTTTGTGGTATTTTTTTAAAATTTAACAAAAAAATAATTGGATTAATCAGTATAATATAAGAGGCAATATGATTATGACCATATGTTTCATATATAAAATTCATGCCTGGTAAGTGAATTGCCCATTCTAGGTTGAGACGGACCAAAGTACTGATCACAAAAAGCACTCCCCCTATAAGTATCAAAATTAAAAAAAGAAATGATTTATTTAAAAAGTTGGACGAAACAAGTAGAAAAAAAACAAAGACAATAAAATAAATACCAGAGAAAAAAATGGATTGCAGACTGAGTGGGAGATTATGGGTGAAAAAAGCTGAGACACACAAAAAAAATAAGTACAATAGCCACACAGAAATGACAAAAATGTTTGATTGATATTTAAGTTGATTCCAATCTAGTTCCCGCACAAAAAAACAAACAAGTACTATAAACGCTCCCCCAGTTACTATTCCCAAGTAGGTCTCTCCCAAAAGAAATTGACACAAAAGAAGAATACTAAAAAAGAATAAGAAAAAAAGATCTTTAATTCCAATCAACTTTGAGACCATATCATGATTTTTGAGCTAGAATGATAACGCTCGAGCCAAATGGCAAATTAACATGTTTTAAGGCCCAAGCTTCAAACTTCATTATTTTTTTCAGGATTGCATTCAAAACTGAAGGAACTTTGTCGACATAATTCTCACTTTGTATCTGCTTTTTAACCAATCGATGTAGTATGAAAAGAGGAAAAACAAAGCAAAAAATATTCGACGATCGCAATACTTTGAATCCAGATAATTTTATTAACTCTTCTAACTCCTTTTTTCGAAATCTTTTTTTTGCTTCCATTGCCTCATCATGCTTACTCCATAACCAAGGACAAATACAGTCAGTAACAATGATATATCCCTTATGCTTTAACACTCGATGAGCTTCTGACAGAGCTTTTATTTCATCTACTTGCTTATGATAGAGCACGTCGCAAAAGGCAACTAGATCAAAATTAGTGTCTTGCAATGGCAGGACGTTGGCCGAACCTTTTATTGCTGTTATTTTCCTTCTTAATAGTTTTTCGTAAGCTAACTGATTTTTTTCTACGGCAGTGACTTTACCCCATTCTGAAAAGAGAGTAGTTATTCCACCTGTTCCTGCGCCAACATCCACAATTTTTTTTCTACCATCACCTAAAAACTGAGTAATGAAAACTCGAATGAAATTTCTTTTTGAAATAAACCACCAATGGTGATCTTCTAAATCAGCCATTTGAGTGTACTCATTTTTTTTCATAACTAAAAAGTGCTTTATGGCGAATTAACGCATATAATGTGCTGGCATTCCGTTCAAATTGAATATCTATCATAACTTATGAAAATTTTAATTGTAACCTCATCTGGAGGGCACTTATTTAAGACTTTTCAACTTAAGCCATGGTGGTCAAAGTATGAAAGAGTTTGGGTTACCAAAAAAGACGAGTTTTCGGAGAGCATCTTAAATGGTGAGAAGATTATTCCCGGCAATTTTCCTGAACAAAGAAATATACTAAATTTTTTTAAAAATTTGTTCTTTGCTCTCAAATTACTCCGTACCGAAAAACCAGACCTCATCTTCTCGATGGGCGCTGGCATTGCTCCACCGTTCTTTCTGGTTGCAAAACTATATAAAATTAAGACAGTCTTCATCGAAACATTTATCTCTATTAGTCAATCAACCATTTCAGGGAAAATGATTTACCCACTTGCTGATCTCTTTTTAGTACAAAATAAAAAGCTGCTGCACGTCTATAAAAAAAGTCTATACTTGGGACCAATCCTGTGATATTTATCAGTTTGGGCACTACATTAATACCCTTCCCTAGGCTGATTGAATCCAGTTTAGAAATCTTGAGTAACACCAGACAAGAGATTCACATTCAACACGGAAATACTCCAGTTGAGAGTCAAAGTAAATCAATCATCACAACACCATATATTTCTAACTCTGAAATGATTGAGGAAATAAGAAATGCAAACATGATAATATGTGCTGCAGGAGAGGCAACAGTTTTTCAGATATTACAAAATGCTCGTTATAAACCCATCCTTTTCCCTAGATTAAAAAAGTTCCATGAGCACGTTGATGACCAGCAATTGTCTATTGCACAATACTTTGAAAAAAAAGATAAAGCATATTGTGCTTTAGATAGTGAACAACTTCAACAAATTATGAATGAATATCCAGTATTAGAAAAGAATAACCATCTAAGAAAAGAAACGAATAAAAAAATAATTGACAAATTAATTAGATTTACCGAAAACTTGTGAATAAAAAACAAAAGAAAATAATTCTGGTGACTGGTGCTGCAGGCTTCATTGGGTCAAACTTAGCAAACGAACTGCTTCGCCTCAATTACCAAGTAGTTGGTCTCGATAATTTTTTAGATAACTATGAGGTTTCCATTAAAAAAAATAATATTCGACGGCTGTTAAGTTTTAAGCACTTCACTTTTTATGAAACCAACATACTTGATGTAACTGACTTAGAAAAGATTTTCAGTACCTACCGATTTGACATTATTATTCATTTAGCCGCTCGAGCTGGTATCCGTCCTTCACTAGTACTGCCCCAAGCATATTTTGAAACAAATGTGATAGGCACCATCAATATCTTAGAGCTCATGCGAAAAAAATCCATTAAACAACTTATTTTCGCAAGCTCTTCAAGTGTGTACGGAAATAACAAAAAAACGCCTTTTTCAGAAACAGACAATACTGATCATCCTGTTTCACCATATGGGGCTTCCAAAAAATCAGCGGAAATTATTTGTCAGACGTACGCCCATCTTTACCAAATCCAAACCACTGTTTTCCGATTCTTTAGTGTGTATGGAAATGCAGGTCGACCTGATATGGCACCCTATATTTTCTCTCAAGCAATCCTCCATAAAAAACCCATTCGAGTATTTGGCAAATCAATAACTAGAGACTACACCCATATCGACGATATTGTGCGTGGGATCATTTCTGGGATTGAGCATCCAACCCAATTTGAAATCATTAACTTAGGAAACAACTCACCAATTGGTCTGGAACAGCTAATAGGTTCCTTGGAAAAAATCCTGCACAAAAAATCAGACGTGATACATGAAGGGAGAGTTTCTGGAGACGTGAATACTACTTATGCTGATATTCGAAAAGCAAAAAAATTACTTGATTGGGAACCGCTTGTCTCTCTAGAAAAAGGACTTAAACAATTCACAAAGTGGCTACAAATGAACGGCCCTACACATGATTCCAGTTAGTCGAACACATATACCAAAAAAATCAGTGCAGCTTGTAACAGAGTGTCTCAACAGCGGTTGGATTTCTGGTCAGGGCAAATATGTTGAAAAATTTGAAAAAAAGTTTTCTCAATTCGTCGGTACAAAGTACGCATTAGCTACGAATTCAGGCACATCCGCACTTCATTTAGCGATACTAACTCTAGGTATTGGCCCGGGTGACGAAGTGATTTTGCCAGCATCAACCATTGCATCCTGTTTTTTTGCGATCTGGTATACAGGAGCAAAAGCCATTCCTGTTGACGTAACACCCGACACCTACACTATAAATCCTCAGCTCATAGAGTCACACATCACAAAAAACACTAAAGCAATCATGGCTGTTCATCTCTATGGACATCCTTGCGACATGGATGCATTAGTTCATCTCTGTCATAAGCACAAATTATTCTTGATTGAGGACGCAGCTGAAGCACACGGAGCAGAATACAAAGGTAAAAAAGTTGGAAGTTTTGGTGACGTAAGCTGTTTTAGCTTCTACGCTAATAAACTCATCACAACTGGCGAAGGTGGCGCAGTGGTAACAAATAGTAATTCACACCATGTGCTTGCTAAAAAACTAAGAACACTTTATTTTTCTGATCAAAAACGATTTATTCATGATGGTATCGGATATAAGTACGTGATGACAAATCTGCAAGCAGCGCTCGGCCTCGCTTCTCTAGCAGAGATAAAGAAATCAATTTCATTCAAAAAGAAAATGGCAGAGTTATACCAAAATCATCTCTATGAGATTCCAGGTTTAATACTTCCGATAGAAAAAGTGAACTGTTCAAACGTATATTGGATGTATGCCATTTGTATTGAGGAAAAAAAGTTTGGAATGAATAGAGATCAACTCATGGATATTTTATGGAATAAATATCATATCGAAACGCGAACATTTTTTTATCCCCCAAACATAGCCTTTGCATCTCTAGGCGTTTTCTCAAAACAATATTTCCCTATAGCTGATAAAATCTCTCAAGAAGGTCTGTACTTACCATCAGGTCTAGGGAACACTACTGAAGAGTTTAAGGCAGTTTGTAATGCAATCCAAAAAATTTCCAAAACCCATTAAGTTTTTTTTAAAAAAGGAAGTGCTTGCAGTTTGTTGCTGCTTTTTGTTTATTTTGGCACTTTCTTGGAAAGGCTTGAATTGGGGGAGATATGAATCCTGGAATGCTGATCAGATGGCATTCAAAGACATTTTTATACAGAATGAAACCCCATTCAATCCAAAGTGGTTTCTAAAACCTCCGTTCTACACATACTTTATTTTTTTTGTAAGTGAGTATCCTCTAAATACGCTCTCTACCTTCCTCCACTTAAACCTAACTGACTTAGACACTATGAAATACTTGTGGGCAAAGATTTTGAATGTTCTAGCTTATAGTCTCTCCTGCGTCATCTTATTTAAAATCATTAGAAAAATTCGGCCAGTTGAAATAGCAGTAACTCTTACTGTCATTTTTATAACAAGTGCAGGAATGATTCCTTTTCTTTTTTTTCTGACACCTGACCTTTTCTTAATTTTATGGATGCTACTTTCCTTTTATTTCTCTCAATTAGTCTATGTCACTGACGATAAAAAAATAACAAACTATGTTCTTGCTGGTTTTTTTGTAGGAGTATCTACAGCATGCAAATATAACGGCGGCATTGTTTTGTTTGCTCTAATGATTTTTCACTTTTTAAGTCTGAAGAAATCCAATTCAAACTTGATAACCACAAAAAAAAACCTCTTATTGTTTTCAGCCATGGGGGTTGCCGCACTTGCCTTTTTGATCTGTAATCCTTTCTCAGTTTTTGATTTCCCCACTTTCTCTTCAGACCTGTACTATCTTCTTACTACTGATGGCGCATATTTCGACATGGTAGTGAATTCGCAAAATGGACTAATTCGTTTCATTTTGCAGTTTCTTGAACTGATGGGAATTCCGGCTTTTATCCTACTCTTTATTTCAGTTGCACTTTCATTTAAAGCAAGAGCACAATGGAAAATGAAACTGACCGCGACTTTTCTTGCTTCATTTAGTTTGCTCCTAATTCCAGCTTTTATATTTTATAGTTATCGCGAAATACCAACTCGTTACGTGCTTCCTCTGTATCCGTTTTTACTCATTTCAGTAGCATGTTTATTTGATAAAAAAGTTATCTTCCAAAAAATTTTCATTGCCTCTCTGCTACTAACTCTTTCTTACAACATATTTTGTTCACTACAAGTCAGCACTCGATTTTCCCAAGATCCTCGGACACAGATGCAACGTGAAATCCTGACACTCATTCCTCCTTTTTCTAAAGTTGAACAAACCGCTTTCACGCCCAATATACCAACTGCATCAAAATCAAAATTCTTAATCTCTGAAATACCCATGATCACAGGTAGGAATCGCTACTTCAAAGAAAAATTCAAAGACAATGAGAAAATTTTGAGTTTGATTGATCATCACGAAGGTACCGAAAATCTCAATTGGTTTAGTTCTGAAAATTTTCAAAAGAGAAACCCGGATTACATCATTTTGGACTCTTGGCAATATTTCTATGTGGGTAGCCCGTACATACAACAAAACTACCCTGAACTCGTAAGCTATTACAACTTCTTACTAGAGAAACACGATAAATATAGGGTGGTTTTTCAAAAGCAGACACCACTTCCACCCTGGTATCTATATCCTCGTGATATTGATTTTTTACAAAACACGATTACTTTACTTGAGCTCGATAATAACGAAGTGAATTATGATATTGACGTTACAAATATCCGCCAGCAACTACTAAGTCAAACCCGTCTTATCCTTCTAAATACTGAACAAAAAAAACTGATGTACAAATTTGCTACCTTCGAATCTATAAATAGTAATATGGAGAAATCTCAATTACTCTACAATCTCGCAGTTCACTTTAATGGTAAAATCCCACCAGAGCTAATTGAAAATCTTTTGCAATTAAGTGTCACAACCTCGCCTGGTTGGAGTCATTTTTATATTGAAACGGCTAATTACTATTGGGAACATAGTGAGTATCAAAAAGCTCAAGATACGTTAAGAGCATGTTTGAAAATTCAAGTAGCGCAAGAACATTGCTTCAACATTTATAAAAAAGATACCTTGGGGAAATTTGGTGAGCTTTTGAAGTCCATTAATTCACTACCACAATGATAGAACACATTATTTTTCTAGAAGAAAAAATTGCAACAATCGTTAGAGGTACACACACTGTGGAGAATTTAGAGTTCTTCACCGATGACACAAACCCCTTGCAAGTAGGCATGCACAGTAAAAAAGCTGGCACTAATCTTACTCCTCATATTCATCTTTCAAAAACTAAAGTGATAACAGAAATTCAAGAAGTTTTATATCTCATTAAAGGCAAAGTGAAGGTTACTTTTTATACAATAGAGGGTGATATTATTGATGAAAAAACTCTAAATACCGGGGATATTGCCATTTTAATGAAACTTGGTCACGGTTTTGAAGTTATAGAAGATAGTCTCATTTTGGAAGTTAAACAAGGACCGTACCCAGGTACGCAACATGCGAAAATCTATTTAAAAAAATAGAACAGTAATGAATTATTTACTTGAAAGTGAGTACGCTACTTTAAGGTAACTAAAAAACATTTCCAGAAACTTCGATTTGCTCCTACCTGAAGTCCTGTTAGGGTAATACACAGGTACTTCTTTTATAACAAATGCACTTTTCTTTGCCCAATATACAAGCCGAAGATGGTAGTCACCATAACCTTGGTATATTTCCTTCATATCAAGCATGAACAATTTATTTCTTTTAACAGCATAAAAGCCGCTGGTATTATCGTGGACTGGAAACTGGAAAAAAAATTGGAGAAGCACGTTAAAAAGATAACTCGTAAGAAACCGCCACTTATCTTCCATGCCGCCACCATTGATGAACCGAGTGCCCACAACAATATCTGCTGTTTTTAATGCCTGTAACATGGGAATCAGATGTCTTGGATGATGGTTAAAATCAGCATCCATACCAATAATGAAGGTACCTCTACTTTCTTGTATTCCCAATATAATAGATTGGCTGAGATCTCTAGGTGCGTTATGAGTAAAAACCTTAATATTTTTATTCTTTGTAGAATAATCTTTTACGAGATTAAAAGTCCCATCAGTACTCTCATCATCCACTACTATGATCTCGAAACGGTACTGAACTAAAGTTTTTGATATTTCATCAAGTAATCTCTGGATGTTTCCTACCTCATTAAAAGTAGGTATGATGATGGATATTAAATCTTTAGATTGAAATGCCATATTGAAAAGCTAGCGTTATGAAAAGACTAAAAAAAATCATATTTCTCATATTTTTTTCTGTATTGTCTTGCATTGTTGCATTTTATCTGTCTTTTTATATTACAGAAAAGTTTTTTTTCGATAAAGTTTTTCTTCAAAAGAGTATTTTGCATGGATATGTGCTACCAGGCTCAATGGATCATCCCGAAATATTTGGACAAAGAATAGCAGGAATCATTTCTATTAACAACTTTTTGGCAAATGACTCGAAACAAGTGTTAGGAGAGAACATTACAAAAGATGAAAATAAAAAGCCCTTTGTTGTAGCTGTATTTGGTGATTCCTATGTGTTCGGAGCCGGGGTAAGAAACGAGCAAGTCTTTCCACTTTTGTTAGAAAAGAAACTGAACCGGATACGACCCACCAAAGTACTTTCTTTCGCCTTATCCGGTGATACTATATTCGATAATTATGAAAAATACAAAATCATTCAGGAAATGGGAGTACAACCCAATGTAGTTGTATTCGGTTTGGTCAATAATGATTTACTTCTTTCACCATTAAAATGGGCACCTTCCCCTACCATATATACAAGGTTTTCCGTAGAGTCTAGTAACATTTTCAATGGATGTACTGGGGAAATTATCAGACAGGAAGATGGTGACTCATATGAAAGAGACGTGTCGGCCCCTTTTGAAGTAGATACACTAAATTACTGTGGTTTTTTAAAAACTCTGACTCTTTTACCTAAAGAGAAAGCGATTTATTTCAATTTTTGGGATGTTAACCTGGAACCTGATACTCGAATGGAAAAGTTAATAGCTGGATTATCATCAAAAGGACTTCACATTGTCACACCTTTAAAAGAGTTCAAAAAATATCTTGGTAATAATAACGATAAAATTTCTGAAGTACCGGCTTTCCATGTTAGCAAGTTAGACTTTCATCCGTCGGCTGTCTCGCACGAATTATTCGCAGAATCACTGTTTCAAGAAATTACATCGAATACTGACTATCAGTTCATGCAAATTAAACAAAACTGACAATATTTATCTAAAGTAAATTGGAATGAGTACTAAATTAAAAAATGTAATTCTATTAACTCATTTTTCCATTTTGACTTGTTTAATTGCATTTTACGTTTCATTTTTCTTCACTGAAAAATTCTTCTTCGATAAAGTCTTTCTCGAAAAAAGTGCTTTGCATGGCTATCTTCACGTCAACCAATTGAGCAAACTCGAAATTTTTGGACAACGATCTGAAGGAGAGAGAGCTCTAAGAGAGTTTTCATCCACCTCATCTAAAAAAGTATTGGGTGAATATTATGATGCAGACCAGAAACAAAAACCTTTTTTGGTTATTATCATTGGTGATTCGTTTGTTTGGGGGCAGGGAGTAAGAAATGAATCCCTTTTTCCAGTGCTATTGGAAAAAAAATTAAATAGTATTAGACCAGCTAAAGTGCTTGCTTTTGGATTTCCAGGCGATACCATCTTTGATTATTACAAGAAATACAGAACCATTAACGAGATCGGATTAGAACCCGATTTAGTTATTTTTGGCTTAGTAGACAATGATTTAATCCTTCAGAACTACTTTGACGAAAATTCAGATACTGACATGCAAAGAATATTTCACGACTGTACAGGACCATTAATCAAACAAAAAAAAGATGCTACGTACGAAGAAGAAGTTCTAGAATCATTTAAGGATGGTAATAAGAATTTTTGTGCATTTTCAAACCTTTTAGACAAATTGCCAAAACGACATGCTATTTATTTCAACTTTTGGCCAGTTGAGTTACAAAGTAATGTCGGAATCATTACGTATATAAAATCATTCCAAGATAACGGATTTCGGGTCACTAGTCCATTGAATGAAATGAGAAGTTTTGTACAAAAGAATGACTTTCAGATTGGGGATATTCCTGACTTTCATGTCAGCCAAATAGATTATCATCCCTCTGCAACGGCTCACGAGATATTTGCACAGTCTTTATTTAATGAAATTACGAACAATAACGAGCTCGGCTTTAAGATTACAAAGGATAATTGAGATACAATAGTATTATCCTTGAGAAAATGCTACATTGCATGACATGTGTGGAATTCTAGGTTTTACGGGCAAAAAAGATCCTTCTGTAACCAGAGGTTTATTAAAACTCATTCACCATCGAGGATTTGATGATGAAACAATTGGATATCAATCTGGGCTAAATTACGCAATGAATCGGCTCGCTATTGTCGATCTGACTAAAGGATATTATCCCTTCCGATATAAACATTTTTCATTGATCTATAACGGTGAAATATACAACTACCCAGTTTTGAAAAAAAAGTTGATCAAACAAAAAGTCCAGTTTAAAACACATTGTGATGCCGAAGTCATCCTGCCACTTTTTGATAAATATGGTCCAAAAGCTTTTGCCATGTTGGAAGGTATGTTTGCAATTTGTATCATTGATCATCAAAAAAAAATTGTTTATCTATCTCGAGACAAATCTGGAGAGAAACCTTTATATTATAGTCAAACCCGAGGATTTAGTTTTGCTTCTGAGATGAAGGTTCTTCTGAATTTATCTTCTACAAAGATCCTTGATCGAGAGTCACTTTCTCAATATTTAACTCACGGCTCAGTGTTTGGGGAAAATACTCTAGTGACAGACATAAAAAAAGTTCCTCCTTCTCATTACCTTCGCTATTCATTAGAAACTCAACAAATTGAGGTGAAACAATACTGGAGTCCTGAGCTTTTTCAAGAGAACAACTATCAAGAAGATTGTGTTTCTCACCTCACTTCACTGATCAAGAATGCAGTCGAAATAAGGTTACTCGCAGATGTTCCGGTAGGTACTTTCCTTAGTGGTGGAGTGGACTCAAGTTTGGTGACATATTTTGCAATGAATAAACTCAAAAAACTCAAAACCTTTAGCATCTCTTTTCCTGATCAAGCAGAAGACGAATCACAATATTCGCAAATCGCTTCCAAGTTTCTAGGGACAGAACATACTGAGATCCCCTGTACTTCGACTCATGTGCGAACAATTATGGAACAAATCGGTGAAATTATTGATGAACCAATCTCAGATCCAGCAATATTACCTACCTTTCTAATGAGTAAAGTTGCTCGAAAACAGGTCAAAGTTGTTTTAGGCGGTGAAGGTGCTGATGAGTTATTCGGCGGTTACTATCGCTATCAGAAACAACTGTTTCAACTTTATGTAAACAGAATATTGAGTGCTCATCATCTCTTGCCTAAGTTGTTACAAAATATCCCTTCCAATAGAGTTAAAAACTTTTTAAAAAGTGGTAAAGAGGCATACTCAGCTCAAAACATCTGGACCGAAAATGAGCTATCAGAACTCCTGATTACAGGATCTAACACTAAAGTACTAAAGAGAGATCCCGCAGTACTTCGTTCTAATCCTATGTTGTTTTTACAACTAAGTGATTATCGTGAATACTTACCGGATCAGCTGCTCATGAAGGTTGACAAAATTACCATGCAGCATAACTTGGAAGCGAGGGCCCCTTTTCTTGATACCAAATTAATCAACTTTGCTTTTAATTTAAAAACCAAAGAAAAAATACATGGTTTGCATAATAAGTACTTACTGAGAAAAGTCGCCGCTCAATTTTTGCCACCTGAGATTGTTTGGCGGTTAAAACATGGCTTCTCACTACCTTTGAATGACTGGTTTCGAAATGAACTCAAAGATTTTGCATACTTAACACTTGAGAATGTGAAAGAATATCGACACATCTTTAATGTTGATTTCTTCTCCAAAAAACTTGAAGAGCACATGACTAGTGAAGTTCGATATCGTGACAAAATTTGGAGTATTTTTGTACTTACTGAGTGGATGAAGAAATACCAAATTATAGAGTGCCAATAAATATGTGGAACTACAAACAATCGCTCCTTCTTTTATTTCTACTTGCCTCATCACTGATAGTCAGTTTCTTAGGCGCTTTCTACATTGGTGAACATTATTTTTTTGACAAACTTTTTTATCAAAAATCGGCAATTCATGGATATGAAAAAGATACGGCCTCGCTCGTCACCTCTCTCTATAAAAATAATTCGGATCTCCCAAAAGAACAGCAACCTTCTTGGTTTATAAAAGAAAGAATAAAGGATCTTCATCAACTTGTCGCTTCAAACACGAATTCTCCAATACTCGGAGTATCAACTTCCAAAGAAGAGAATTCTGTATTCAAAATAGTTATTATTGGAGACTCTTTTGTTTACGGAACGGGTGTAAGAGAAAACCAAAGATTTGGCAATGTTTTAGAAGAAAAATTAAATAAAATAAAACCAACAAAGGTATATAGCTTGGGTTTGAACGGCGACAGTATTGTTGATAACTATCTAAAATATCTGCTTGCACAAAAAGAAATTCAACCTGATCTTGTCATATTTGGCATGGTTGAAAATGACCTTTTCTTAAACTCTCCCAGATATCCGAATCATGAAAATCTAATGAACACACTAAAAGAAAAATGTACTTTGCCACAATTTGAATACTATTTTGAAGATCCGACAGCTTCCTATGATGAACAATTAGCTAAAGCCTACTTACCTAGTTTTTCTGATGAGTATGGGAATATATGCTATATGGACCAAATTCTCCAACAAATTGATATGTCAAAATCCTTCTTTTTTGTCTTCAATGACCTTTATTCTCAGAATGAAGATCAACCACAAAAGAAAATAATGACAAAATATGAACGGATGGTTATAGATCATAATGGTGTGGTCATTCACCCAAGTGATCCTGAAAATGCACATTATTACACTGTTTCAAAACAAGAAGGTCATCCCTCCGCTCGACAACACGAAGAGTATGCAGAGAAACTCTTCAGCGAAATTACGTCCAACTCCACATGGGGATTCAAAGAATGAAAAGAAAATTACTAATTGTCATCTGGGACATGGCATTGGGTGGCATTCAAAAAAGAGTTCGTGATCTCATTCTCGAGATAAATACCAACCAGCCTGATTGGGAAATCCATTTATTGCTCAAATTTGAAGAACCTGCATATTTCCTCGACAGCCTAGCAGACTGTAAAAATCTTCACCTTCATTTTTACAAAAAGAACAGAGAACAACTTGGCAGGAGCCTGCCACTGGCTTGGATTATTCAACCTTTTTTTTCCATAAAACCAGATGTGTGCCTCACTTTTCTAGAACATTTATCGATTAGCATGGTTATCGTTAAACATTTAATGCGCTGGCGGAAAGACTCTCGACTCGTTTTAAATGAGGGAATCTTAACTTCAACATATCTAGGACTTAATAAGGACATTTTAGGTTGGAAACCATATGCTTTTTTGATAAAAATATTTTATCGATTTTCAAATCTCATCATAGTTCCTACAAAAGAAGTAAAAGAAGATTTGGTCTTCTCTTTTAAAGTTCCCTCCAACAAAATTAAGGTGATTTCAAACTGGACACTTTTTCCTCCCAAAAGCGCCGATAAGAAAAGGTACGATCTCATTTATGTTACAAGATACGAAAGAGAGAAAAATCCAAAGCTATTTCTAGAAATCATAGATAATCTGAAAAAAAAGCTACCCAATATTAAAGGCTGCTTAGTTGGAGAAGGTAGTCTTAAAAAGGAGCTAGTACAGTTTGTGAAAGACCATAAACTTGATAAAAATGTGAAAATTCTTGATTTTCAAGCAAACACACAAGCTTTTCTCCTAGATTCGAAAATCTTTGTAATTACTTCTAAAAATGAGGGGATGCCAAATGTCGTTCTAGAAGCTGGGATATCCTCTTTACCGACTGTTTCAACAAACTTTCGAGGAAGTAATGAAGTCATCATACAAGGCAAAACTGGCTACATCTTAAAGGATGGTTCTGTTACCGAATTTACTCACTATTGTTTCGAATTACTGAAAAACGATGTTAAAAGAAAAAAAATGGGTCAAGCAGCTCAGAGACACATTGTTCAAAATTTTTCGTACAACACACAGCAAAAGTTTATTAAATATTTATTAAAAGTCTAGTATCGCTGAAGAAGTGCAAATGACACTAGCTGTTTTTTTGATTAAATCTTTGTTATATCTTTGCTTAATCTCTTGTCTTGCATTCTTTCCAAACTGATTTCTAAATTGAGCATTATTTAGTAAAAACTCAATATTTCTTTTCATTTCTTGAAGATCTTCGCCAATATAACCTGTCATGCTATCGCTGAAGTACTCTTTCAAACCTGGGTAATTAAGTACTACCGACGGTAATCCCATAGCCATAGCCTCCAAAAGTATCATTGGATGACCTTCAAAATCTGAGGTGAGAATCATGATTCGAGACTGTGATAACAATTTTAAAATATTTTGAGCTGGTTTTTTAAAGATGATATGTTGAGAAAGTTTCTTTTGCTTGACTACCAAACGCAACATATCTTCTTCGATACCAGTACCAACTAAAAGCACCTTCATTTTCTTATTCTTTATTGTCAGAAGCTCGGTGAGTTGTATGATTCGTTCTATTCTTTTTTGCCGAACGAACCTGCCTGAGAAAATTAAATCAAACTTCTTAGTTGTTTTTTTAAATTGAGGAAGTAAAAATGGTCCCCAATTCGGAATGACCTGGATTTTATCATTCGGCACCTTGTAGTGAAGAAATAAATCCTTTTTTGCATACTTAGTTTGCACAATGACAATGTCTACTAAAAAAAATAATTTGCTTAATAGCCAAGTGGGAAGAACTGTATTTAGGTGAGGCCGTTTATTATAGAGTGACAAGATATTGTCATTGCTCACCACAATCTTTGCCCTCTTGAATCTAAAAATCAAAAAAAAGCGAGCCATAATCACGTATGGCAGATTAAACTGGAGGAAAGTGAAAATGACGTCTGGTTTCCAGCCAAAAACGTATTTAATGAAGTAAAAAAGATGAACAACTTTTACTATTTTTTTTGAATAACTCAAAGAGGGTAATTGATACAAACAACAACGAGGATTACGAATTTGATTCAAGAAAGAAAATTCTTTACAGTCTCTATATACCAAGCTTATCTCTATATCATTAGCGGATTCAAGAAAATTGATGATATCAATTATTTTTCTTTGAACCCCTCCTAGACCCATATCCGGAAAAAAGATGAGTATTTTTTTTCTTAAAACCATACTTTATAGTTCTTTTTCTTCAAGAATCTCTGTGATGATTGCGTAGGATACTGATGATTTTTCAGTTTGAGCCCAGACTTGCATACCAATCTTTATTGGTTGATCTTCGTTGAAATAACACACGCCTAGTTCACAATTTGCAGTAAGTTGAACTTCAGTTTCAATATTACGATGTAGATCACTTTCAACAAATTGCATGGTCCCTCCCTCTACTTTAGCTACCTCTTCAGTGGAAGGTTTCACCGAAAGCACTTTTACAATCTGGAAAATTTGATTGTTCTTTTCGTCATAAACTGTAAAGGAATCGTCATACGTCTTCAGTAACCAAATAGGAACATTTCTCATAAAAAGTTTTAATCTAAACTTTTTTTTTGAAACTATATTTTGATCTTCAGAGTTATGAATTCGCTGAATTAAACCTGTAAATTTTACATTCTTAATAGTTAACGTAAGATTATCACCAATCCTTAATCTTTGATTTCCATAGCTATAGAGTTGAGTTCTGCTATTTAATAACGCATCTATCCCTACAGACACTCTTAAGTAGCGAAATTCTCCACCATAGTCAACATTTTGTACTTTGTTGACAGTTCCAACCAGTTTGCCAAATTCATTGTATATCTTATCTTGTTCATGAATCGAGTTTGTCAACCAATATTGAGGTGGTGGACCACCTGGGTAGTAACTAGACTGCGCAACTAAATCAATTATTACTTGTTTTTTTGACCTGGAAAACCAAAAAAGTGAAAACAAAATTGCGACCGCAACGATAAGAATGATTAACATCTCTATTAAAGTTAATTTTCTAATTTTTCTCAGAATCGATGAAAAAAATTGATTTGTCATGTTATTGTTCCTTTTTTTTCGGCTAAAAAGCTTAATCCTATCATTATCCAAAAAATCTCTGCCAATGGTGAACGAAGTAGGTATGGATATGCCTGAGAAGCAGTAATATAGCATACACCACAGAGGAATATTGCAAGAAAAAAATCATCTTTTGCTTCTAACCAATAGACAAATTGTCTTTTAAAGGAGAAATATAAAAATATACAAAAACTGAAAAGTCCAAGAATACCTGAGCCCACTGCAACTTCGACTAATATATTGTGAGGTGATGTTGGATCATAAGAAAAAAGCTCAGGTGGGAAATTTCCTAATATCTCATACTTAAACATTCCTAGACCAATTCCAAAAGGATTATTTAATATGTACTGCAAAGATAATAGATAATGTGACAATCGGTAATCAATTCCACCACCACTACTAAAGGTATATGAAAAGTTTGAAAGTCTAAGAATAATTAACGGAATAAATAACAAAGAAGTGACACCCATTAAGATGGCAAACTTTTTATATTTTGTAAATAATCTTATAGCAAGTTGCCGATATTTTTTTTGACTGAGATAAAAAAATCCCAATAATAAAGTTACTATCCAAACAAATCTACTAGAGGTAATAATGAGTCCTACTATGGCAAAGAAAAGTAAAAAGACATAAAATAAATTTTCAAATCTGTTTTTCTCACTTCCAACGATTTTGTAAACTACAAGAGGTAGGATCGTAATAATTAAAGTTCCAGCTGCATTTGGGTCAAAAAAGTATCCTCCAGGACGATATTTATTTTGCGCCTCCACTTGAAAAGATCCAAATGGGCTCTCATCCGAAACTTGTTCTAGTTCAATACCTAACTGACTTCCTTTCCTAAATTGTAGACAAAGCAGCGCGACAAGAACAAAACAATGAATAAGTAGAATGGGAAATACAAAATTTAAATGCGGCTTATATCTCTGAATAAGACCACTAATAACACTAAGAGAAACAACTAGAGAAAAAGTAAGGTATTGATAAAAAGCAAATGATGTATATGTTGCATTAAAAGAGGATAATCCCGCTATAATTAAAAAAAAGAAAAGAAAAAACAGTTCTTTTGGTGATCTAGTATCGAAGATATTTGAGTTTCCATGAAGTACTTTTAATCTTAAAAAAAGGCCGATTAAACAAAGGATGATAAAATCAGAAAATTTAAAATAATACTCAATATTGATTGGAAAATTTCCTCCCCAAAATTCTTTTTCTACTACAAATGATAAAAAATAGCGCCCTCGCTGAAAAGGAAAGATGGTAAGAAAAATATGCCATAAGGCAATAATGGCATTTTTATTGATTTTATAAGAAATCACAAAAAAAAACGCCAATAAAAAAATGTAACCTTTATTTGAAAAGTTATAAAGATGACAAAAAATGAAAAATATGGAAACAGCAGAATTTAATAATTGTTTATTTATCATGCCATTGGATCATCCTTTTGAGCTCACTGCTGATTACCAAAACCAAACAGCTCAGATCTTATCACGGAAATACCAGTTCAAAGTACTAGCTTACAGAGCTTATGAAAGTCAAATTAGGCCATGGAAACTATTCCAAAAGACTAACAGAAAAAAATTGTTTGAAATTAGTCCACAGGGAAATATTCTGTTGGTGAGTCCTGTTCACATTATACCATTTGAAAGATTTCAATTTATCTATGAGATTAATAAAAAAATTTCCTTTGTTTTGTGGGTACTCGCTGCCCAAATTTATTTTAGAAAAATACAAACAACCTTATGGATATTTCATCCAAGGTTTTTTTGGACTGTGAGTAGTTCGTCAATTATTTTTGCTAAAAAAAGAGTTGTTTACGATTGTTTAGATTATTTAAGTTCGATCAAAAAAAAAGAGGAAAGCTTGCTCAGAACCGGCGAAAAGTATTTATTTAAAAAAAGTGATCTTGTCGTTTTTAATTCCCAGTTTTTGGCAAACTTTCATAAAAAAAACATTTCAGATGGTCTTGTCTCTCCCTCTGGATTTGTGGTACCTACACAACTTCTAGAAAAAGAAAAAAAAACGGAAGAAGTACCAAACATTGGTTTTGGTGGTTCAATAAATTACAGGATCGACTTTGATCTAATAACTGAGGTGTGTAAAAAATTACCTAATTTTCAGTTCAAATTTTATGGTGAATCATATACAGCGGAAGAGGACGATTTATTAGATGTAAAAAAGAAAATGGAAACGTTTTTTAAATTGAAAAATGTCGAGCTTGTTCAATTTACGCCCCGGGAAAAACTTTATAAACAGATGGTTAGTTGGGACGTTGGTATTATTCCTTATAACCTTAAGGTTCCTTTAAATTATTATTGTAAGCCTTTAAAGTTGTATGAATATTTCTATTTTGGACTTCCAGTTGTAAGCGTGCCAATTCCGTCTATTAGACAATACTCTGATGTTGTATATTTGGCTGAATCGGCAAATGATTGGATCCAGGCCATTCAAGAGGCTGTAAAAAATAAACAGACCAGCCACCAATTGTCATACAAAAAAAATGAAGCACTCAATAACTCCTGGGAGAAAAAAATCGAATTTATTTTAAAAAAAATGAAATAAAATGGAATTTTCAATAATTGTCCCAACTAGAAATCGATATGTTTTATTAAAAAAACACCTGGACAGACTTCTCTTTCTTGACTATCCAAAAGATAAATATGAAGTGATCGTAGTAAATAACTCAGCTGAAGACGATCAAACTCAAATATACCTTCGTGAACTTTCTAAAAAGCATAAGAATTTTCGTTTTCATCAGGAAATGCGTTTAGGCCCATCGTTTGCTCGGAATGCTGGAATAAAAATGGCAAAATATCCATTTCATATTCTTATTGATGATGATATTGAAGTAAAAAAAACACTTTTAAAAGAATTTGTGTTAGCTTGGCAGAAGCATAGTAAAGCAATCGCAATTGGTGGAAAAATCATTGCTAAACCTACCATAGGTCAACTTGGTGAGAAACAAGAGAGGTTGATCACAAAACACAGTTGGGTATTTGGACAGCAAGACAAAGGCTCTCAAGAAGTTCAAATTCAAAAAGGTGAAATGTTATGTTCAGGTACTCTTGGACTACATCAAAAGGAAAAAAATCTGATTCTATTCGATCACAGGTTAGGAATCAGTCTGAACCCAGATACAATATTGTATGGTGAAGACAGTGAATTATGTACTCGATTATTTTTAAATAAACATGAGATTTGGTATGTTCCTGATATTATTACAATCAATCACTTCAATAGACAACGTTTAACAGATAAATACCTCTCCAAGCGGTATTTCACTAATGGTTTAGAAATTTATTTGGCTGATTCAATCTTAAAAAAACACTTTCCTCATTACGATTCTTCCTATGGAATAAGATTAAAACAAGAATTGACAAAATTATTATTTTTTAATTTTTCAGTCTTCAAGAAATATATAAGAACTAAATATGATTTTATAATGATATTTAGTTATTTTTTCTGTGGCAGATATTTTTAAAAAATTCTCTTGCCAAAAGATAGTATGGAGTAAAAAAAATTAAAACTCATTTTTTTTACAATATTCGTGGTTTTACTTCTTTTTCGTTGAGTAAGATTTACTTCATCACTTGTAAGGAGATAGTGCTTCCACATTGTTTGAAAATAACTTTTATTCTGCCAAGGTTTAGCGCTATTTCCAAATGGACAAAAATGTAGAATGGTTCCCCAGATTAAAAAATATGGCAAAAAATATTTGATGTGAATATATTCTGGAGATGTGTTGAAACGCAAAGGCAATTTCTGCCACTGTTTATAAAAATAAAAATTCAAGATTGATTGATCACCATAATATGAAATGTCGTTATATTTTTTTTGAAATTTTTTTAATTTTTGGAAAGTGTTTTTCTTAATAACAGAAGTTTCAAATGCGAGGACTCCACTATTGAAAGAAGGCTCTGTAAAGTCTAAATCATTGAGAAGCTCTTGCCTCAATCTTTCGTGTTTGTCTTTCATTTTTTTGAATGAATCATTTTTACGGAATTGATATCCTAAAGTGTGATCATCTAAATCTGGTGCAGCCCAAAATCCTTTTACTTTTTCAAAAAAATCTAAGTTGTGTGTAACAATTGCATCTGCATCAATATAAAGAACAGTATCCCATTTTTTAAAGTATCTTGTAAAAAGTCGTAATTTTAAGCCAACTATAGAGGGCATAATACCAATTTCCCGTTTATCTTTGTTAGAGTAAGTTTTGACTAGAATACCTCTATTCTGAAACCATTGAACTTCGCGCAGTGGAATTCCATCAGTAATGAGTAAATAATCACCTTTCCAACCAGAGGTATGATAAACACTTGAAAAAAGCTGTTTGGCTTGTGAAATATATTTCTTATTCGCTAATGTAGCAATCACACTGCTTGACATAACAATCAAATATTAAAATTATGGCTAAGTTATAAACTTTTATAATGATAAAAAACCTGCCAAGTAACCTGAAAAGAACGCTATATCTCTTATAAAAAATCCAAATTTATATTTTTTATCCAAATTTGGTATTGATAGCGACTCTATGGTTTTAAATATATGAAAAAAATGAAAGAAAAAATTCTTCAACTTGCTACTAGCATGTAGATCTATGGATTGCCGAGAAAAAGAAAAAGTTCCAAGTCCATAGTAATACCATTGTCTAAAAAAACTCCTTAGACTTGTTCTAAAATCATCAAAAACGATAATAGATGAATCGAAATCAAGCTTCCCGCCTTTTGCTAATATTTGCTGACAAAAATCATAGTCTTCAATAACACCTTTAAAAATTCGAATCTTAATTTTATTTTTGTGTATGTATTGAATATCAAAAATGCTATTCCCACCAGGGATAAAGTGAATCTTGTTTGTTTTCAAGTATCTATTAACTTCAATCTTTTCCCATATTTGGTTCCAATAATTATTCTCGTAATGAGAAGTTCTCTTTCCTCCCAATCCAACAACACTGGCATTTTTTTGGAAATATTTCTGAATATTTAAGATCCAATCTTTATCTGGAATTTGATCATCATCCAAAAAAGCCACATACCTGGATTTAACTAGAGATAATCCTTTGCTTCTTGCCACATCAACACCTTTAATTTCAGGGATTTCTTTATATGTATACGGAACTGAAGATTGGTCTAGTAACTTTAAGACTGTTTTTCGAAAAAAAATCGAGATTGCATTAATTGCAACACTGTTGTCTATAATTATGATATTTTCTGGCAAATTTGTATTTAAAAGGAGAAAAGTAACAGCCCTAAGTAACAACTCAGACCTATCTCTAGTAATAATGAGTACATCGACCTTGGGGATTGTTTCTTTAACACTCATACATTAATTCAATTATATTCAAAGATGCTTATATAAAACATTTAGCAATACTTATTCCGAATAGCGATCTGTCAATTTTTTTTTGAGGCCTATTGTAAAGCCTCAGACTCCTTTTAAGATATCATCTGGAATTTTTTGTATTTTTTAATGACACTAATAGAACCACTCTCCTCAATCTCTCCTTTTTTAATCCAAACAATTCTGTTACATCTTGCTTCAAGGTAATCAAGCCAGTGACTCACAACGATTATCGTTTTTTTAAGTTTAAAAAATTCTTCAATTTTTTGAGTGGATTTCTCCACAAAATTCTGGTCCCCAGCGCTAATTCCTTCATCTAAAACTAGAATATCTGGATCAGCAAATACTCCTATCGAAAATCCCACTCTGAGTTTCATCCCCAATGAATAAGTATACATTGGTGCATCAATGAAAGTTCCGATGTCTGCAAACTGCACAATATTATCAAACTTTTCTTTGATCTCTTTCTGAGACATACCAACAATGAGACCATTAAGATAGATATTCTCTACTCCAGTTAGATCAGGATGAAAACCAGCTCCTAAATCTAATAAAGACACAATTTTGCCTTGTGTGACTACAGTACCCACATTAGGGGCTGTAACTCCGGTGATGAGTTTAAGTAAAGTGGTTTTTCCGGCTCCATTAGATCCGATAATGCCAACCTTTTCCCCTTTATAAATAGTCAGGTCAATATCATTCAATGCTGTAAAAATTTGCTTCTGGCTTCTTTTGAGTAATTTTTCCGAAAAAGTTGGTTTTTCGTGATGAATTGTATATCGTTTTGTAACGTTAGTGAGCTTGATAGCGATTTCGCGAGAATTTTTTTTCATAAGTCACTAGATCTACATCCAATCATCAAAGAATTTAGCTTCTTTTTGAAAATACCACCAACCGATCATAAAAATAAAAAAAGCCGTGAGTAAATTACAAAAAATAAATAGAGGTGAGCTAAACGTCTGATTAAGTAGTATGACTTGAAAACCTTCAATCAGTGAAGTCATCGGGTTTAACATAAATAACCATCTGACTTTTTCTGGAAGCAAATTGAGTTGATATACCACTGGTGTCACATAAAACCAAAGAGGCATAATGGCAGAGACCACGAAGTTTACATCACGGTATTTGACATTAAGCGCGCTAGTTAATAGCACAGTCCCAGCTGTGAGCACACAAAGCCAGATGATTAAGGGCAGAGTCCACAACATATTTCCCAAATACATCAGTAAATGAAAAAAAGTATAGCGCTCAAAAAACATTTTGTTGAAAACTAAGGCAAGTAATAACAGGCTAAATGCGATCAAAAAGTGAAATAAGTTCGATAAAATTATCGAAAGCACAATTGACTCTCTAGGGAATTTGGCTTTTTGAATCAAGGATCTTTCAAAGATAATGGCTGGAGTACATTTTAAAACAGTCATTGAAAAGAAGTTCCAAGGCAGAAGTCCTGTGAACAAAAACAAAAAATAGTTATCAACTTTCACTGGTACAAAAAACTGAAACACAAACCCCATAACAAGCATCTGAAGTAACGGATTTAAAACGATCCATAAGAAACCAAGGACTGCAAATTTATACCTGGCCTTGATTTCCTTGCCAGTCATTGCCAGAAGAAAATCAATATAATATTTTTGCTGAGTGGTAAGTATTTGCACGGTCGCTACTATAGCAGGGAAATTTTAAATTTCTAAGGGTCTGTTTACTTTAGATTCATGACTTTTTTTTAGATCTATTCTCACCCCAAATTGCTAATAGAAAAATATTAATGTTATACGTAGAATGGCCCTATGCTTCAACGTCTGTTCGCTTTCAAAAAACTTCTTCAAGAAAAAATTGAATGGTTGCTTAACTTTCTGGCGTTGGTATTTGTCTACCCATTGGGAATTGGCTTGACTTCATTTTTTGCGAAAGTTTTTCAAAAAAGATTTTTGGATCGTGATGTTCACCAGAAATCTTTTTGGCGAGAGGTTCACTACGATGATCAATCAAATACTCATATGTTTTAAAAGGGCAGCATGCACATTTTAGGCATTTCTTGTTTTTATCATGACTCTGCGGCTAGTTTGGTTCGGGATGGTAAAGTCATTGCTGCAACAGCTGAAGAACGTTTTACTCGCAAAAAGCATGATAATAATTTTCCCTATAAATCAATAGATTTTTGTTTGGACTTTGCAGGATTGGCCATCAATGAATTAGATGCGATTGTCTTTTACGAAAAACCAATCGTCAAATTTGAGCGGATTTTATCTCAGCACCTTGATCATTTCCCCAAAAGTTATGCGTCTTTTTTCAACACCTCAGCATCGTGGTTGAATCAAAAGCTGAACATCAAAAAAATACTTAAAGATGAACTCCACTATCACGGTGAAGTGTTGTTCATTCCGCATCATTTGTCACACGCAGCGAGCGCATATTATCTCTCCCCTTTTTCAGAAGCCTCGATCGTTACTATAGATGGAGTCGGAGAATGGGCCACGACTACGGTTGGTATTGGTAAAAAAGCTGAGGTCAGCATTCAAAAAGAGATTTGTTTTCCTCACTCACTTGGTTTGCTCTACAGCACCTTGACGACCTACTTGGGTTTCTCAGCAAATGATGCTGAATACAAGGTCATGGGGCTCGCTGCCTATGGTGATCCCAAACCATTTCGCAAACATTTCAACAAAATAATTCAGATCAAAAAAGATGGCAGCTACTGTCTCAACATGGAGTATTTTGATTTTGACTGGGCGGAACACATGGCATCCTCAAAAATGGTTGAACTGTTTGGTTATCCAGCACGCGAACCTGAGAGTAAAGCCTACTCATATCATGAGAACATTGCCGCTTCTCTCCAAGAGAAACTCGAGCAGGTCGTGTTCAATCTGCTAGACGCAACGTACAAAGAACACCAACTCCCCAATCTCTGCTTAGCAGGCGGTGTAGCTTTAAACTCGGTGATGAATGGCAAGATTTTGTCGAAGACCAAGTTTAAGGAATTATTTATTCCACCTGATCCGAGTGATGCCGGTGGTTCAATGGGTGCGGCATTGTATGTATGGCACCAGACGCAAAAGAAAAAAACGAATCCCCATTTTAGTCCGTATTTAGGACCGAATTTCCCGTCCTATCAGGTAGAGCAAATTTTAAAGCAACATAAACTGAAATATGAATTTGTTGAAAAAAAGAAGTTGGTCAAGAAGATGGCTAAGTGCATTGTTGATCAAAAAGTGATTGGTTGGTTTCAAGGCAGAATGGAGTGGGGTCCACGCGCTTTAGGAAATAGAAGCATCCTTGCTTCTGCTGCTACTGAAAAAATGAAAGATATTATTAACGCTCGAGTCAAACATCGGGAGTTGTTCCGACCATTTGCACCAGTCATTTTAGAAAAATACGTCAGTACTTATTTTGAAGCTGATAAAAATGTGCCGATATCGGCTAAATGGATGTTGATGGTGTATCCATTTAAAAAAATTGGCAAAAAAAATGTGCCTGCGGTCTACCATGTTGATGGAACTGGCAGACTGCAAACGCTGTCACGAACTGATAACTCACTTTACTATGATCTGGTTTTGGAACATTACCGATTAACCGGTGTGCCAATTATCATTAATACCTCTTTTAATGTGCGCGGTGAACCTATTGTGTGCACGCCTGAAGATGCGATAAACTGCTTTTTGAAAACAGATATTGATTATTTGGTCATCGACCAATTTCTGGTTTCAAAATAGGATCAAAAATACTAATTGAAAGACAATTATGTACAAAGAACTTTTTCATTTCCTGATGCAAAATAAAAAATGGTGGTTGCTGCCGCCAATTATTATTTTCGTTATATTTGGTGCATTGGTTATTTTTTCGACAACATCACCTGTCAGTCCTTTTATCTACATGTTATTTTGATGTTTTATGGAAAATAATCAGACCGAAAGAGGTCGCTGAGTTCAAGAAGTTTAGTATTCCGTATTGACTTCATACCCTCATGGTTTGTATCCTGAATAGTAAGATATTACACACGCTACTCAATAAGCGAATTTCTATGTCAAACATTCCAGACCGCCTCACAGCTGCATTTAGCCAAGTTAAAAAAGATGTCAAAATGCTGACCAGTTCTCAAACATATTCCAAAATGTCACAGAACCAGATCATCGGCGGATTGACAATGCTGCTATTGACTGTGGGCGTAGCCGCTGGAGTATATCTCGGTCAGATCAGTCAAGAAAATAGACAACAAGCATTTGTTCCTTATGACACTTGTGTAAGTGGTGACAGTAATTGTATAGGACATGGTGATGGTTTCGCCTGCAGCAGTAACGGTCGCTGTGCATTAAGCCAACTTACTGGAAGTTGTTCATGTGACCAAACAAATCCAATACCAACTGGCACAATCAGTCTCGGTTGTAGTTCAGGGCAAGAGTTTTTAAATGAAAATACCTGTAATGCTATTTGTGGAGGAGGTTGTATCCAAGGTGGCATTGGGTATTGCTGTGTGGGTACAGGCCCGACTAGCACACCTGCTTTAGATAATGGCTGCGCTGCTAGTGGCGGTACTTGCAAAGGGACTTGCGGAGCTAGTGATACACAAACTGGCCTTTGTTCTGGTTCAAGCTCTGGACCAAAATGCTGTAAACCAGTATTACCAACAGCCACCCTTTTCTGTTGGGGCGCAGGAACGGCTTGCGGAAACTCAGGTGGTAGCGCATCTTGTTGCCCAGGGCTGTCCTGCACAATTGATACTTCCGACAATAATACCGCCAAGTGTACGGCCCCTGCTAATTGTGGAAATAATGTCTGCTCACAAGGTGAGAATTGTACTACCTGTCCAACTGATTGTGGTCTTTGTCCTCAACCGACCAACACGCCTGTCCCAGTGAGTTCTTGCCCATCTGGTGAAACTTGTGTAGAAACAGCAGGTACTTGCGGAGGCATCGGCGGTTCTTTGACATCTAATCGTTGCGGATCAGGAAATTCACAGTTTTGTTGTTTAGTTATCGATTCATGTCCAAGTGGAGAAACTTGTGTCGAAAATGTTCAAGCTTGTGGCATCATCGGCGGAACGACTACAAGTAATAGGTGTGGCTCAGAACAAGATTCGAAAACATGTTGTAAGTTGAACTCTGGTCCATCGGCTGCACCTCGTCCAACCAACACACCAGTTCCATTACCAACGAACACATCAGTGCCTGTCAGTCCAGGGCAACCAACAAATACGCCTGTTCCAAATCCAAACCCAACGAATACGTCAGTGCCTGTGGCAACAGACGTACTCGCCCCAGTCTGTGTGAATATCACAATGAACAATCCAGCATCACTGACACCTAATACTCCACCTAACACGGGTGACGTGGTGACCTTCACCTGTTCTCAAGTGGCTGGCGCAAGTCGATATGAGTTCCGCGTCAAGTTACCAGACAACTCATATGTCAACATCAACCCAAGTCTGGCAACACTCTATGTGTCGCAGCAATACCAGATCCCTTCAGCTGGTACTTTCACAGCTGCTTGCCGACCATGTAACGCAAACGCCTGTTCAGCTTGGGAGAATTAAAATTAGACTTATTGGTAGGGGTTTCAGCAATTGGAATCCCTACTGTTTAATAACTGACTCGTTATTTTGAATGAAAAATGCAACCACGATTGAACGAAAAAGTAATATTTTATGGATAGGAAACCTAACCTCCCCTTCCGGTGGAACTCTGTTTTAATCATAGGTCTCATTGTTTTAGTCGGAATTTTTGCAGTTGCCACAGCTCTTTTTCAGAGAAATCGTGGCCCTCTCGCTCCAAATGCACCTGGATCTCAACCAAAAGCTGATGTTGTCACTGAAGGATGCACGGTTCGCTTCTCCATTTCAGATGATGCTAATCTCACATGCACCAAAAGAGCATTTCTAGATGAGCTCGACAACATTGCAGGAACCTATCATTTAAGAAATGAAATTCAAAGCATAAAAGCTGGTGATATCGTCGTCTTCAATATAGATATCCAAAATAACAGCAGCACTGGAACGACTGTGAATTTAAATGATTTGTTTGCAGTGAGTCCCTCTGTTTCAAATGCCGTGGAATACATTGACTCAAATTGCCCAGGAGGCGGTACCTTTAATCAAAGTACACTCAATTTGACCTGCTCAAATAAATTTGTCGGCGGCGGTCAAAACCAACAACTCACTTTCCGAGTCAAAGTAAATGCCGCTGCCACAATAGGTACTCAGATCAGTAACACGGCTACAACTTCCGATGGAACAAGTACCGCAATTTGTACTAGGAGCATCATCGTTGCTGAAGCAACGACTCAAAAAGCCTGCAATCAAAGCTGCGAAACAAGTAAAGAATGTACTGGCACTTTAGAATGTACGAATGTAAATGGTTTGTTTGTTTGTAGAGATCCACAAATTCCTAGCGATTCAACATGTGGTGCACCGACTGCCACCCCAACCTTTACTCTAGTCCCCAGTTCTACGTCTACTTCAACACCAACACGTACGCCGACCAGTACTCCTACTCCTACTCATACTCCAACGGCTACATTCACTTTAGTGCCTACGGCGACGAGTACTCGAACACCAACTCCAACATTTACTAATACGCCAACTAACACTCCTACAAGAACTCCGAGCCCAACGGCTACTTACACACCGTCGCCTACTTTCACTGCACTGCCAACAAGCACAGGCACGGTTACACCAACGGCCACGTTCACTATTACTTTGACACCATCTGCTACGGCTACAACAAGAGTTCTCGCTCAATGTAACCAGGGTTGCAGTACTAATGCTGATTGTGCCAACTCTAATCAAATTTGTTACACCACGAATGATGGAAATCGTTGTCGTCTCGCAGATAACGTCGGCAGCGACAATTGCTCGACCACCATCGCTTCGGGTGCAACGTCGACTCCATTCATTCCTCAGTTACCAAAATCTGGTAGTGAAAACCAACGAGTGTTGCTCATAGGTGGGGTCATCCTAGTTGTGATCATCATCGGAATTGTGGGCTTCTTACTCATTTTGTAAAAGATTTTATGAGTGATCAAAATTTACCACCACAATCAAATAATGGCCTGGATGAAATCCTGAAAGAGTTGGAACAACGCTTTGGCATTAATACTGACCAATCGGAAAACCAATCCGACTCCAAAAAAAATAGTGGTGTTAATTTTAAACGATACGGCAAAAACCAAATTATTGGTGGATTAACACTGGTACTCTTGGTTGTTGGTGCAGTTGCCGGTATATACCTTGGTCAAACAAATCAAGAGAACAGACAACAAGCATTTAATCCTTATGACACTTGCGTAAGTGGTGATGGTAATTGTTTAGGACATGGTGATGGTTTTGCCTGTAGTAGCAATGGTCGTTGTTCACTGAGTCAGCTCAATGGGAGCTGTTCCTGTGACCAAACAAATCCGATACCAACTAGCACCATTAGTCTCGGTTGTAGTTCGGGGCAAGAGTTTTTAAATGAAAGTACTTGTAATGCCATTTGTGGTGGCGGATGTATCCAGGCTGGCATTGGGTATTGCTGTGTCGGAAGTGGTTCTAACCCAACCAATACTCCGAGTAGTCCAGGCATCACTAACACCCCCAAACCCACCAACACTTCTGTCCCCACTACTCCTGGAGCTCCGACAAATACACCCGTCCCAGTGTCGACAACCCAACCACCTGCAAGTACACCTGGCAATCCAGTCAACACACCTGTCCCCGTCCCTGCCACTGCCACACCGCCTACTTCGTGCGGAAATAGTATCGTGAATACTGGAGAACAATGTGATGACGGAAATTCAAACAATAATGATTATTGTTTGAATAACTGCACATTGAGTTCTTACTGTAAATTTTATGATTTAGAGGGTTTACCCATTGGAGAAATGCAACCGCTAGGAAGTCCCTACTCAGCAGATGGCATACAATTTTCTAGCAACGGTCAATATTGGGTTGGGAACTATGCCAGTGTCTTAATTGACCCAGCAGGTGGAGCTGCCTCACCGGTGCACGGTATCTGCGTAAATAACTGTGCTCAAGGGGCATTCGATATATTCTTTAATCCACCGGTCGATTTCTTTGGCATAGTTGTGTTTAGTGGACCGAGTTTAGATCCAGTAACATCAACAACAGGACTTACATATTATTACGGCACGAGTAGTAGCCAGTATGTTAGTAATACTGAGACAGCATACACGCGACATACTATTTCACAAACTGGCATCAATCGCGTCAATTTAACATCATCAAATTCTTATGAAGGTTGGGATGATATAGTCATTTGTAGATTTCCAACACCAACAAGTACACCGACTACCGCAATTGGCCCTACGTGTAATGGAATCAAAGTTTCATACGGAAACAGCAACGAACCAACCAGACCTGTTCGGATTGGTGATAACTTAACGTTCACTTGTGGCACCTTAAGCAGTGCAGCTCGCTATGAATTTAGACTGTTCTTAAACGGAGTTTTCTTGCAAAACATCAATCCAATTTCCACATCGGCTAGTATTTCGCAACCATTTCCTATTGCACAAAGCGGGAACTATAGTGCACAATGTAGGATGTGTACTGATAGTACAGCTACAAGTTGTCAATCTTGGGAACCACTATGAAACAAAAATACCCCATCCTTTCATCACAATTCGTTGATTCGGTGTTCACACCGCTGTCACTCGTTCTAATTAGTATTGTTGCCATCATTGCTGTGGCAGTGGCTTTGTTCCAAGTGAATAAAGGTCCAGTAGCTCCTAATGCTCCTGGGTCACAACCAAAAGCAGCCGACTTTACAGGACAAACTTGTGCCCTCACATTTGTCGTTGCTGGACCATCAGCAACACCAGCTCCTCAGGTCATTGATTTAGAATTACAAAAGACCGCAGATAAGTCAGCAGTAAATGTCGGTCAACAAATCACCTTCACAGTTTCACTTTTCAACCGAGGACCTGCAGATGCAACAAATGTCCGAGTTCAGGATATTTTGCCAACCGGGTTGCAGTACGTTTTAGATACTAGCAGCGGTGCATACAACTCGACGAGTGGCGTTTGGAGCATTGCTAGTTTAGCTGCGAATCAAACTGTCAGTCTCAATATTACGGCAACAGTAACTCAATCTGGTTCTTTAACTAACTACACTCAAGTTTCAGCTGCAGATCAAACCGATGTGGACTCCACTCCAGGAGATAATTCTGGAACTGGCACAGTTGCACATCAAGACGATGACAGCGCAGTTGTGATCAATTCAACAGCCAACACTAGTGACCTTGAATTAACCAAACGTGCTAACACTACAACTCCTTCAGTCGGAGGCTCAGTAGTATTCACTATTGATGTTGTGAACAAAGGCCCACAGAACGCAACCGGTGTCAAAGTAGCCGACTTACTCCCAACTGGATTGAGCTATCTGTCTCACTCCACTGCAACCGGCAACTTTAACTCTACTTCAGGTATCTGGGATATCGGGAATTTAGCAACAGGTTCAACTGTGAGTTTGACATTGACTGCACAAGTCAACACCACCTCACCTGTAACAAATTACTCTCAGATCACAGCCAGTTCCCCAACGGATTCAGATTCAACACCTGGAAATAACTCAGGAAACGGAACAGTGCCACACGAAGATGATGATGACTCGGTCGTACTGACCCCTCAGTCAACACCTACGAACACACCTCCGGCAGTAAGTGCTGATCTATCACTGACCAAACAAATCAGTAATAGTACACCAAAAGTCGGAGAGAACATCACATACACTGTTACGGTCTACAATGCCGGACCAAATGACGCAACCAACGTAACAGTCAGTGAGCCACTCGTAGGAGGAACAACATTCGTCTCTGCTACACCGTCTCAAGGTACTTACAATGTATCGGCAGGCCTTTGGACAATTGGCACCATTCCTGTCAACCAAAGCAGAACCTTGCAGATCGTCGTGACTGTCAATGTCTCGACCAGCATAACCAACACTGCACAAGTTCAGCACAGTGACCAACCTGATCCAGACTCTACACCGGGCAATAACAACCCAAATGAAGATGATCAACAGTCAGCTACAACAAACCCTGTTGCACAAGGCGCTGATCTATCACTCAACAAACGAGTCAATGTGACCAGACCAGTCGTTGGACAGAATGCAATCTTCACAGTTGAAGTGCATAATGCAGGACCTCTGCAAGCAGATAATGTGACCGTCAAAGACTTGGTCCCATCAGGCACCACCTTTATTGATGCTCAACCTTCTCAAGGTAGCTACAATTCAGGAAACGGTATCTGGACGATCGGTTCGATCACAAAAGATTCTACGGTAAGCATACAATTAACGCTGAGAGTTGATACCAACTCACAGATCGTAAACGTGGCAGAAGTAGCATCAAGCAGTCAACCTGACCCTGACTCTACACCAAACAATAACAATCCAAACGAGGATGACCAAGATGATGCAGTTCTAAATCCTCAGACAGCAGCAGCTTTACCAAAGTCGGGAAATGCTTCAAACACCACCCTCTTTGTCATAGCAACTGGAGTCATAGTATTGATCATCGGAGCCATGGGACTGCTACTCCTTCTGTAAAAGTAGAAAGAGTTCGTTTAAAACGTAAAAAGAAAAGAGGTCTTATTCATTAAGGCCTCTTTTTTTCAAGAAGAAAGTGAGCATAAAAGTTAGGTGAAAAAGTAAACAGGATAGAAAGTTAAGTACTTTTTATAAAATTTTTAGAATATAAACGAGATGCAAGAAAGTTTTACTCCTCCGACACAAACTGAACCACAAGTTTCAAGAGTATCCAAAGTAAAAATGGTTTTGCCTATTTTAGGAGTGGTGGTGGTTGCAGTTGCTGCCGTAGCAGTGAGTTTATTTTTATCACAAAAGCAGGAACCAGTTGCACCAAATGTCCCCGCCTCACAGCCAAAAGCCTCGGAGATCGTTAATGATATTACTTGTACTTTGAACTTTGAGGTACTCGCACCGACTCCGACGCCCACCTTTACTGCAACCTTGACGCCAAGCAATACACCTACTGCTACCCCTACTTTTACGCCAACGAGAACGCCGACCGCCACGCCTACTTTTACCCCTACACCTATTCCTCCAACGAGTACTCCTACTCGAACACCAACACCAACTGCTACAGCCACTCCGACTGCTACACCAACGAGAACACCAACACCGATTCCACCGACCAGTACTCCGACAAATACGCCGACATCGACACCAACATCGACACCAACTGCCACTCCGACTAGAACACCAACGATCACGTTAACACCGTCAGCAACTGCTACTTACACTCCATCAGCGACTCCAACCTCACCAATTGCCGCTACTTGTAACTCTATTAAGATGATCTATGGCGTTGGGGAGCCAGACAGAGCACCAAAACTCTCTGACAATGTTCAGTTCCAATGTGGAACAATTGCAGGTGCATCTCGATATGAGTTTAGAATTCTGGCTCCTGCACCGAACAATACCTACCAACCTTGGCCAGCTATCTCTGGAGGAACATTATCTCAACCATATACCATCGCTGCGTATGGTTCGTACAGCGCGCAATGTCGAGCTTGTGCCGGAGTTGATGCTTCAAGCTGTCAGCCATGGGAAAACTAACGACTACATTGATCTTCACCAGATTGTTTTTTTAAGAAAAATTCTCTACACTTAAAAGTGGAATCAATTAATATACATGCTTACTTTATCCAGTCTCTGGCGGTCGAAGCGTTCAGTGATGGCAGTGCTTGCCATCGTAGTTGTGGCTGTAGCAGCTGTAGGTATTTCACTTTTTCAACGTTTTTCGCAAGGAACCCTCGCTCCCAACGCTCCACAGTCTCGACCAGCGGCTTCAGAAGTAAACTCAAATACCTGCACATTAAGTTTTTCAGTTGAACCACCCGCTGCTCCGTGTATCGCATTGACAAAAGTTGCTAGCCCCATCTGTTTGCCAAATGGTTCACCTGGCGCCCAAATTACTCTCGGAACGAACGCGACTTGTCCTCCTCAACCAGGAACTCGTAAACCAGTTGATGTCATGATCGTGATGGATAACTCAACTTCTCTATCTGCCGATAAATTTTGGGGTCCGATTAAAACTGCAACTGCTAATAGTGTGATGAATTTCGATCCAGCTGTAGACAGAGTTGGTTTAGTAACTTTTAATCGCAGTGCGACACTTCGCTCTGGTTTGACGAATAATCTTAGTTCAGTTCAATCAATTGTTGATAATTTGTCCGTTCCAGCCAGTGGATCAGCGACCAATATCGGTAATGGATTAGAAATAGCAAAAAATACACTGGCGAGCACTGCCCGACCAGAAGCAGTCAAAGTAGTTATCTTATTCACAGATGGCCAGGCAAATGCAGATTCCACACTCACGATCTGCGATACCTTTGATCTGAACTGGAACTCATGCAAACAGCACGCTCAAACTCAAGCAACGCTTATTAAGAGTGCTGGAAGCACCTTGTATGCTGTTGGATTTAATACGGTGAGTGAAACACAGCATCCAGGCTCAACTGCGATGTTGCATGATTTACTTTTACAAATGGCCTCTTCGAGTAACACGTATTACACCTCAAACAACTCCACTGAACTCGCTGCTGCATTTGCTCACATTGCAGATACTATTACCGATACTTTGGCAAATAGCGCAGTGATCACAGATATTCTTCCTCCGGGAATTTCGCTCGTTTCCGGAAGCGCCATCCCTGCTTTTACAACTCAAAGTGGCCAAACGCTCACTTGGAATCTGGGTACAGTTGGAGTTGATCAACAAACCACAGTGACATTTCAAGTTGCTTTACCCAACTTCTCAGCCAACCAACTCGTTGACGTCTATCCCGACTCCGAAATCAACTACACTGACCACTTAGGCAATCCTATTACATTGTCTTTCCCTGAAACTCGAGTTTCACCGAATACTTGTGCGACACCAACTGCTATTCCTTCACCTACTTCTAATCCAACTAACACACCAACAAGTAGTCCAACGCCGACTTTCACGGCCACCCCAACTAACACCAGGACGCCTACACCAACTTTTACAGCAACTCCGACGAACACGCCAACAAATACTCCAACGCCTACCAATACTGCAACCAATACGCCAACACGCACCCCAACACCGACGGCTACTGCCACAGCGACGAGTACTCCTTCACATACACCTACGCTGACTGCAACCAATACAGCAACTCAAACACCAACATCGACATTCACGCCTACTCCAACCCCACCAGGACTGCCGAAAGCTGGCACTACAGGACCAACATTCATGATTCTAGGAATCGGCGTTGCAGCAATCGCCTTCGGACTGCTGGGAATCTTGTTACTCTTCTAGAGTTGCAAATCAGACTTCGTTCTTCAGTCTTCACCAACCTGGCTGTATAATCCACCTATCTTGATAGCGCCTGTAGCTCAATCGGTTAGAGCATCAAGCTTATACCTTGAGGGTTCTAGGTTCGAGTCCTAGCAGGCGCACAGGAAAAAATTATGCAACCCGATTTCTTTTTTTGGTTATCAGTAGCCACTTCAACTATTAGCGCCGTTCTCTTGTTTATTTCTATTTGGCAATATTTTGATGCTCAGAAAGAGCGTGATAAAAATAAAGCCCAGGTTAAAGTATGGATGCAAGACGCAAACGGATTAGCACAAGCTCTTCGACGAATTGTCGTTGATAACCTTGAAAAGAGATATAGTTCAACAGATGACGTATGCAATGCTATCTGGGCACTTCATGCAAGCTCATTTTCACTTTATCAATCACTTTATGAAGAAAGGTGTGTAACTGAAAAAGAATACAAAGAACAACAGAAGCAACTCATGGAAGAATTGAAAAGAACCCAAAAAGTAATTAGTGAGGATCTAAAAACCATAACAGAGAAATCTACGAAATAGTCAGAATTTTACTTTACAATTTCGCTCGTTTATTCATATCTTCTTCGACAACGGCACGGGGTTTGCCATATTTCAGTCGTGACAGTTCTTTGATCATCTCAGCAAGCTTGGGGTTCATCTGAGCTTTTTGAGCATCCATGTCCTTTTTCAGAGACATGCTAAATGGTGGAACGGGTTCATTTCCGACAATTGTCTTGATATACACGTTATATTTTTCAATATTAGTTAAATCATTTTCGGAAAACACCGGTGCAAATTCGTGCTGCAAGAAATTGGCATCAGGTACACCGACACGGAAACAAATCATGGTACCAACGTTTCCAAACACAGCATTTTTGACATCTTCTTCGATCTGGGCTACAAATTGATTTGCCACAATTAGATTCAATCGATATTTCCGAGCCTCGGACAGAATAACGGCAAAATCTTCAGTCGCATAATTCTGAAACTCATCAACGTATAAATAGAAGTCAGTACGCTGTTCCATCGGAATATTTGCACGACCCATTGCAGCTGTCAACACTTTCGGCACCAAGATCAAACCCAAGAACTTTGCATCCTCTTCACCCAACTTTCCTTTAGACAAGTTCACTAATAAAATTTTCTGCTCATCCATAATTCTGCGAACATTAAACGCACTATCCGATTGACCAATGATATTACGCATCGTTTTATTGGTAATAAATCGACCGAACTTTGACACAATATAGTCCAGCACTTCTGACTTATGAAAATCAGACGTTTGAGCAATTTGATCCGTCCAATATCGGCGCACGATTGGATCTTTGACATACGGTAGCATCTCTTCTACAAACTTCGCGTCGGTCAGTAAGCGAACCATCTCAATAAACGTTCCACCTGGTTTCGACATGATCGTTAACATTGCGTTACGAATGGCGTGTTCGAATCGAGGACCGATGATACCTGTCTTGTGTGGATCGTACAGTTTATACATTAACCCAATCACGGATGACGCCACAAAATGCTGCTCTTCTTCTGTAAAGGCCTCCATCATATTCATACCCATCGGTCGATCTGTATCAGACGGATTAAAATAAATCACATCCTCAGCACGCTCTGGTGGCATCAGCTGCATCACATCTTCCACAAACTCTCCATGCGGATCGATCGCGCAGACCCCTTTTCCATCCACAATGTCCTGCAAAATCATTTCTTTCAGGAACTCCGATTTTCCTGTTCCAGTCTTTCCAATGATGTACATGTGACGTCGACGATCATCTAATCCCAAGAAGATTTTCTTATCTTGACCACGATAGGAACTTTTCCCAAGATACAAACCAGTCTGAGAAATGTTTTCAGGAGCCGGTGCGCTTTTCGCGTTTAACCAAAAAATGTGGTGAGTCTCGACAGTTTTATTAGGAAAATGAAAAACAGTCGCCAACTCTTCTGAGTTTAAAATAAATGAGCCACGATTAAACATCGGTATATACCGATAAATCATGTCGATCATGAATAATTGTTTGACCCAAATTCGAGTTTTTTCAAACGCATTAAATGACGAAGTGTATTGGGCGAAAGCACTCACTATATTATTTAAATGCGATTGAGCCGTCCTTTCTTGGGGAGAGGAGACCACAATTCGCATACTTACACGAAAACCTGGACGACTCACTTTATTATCAATACTTTCTAGTTGTTTTGGATCATTTCTGTATGAAGCTTTCTCTGGATCCGCTTCTTTCTTTTTGATATTAGAAACATACGAACTCCCACTTTTTTGCCACCCTTCGCCTTCTGGTTGAATCAGAATCTGCAACACAGCACCTTCACCATCCACCATTTTTGACATTGCAGAAGTGATCAAAGATAAACCATCTGTTGGCAAATCTTTGTAGGTTTTAATAGGAAAATAATTTGGATGTTTGAGATGAATAGCGCTAAAAGCCACTTTGCCGTGCTCAGAAAAAATATTCACCTCGTCGTGCTCTTCAATTCGTGCGCCAGGATACGCCCCATGAACTTGCTTCTCCACTAAGTCTCGCAGTGATCGAGGGACATTGATATAAAACTTAATTTCTTCTTTTAAGGCTACAATCTCAAAACCAATATGAGGCTGTGGCTTTAAGAAAGAGAACCAACCATCCTCACGCAATGAATGCAGTGACGCAAACATTTGCTCAGCTGCATCAATTTTAATTTCATTATCTTTAGGAAGTGCAACTAACAGTGTGACAAAATCTAAGGAATATTTTTCTTTATTGCGATATTTAAACCATTGAAAAAACATGTACAAGAACACTGCCAAACCAAGCAACGAGATAAACAACAACACGAGCATGCTGACGTACACGAGCGACTGGGCGATGAGTTCGTTAAGTTGATTCATACAAGAAGACTACAATTTTTCTTAAGCAGTCTTTTCTCTAAAAAGAACGCTACCACCAAATATTTTTTGAATCTTCTCAGTGAACTCTGCCAACCATCTGCGAGCAGTGTCAGGTGATGCTTTTTTACCTTCTTCAAATTCTTCTTGGGTCATTGGCAGTACGATCACAGGTTGAGCAATGAAACCATTGGCCGGCTGAACTAACTTTTGGTCGGCTATGACAACTTCATGAGGAAATGACGAAGGCTCCTCGGCCACCTGCTCAATATACTTCTCAACCTCTGGTGAAATTTCAGGCGTTCTTAACGCTTCAACACTTTGCATACCTGCCGGCATCTCTCCAGAAACTTCAATATTCAGCGGTGCATTTTCTTTGACTGAAGATGTTGGATGAGCGGGATTGAGTGGGTCAGGTTGCGTAGCAACCTGAGACATCATCGCATTCATCGCAGCAAGTGGACGATCATTTTGCAATTGAGCTTGATTGAATACTTCCTGAGAAGGCTGCATCACAGGATCTGGTTGTACTTGATCGTTCGGTACATTTTGAACTGGAGTATTAGGATCTTGAAAGTCTTGCATAAGATCCCACTATGATAGCAAATTCAAGAGAGAGACGAAAGGATGACTCACTAAAAATCACACTACTCTTTGACGCCTAAGTATTTCTCAATGACTGCATGTATGTTTACTGGAACTTGAATTTCAAATTCCGACAGCATTTCAACAACTTTCACTAAGGGAAATCCGATAACATTTGTCCAACTCCCCTCCAAGTGATCGAGAAACGGTCGTGCCCCTGACTGCAGACCATATGCGCCGGCTTTCCCCAAGGATTCACCAGTTTGTATATATTTTTCAATCTGGACTTCACTTAATTTTTTAAAAGTAACGGCGCTTTCTATTGATTGAGTAAGGGTTTTACCGGAAGAACTATCTGTTACGGTCACACCAGAAAAAATGAGATGGGTTCTATCCGACAATTTTCTCAAGATGTTTCTCGCATCATCTAAATCTTTGGGTTTCCCAATTGCTTCTCCATCACAATCAACCAACGTGTCACCTGAGATAATAACTGCATCAGGAAAATGATCTACGACACTGAACGCTTTCCCAAATGAAAGTGCCTCGACAAAAGTCGCCGTGGATGGGAAAGAAGATCGAGAAAGTTGAGCCTCTTCAAAATTCGGCGCAATAATCTCAAAGACCAAACCGGTCCATTTCAAGAGTTCTTGTCTGCGAAAGGAAGTAGAGGCCAAAATTAGTTTTTTCATTGGTCGCTCAATGTTACCTTGTCACCTACTTTTAAGTTTTCCTTTTGAGCAAAGCCTGCGTTTACCTCAAGCATCATATCCACTTGTTGAGCTGGCTTATAAATTGGTAACTGTACTGCTTTATCCTGCGGCCGTGGCACATTTGGCATAATCTCAACAATTTCACCTTTACGTATCCAAATAAAGTCCAAATCAAATAACATATCTTTCATCCAAAACTTGGGAGTACCGGGAGAATTAAAAACAAACAACATTCCGTCACTTCCAATTGCTGTTCGGTCACTCAAGCCTTGCTCTTGTTCTTGAGCAATCCGCGCCAGTTCAATCGGATAGATCTTTTCGTTAATCAATAATTTTGCGGACCGATCAGATGAAAAAGAACTAAACTGTTTCTTGCAGCCACTCAAGATAGCACCAATAATGAATATCACTCCCAAAACAATAAGCGTGGTGCTGAATCTCATAAGATTTCTAATTATTTTGTAACTTCAAGTTCATTCAGAAAGAATGTGGAACATTTTGTTACACATTTTTTTTCTGTTCATTTTTATGTTGCCAATAAAATAATACTGTACTCACCACAAACACTCCAACCATCATCCACTGTGCAGTCGTGAGTATACTGAGGGGAAATACAGAACCTCGACTGCTTTCGATCCGTAAAAACTCTAGTAAAAACCGTATGACAGCATAATACATTCCATAAACAGCAAGATACTTTCCGGTTCCGACATCACCCAGTGCTTTTTTTCTATACATCCACCAAATCAAAACTCCAAACGACACCATTGCCAAACTCTCGTATAAAAATAACGGATGATACCTTGCATTCAAATCTAGTCCCGGTAATAAATGCTCAGCCGAAATATGAATTCCCCAAGGCAAACTCGTCGCGACACCATACAACTCTTGATTGAAAAAATTCCCCCATCGCCCAATAGCCTGACCAAACGGTAGACTCAAAGCACACATGTCTCCAATTAGCCAAATTTTCTCTACTTTTTTTTGAACATATAAAAAACACCACAAGCCAATTACTCCCCCGATCAATGCACCAATGATACCGATACCTCCATTCCAAACCGCAATTAAATCCCAAAAAGAAGCCTGAGTGTACAGCTGCCAATCAGTAACCAAATGATAGACCCGAGCACCCACAATCCCAGGAATAATCATCCACACTGTCAGTTGATTGATTGGTAAACCTAACTTCTCTTTTTCGGCCACTTTCTCAAACAAAAGTAACGCCGTCGCGATCCCTAATCCGACAAAAAAACCGTAGAGATGAAATTGAAAGATCATAAAGCAACGAAAAAGGACACGATGAGAAATAGCACCACAAATGCACTCATCAGTTTCTGGACATCAGCGTCACTCACTTTTGATGACAACTGCTTAAAATACAACATCCTTACTCCACTCACTTTTTTGTAACTCAATATGAAATGAGCACTATATGACAGTCCTAAACCAAGCATCAAGCCCGTCCCCACTACACTGCCGCTCGATGAAATTAAGTAGAGTGCTAAAGGAAAGTATATAAGTAAAAAATAAAACGACGCACTAGCGGAGGGCACTTTATTTATTAGATATAACACCCCATCCAAAATATTTCCTTTTTTGAAGAAACTCAAAAAATGTTGTCGATGCACTTTCAAATCTGGCACAAACAACACTTGAAAAAACCGGTCTATAACATGAAAACAGTATCCAATCATCAACCCAATCGAAAACAACAGAAAGGGATACCACAACGGAAAACTCAACAAAAAGAACAATGAGTATCCAACCAAAATAATGCACAAAAAATATATACGATTCACTGCTTCATTTTATCCCAACGCCTATCGAGAATACAGAGGAAAAGCCCAATTTAGTGTTTTACAATATACTTTTTCAAAACCTGTATCTTAAAGAGGTCATTAGTTAATCTGGTCTTGATGTGTGCTTGCAGCTTTTAAGATACGAGTCTGAAAAAAGAATAATGAAAAATTATTATTCGCTTCAGCTATACATCCGACTTCTTGCTCACTTTTGCAGCTTTTAGCTCTTTCAACTTCCACATAAATAATTTTGCTTTGCTCTTGGCTTGCGAGTCGATGACAAAGCTCCGAGCACTCTCTAACAAACCTCGTTCAACTGTTTTTGCTAACCGAATATACAAACTTTTATGCCCTTCGTCACCCAACTCCATCGCCAATCGATACCCATAATCTTGAAACTCTCTACTCACGTACTTATTTTTTTCTTTTGGTTGATACTTCTGTAAAAGACTGCCTAAAGACACTGGGGTAGACGGTCGAATTGTAGAGGGTTTTGCCACTGCTTGATCCAAAACTGGATCATCGAATAATCCGCCTTGTTGATCGGAACGTTTCATTTCACTCCTTTTCAACTATCTTCACCGACTTATCTCGCAACTGCATACTCATCAACGGTGCGATAAATCCGAGCAGGATGAAATTTCGCCAAGAATCGGTAAACACAAAATACAAAATGAAAATTCCCCAAAAAATGATTCCAGAAAATCCCATAATCATTTCATGATAAACAAAGTAGGAAAATGAACTCTGTCCCTTGCCTCGTCGCAATAAAATTGAGTCGTAAAATGGTGAGTAAATACTATCGGCAAGACTCCCAAAAATATCAACTGCCATGATAGACCAGATACTCGTTATATAAAATCTCATGATCCACAAAGAACTTAGAATCGAACCTGTAATAGCAAAAGGTCTCCGATTCTTGAAGTGGTCGACATACCAACCTGCAAAGTAAGATAGTAATAGAGTAACAAAGAAGACCACAAAATACAGATATCCCACTTTATCTGCCGTGCCAATAAGAATAAGAACAAATAAAGGCCATAAACCTTGCATCGCATCAGCTGCATATTTCCCAATTTGGGAAAAAGTTAACAAACGAAACTGCGGTTCTTTCAGCCAAACTTTTAATTCGATTAATGATGGATCACTCACTTTTGTCTGTTCTTTTACAAGAAGCAACATCACAATAGAAAGTGCTTGAAAAAAGAGTGAAACATAAAAAATGTAAGAAAAACTGAGTTGAACAATGATCAAACCAGAGATGGCTGGAATTGCGGCTTGAAGTAGACGAGTGAAAAACTCCAACGTTCCCACACTTTCCCCCATTCTTTTATAGAGAGCATTACTTGAAAATAAACTGTAGTATGAGCACCAGAAAAGCGGGATACGTATGCCTTCAATAATTAAGATGAGCAGAAAATAAACTGGCCGATGCTGCGCTAAAACGTACAACGCCAAAATGATGACGTACAGTACCTGACTCATAATCAAACTATTACGAATGCCGATTTTTGCAATAATTTTGGAAGTTGGGATGGTGAAGAAGAAGACTGAAATGCGCTCAAAGATAAAATACATCCCCAGCAGGATCATGCCATTCTGAAAAGGGCTAATGTCAAAGGGATGAAATTTGACCCCAAGTTGGTACAAAAAAAGTGGCATGAAAAAAGTTGAAAACTGAAGACCTATTGACCGAAACAACTTCGCCACAAATAAATTTTTGAGATCTTTGGGAAAGATGCGATGATTATGATGAAAGATTTGAGTGGAAAACATGACTGCCCATAATTATACGCAGTTCTTGGGTATTTTGGGCTAGTAAAGTCAGACTTTTTGTTGAATTTGGGCGTAAATGTCAGCGAACTCAGTTTGCAGTACTTGATGCTCATCGGGCGAAAAATTTTGCAAAACATACTCACTTCCCGATAATGATCTGTCACCTTTACGAGAATCGACTCCTATCCTTACATTCCAGAACTGATCAGTTCCTAAGTGATCTCGAATTGAGTTCAATCCATTGTGGATCTTGGGGCCTGATCCAAACTGGATCTTGAATTTCCCCAACTCGATGTCTAAGTCATCATAAATTATGAATAAGTTGTGAATACTTGACGAAGATTGAGCCAACCTTTCAACTTTTTCTCCATACCATTTGACTACAGCTTGGACTGCCTTTCCTGAATCATTCATGAATGTCTGGGGTTTGACTAATAAAAGCTCATCTTGCTTCACAAGTTCTGAAAAGACCTTTTTCTGGAGGATAAATGGTTCAAAATTCTGTTTCTGGGCAACATACTCGAGGAACATCCAACCAACGTTGTGGCGTGAATGTTGGTATTTTTCTCCAGGATTTCCTAAACCGACAAATATAGACATGCGTGCAGTATATCAAATATTATCGATTGCTCTATAATAAGTGCTCTTGGAACTAGGGTAAAACCGTATATGGATGAAATTCAATCAACATCAGAAATTATCAACTCGTTTGACGGTGAACCCCTGTATTTAGAAAGATATTGGAAGGGCAAACCGACAAAAAAACTCATCATCTTGCACGGAATCTGTGGAGATACAAATGCCACAGTACCATTGATTCGAGAGATTTTAAAAATAGATGACTCAATAGAATGCATTACTTTTGATCTAAGAGGACATGGTTACTCCACACGAAAAATGCCGGACGAAGATAATTTCGAGACAGTCTATGCGAAAGATTTGATTGCCGTTGTAAAAAACGAAAAGGGATTGGTCAGTATTGCCGGCCACAGTTACGGTGGGTTCATCATGCAAAAACTGCTTGAGATTGAACCTGAACTTCCGAGAGAAAAATTGTTTTTCATCTCTACATACAACACTTTGCCATCATTTTCCATTTCTAGACATTTTTGGTTCTCAAGATTAAAAAAGAAAAAGAACTTTCTCATAAAACAAAAAAGAACTCCTGAGCAACATCTAAAACACCAGCACTCACATGATTTTTCGCCTTGGAGGATTCTAGCTGATTTGCGCTTTTTTGGCTTTTCTCACTACTTCTATCTATATGCTTCAACCTTTGGTTGGAAAAGCTTGACTCCTCAAATCATTAACAAAGAAAACGTCTACTTTTTTTATGGTGACAAAGATCTTATTTTTTCTCAAAAAATACAGGAAAAATGGCTGAAACAGCTACCACTGGTAAAAGGAAAAGTCTTTCACACTAACCACAACATACTCACTAATTTGCCAAAAGAATTGGCCGAAGCGTTGGTACAAGTATTAAAAGAAGACTAACGCTTAATTTTCACTACTTGCTCAAAAACCTCAAGATACCTGTCTGCAGAATACTTAACGGTAAATTGTTCTGATTTCTTTAATGCGTGTTTAGAAAATTGTTGGTACAACTTTTCTTTTGTGAGCAAGGTGGTCAGTCGTTCTACATATTCTTCAATCAACTTCGAGTTCACTAAGAATCCGTTTTTTCCATCTTCAATAAGATCTGTCATTCCAGGAGAGTATGGCGCCACTACCGGCAGACCATAGAAAGAAGCTTCTATTACACTCATCGGTTGAACCTCAGACACACTACAAGTGACGAATACCCGGCCAAATTTAAAGATGCCAAGTGTAAATAGTTTATCGTGCGGAAGCTCTCCCATGAAGACAACTTTTTTATCGATATCATATAGATGAACAAGTTGCTCTAAATTCTTTCGGTCTGGACCGTCACCGACCAGCAAGAGTCTTGTTTCTGGTAGTTTCAGCTGGAGCAAGTAAAAAGCTTGAATCAATTTCTCAATGCTCTTTTCTTTACTCAAACGCCCAACATACAACAATGTATTCTTAGGATCCAAATGGAATTTTTTCAGAATTTGATTGTGCTTTTTAAGATCAAAAGAGTTCGTATCCACATTCAAACCATTGGGGCAAACTACAATCGGGGTAGTAATGTTGTGTGCAAGTAAATCTTGATGGACGGACTCAGACGGAGAAATGACTCTTTGACAACGGCGGAAAATGAATTCAATGTACTTCCAACCCACAGACTCAACAAACTTGACACCTTTTTTTATGCCTACAACCTGTAAATATTCTGGTTTCATGAAGTAACCATGAAAGGTACCGATAATGGGTACACGGTGCATTTTTGCCAACACAATGCCAATAATACCTACATTTGCTGGTGTGGCTATCTCCACCACATCAGGAGCGAATTTTCCGAAAACTCTGTTCAACCGAGGTGAGAGCAAGCCAAATTGTGTATCTGGAAAAATGACGGCAGGAATTGAAGGCAAGTAAAATAACTGGATATTACTCCCCATTTTTTTAGGGGCACCTTTCATTGCAGGCGTGATTACGAGTACCTCATGACCTCTTCGGTCGAGTTCAAGGATAAGTTGCTCCAAGCTGGTAACGACTCCGTTGACCTTTGGCAAGAAAAAATCGGTAAAAATGGCAATTTTCATCTCAAGACAAGGGTAGATCAATGCTAAAATAAGTCACTTACCCGTTGCATGAATGCGATTATAGTACGGTTTTACTCGAATACGATGTCAAAAAACAACTTGATTTTCACTACCTCGGAGGGACACTTGAGTATTGCGAAGGCATTGGCAGCCTTTTTGCAGGGACAGTCAGTGAACACTGAGTTAGTTTTCCGAGAAGAAGCAGGACTCAAATACTACCAATTTTTATATCGACATACTCCTTATTTGTTTGCACCTTTTTATCATCTATCAAAAAACGATGTCATCAATTTTTTCTTAAAAAAATACTTGCTCTCTGAGCACCAAAACTTCACTGAAGAAACAATTATCTCTCGTCGCCCAAACATCGTTTTCAATACTAGTTTTGGATTTAACGAATCATTGCTCAATACTCAATCAAGACAACCATTTACCTTTATTAACATCGTCCCGAATCCTCGCACTTTCTTTCTCCAAGATTTGGCTCCAGCTGATGTAACCTGCGTGTTTGATGAGCGAGAAAAAAAAGATGTACAGAAAATTCTGCCTCATTCCGAAATCATCCAAACTGGTTGGTTTGTCCGACCAGAATTTGAACAACCATACAGTAAAAAAATTGTCAGGAAAGAACTGGGTTTTGATGAACACACACCACTTTTCCTGTTTGTCACTGGTTCTGAAGGGACTGAAAGCGTCCTAGATCTGATTGAAACAACGAGTCAGCTTCCTCACATTCAATTGGCAGTAGCCTGTGGCAATAATAAAAATTTATTAGACAAAGTAAGTGCCATTGCAGAACAATCAGTCGCACCAGTGACAGCCATTCCTTTTACTACTGAAATCTATAAATACATGCAAGCAGCTGATTTAGTCGTAGGAAAAGGTGGGCCTAATATGATTTTTGAATCAATGGCCACACACACACCTTTCTTTGTGACTACGCATATTTCTGGGTTAGAAGACGGAAATTCAGAAGTTATTAAAGAGTATGGAGTTGGGTTTGTGGAAGAAAATGTAGCTAGTGCTACTAAGAAAATGAAACAGTTAGTTGAAAATCCTGAAAAAATCGAAGAGCTACAACCGAACATCAAAAAGCTGGCTTCGTATAATGTCAATTATAGAAAGAATCTACTTTCATACTTGCAGTAAATCGCCTTTTTTTTGTTCTTTTTTTAAAACAGCATAATTTATAGTTTATAGTTTACAGTAAACTATGAACTATAAACCTTGGCTAAAAAGAAAAAGATGTATAAAAAAATTGACATCACTATTTGGCAATCTGTTTCACTTCTTTTAACGTCGTTGCTTCTTGCCAACTTTTATCATCTCTAAACCGCACAAGACGAGGAAACCGAAATGCCAAGCCAGCCGTATGTTGAGTGGAAATCGTCATTTCATCAGCAGCCACTTCCATGACCAAGCCCGGAGATAACCATACATCTGGAATTAATCCTTTATTGACTTGATAAAGATTTGGCTTTTCAGCTACTTTCAACTTTTCAATTCGCATCATAAAGTCTTTCGCTAACTCTTCACTAAAACCAGAACCCACTTTTGAAATCGTCACGATATTACCTTCTTCATCTAGTACACCTGTGAGTGCTGCGCCAACTTGGAACTCAGACCGAGTACCTCTCGCCACATAATACCCCATGACTACACAATCAACCGTATCAGATAATTTACCTCTATTGCCTTCAGTTTCTTTAATCTTGACCCATGAATAGGCTTTTCGACCACTTTGATATGCACCATCCACCGTCTTAATCACGGCTCCTTCTAAACCTTTTGCCAGTTGTGCTTCGTGAAATTCATGCAACTCTGTTGCGTCATTTGTCCGAATAAATGGACTCTGTTCCAGAATAGTAGTGTCTTTGAATAAACTTTTTAAGATCACTTTCCTTTGGGAAAGTGGTGTCTCAATCAGTGATACACCATCTTTTTCCATCACATCAAATACAAAAAATTTAAGTGGCAAGTCCTTCGCCATCTCATCAATGCCATGTTTGCGTTTACGCTGCATGGTTTGTTGAAATAAGAGCAAGTTTCCTGTTTTGGGATCGTACCCAATTGCTTCAGAGTCGAGGATGCACGAATCACAGTTCAGACTCTTCACCGCCTCCACCAATTCAGGAAACATATGAGTACTCTCTTCTAAATTCCGAGTAAACGTGCGAATGAAAGGTCTTGAGCCAGACTGAAGCGAAGCTTTTCTGTAATGGATTTGCACCCGAGTACCATCGTACTTTGGCTCAGCAAAGACCTCAGTCATCTTTTCTATGATCTCAGCTGCTGAGTTCAATCGCTGACACAAGGCTGGAATAATGGGAGTGCCGACGGCTACTTTCACTGACTGAAGTGCCGAAAACCCTTTGGTTAACAGTAAATGGGCAATATACCCAATGTCCGCTCGCTTTTGATACGCATCTTCAATTTCTGAACTCAATGATTTATCACCTTTTAACACCCATGATAACGCATCAATCATCGTCATATCAGAGAACCCAAGACGCAATTTCCCCAGTACAATTCTGACAACATATCTGGACGATAATGAATCTAAACCTTGCAATAACACTGTTAAATCATTTACTTTCCGTTCTTGTGAGCCTTGCCCATTATCCTCAGCAATCATCGTCAACTTGGTAAATACTTCCGGGATACTTAATTTTGAATCCTTTTCGTTTTTCTGTTCCTTGACCTTTTCCGCTACAAAACCTAAGTCTCCCAATTTTTTGTACATCCCCAACACTTCTTTCCCATCACCTTGATCATCAGAGTCATTTAAGATGCGTGAAAGTGCTCGCATTACCATCTTGTCAGATAACTGGAACTCCTTTGACTCATAACGCGCCACCAACTTTCCTTGCAACAAGTAGGCTGTCGATTGAATCTCGTCTTTATCCAATTTTTTGAACAACTCTACTAAAAGCGAGGTCATCTCTAAGCGCTTCGATGTCGCTTCAATCTTGGAAAGTAAAGTGGAAAGCTCAGAAAAAAGCATATGCCTAGTTTAAAGTATTTAATACACTGTGTCTTGAAAAATATCTTATACGACGAGAGTTAATTGACCAAGGTATACTTCACACCCTTCGTCACTCCGTGCTTCTCAATAATCCCTTTATCCATCATATCTTTCAAGTCTCTCAAAATAGTGTCCACTGATACATTTGGCAAAATCTTGGCGGCATCCTGACTCATTACTTCACCTTGTTTTTGTACTAACTCAAAGAGCATGATCTGTCGCTCCGAAAGGGCTATTTGACGACCCAAGCGGCTCTGCAGCTGTAGATCTTTCGACAATTTTAATACTAACTGTTTGACCCGATCCAACTCAATTGCCAATCCATAACAAAAATACTCTAACCAATAGGATAAATCATTCGCTTCACTTTGCTGAACTGATAAAATTGCGTTGTAATACGCTTCCATATCATTGTCAAAATAAGTCTCTAACGAGAAAAATCGTTTGAAATCATATCCTTCGGCATACAATACTAACATTGCCAAAGCTCGGGCAGTTCGACCATTTCCTTCAATAAATGGGTGAATTCGTACCAATTCATAGTGCGTGATTGCAGCTCGAAAAACAGGGTGCAACTTGCGTCCTTCATCAGAGTTGAGCCACTCCAAAAATTCTTCAATTAAAAAAGGGATTTCAACTGACACTGGTGGTCGGAATGCGATCTGACCGCTTTGCACACTGCGCACAACAACTTGTTGTTTACGATAACTCCCAACTTGATCATCATCGAGAATGCGTTGAGTCGTCAATGCGTGTAATGTTTTTAATATTTCTTCTGAATACACAACTTCTTTGCCAATAAAATCTTGCCATTGATCTATCCACTCCAAAACACTGCGATAGTTTATGACTTCTTGCACATCCCGATCTTTTGCCATAATACCAGAACGAGATTTTGCTGACTCCACATCAACTACATCATCAAGTCGGACCAATTGTTCAGTCTGCTCTTGAGTCAAATCATTGCCTTCTAAATGAGTTCCGTGAAACACTGTACGCATCCGCGCTTCATCACGAAACTTACTTTCCCAGGCAGGAACGATGGGTGAATGTTCAATGAGTGCTTTTGCAGCTTCAACGCGTGAAATGTAAAGCAAAAGATTGTGGGTGATCGTGAATTTGGGCTGAAACATAAGAAAAGAATTGGTTTCTCAATCTATCAAGCATATAGATCCCGTATAGCCACGCTCACCGCATAAGCGGATCGCTTGGGTATACTGGATTCCAAAGCAGTTTAATTGTAATCTGCTTTGGCAAATTATCGCACCATTTGCGGAAAAAGTGAAGTGAGGTAAGTAGACACCCAATAAATTTTTGAAAGATGAACTACTGGGCACCCACACAACAGGTGTTTGAGCCTCCACCGCATTTACTGTTTTCTGCTGCGTTTGCACTAAATGTCCCACCACCGAGCAAACAAGAACTCTGGGTCATACAAACCCCTCCAGTACAGGCTCCGACCGGACTACCAGGAGCTGAAGTTACGGCAGGTACAGCATTAGTCACACCAGGCAAAGTAGAGTTTTGAGTAGGAGCATTTCCGCCAACAGTAACTCTATTGGAGAGGAGTGTGTCCTGATTTTTATAGGTCTCATAATCTTTGGTCTTGAGTGCGTGCCATAATCTCCAAACATACTCTCCTTGAGGCGGATAAGCATTCCATACTCGACCGACATCTGCATATGGAGCGCGATTGAATGGATTACGTGGCTGAGAAAATGCTTGAGTGAAGTTAGCATGACTGTTGTATTGATCAGATAATCCGATCGCATTAACGAAACGGCACGCCGCATCAGCGGCTGCGTACACATTTGTCGGACTACACGTATCTTCTGCTAACTGGTTTCGACAATCAAAGTGCGAGCCATCTTGTAAAGAGAAGTTGTGTGTAGCGGAACTCCCAATAAAGTAGTCCAAATCCCAAACATTATTTTCCCAATTCCCTTTAGTAAATTGCCAAACTCCTCGAGCAGTTGCAACATTGGGGTTTTGTGAATTAGTGTAGGATTGGCTTTCACTATTTGCGACAGCAACAAGCAGCATTGGATCACAGCCATGTTTTTGTGCAGCCAGGTTCACAGCATCGAAAAGCAGTTGTGGTGGTGGGTTAAAGTTCGTAAACTTCCCACTCCAATACTGAATCTGGAATTGATCAAAGCCTAGTGCGGGTGGTCCCAAATCAGTAGAAGTACTACTCGGATTCGAACTCCCCACAGTGTTTCCTCTGGACTGACAATGGAGAAGAAAGTCTTCTGTGTTTTTCTTGGGATCTGTCACCGCGCGTGCACATTCTAGTAAGTTATCGCCAACCGTAGAAATTTGCTGCACAATTGCTCGAGTAGAATAGTTAAACACTTTCGCCAACCAAGGCACTTTTGCAGTAAACGGCGGATTTCCGTTGAGCTTCATCTCGTCACGTACATCAAACTGTTCGTATAAGGGATTCCCTTGCTCATCAAATAACTGTTCGTTCGTCGCAGGATCACGCTTGAGAATCGTACCACCAGCAATGTCGGGATCACTATTTAAAGCGTCACCGAAAATGGCTTCAAAAGTGGTCAAGTATTTATCGTCAGACTTAAACTGACCGCCTTGCTGTGCCTGAGTAAACAACGCGTCAAACGCCTCCGCTACATACTGTGTCCTTGCCCCATATGGTGCGATATTAAAAATCTTCGTTTGCGGAACATTGTCACCTTCTTTGGGGGAGACAACTTCATTATTGCCTTTCACGTACTCATCAATTTTCACCTCAACCTTTGCTTTATCAATATCACCACCCAGTTTCATCGACTGCTTGGCGGCGTCTGCGGTGTCATTGGGCGCTAACTCCGAACCAATCCGACTGCCTGATTCAGCAGGCTCGTTGATCGCATCTTTACACTCCATGATCGCTTCTCCATCTGGGTTGGCCGCGATGTACGCATTAATGAATTCAATCAAAGCTCGGCGCAATGTCTCATCACACACCCCACCTCTACAATCAATCGTTCCAGGACGTACAGGCGGAAATAGCGCCTCAGAAATGCCTGTGCGACTGGATTGATAATCTTGAAAAAACTTCTCGGTAGAATCCTTCGTTGTAAAAATCTTGGCAGTACGTGTAACGATATCATCGACTGCTCCTGGCGTTTCCTCCTTCAAGTCAGTGATGGTATCCGGTACGTGATATACCAAAAAATCTACGATGTGTTGTCCAGATGAGCCACCCCGACTTTTAGTCGTGAATTTTGGAGAAGGATTTGAAGGACTAATTGTATTTTTTTCATCGTCTACTTTTGTAGTCAAAACTAGAAAGGCTGGACGATAAGCTGTTTCTTGATACAAATCTACTCTAGACAAATCATTCGCCAAACTCACTAAATTCGCTGGCGGTTGAGTTGGAGGAGTCGTTTGTGGAGGATCAAAAACAGCGTTGCACAATGAGGTATAGTCACCCACTTCATTATAAAGTTGACCGTACGTCTTGCCAGTTCCTGCTACCTTGCGCTCAGTGAGTCCACACGCTTGTCCATTATTCTCGGGCAAACTACTCCACTCCGCACATAGATCATGAGAAGCTTTTAACACTTCTCCTTCCGCCAAACATTGGCCAAGCAATGGCGTTAGTTTATAGAAAGGACCTTGATGCAAACCATTGATCTCCTCAGGACTTTTATTTAAATACTCTCCGGGTCCACCTGGACTGTGCAAGGAAGGATTATTCGCACCAAACCACTGCTCGACTGATTCAAAACGATTAGTGAACTCTCTTTTACTATCGTCTGTAGCTTTTGAGTACTCGTACGCCCGCCATTTGACTTCACTTTCGTTTCTCATGACACCAAATAATTTATCTTTGCCAGTACTGTCTACACCAAAAATGGCTTCTGGAGAAAATAAACAAGCAGTAGTCGAACATTTGGCATGCTGAATATCGATTAAATCTTGGACTTTACCTGCAATTTGAGTACCATGATTGGCTGGATTTGAACAAGTGACCGTATAATCGTCGGCGAGTTTCTTTTTAATATCATTGATACTCGATTTTGTAGAGTAAAAAGGATAAATAAATCGTTTGTAGTACTCTCCAGCCGGTGGTAAACCAGAATGAGCGGTCGTTTTATCACAAGTCGCTGGATCAACTTGATTTCCTTCTTGGTCATAGATTTTGCCGTCGATGAAATATAACCACAAGGTAACAGACAAATCATTCGTTTTACATTTATCCTGAACCAATGTCGTAGCTGGTAAAGAAGGCGGATGACTCTTATAAAAATTGAGATGTTCTTGAAGAGACTTAGAAGGATGAGGCCCATACTCAGTGAATGCTCTGACCTTACCACCACCACGCTGTTCATACTCTTTATATTTATCGATGCCACCACCACCAATTTCAGACAAATCGTACGCATTTGCTACCAAGTCACCTGAGAAAGCACTACCAGTTTGCTGAGCACCATCAAAAAAGACTTTCCAATCATAATCAGAGTTGTAGACATCGAGAGGGCCAGGAACAGGAGTATAGGAAGCACCAGCTGATGCATCTTTGAATGCTTTATAAAAAGTCCCGTACTGTCTACCGCCCGCAGCAAGACCTTGGTCGATATTCAACCACTCTGTCTTCAGATTATTTAACTCATTTCCCAACACGACAAGCGTGCCAGGCGGCAGATTTACAGATTTTAACCGTTCTGCCAAGGCAGTCGCTTTGCTCGTATCTTGGGTGGAGGCAGAGTTGATTCCCACAATTCTGACAATTGGCGTCAAACCAACTGTCGAACCAATAATCGAGTTCATTTCTTCGGTCGTTGCATTCAAATCAAACATCACAGTAATCATTAGATTTTTGCCGCCACCTTTTTCTTTGACTAAATTAGCAATTTTGATATTGCCACCTGGATCAAAAAAACCAGCATGCGTACCAATAATACCTCCAGCACTTGGAGGAGGAACTTGAGCATTCAAAAAAGCGGGAAAACCAAACTGCACAGCAAGACGAGCAAGAAGAACACCACCTAATAGAATCATTAGCCCTGTGATGAGCCAGTTTCTGCGCATGAAGCTATTATACTGTTTTCAGGGAAAAAATTCAGTAATGAGAAGATAAAACTAACAGGTACCACCAAAACAGAGGTTGAAGACTTTAATTGTTTCTACACCGGTGAACGTGGCGATGAAGTTTAAAATAATCCAAGAACTCAATGCTACGACTAAGCCCACAATCGCATACGTCAACGTATTTTTGCCACCTTCAACGCCTTTAGACTCTCCGCCTGACAATAGATACTGAAAAGAACCTACAATCATCATTACAAACCCAGCAAAGCCAATTCCGGTAATCGCGACTGCCAAGACGTTTGTTATTATTCCCTCAATCCCTTGAATGGTAAGCACACCATCGACAGACCACCCCTTTGACACAGCCGCCGCATCATCTAATGGCACCGTCTGTTGAGCAAAAGCTGGCAACGGACTCCCCATCATTACGAAAAGGACAAAACAAAAAACTGCTAATCGGTAAACTCGCATCGACATGAGAAAATTATAATACATCTTGATAGAACTTTACAGTCGAAAACTTTGATCTTTTTTAAAATTCTGATTTGAAGAACAAAAAAGCCCTCTTTCGAGGGCTTTCAATTTTTTTATATTTCTCTTTAAAGACTCTTACCACCTGCGGCACCTTGGATTTGAAGCACTGATGGGATTGGGTTAACTCCACTATCAAATGGATTCGCAATTCCCAAGAAGTACAGCACGACTCGGAAAATAGCATATGAAGCAGCTAAAATGGCCAAACCTACGATAGCAGCGGTGATTTTATTTCTGGCTTCTTCAGTTTTGCCTTTATCTCCACCGGAAGTGATCCATTGGATACCTCCCCAAATCATGTAAGCAAAAACCAAGATAGCAGCAACAAACATCACTCCATTGAGCAGACCTTGAATCAAGGCCCCTAAATCATTAATTTGGAATCCTGCTGAGTTGGAATTTGGAGCAGTAAAAGGAGGTACTTTATCGGCAGCAAAAGCATTATTTACTGTTAGAGCAAACAACGTAGCAACGGTGCCAGCTGATGTTAAGATTTTTTTCATTGGTATCCCTTCTTTATTATAGTGTTTTAGAAAGTCATTAAATATAATAACTCTAGTATAGTATTTTAGCTTTTCTTCTTTCAAGAGTCAATTAGACTACTTGACCACATTCGAGCTTAGAAACAGAACCCTAAAATACATGTTTGTGAGGGAGTTGGAATCGCTGCTGGTGCAGCCGCCCCACTATCTAATACATGAATGCCCAAAAAGTATTGTAGAGCCAGGAAAATTGCACCAACTGACACCAAGACAGTCAAGCCGATAATTGATTGCGTGATTTTCTGTCTGGCTGAAGTAATCTTTCCTTCGTCTCCACCAGCCAAGATCCAATCAACCGCTCCCCAAATCATATACACAAATGTTGCTAAACCCGCAACAAAAATTATGCCTCGTGAGAAAAGTTCGAATGCGGTTGCAAACTGGGTCAGTTTAGAGATTTCACCACCAGCATTTCCACCTCTAATATCTACTATGACTGGCGACTGAATGAGTAATTCAAAAAATAACATATTATGAGTTTATTGACAGGTACCGTTAGGTCCTGGGAAACAAATTTTTAACAAATCTAATCCTATTAGAGATCCAACCAGCTCAATGATCGCGACGGATGCCGCTAAAAGCGCCAAACCTATCACTGCACCGGTCATTTTTTTGCGAGCACCAGCTATTTTAGCTTCTTCTCCTCCGGCAAGGATCCAATCAACCGCTCCCCAAATTAAGAACAGTAATGTTGCTAAACCACCTACAATAATCAAGGTGCGCCATAGCAACACAATATAGTTAGTGAAAGCTGCGGCTTTATCGGCAGTCCCACCACCATAATTTGGTTGCAAGACTGGGTTACTGATATCTGCAAGTAGGGTTGAAAAAAACATATTTTATAATTTACAAGGTGTAGTCGATAAAGGATTTAAGGCGTTAATTGCTGTTCCTGGTGCCAACAGATCGAGTCCAAGTGCTCCTCCGATGACTGCCATGATGCCATAAGAGATGATGACAATAATCAGACCGATCGCTCCGTTGGTCATTTGTTTTTTGGCTGTTTCTACTTTACCTTCATCTCCTCCAGCCAGCGTCCACTGCAGCGCTCCAAATAAAAAGTACAACAAAAAAGCCAAACCTGCTAAGACTGTTAAAAACCCCAATATTAAAGAAATAATGCCTTCTAATGAGTTACACGCTCCGGTGATTGTGGGATCGAACACGCCAGTACCAGCACCTTGGAACTGACCAATCGAAACGTCTTGTGTTGCAGCAATTAACATAAATTTATGGGGCGATACCCGTAATTTTAGGATTCAAAATGAAAGTTGGATCGCCAAAGATAACAAAGCTGGCGACGGCAGTAATCGTAAATGAGCTCACGATAATCACTAATCCAATTAGACTCATGTAAATACTTTGCCAGGCGGTTTCGACAGCTTTCACATCATTCGAAGCAGTGATGTACTTAAAACCAGCCATGATGAGGTTGAAAAGTGACCAAATACCGGCGATGACAGTAATTAACTTAATGATGTTGGATGCAAAAACGACAATACCGATTTGACCAGCAGCCAGACCTGTTTGATAAGACGCAACACCTGGAGGAGCTTGAATTGTCCCCCACAGTGAGTCTGCAATTAAGGTACTGAGTAAGAACATATGTTTCTTGCGACCAATTTATAAAATCTTCAATCCGGTTAACAACTCGACGACTTGAATGATCCAGTACGCACTGAACATCACTACAAACCCAATCAACGCTGATGTAATCTTTTTTTGTCCCTCTTCCACACTCTTTGTTGATTCTGAGGAAATTATACTCAATCCACCTGCAATCATCAAGAAAAGAAATATTACCCCTGCTAACAAGAAAATATTAGGCACAATCAGATTAATCAGGGAACCCAAATCCTTATACTGTTCACCAACTGACTGAGTGTCGTTGATCTTAATTGCAGTCCCAAGGTCAATAGAGGCTAACAGATTTGACATACTCACATTATACTACTTTGGACCTCAGGAGGGTAGCAAGGGGCAACCTCTACTCATTTTCAAGTTTAGCCTGGTGCTAGTTCGTCCAAAGATGGGCAAACTTGCTACTTCAATCAAAAAGTGTATATAATTCATTCCTCACGATGCAAAATACCGCCTACCAGGAAACTGCGCTCATCATCGACCTTAAACTCGGTTTACCGGAAGCGGTGGAAATTTGGTATCGCAAGTACACACCAATCATTCAAAAATTTATTAGTTTAAAAATTGATAACAAAAAAGACGTCGAAGAGATTAGTCGGGAAACCTTTTTAAACAGCTTGCGTGATCTTCCGCTGTTTCAAGGTAAGTCATCACTTAAAACATGGATGTTACGCATTGCCGCTCATGAAGTTGCTGATTACTATCGTCGCAGATACGCCAAGAAATTTGTTCACTCCATTCCGCTATCCAACTTTCTGTTTCACGAAGATCCCAAAAACATGCATGACACATCTGAGTATGTGGTAGAGGTACTCAAACGCATGAAGATAGAATACAAACAGCTGATAATCTTAAAATACGTAGAAAATTTATCTGTCAAAGAAATCGCCACTCGTATTCACAAATCAATCAAGTCAGTCGAATCTGATTTATTCCGTGCCAGAAAGGAGTTTCGAGTACTGTATCAAACAGTTAGCTCTGAAGTTGTATAAACTCACCATATGATAAAAAAACCTGCCGAACCATTTTTACATCAACTCCAAACCACCGCCAAACGACAATCCCGTCTCCAAGACACGTCCGTTTTTCCTCCATTTCTCTATCCACTCACCTCATTCATCGGCGAAAAACCATGGCAAACGCTGGTACTTTCATCTTTTCTATTCTCTTGGATAGTCTTTCTTTTGTGGTTTGAATTTTTTTTCAACTTCGTGCACAATATACTCTAGACTTTTCACCCAATCAGTAGTAAAAAACGGAAAGCTCAGTCCCCGAGTACTTTAGTAAATAAAAGCGGGACAGTGGTGCTATGCAAAAACGGACATTACTCACATCTACTTTCTATAGCGTGCTCCAAGCCTCCGCCGGCTTACTCATCCATCCTTATCAAACCATGCAACACTTAGTCGAAGACAAGATCTTCATGTGGCTGACCTTTTTACCCATTCTCTTGGTAACCCTGTTTTTCTTTATCTGGTGGCTCGCCCTCCAATCTTTTTTTGCAACCATTCCGTACATCGGAGCGTGGGCATTTACACTCATCTGGGGCGGTAGTTTTTTTGTCTTCTGGCAAGTTTTGTTGTTCTATCTCTTCCTACGATTCCTGATTACTCTTAAATAAGTCTGTTGAATCCAACTAAACCTCTTGTCGACTCAGTCTGGCTCGTCACATCTCGCCAGATCTTCGCTGCCTAAATTGATCGGTTTAACAAGTTTACCGATCAATTTATGCATGATTTCACATCTCTTTTGCGACTATTAGTGCATTGAAAGGCAAAAATATGCAAGTTGCTCGATATTGGAGAATGAAAGGGAACTTGTATCGCTTAGAGGGCTTCAGAAACTTACAAGATGGTTCAGTCAGTTTGCAACAAAAAAACATTCTGGCTCATGGGAAAGAATCAGAACCAACGAGTTCAACTGAAAAGACATCAGCCACTAAGCCTGAATCCCAAAAGTTACTACCAATGGAAAAACAATAATGATCAGTCCACACACTATTACTAAAGATCCCACTGATCTCGTCACTTTAGTCAATGAAAGAGACGAAGTCATTGGCACCATGGATAAAATCGAAGCTCATAGAGGCGAGGCAAAGTTACACCGTTGTGTATCGGTCTATTTATTTCAAAAGAATAAAACTGGAGTTGAGTTACTCATCCAGCAAAGAGCTGCAGTCAAAATTGTCGGTGCAAACCAGTGGGCTAATACTATTTGTGGCAATGTTCGCCCTACTGAAGATTATGAACAATGCGCGTACCGACGACTCAGAGAAGAGTTGGGAATTACAAAAGTGGAAATTAAACCCATCTACAAATTTGTATATAACCTGCCTTGTAATGAACAATTTAGTGAATGGGAAATGGATCAGGTATTTTTCGGTTGGTATGACGGAGAAGTGATACCCAATCCAAACGAAGCACAGGACTTTAGTTGGGTGAAGTGGCAAGAATTGTTAGAAGCAAGCGAAAAAACAAATGCGGATGAACAAAATTTTAAAACCAAGAAAGTAGAGCTAAAAAATCAAATCAAAACAAAGCATTTCACCCTCACCCCTTGGTTTGTGTGGATGCTAGGAGATAAAAAGCTTATTAATTTATTAAATAAGGATATTTATTAACAAATATCTGAAAGGAATGATATGAGCAACGAGACCACACAAGCAGCGTGGGTATGGATTGAACAACAACCTGACGCTAAAAAAGTTCTTCACAAATATATTGGAGAAGACACTAGTAAAATTGCTGATCCTGATTTCATAGCAATTGTAAATGAGAGCGGTTTTACAGCAGAAAATCTTTTAAGTGCACTTATTCAGAATGATGCTTCAGCAAGTGCTGTGTTTCAATTTTTAATCCCTGACTGTTAAAAACAGTCTTAAGCCTGCCCAAATTTCAACTGCTCTGAATAAATATGACACTAATTACTGCTTCTGCACCAGGGAAACTATTATTGTATGGCGACCATGCGGTCGTGTACGGAAAACCGTGCATCGTAACGGCGGTTGACCAACGAGTGCACGTCACTGTTAAAAAAAATGGCGTCGATACTTTCCATCTCGATGCACCTGATCTAGGCCTGACAGCATATTCAAAAACAATCAACGATCTCGGTCAAAAAGAACTCCCGAAATCTGTAGCTTTTATCGAAATTTGTTACAAACGATTTTTGGAAAAATACCCACAACAAGAAGGGATAGTAGTTACGACTAAAAGTGACTTTTCTTCTCTGTTTGGTTTTGGCTCGAGCAGTGCCGTCACCGTTGCCTTTGCCAAAGCATTAACAACTTTATATGGGATCACACTGACAAATAAAGAACTATTTAATCTTTGTTACCAAGCGGTGATCGATGTCCAAGGAGTTGGCTCTGGTTTTGATATCGCTGCGGCAATCTGGGGTGGAACAATCTATTACGTCACGCCCGCAAAAGTTGTAAAAGTAGTTTCGTGCCCAGAACTCCCACTAATAGTCGGATATACCGGAGTAAAAGCAGACACCCCCACCTTAATTCGGATGGTGGAGTCGCTCAAACAACAAGATTCTTCGAAAATTAAAACGATCTTTAATCATATGTCTAACATTGTTGATGCTGCCTTTCAAACCATTAGTGAAAGTAATTGGGAAAAAGCTGGAAAACTCATGAATCAGAATCAGCTACTGTTGAGAGAACTTCAAGTAAGTAGCGTAAAATTAGAGTCATTGATTGAAGCCGCAATTACAGCAGGAGCTTATGGCGCAAAATTGTCAGGTGCCGGTGGAGGAGACTGCATGATTGCTCTTTGCGACAAGAAATATGTAACACCGATAGCAACTGCAATTGAAAAAGCAGGTGGAAAATATATGGATGTCAACCTCAATGCGCAAGGAGTCAGAATTGAAAAATAAACTCATCAAAACTACTGCAAAAGCTTCCTCTGATGTCGCGCTCATCAAATACTGGGGCAAAAAAGATGAAAGCCTGAGACTGCCAGAAAACAGTAGCATCTCTTTGATTTTGGATGGTTTAGACACTGTCACCACAGTTGAGTTTCAAGAAAAACTTACTGAAGATTTGATAACAATTCAAGGAGAGAGTGAAGAAGGTGAGGCATCGCGAGTCAAACAACACTTGGATCGTATTCGAAAACTAGCTGGCTTGAACATGTACGCAAAAGTAGTTTCAAATAACACCTTTCCAAAAGGAACTGGCTTATCAAGTTCTGGCTCTGGTTTTGCAGCACTCACGTACTCCGCAACTAAAGCAGCTGGACTTGATTTATCTGAAAAAGAGTTGAGTATTTTATCTCGACAAGGCTCGGGGACAGCATGTCGATGTGCGTGTGGAGGGATCGTTCAGTGGAAAGATGGTGACACTTCCGAAACTTCTTTTTCAAAAAGTCTGTATCCCTCCGATTACTGGGATATCCGCGACGTGATCGCAGTCGTCGACGAAGGAAAGAAAAACACTTCATCAACTCAAGGTCATGCCACAGCCCAAACGAGTGTCTTTTACCAAGCACGCCAAGAAAATTTAGATAAAAAAATTGGTGCATTAAAAAATGCTTTGACCAAAAAAGACTTTTCAAAACTGGGTGCCATTGTTGAAGCAGAAGCACTTGAATTTCATTCGATTTTATTAACTAGTCATCCTCCTTTAGTTGCCTGGTACCCTGGAACAATTGCTGTGATGTTAGAAGTACAAGCAATGAGAAAAGATGGAATAGAAGCGTATTTTACGATCAACACCGGTTTCAACGTTCACATTTTAACGACGCCTGAATTTGAAAAAAAAGTTCAAAAAAGAATTGAGCAGTTGCCGTTAGTGAAAAAAACCTTGTCCGCAACCATCGGTGAAAAACCCACATTTTCATCAACACACTTATTTTAAAGAAAGGGCTATTATGGCTGACGTTAAAGAGCAAGAAATTATTATTCACATGACACCTACTGGTGAAATGGTTGGCCCTGTTGGGCGTGAGGATGCGCACAATAAAGAAAATCCAATTCCCCACGCAGTGGTTTTCACTTTACTTGCGACAAAAAATAAAGTTGATGGTCAACTCGAAAAAGGACTTTTTCAAGTTAGAGGAGAGCAGGTAAAAGCTTATCCTGGGTATTTAACACTGACCGCAAGTGGTCACATACAATATGAAGAGGGCAAACCAATATCTCAAATTGCTCTAGAGAATGCTTTCAGAGAAACTGCAGAAGAGACTGGTTTAGTTGAAAACTTCCCGTTTGAACTCGCAGCCCAAGGATTTTTGGGCATAGAGAAAGATCAACAATACATGTTTATCTTTCTTGCCTATGTTGATGAGTTACCTACGTCTCTATCTACTCAAGAGGCAGAAGTAAAGAAAATGCTTACACTAAAACTCGGTGAATTGATGGAGTTTATTCAAAATGGGAAAGTGACACCTTTTGCCTTAGAAGCACTAAGATTAATGGGAATTATTCCTTCAGAAAGTAGTTAAAGAGCCAAAAACCTATGACCCATACAACTAGCATTCCACAACATATCGCGATTATCATGGATGGCAATCGTCGATGGGCAAAGCAGCATAAGTTGCAGGCTCTGCAAGGGCATCAGTACGTCACTGAAAAGGTCATAGAGCCATTGGTTGATGCGTGCGTGGAGTTTGGCGTTCCATATCTGACTCTGTGGGCGTTTAGCACTGAGAACTGGAAAAGAGATCAATCTGAAGTCGAAGGGTTGATGAAGTTGTTCCGGAGAGCATTTGCGAAAAGTGTTCAGGATCTGCACAAAAAAGGCGTCCGACTGAACTATATCGGTGATTTAACAAAATTCCCCAAAGATATTCAGGAGAGCGTAGCAGAGTGGATTGAGATTTCAAAAAACAATACCAAGATCACTGTTACATTTGCACTCAATTATGGTGGGCAAGATGAAATTCTTCGTGCAATCAAAAAAGCCGCTCAAAATGGAGAAGAGCTGCAAAACATCACTGCCGCAGAATTTTCCCAATATCTCGATACCAACACCATACCTGATCCGGATCTACTCATCCGCCCGGGTGGAGAACAACGACTTTCGGGGTATCTTCCTTGGCAAAGTGTCTATGCAGAACTCTACTTCACTGACATTCTTATGCCGGATTTTGGTAGAGAAGAGCTCCATAAAGCAATAGAGGAGTACGGAAATCGATGGAGAAGATTTGGGAAATAATAATTAATTTTCTCATTTACAAATTTTCAAAACAGTACAAAAAAACAAATCGTTTAAAAATTGAGAATCACAAATACGGAAGATCAGTGTCAAAAAGTTATCCACATTCCACTATTATTCCCGCTTCTCACCCGTTTAATTCTTCATTCAAAACTACACAGTAACCAAACATCAATATTATACAGTTTGATATAGTTCGGGTTTTTTACGACGCTATTTGTGAAAATCGTGAAAACTATTTTGTTATAGGACTTTGTTTAGCTCTCTTCTCTGCCTCTTCTCGCCTCAGTCTTTTTCTTTCTTCCGAGCGTTCGAGTTTTCCCTGGATTTTACTTAACTGCATTGTTACTAAAACTGCTATCACAGTAACAACTGTCGCATAAATGAATAACGACCAGACTCCACTTCCCTGCCCTAAATATGGTTTGATATACACCTCAACCACATTTTTAATGAACTCATTCCAGGCCAAAGCTACTACGACACCGAATCCGCCAGTGGATAGCAAAATCATTTGGGAAATAATTGACTTGGGTAAATCGCTCAATCGTTCTGGTGTTTGTAAATTTGCCATAAACTCCCTTAGAAGTGTGTATTATAGCAAACAAATCACCCCTTTACTTCTCGCCTATCTCAACAGTATACACAAAAAAGGAGAGTCTCACTGAGACTCTCCTTTCACATTTTCAAAATATCAAGCTCATTTGGCTAACTTTTCATCAATCTTTGCCTTGAATGCTGCGATTGGTTGAGCACCGACCAAAGGATCTTTTTCGACGAAAAAGGTTGGAGTACCACCTGCACCAACTTTGTTTCCAAGTGCGGAATCATTATCGGTAGCTGTTTTGTACTTTCCTTCTTTGACACAAGCAACTGCTTTGTCTCCATTGAGTCCACCAGCATTGGCTAACTCAGAATACTTCTTGTACAAATCTTCACCAGTGAGTGAAACCCACATGGCTTGGTTAGTGAAGAGTTGATCGTGCATCTGTAATCCCTTGCCCTGTTCGACAGCACAACGAACGAGTTGAGCTGAAGAATTGGAGTTCGGGTGAAATGGTAACGGTTGATCCTTCAAGATAATCTTCATTTTGCCAGTTTTAACATAATCCTCAATCAATTGTTTTTGAGTTTGAGTGTAGAACTGTTCACAAAATGGACACTGATAATCGGTGAACTCAACCATAGTAACTTTGGCGTTTTTATCACCAATCACGAAAACTGGTTCTTTTTGAATTTCTTTCCAATCAGCGTCAGAAAGTGGTTGAGCTGCAGCTGGCGCAGCTGCTGGTGCCTGAGCTGCTGGTTGATTTCCAAGACCACCTCCCGCTTTCAGTGTTTGATTCTCTTTCCATAAAGATCCAAACACAAAGCCAAAGATGAACAATCCACTACCAACGACTAATAAAAGAAAATTATTATTTACGAATTGCAACATCGAAGAGAGAGAGTATGAATTCTGACTCATTGATGTCATTACTGCTTTTTGCTTTGGTTCAACTTGAACGCTTGCTTTTTTTGTCGGCATGGGACTCCTCAAATAAAAAACTGATATTACTTTTAATCGAATTTACTCTATCAGAAAAAAAGACGACTGGAAAGCAGTAATTCAATGGCTATTTTTCAAATCAAAGAATTTTTAAACACGAGTTCACTGCATTTTTCTATCGTTGCTCTAACCATCGTTCTGCATCGATTGCGGCTTGGCAACCTTGTGCAGACGCAGTAATCGCTTGCTTATAGCGTACATCTACAACATCACCTGCAGCAAAAACTCCAGTGACTGAAGTCATAGTTGGAAACTGAATGATTCCCTCATTGAGGGCAGCTTGCGCTAACTCAATTCCTTTTTGAGTTAAACTCGTTCTGGTTACAATGTATCCATGATCATCCAGTTCGACATGATTCTGTAAAAATTCTGTCGTTGGTCGATGACCAATTGCTAAAAACACACCATCTGTTTCAATCATTTTTTCCTGACCATTTTCACTCACTTTTAGACTCGTTACCGCTGGGTCACCGAGTACTTCTTGAGGAATTGTGTTCCACATCACTTTTACTTTGGGATTATTTAACACACGATCTTGCATGATTTTACTCGCTTTAAATGAATCGCGACGATGAATCACGGTCACAGAACTCGCAAACTTGGTCAATGCTAGAGTATCCTCCATTGCACTATCACCACCACCAATCACGACAGTTTTTTTATCTTTAAAAAAAGCTGCATCACAAACCGCACAAGTAGATACGCCACGACCAATCAATCGTTGTTCACCTGGAATTCCCAACATAATCGAATCTGCACCTGTCGCCAAAATAATGCTTTTGGCTTGGTACTCAACCTCACCATCTTTTGTTTTGACAAACACCTTCTTGATAACAGGATCTGAAAAATCTACTCGCTGTACATTACGATACTCGACCGTTGCACCAAAGCGCTCTGCTTGTTTGCGCATCTCGTCCATTAACAGTGGACCATCGATTCCTTTTTCATTTCCAGGCCAGTTCTCAATCACAGTCGTCAGCATTAGTTGACCACCAGCTTTTTCCCCAGCCAAAATCAACGGCTTCAAGCTCGCGCGGGCCGCATAAATTCCTGCCGTGTACCCGGAAGGACCGGAACCGACGATGATCAGATCGTGAATAGAAGTGTTATCCATATTCAAGGTTAATTTAATTAATAAAAGTTTTTCGAATCTAGAATGAACTGCTTACTTCGCCTGTTCAATCATCTTCTCATATCCTGCTCGTCCAGAAAAGCCAACTTGGCGATCAACTTCTTCTCCACCTTTGAACATGATCACCGTTGGGATGCTCATGACACCAAATTGTTTTGGAGTATTCTGATTCTCATCAACGTTCATTTTCACAATGATGACATCTTTTTCAGACTCACTCATTTCATCTAAGATAGGCGCTGCTAATTTGCATGGACCGCACCAGTCAGCAAAGAAATCGACCATGACTGGCTTATCAGACTTCAAAACCATTGCGTCAAACTGATCATCGGTAATGTGCGCTGCACCAGTGTGTTGTGTATCTGCCATAAAGCTCCTTTATTAGCTTACTTTTAATATTTAAATACTTCTGCTAAGACTGCATCCAAATCCTCGATCCGTCTCTCTTTCGAACATTTAAGCGCTTCTGTGGTCAAAACTGATCTGGCCACAGACGTTAATGAGTTTCGAGCCGCAATAATTTGGCGAACTATCTCGACACATTCTCGCTGCGACTCATACATCTCATAAATGCCATTCACTTGACCGGCAATGCGCTTGAGCTGGGAAAGAGTTTGATCAGATGACATCCTTTATTTATACCCCCCGGGGGTATGAGAGTCAATGGGTGAAATGCTGACTATAGATTTGCCCTACTTCTCCACTACTTTGGCTGCAAACAAGGTATCACCACTAAATTGTCCAGTTATACTGACTTGTTTGTTCGCGTAAGGAGTTAAATCAATTTTATAACTGTCGAGTTCGGTCTGCTTACCTGTGGAATCAACTAACGAAAATGTGTCACCGGATTGAACGACTTTACCACTCAGCGTGGAGTCTCCTTCTCTGGCAGTAGGATTGGCTTGAATAGTATCTGCGTTGGACTTTACTGTTGGTTGGGATTGGCAACCAGCTAATAAAAGTAGACTGGACAATAGAATAAGATATTTCATAGATCCTTCAGGATTTTTTCAGTTGTAATATGTATAATTTAGAGTATCTGATCACATGTATACTATAATTAGAATTGATCATCAACTCTAGATGGAGGTTTTATGAAGATAAAAGCATCACTGCTGTCGTTGACGCTGGCAGGCACATTCATTTTGAGTGCCACTCCAGTATTTGCCGAAGAGAGTAATACTTTGTTTCTGAGACGCGAAGACAACATGGAGGCTCGTGTCACCAAGCAGGAAGAACGAATTGAAACAATGAAAGCCAAGGTGACAGAACGGGCTGGTGAACGACAAGAACGCCGTACCGATATGGCTCAGAAACATGCCGGAAATTTAGAGACTCGTTTTAACGAAATGTATAAACGGCTCAGTACTTTGGCGAGTAAGATTCAAACTCGCATCAATGCTGTCAAAGCTGAAGGAAAAGACACCGCTGCTGCTCAAACCAAGTTAGACGCCGCTAAAGCATCACTGGAATCAGCGAAAAGTTTGGGGCAAGAAGCCATCACCGCTTTCAAAGGTATTGATCCAGCTAAATATGATGAGCAACGATCAAAAGCATTGGCAGCTAAAGATAAAGCAGAACAAGCCAGAAAAGCATTTATGACTGCTCTACAAGATATGAAAGATGCAGTTGCCGCTCTCAAAGCATTGCGACCAACAGAATAATTACCAATACGTTTTAAAATATAAAAGGATATTGATATGACCACATCTACAGTCTTGAAAACTCTCGCTATTGTCTCTACCAGCGTTGTAGTGCTGGCCGGATGCTCGACCCAAACCACCTCTATTCCGTCCATCACACCGGTTCCGGCTGCTGAGAACGATACGAATATGATGGTTGCGCCAAACACAGTAACAGCTACACCCGAGGCGGCTCAACCAACACTCTCTAAATCAACAAAAACAGATGACCTCAAAAAAGAGTTGGATGACACTACAGTGAAAGCTGAAGATTTTTCTGACTTGTAAGACGACTTGAGATAACAACAGGACCGGTTTTGAAGTTCAAAGCCGGTTTTTTTTGAGCCTAACTAAATCGAACTGGGATAGATTCAATCGAAAGTCGTACTTGTCGCCCGAGTTTAAAATAGTGATCAAAAGTCGTTGCATTCTTTAAGAGCAAATGGAAAAAGCGGAACCGCAACGTTTGGAATAAGCCAACGTCTTTTCTGAGATATATTTTCTCCTGAGCAATGTGCACTAACCAATGCTCTGGCTTTTCGTCAACATTGATCTTCGAGTGTGCTGCGATACCACTTAACACTTCCTCCACATCTGGCTCTTCCATAAATCCAAAACGAACCTGAACGGATGAGATACTCCCTCTTTCGGGGTCTGAATAGAAGTTTATGACTTCGTAACGACTATCTTCAGCATATGGGGTCTTCTCGATACTCACATTGAGAAAGAGTAAATGTTTTGGCATCATGCCATATCGCTCCCAAAAAATCTGTTCTAGGAACGGCACGTTATCAGTCTTTTTGCTAATTAAAGACGGAGTCATGATCACAATTGAGCGAGGTAAAAACTCTTTCTGTTCTTTTTTGATATTAACTAGTTGTCGAGTTGTCATAGTATCAATACGACCGTAGGTGCGTGCTACATGCTTTCTTCCCCACTGCCAGGTCTTCATGACAATCAACACTCCAATACCAATCGCTAAAGGTACGTATCCTCCTTGAAATACTTTCAAAGAATTCGCAATTAAAAAGGTAATATCAACCGCCACTAATGGGATAAAAATTGCATAGGTCAAGCCAGGACTCCATTTCCACATCCCTTTGGCAATTGAAATCATAGATAAAGTGGTTGCCAACATGACACCTGATACAGCTAATCCATATGCCGCTGCCAAGTTAGTACTGCTCTTAAAAGAGATGACCAACAAAATACACCCAATAAATAACAACCAGTTCACTGATGGCATGTAAATCTGACCAGAGTGTTCTTTGTGAGTGTAGACCGTTTTCAACAACGGCAGTAATCCAAGTGCAACTGCTTGGGAAGCTAGCGAAAACGCCCCTGTAATCAGCGCTTGAGACGCGATAATGGTTGCCAAAGTTGCCAACACAATCATCGGAATAAGAAGTGGCTGAGGCACCATGCTATAAAAAACATTTTCAGCTAACACTTCTTTTCCAGAAAGCAGGAATGCGCCTTGACCAAAATAATTTAAAATGAGAGCAGGATATGCTAGACCAAACCAGCTCATACGAATTGCTGGGCGACCAAAATGTCCCATATCAGCATACATCGCTTCTCCACCAGTCACGACCAACATAACAGAGCCAAGCATCAACAAAATGATGTGTAAAGGTGTGTGGGTTAAAAAGTAAACAGCATGAATAGGATTGAGTGCAAATAGAATTTGAGGAATCTGAACGATCTGAACAACTCCCAATAACGCAATTGAGACAAACCAGACAGTGATGATTGGCCCAAATAGTTTGCCAATCTTGTCGGTACCATAACTCTGAATGAAGAAAAGTCCACTCAAAATAACGATCGTGATTGGAACTACAAATTGGGCAAAGGCACTCGTCACAACATTCATACCCTCGACAGCAGAAATAACGCTGATTGCTGGTGTAATCACACCATCACCAAAAAGCAGTCCTGCAGCCAAAATTAAAACGCTGCTTAAAATAAGTCTGCCCGCCAGTTTGTTACGGACTAACAAACTATACAAGGCGAACACTCCCCCTTCCCCATCACTGTCCGCGCGCAATACGAGTACGACATATTTCAATGTCACAATAACAGTGAGTGACCAAAAAACTAAACTGATGACACCCAAAACGTTTGCAGGCGAAGTAGCCATCTCACCATGTCCGAAGAAAATTTCTTTGATAGCGTATAAAGGAGATGTTCCGATGTCACCATAGACTACACCGAGTGCGCCAAATGCGAGAAGTAATTGTTGTTTGGTGGTCAGTTTTTGTGTGTGCATAATGAAAAAAGGGATTATATTCCTGGTAAATGCATCTGTAAATGCTAAAAGCTGTATTGAATTATAGTCTGGCTAACAGCCATAATTGTACCCTGTCGAAAAAGTGTGAACAGGTTGAAAATGAAACTAACTCTTCTTGGGGTTATTGAGCAAGGCTGAAGTCGAAACCAGTGGGTTCTGTTCGAGTACTACACTGAGTTTGCCGCCATATTTTTCAATGATCTTTTGTTTTGCTTCCTGGTGTGCTGTGTGTGAGGAAATAGCGAGAAAATCTGGGTGTAAGTCGGAAATGAGTTTTTCGTGATCAGCTGGTTGAGAAAATTGTTCAGGCAAAATGAAAACCGCCTCAGCAATTTTTGTAGCTTCTATCTCTGCCATTCGTCGCTGTTGATCCCAAATCGGCCGGTTTTCGCCTTTGAGCTGCTTCACCCTCGAGTCAGATTCGATGCCAACGACCAAAATATCACCCAATTCCTTTGCTCGCTGTAAAAAATGAAGATGTTCTTCATGTAACAAATCGAACACACCCGTCACAAGAACAACGGTCTTTTTCGAACGGTGGGCTTGCAACCAGTGAAGAGTTTCGGCGAAAGTCATTAGAAGATTATTCTAACTGGATTTTGTTGACAGTCCAGCTTGGTTTTTGTACAAAAATAAATTGTTACACATTTTATTTTTCCAGTATTTGATGATCAAGAAATTTGCGATTTAATTGGCACCCCTCTTCAAATAATTGAACCAAGCCTTCTCTCTCAGTCTTACTCATCCCCAACTCCTCCAACTTTTGTTGCCATTTTTTCAAAATGAGATTCTTGGTGTCCCGTGGGTGAAAGAAAGCAAAACCACGCCCTACTTTCTCGCGGGAACGTTTAGGTTGCATATACAGCCTTTGCGCGAGATAACTCACCAGTTCAACAACTACCACCAACAACAGAATAAAACTGCTCAAAATTTTTAAATTTAAAATTTCCCCATTGCCTTTCATTCGTGTCTCATAATCTTTGCTCTTCTCGGCTTTGACCGGATAATTTATATACTCGTTAACCCACTGGTTAGCACTCAACAACTCGTTTTGTGTACCCAACATCAGTTGCGCTTGTACCACTTCATATGCTGTATATACGGACCGGTCTTCCTTCGGGACTTGTAAGTGATTTTGATCCAACCACAAATTAAAACACCATCCCCACTCCCCACTACTCCCATGCAAACGATACTTACCGATCAATGATGTCCACAACACAACAACTACTCTGGTCAACCACAGCGTTCCAGGTTTCGTCACAATTAAAAGGTCGATGTCATCAGCGAGCGAACGAACGTTTTGCATAGCTAATGAACCAGTCACATAGACTGATGAAATGGTAGCGATCTTTTTCAATCTTGAAATGAGGGTGTCGAGTTCTGCTAACTTGAAGTTTGAAATATGTTCTCGATCCTGTCTGATTAAAACAACCTGCTCGCGCCCCTTCAGCGTCCAAAATTGTTCTATCTTCGTCATTTGAGGGATTTGTTTGGCAGTTTGATTAATTTTCTTGAGATTCACTTCAGGGAAAAACCCAATTAACCGTTGATGCAATTCCTGTTCAGTCAATGGGTATTGAAAAACATCAGAATAGGCTAATGTTGCCAAAACTAAGGAGGACAATGAAGGCTTTTTCACTCGAGTATCATAGCATAATCAACTCATTGTGCGTCTAGAAATTTCTTTGAAGCGAAATTTTTTTTAGTTCGCAGCTGGTACTGCTGTAGGAGTAGCCAGCCCATATTGCCCGAGCACTTGATCGGTACCTTGCTTGACTGTCTTGACATTTTCAGTGACTGCGCCAGGAGCATTTAATAAGTCTTCATAGTACTTGATTATGCGATCATTAATACCGTTATCATGAGTATATGCGTTCATATACCAAGCCCGAGCAAAAGGCGCATCCTGCAAGTACGCACCGACATATTGATTCGCTGCAATTTGGTCTGCTAAATCTTGACGTGAATACAACTCCCCAAAGGCTCGCACGTTCGATGCATCTGAGTAGAGTTTTTTCTCGACTTCAGCAGAACTCAAATACTTTAACAACAACCAAGAACCTTCTTTTTCTTTACTCTGGACACTCACACCTTCAGCCCAAAAACTCGCCCAGGTTATTCGAGGCTTGTCAGGCAATTGAGGAACAGGAACAATATCAAACTGCAAGTTAGGATTGGCGGCTTTGATCTCGTGTGCTCTCCAAGATGGAGCGATCATCATCGCTACATCGCCTTTTCCAAAAGCTACAGTGGCATTTGGTAAAGTGGCATCCCAAACTGCTAGTTTTTTAGCGAAGTCCGTATAAAAATTAATGGCTTCTACTGCTTTTGGGCTTGTAGGGTCAGCAGGATCTGCACCATTTTGCAACATTAACAATGCAATGATTTCAGAAAAATGCTCGACATTGCTCGCAGTCCCCATAGCGACACCACCTCGAGTAATCTTACCTCCGGACTTAATCGTTAAATCAGTGGCAGTTTTTTTCATCTCTTCCCAATCTTTCGGTGGGGTTCGATTGGCAATACTAAAAATATCTTTGTTGTAATATAAAGCGAGCCCATCAATCATCAACGGGATACCTACTATATTACCGTTGGATGTAAGTTGTTGAGTTGCGATTGGATAAAATGTTTGCGAATACTCAGTCGGTGTCATAATTTTTTCCGGCAAAGGACTCAACTCGTTTTTCAACATTGGCACCCAACTGGCATGAAAACGAAACACGTCAGGCCCACTCCCCTTCGCAATTTCTGCTTGTAAGCGCTCTCGATAGTCTTGAAAGGATTGCTGAACATACTGAACCTGATAACCAGGGTTTTCTTTTTCAAAATCGGCCAGCACTTGCTGAACAACGGTTGTCGGCTCCCACAATCCCCAGTACACAATTGTCTTTTTACTCACGGGTGCTTGTGTCGGTGTTAAGTCGCTGGATGAACCTGTTGAATTTCGGCCGAGGAACCAATACGCAGCAAATGCTAGTAAGGCTACAACAACGGCTCCAAGTAAAACAAACGGTAAAAATCGCAAGACAGACTTATGTGGCTGAGTCCCGGTCGAACCAGGAGGTGGTGATGAAGGAAGAGTTGCAGAATTTGGAGTCGTTGAAGAAGCAGGTGATTTTCCAACCATTCCCATTGTTCCAGTTGTTCCTAAAGGTGTTGGTGACTTTGCTGGAAAAGACGTACTCGGTTTAAAAGTAGGGGCACCAACAGGCGCAGCATTCAGAGGCTTACTCGCGATACTACCACTGGCTATACCACCGGCGATACCTCCAGTTGCAACTGCTGTCCCTGTAGAAGCAAGTGGGCTTGGTGAGTTAGATGGTGTTGTAGATTTAAAAGGTTGAGCTGAGTTGAATGGAGCTGCACTCGGACGAGGCGCAGGTGGGATGCCAGTAGATGGTGGGACCGGTCTTACACCTGGCTGAGGAGAAGAACTCAATGTGCTTGGAGCCCAAACTGGTCTGGTACTTGGCGTAGTTGGAGTAGGTGAAGTTGTCACTTTAAAACCTGTTGAAACTGGTGCGGCACTTGAAGTATTTGATGCTCCAATAGGAGGAGATTGGAATGGTTTTTGAGGAGTCATGCCGAAACCAGTTTGACCTGGAATTGAGGCAGTAGAAACTGGTTGGGGCAAGGTGTTGTCGGGCATATTTAATCTTAACACGCTTTCAACTTTAAGCGTTCCCCTCTATAATATCACCCATGCAAGTTTTACAGCAAGGGTTGCGTTTACACGGCCATGTCAAAGCGTTCCTTATTGGAGCGAGTCTTGCTGCGATTATTTTGACCGTAGGCGGCTATTTCATTTTTCAACACCAATTTAAAAATCGGTTTTACGAAGGCATCTTCATTGATAATGTGGACCTTTCCGGTTTGACGTCTGATGAAGCACAACAAAAACTGACGGGTACGCCAGAAGTTTTTGCTCAAATGATCACACTCACTTCGAATGATGTTTCAGTTGCTTCATCTGAAGCAACGTTAGGCTTGCACCGTGAATACAAAACAGCGATAGACCAGGCGATTCAACTTGGTCGCAACGAAGGTTTCATCACTAATACGAGCAAGATCTTCCGCGCATATACAAAAGGGAAAGCATTCAATTCTCATCTCGCATTTGATCCCATCAAGGTTCAGGACTTTGTCAAAGAACTCGCAGTAAAAGCAAATCTACTAGGCGAAGAACCCAGTGCAACTATAAAGAATGGTCAGATTGAGATCAATATTGGGAAAATGGGCAATGGCATCATGATTGAAGATACGGCTCAAAGCATTTTAAGCGCAGCCAACTCAGCTACTCGACAATTTACAGCAATGCTGTCTCCAACAGGGACTCAGCTCACTCCCATTCAAGCGGACGAAGCCAAACATCGCGCAGAAAAGTTCATCGGCAAATCTATAGAAGGAAAAGTTGACGTAATTACAGTGGAGATTTCGGATGCTCAGCTAATTACCAGTTTGAAATTACCTTTGGGCTACAACAACGACGAAGTAGAGAAAATTTTAAAAATGTTCACAGACAAAATCGATCGCCCAGCACAAAATGCTAAGTTTTCGTATGATGAACAGACCATGAAAGTCAAAGAGTTCGAACCAGATCTCGATGGCATTACAATTGACAAACAGCAGACTAAAAATCAAGTTCTAGAAGTACTAAAAAATATTGAACAAGGCATTCCTGACAAGGTAACAGTCATCGCCATATCAAAAGAAGCTAAAAAGGCTGACATATCGCTCGGATCACTCAACAACTTAGGACTAAAAGAAAGAATTGGTTTTGGGGAGACCTACTACTATCACTCTATTCCGACTCGCATTCATAATGTATCCCTGGCTGCTAAGATAGTGAACAATACTTTAGTCAAACCTGGTGAAGAGTTTTCATTTAATAAAGCACTGGGCGATGTCTCAAAAGCAACTGGCTTCCAACCTGCCTATGTCATTCAGTCAGGACAAACAGTGTTGGGTGATGGTGGTGGGGTGTGTCAGGTCAGCACCACATTGTTTAGAGCTTTGCTGGATTCTGGTTTGAAAATTACCAAACGCAGAGCTCATAGCTATCGAGTCAGTTACTATGAATTGAATAAAGATCCAGGCTTTGATGCCACGGTATACGCAGGTGATGTTGATTTGAGATTCTTGAACGACTCGCCTCAAGCAGTTCTCCTCCACTTCGAAACTTTCCCGGACAAATTGTACATGGTCGTCACTATTTATGGCACATCGGATGGTAGAACAACAGAAATTTCAGAGTATAAGAAATGGGATGTTCGAGGAGCGCCACCTAGCCAGTACATTGATGACCCAACGTTACCTCCGGGGAAACTCGTCCAGATTGACTTTGCAGTGGGAGGAATCAAAGCTTCATTCAAACACACGGTAAAAGATAAAGATGGCAATGTTACATCAGAAAACACTTACTATTCCAACTATGTTCCTTGGTCAGCAAAGTATCGAAGAGGTGTATAAATTTTAAAACTGGCGTGGTATAAAAATGCGATGAGCGCACAGACCAACGAAAACCCTCTAATCGTCATAGCTGGCAACATGGCAGTCGGGAAAACGACTTTCGCAGAACTGCTCCACACATACTACAATATCCCAATACTTCCAGAAAATTTTAACGATAATCCTTACTTGGAAAAATTTTATGAAGATATGGCTACTTGGGCATATCCTTCTCAACTTTTTTTCTTAGAAGAAAGAGCAAAACAAAGCGTTGTCATAAACTCCAGACAGACTCCACTCATTCTTGATCGCTCAGTCTATGAAGATCGCGGAATTTTTGCAGAAAACCTGTATAGGAAAAATTTCATTTCTCCAGAAGATTTTGGGAAATATGAAAAGCGCTACCAAGAAATAATAACTGCTCTGCCATCTCCCAGCCTGCTTGTTTTTTTAACAGCTTCAGTGGACACGCTGATGAAGAGAATGGCAAACAGAGGAAGAGATTTTGAACAAAACATCGACAGATCATATTTAGAAGCGTTGAATACACTCTATAATGAATGGGTTGACTCACTACCTCTGGTACTCCCCAAGTCTAGAATACTAAAAATTGAGACTGATACTTTGAATCTGGTGAGTAATCACACAGATATTGAAAGCGGCCTGAGACAGATTGAAAAGAACATAAAACTCAATAGATCTACCTAAATTCGCGCCATTGGCATTGAATTGCTTTATAAGAGAACCATCCTCATCTGGTAAAATACGGACATGAGTCCCACAAATGATCTTATTTCAATTTTAGCCATCGAATCTTCCTGCGACGAAACCGCGTGTGCAATTGTACAAAAATCACCAGACACCTCACTGGTAAAAGTCACTTCTTCTATTACAGCTACCAGTTTAGCCAAGCATAAAGCTACTCAAGGGATTGTTCCTGAGGTGGCAGCTCGAGAACAGCTCAAATATATACTGCCCGTGATTGAAGATGCGATCAAAGAGCACAAAACCCTGAAGCTGGACGCAATTGCAGTGACTACTGGTCCAGGACTCGTTGGTTCTCTACTCGTTGGTATTGAAACTGCTCGTGCGCTGGCAGTGGCTTGGCAGTTGCCTGTTATTCCAGTCAATCACGTTCAAGCTCATCCATATGCCAATTTCGTAAAGCAGCAAGCTGATGAGCAGCAAGAACCAGACTTCCCGATCCTTTCTTGGGTGATCTCGGGAGGACACACAGATCTGTATCTCATGAACTCTCATCAAGATATTCAGAAACTTGGTAGTACTGTCGATGATGCGGCTGGAGAATGTTTTGACAAATGTGCTCGAGTGTTGGGGTTTGATTATCCAGGCGGACCATTCATTGAAAAACTGGCACAAGAATGTAATAACGACTTTCTTACGGCCTTTAAAGGAGAGTCTGTTCATCTTCCTCGGCCACTACTTCATGAAAAAACATTTGACATGTCGTTTTCTGGTTTGAAGACTGCTTTTTTGAGAGCATACACTGAAAAAAATAAAACTGTTGACGCTAAAGACTTAAAAGTACTACTTGCACATGAACTTCAAGAAGCAATCGGCGACATCATGATTAAGCGGACAGAGCAAGCTTTAAAAGAGTTTCCAACAATTAGATCTATTATTGTCTCCGGCGGAGTTGCAGCAAATAAAAGATTGAAGCAGAAACTTGAAGAAAAGCTTTTAAATACAGAAAGTTATCAACACATTTCACTTCACTTCCCGCCTCTCAGTTTATGCACAGATAATGCTGTCATGATTGGAGCGTACGCTGCATTTCATTTCGATCAAAAAACGAGTTGGGATAATGTAAGACTAATGCTGCGATAGAACAGACTTGGTCTTAATTTTTAGAAAAGTGGCCTTGGGGATTTCTCACTTCCTCTAGAGATTTCACAAGCTGTTGAATGTATGCACGCTCCTGAGCCTCTCTCGCAGTTACCTGCATAAAGGCTTTACGGGTACACCGAGATAATTTGTGATCTATGGGTTTTTTAATATATGTTTGATTTAAATCCATCGCGGCAGACTCAGTTTTTGAGTAAGGAGATACAGGCGAATCAAGATACAACCTTCCATTCGCTACCGATGAGTACAGCTTTGCACCTTCTACAAATGTTTGTAACAACCTAGAAAATAAGCTTCGTTCTTTCATAGTCTTCCTTCAATTGCCGATTGTAACACGTCACTAAGGTTCTGCTCGCTTAAGTTAAAAGCTTTTATTCTGTGATATAATTTCCTCAATAACATGACCGACTAGTCATCGGCAGTCCGTTAAGGACTGATTTGAGAGGAAAACTTTTTAACTGAGCAAAATCGCAGAGCGTGTTTACAAAAGACACGTGAAAAACAACCCCCTACAGGAGGAAAAAAACTGCGTGAAAATCTATTTTAAATAGAGTTTGATGCTTGGTTCTAAGTGAGTAGAACTCAACGGGTACGCCCGTTACAGCAGCAACAAAGTCTCGCTTCGGCGAGAGAAGTACGATGGTACCGAGTGCTTAGTTTGTAAACACTCTCGTATATACTCAGATTATTGAGTGTATAGGAGAGTGTTTTTTTTGACTTGACTGATACACTTTTCAAATCAGTTAAGTCAGATTGCGAGGTCTGGCGAAGTGTGAGGAGCCAGACTAAGCAAGATCATAAAAATCAAGTATTTGAGACAATCAAGTATTAAAGGAAAACTATGGAAAAAAACTTTGATCACGCTCAACAAGAAGCAGCCATGTACGATCTTTGGGAAAAAGCGGAGGCGTTCAATCCAGACAGAATGCAAACAAAAAAGAAGACAGAAAGTGGTCGAGTCAAGTCAAAGCAGTTTTCAATCATCATGCCACCTCCCAACGCAAATGATCCGTTACACGTGGGTCATGCAATGTTTATCTCAGTAGAAGATATTTTAATTCGTTATCACCGGATGAAAGGTGACGACACGGTCTGGATTCCAGGCACAGATCATGCCGGCATCGAAACACAGTTCGTATTTGAAAAGAAATTAGCTAAACAAGGCAAAAGTCGATTTAACTTTGATCGAGATACTTTATACAAAATGATTTGGGACTACGTCCAAGAAAACTCCGGTGTGGCAGTAGATCAAATGAAGAAGTTAGGTGCAAGTGCAGATTGGTCTCGCTTTAAGTTCACACTCGATCCATCTGTTGTTGATTTCGTCGTGCAAACATTTCAAAAAATGCACGATGACGGACTAGTCTATCGAGATTTAAAACTGGTTAATTACTGCACTCACTGTGGCACGAGTTACTCTGAATTAGAAGTAAACCACACGGAGCAAACGACAAACCTGTATTACATTAAATATCCTATGGCAGACGATCCCAATGAACACATTGTTGTCGCTACCACTCGACCAGAGCCGATTTTCGCAGACCAGTATTTAGCTGTGCATCCAGACGACTCTTCAAAACAACATTTAATTGGAAAAAAGGTTTTGAATCCGCTCACAAAACAACCGATGGAGATCATTGCCGATTCGTTTGTGGACCCAGAGTTTGGTACGGGAATTGTCAAACTCACACCAGCCCATGACTTCACAGACTTTGAAGTTGCTCAACGACATCATCTGCCTCTTGTACCTGCCATTGGTTTGGATGGGAAAATCTTGGAAAACGGTGGGGAGTTTGCAGGCTTAAAAGTTGCAGAAGCCAGAAAAAAAGTGGTAGAGGTCTTGGAAAAAGCAAATCTGATCGAGAAAATTAATTCGCAATATGTAAATCGCATCGGAACCTGTTATCGATGCGGTCGAATCATTGAGATCCTTCCACTCCCTCAATTTTTTATCAAAGTAAAAGATCAAAAAAACAATTTAACGCAAAAAGTGTTGGATGTTTTAGACAAGCAAGAAACCAAGATTTATGGAGCTGGTCGAGAAAAGATTTTGAGAAACTGGTTAGAAAACTTAAAAGATTGGAATATTAGTCGCCAGATTGTGTGGGGCATTCGAATCCCTGTCTGGTATGAGATCACAGGGAACGAAGAGAAAATTTCAGTCACATTTATTAACTCAAAAGGTGAGTTTCAAAAAACCGCCACACTACAAAAAAGACTCGATGAAGGCTATTCAATAGATGAAATTAAAAAAGGCTTGCAGCAAGTCTACGCTCCTGCTGAGAATCATTTTGTTGTATCTGAAAAAAATCCAGGCGAGACATACCTCCCAGAAACAGATACTTTCGATACTTGGTTTTCTTCTGGTCAGTGGCCAATAGTGACGTTGAAAACAAACAAAGAAAATGATTTTGATCGTTTCTACCCCACGACAGTCATGGAAACTGCATACGATATTTTACTTTTTTGGGTAATGCGGATGATGATGATGGGCGTGTACTTGGAAAATAAAACCCCATTTGCACACGTCTATTTGCACGGGCTTGTGCGTGATGAAAAAGGTCAAAAAATGAGTAAGAGTAAAGGGAATGTCATAAATCCTTTAGAGTTTGTAAATAAATATGGAGCTGATGCCGTCAGAATGGCTTTGATCATGTCCTCTACTCCAGGCTCTGATTCAGCGGTTGGTGAAAGTAAGATTCGAGGCATGCGAAATTTTTCAAATAAAATTTGGAATGCGGTGAGATTTATTTTATTAACTCTGGAAGATGAATCACAAAATCACTCTGAAAAAAATCTAGACTCGGTTAAAGATCAGGCCTTTGAAAAGAAACTGAACGAGGTTGTTGGACAAGTCACAGATCAACTTGAAAAACTAAAAGTTGGAATGGCGGCAGAGATAGCCTACAACGAATTCTGGCACTGGTTTTGTGACGAGTGTATTGAAGAGCAAAAAAAAGGAAACCTTTCACGCGATGCATTGTTAAAAGGCTTAATCACATTTTTGCGACTTCTCCATCCTTTTGCACCATTCGTAACTGAAACCGTTTGGCAAGAATTGTGGAACAATGGTGATGAGCAGCTGAAAAAACAATTAGGAAGTAAGTTGTTGATCGTAGCTGAGTGGCCAACAGAATAAAACAAGGTTTTAAAAATATGTAACATTATGTGTAACATTTACAAAAAGCGCTAAAACCCTGTGTGACTTGCTCATGTTTCTTTAGCTGATATTTTTCAATATACTTTCTAGTTGATACTCGCTACTTGCTATTAACAACTATGGAATCGATTGCATTTTTCTTTTTTACGATCCGACTGTCACTCACGCTGATGAGTGAGTTGATATTTGTGCTTTTGAGACTGTTGATTGGCACAAAAACGTTTCTGCTTTCCTTTTTCCTATTCTTACTGCTCATAGGTTCTGCTTCAGTGCAAATCGTGTTTAAAACTCCTCCACCACTGCCGCTCATCATCACATTGAAAGATCGACAAGCAGCTGAGACTCGCATTTCTTTTTGGGAAAGTTTGGTCACGAGTTCTCCCAATCGTGACTCTTTTTTAAATCTAGAAAAACTCTATCGATATTTAAATGAAGAAGATCGTGCCAAGTTATTCAGAAAAAGAGCATTTTCACTCGACCCTGCGAATCCAGTATTTCAGAATGACGACTGGTTATGGCAAGAAGAACTCCCCGCCTCAACATCTGCAATATCTAATTAGTTTTTACAGAAATCTTGAAGTAATACAAAAAGGATCCCTGGTTAGAGGGATCCTTAAATCATTTAAGTTGTGATAAAAATCTTTACTCTTTGCTGTCTTCTTTCTTTTCATCAGCTTTGGCTTCACCTTCGGCTGGTTTGGCTCCATCAGCAGGAGCACCTTCACCGTCAGCACCTTCAACACCTTCAGCAGGAGCAGCTTCTACTGGCTCTTCATCCATTTGTTGCAGCTCTTGGACTTGCAGCAAGATCTCATCAGGTTCTAACGAAAGGGTCAATTTTGTTGAATCAGCTTTCAATTGTCTGACTGTAAATTCTTGGCCAATCTCTGTAAATTGAGTAAGATCAATCGTAAATGCTTCTGGGAAATCAGTTGGCAACGCTTCGACTTCAATTTCTTGGAACATTTGGTTAATACTGGCATCAGTAACTGCGAGTTCGCCGGTCAATTCAACTGGTACTGTTGCTGTAACTTTTTCTTTCAAGTCAACCTGACGGAAAGTGACGTGTAATGGTTTTCGAGACATCACGTCCAAATCAACACTATCAATCAAGGTTGGTCTTTTTTCTTTTTCGCCGTCAACTTGAATGTACACGACTGCAGTTTCACCTGCATCAAGATGAATTTTACGAAATTCTTTTGCATCAACCGTGATCGCAACAGGAACCTTGATCTTGCCAGAAATATTGGCGGGAACTTGGCCTTTGTTTCTCAGCTGTTTGGATTTTTTACCAAAAAGAGTGCGTGGTTCAGCCTTTAGTTGGTGTTGGGTGTTCGTCATAAAACTCCTTGATTTGTGAGATAAACTTTTCAATCGAGCAATTAGTTGGTGATAATCTAGCGAGTATTTGTAGCCAGATTGAAACGAACAAATGCTTCAAAATGAAGTCAAGAACGGCTATTGTACCAAGCAAAACGGGAAATCTCTAGAGGGAGGCTCAAAAATTCGTCAAAATGGTGTCACCGAAACTTCACCCCGGCAAAACTGTGTTCACCTCCCCAGAAGGAAAACTCGATCTTTTCGCCTGAGATTTGCGCATCTGGAGCTATGACGATTGGCACATATTGAGGGTCGTAGAACATCGTAATTTTGGTGGGGGTTGCACCAGTGCCTGGTTGTTTTTGATCAAAAAAGGCATAAGACGCTTGTTTACCAATCGATTCTTCTTGATATTCGAGGACGACCTTGCTAGTAGTTTCTGGCAAAACTTCTATAAAAACTCCCACAACTTGTGAGTTTTTATCTTGATATTGTTTAATCAAGGCTGGTTCAACTGCCACGTTATTGACTGTCACCGTTCGTAACTTGGCGTTGTCGGGCAGGTACCAACGAATGTAGTTTTTATAGACACCACCTGGCCAGCTATTAGAGTTGCTGCTATTTTCGTACGTGATGGTGCGTTGATGGATGATCATATCCGACTTAATTTGGCTACTATGCTCAACTTTTTTCTTGATGGAGTAGTTTACTTTATTCACCCCCACGTTTGAGTCAACTTGATAGATCCGACTCACTAAACATTGCTCCTGAACGAGTTGTGTTGGGCAAGGTGGCGTAATCACACTCCCCGTCCACCCTAGAGTTCCAAGCGTCGTTTCCGTAGCCAGATCTTGAAATGAAGCGGTGATTTCAGCCTGTTTCAGTTGATCAGATAAGACACTCACTAACTGTTTAGTTTGGCTTTCGTCCATCGTTTTAATTTTTTCCAGGGTTGCTTGAAAAATACTGGCAAGAAAATCAGGTTTTTGTGCGGTTGGTTCTGTGCTGAGCAGACCTGTTTTCGCATAAAAAAACTCGCGTTCTGCGAAGTTTTTCTCGGTAATACTTTCGTTGTCAAAATCCTTCAAACTCACGGAGCCTAGTACGCCAATGACTTTAGCCAAGGAGTTTGTGTTGATACCAATTACACCATCGACTGTAGTGCTCGTACCTTTTTCGAGGAAAAATTGAATTTGTTTGGCAGTAATCTCAAAATTTGGATTCCAGTTTGCATCACGCAGGTGCCACTGCTTCTCACCCAAGTATTGCTGGACTTCTTCAGGAGGCTGAATTTCACCGCTTATTGCTGAAGAAACTTCATCAGGTTTCAGTATTTTGACATTACTCACTTTCCCTTCAGTCAGTGTCACTGTTGCTATACTCTGAACAAAACCGCCTGTTGCTCGCAACTCTTGAGAGTCTTGCAGAACGATTGCAATCGTTTTCGTTCGTTCTTTGTTCAAAATATTCGGAATTACTTCTGTCAATTGTTGTCCAACCAGAACCTCTCGTCGAATCTCACTAATAGTATCGATAAAGTCTTTCTGTTGATCTGGGGTGAACTGTGTTTGAAAAAAAATACTGGAGCTCGTGTCTTTTAGCTCACCTTCAAGAAGAGAAAGTTGTTTGTAGACGGTGTCAGTTTGGCCAAGACTTGGAGTCAAAGTCGAGACTGGATCACCGCTCTCTGCGCCTAATACTTGACGAATTGCGTGCACATGTCGAGTTTGAATTTCATTGAGCGCAATGCTGAGTGTGGAGAGCTTTTTGGCGACGTCGAGCTGGCTGTATGAATCTGCAAAAATACTTGTTCCCATCACGCTTGAGTAGAAGGAAAGCTGTTTATCAAGTAAGTTCTGAGAAAAAATTAAATTGGCGGTGGATTTCGAATCAACACCACCCCCCTGTTCAAATTCTTGAACCATCTTCATCAGATTTTTTTGTAAAGAAGTGACGGAAAAGAAAAACAACGCAACGAGGAAGATTGCCGTTCCAAACACGGCACAAAAAAACCAAAAAATGCCCTTTTGGGCGCGATACCACTTCCCTACCCGAGTCTCTTGACCGAATAAAATTTGAATTGGAGTTGTGGTTCGTTCTTGATGGCGGTCAGCGCGCGTTCTTTGAGGTTTTAGGGTGCCAGAGAAAAGAGTGGCAATTTTTTTCTCAAGTAATCTCTTTTGGTGCTCTTCATCTTTCTCTAGTTCTTTTATCTTCTCTTGCTCTTGCTGTCGCTCGTGGTGAACTCTGGCTGTGATTTGAGGATTAACCTGAGGTGCAGCAGCTTCTGCTGCTACAGCAGAGTTGACGTGTCTTTCCAAACTAGTTGAAAATTGTTGCAATATAATTTTGGATCGCCGAATGTCGGGCATCTGTTGCTCTGGAATTAAAATCGGCCCTCGATTAGGCAAAGTGATAATCGGTGACGCAACGTTGAGTTGGATTGCACTTTCTTGAATACCCAAGGTGTTGACCAAAGCGCTCGGTTCGGAAACCTGTGGCGTCAAGTGATAATTTGCCATGCTTTTCGGAACTAGTTGAGAAAGCGGCAAAGTATCCAGTACATTTACCCGAGGTGTCTCGGCTCGTTTTTCAACAATTTTTAGGGGCTTTCGGACATCTTTTTTATTTTTTTCAGTGGGTTCTTTTTCCATTTCTTCATCGTGGTTTGAAGTTGGAGCAGGAGGTGGAACTGAAACAGGAGCCTGTGTGGTAGTTTTGCTCGCAGAAACTTTCTTCTCATCTAATGGTCGCGCTTTAGGAACATGTGGTCTGGGAATGTCGGTTGAACTGTAGTCCTCTACTGTCTTTTCTGGTTGATAGTGAAATTTCGCCTCTACAATCAACTCCGACACCACTTCTTCCAATGTCGCGCTCCCTGGAATTGGAAAATCTTTGAATCCCCCACTCCATTCTGATTTTAAGTCTGGATGAAGTAACACCTCTTCACCTTTAAACCGGCGTCGGAACTCGCTCTGTATCGTTTTCATGATCGTTTTGGTGAGTAATGGTCTCTTACTCACCACTACTCGCCGCTTGCCACCTCTAGGGTCAAAACTCAAACTCACTAGACTCTCTACAACTTCTTTTTCATTTAAAAAACCAATTTGATCGCTGGTAAAAGGAAACTTACTTTGATGTAAAAAGTGGATTATTTGCTGATAATTCAAACTAAACAACTCATTCGACAAAAGATCTTGATAAGTTAAAAGGCTAGTGTAGGGGGAGCGTTGTTCAAAAAAGAGGCTCACATCAATCAAATTCTGCCCAACTTGTTCAAATCTTTTCTCACCACGATAAGAAAATGGCTGATGCATGACCACATAACTCAACCCTTTGGTTTCTTGAAAAATCTTCACCATTTTCTTGGCCTGATCTATAGACAAGTGTTCAACGTCATCAATCCAGAAAACCTTGTACCAAGTAGAGGAGAGGCCAGAATCTAAAAACTGTTCAAGAGAAGCGGAGTCACTGCTTTTTTGCGTCACTTCTAAACCATGCTGTTGTAGTTGGTCGGCAAATAAATCGGAGAGTACAGGACTTTGTGAAAAAATCAGTACAGTTAAATCTTGTGGTAGTGTTTCGGTGACGAACGCACTCATTTGGGCAGCTTTCAAATAATCAATACAAACAAAACATCATTTTCAGATGCTTGTTTCATCTTACGGTATGGAATGGGGGAGTGGCAAATTTATTAATAAACTGCCCAAATCAAGAAACTTGGTGCTAGCAGATCTGGCGAACCAGATTAAGTCCAACAAGCGGAACGAATAACAGAATCTCTGTTAAGAATTATTGACTGCTTCGTCTAACGACTCGTTGACGAGTTTATCAGCCGCAGCATTTTGAGCACGAGGGATGTAGCGAAATGAGTAAGAACAAGGGAGTGATGATAACAGCGTTCTGGCCTTGGCGACTAAAACTTGAAGATGAGGTTCTTTGACTTTCCAGTGTCCTTGAACTTGTTCAACAACTAACTTTGAGTCGAGCAGAAACTCAATGCTTTCGACTAATTGAGTCTCGCAAAATCGTTGACACCAGCCGATGGAGTAGAGGAGAGCTTCGTACTCAGCAACGTTGTTGGTTTGTTCCCCCAAGTAGTTGTTGTGTTCATGAATGGTCTTGTGGTCTTGTTGAACGACGACACCAATTGCGGCAGGTCCTGGATTGCCACGCGCTCCGCCATCAGTAAAAACGGTGAGTTGAGACATGTTTTTTAGTTTTTCAAACTGATCACTAATCGTCGCTGCAAACCTTCACCTTCTGACTGAGTCACTACTTCAGGGTGATCTTTTAACTCAACGTGTACAATCAAGCGTTCGTTTGCAGGCAAGAACGGTAAGTATTGAGGAACATTGCTCTCGATGGCACGCTCCGCAAATCGATGTGCCATATTCTTCAAAACCTCTTCGCGTTTTTGCTTGTAATCATTGACGTTGACTACGATTCTTTTTTCTTCAGCTTTATCGCGGAAAGAAATATTCATCATGCGTTGAAGAGCCGCAATGGTTTCTCCGTGATGGCCAATCAGCATGCCACTTTCTTGGTCTGACACTGAAATCTGGACAACCACGTTTTCATCTTCTTCTAAGACTGCAACCTCAGCTTCAGTGACGCCCATGTGGGCGAGTAGGTCTTGGGTATATGTTGTAATATCTTGCATAAAATCCTTCAAGTTTTTAATGTGTTATTTTTTGAATGAATTGACTTTAGAAACAGCGAGCTTCCAATAAGAAACCAAGCCACCGAAACCAGAGATAAAGTACTGTTGTCCTGCACTGAAAGCCGTAGTGACGACCCAATACAAGGCAAGACCTGATTGGAATCTCCAAGCGATGAAACCCGTCATGATTGGCATCATAAATAACATTTGTTTTTGCATGCCAGCAGCCATTTCAGCAAAATCTTCTTCTTTTTCATTTGCTTTTTGCACTTCTTTCTTTTTACTGTCATTTGGCACGATGTCGGTGACTTCAGCGCCTGGTGAGATCATCAAGGACAAGATGAACTGACTAACACCGGCAAGAATCGGCAAAATGTGTAATGGGTCTGGCTTACTCAAATCAAGCCAAGCAAACATCGGATTAATAGCGATTCCATTAATTTCGGTTTGACTAATAAATTGATGAAGCACTTGATACAAGACAATGAGTAAGACGATTTGAACTAGATACGGTAAACAGCCTGACAAAGGATTAATGTTATATTTTTTATACAACTCCATTTGGGCTTGTTGAAATTTAGCTTTGTCTTTACCGTGGAGTTTTTTTAATTTATCGAGTTCAGGTTTAAGATCTTGGATTTTTTTCTGTGAACGAAGTGACCCAAGAGAAAGCGGCACTAATAAGAAACGAATTAACAGAGTCAGTACGATGATTGCGATACCTAAGTTACCAGTCAGCTGATACAGCTGTAATAAAATCTGTATAGTGAAGTCTTTGATAGGGTTAAAAATTGTACCGAGCATAAAAAGTTTTTTTCTAGTTTTTAAACAGTTTGTTTAGATTTGTCGAAATTGTAACCAGGGCCGACACAACTCACCACTCTTTTTCCTCCTAAAAATAACCCTGAGATTGTACCATGCTTTTGAATCTGCTGGATTGTATATTGGCTGCAGGTAGGGGAGTAGCGACACTGGAAGTGAAAACCAAACACACTTTGCAAAACAGCATTAAGTACTGGACTCAATATGTTTTGGTAGGCTTTGATCAGCGTAATGGAAAGGCGTTTCATCATGAGTTGAGCTGTTGAACAGCGGTGTTGACCATTTCGTTTAGTACAGAAAAAGATTTTCCCAAACTCGTTTTGAACAGCACTACCACGACTTGTTTGGACTCAAAACCTGCTTGCTGAGCGACGAGGATGGCTCGCATTCGTCTCAGGATTTTGTGACGTTCGGTTGCCTTTAAACTGACTTTTTTGGGTACCACGACGGCAAACTGAGTCTGCTCTGCAGGGCGATACAATACTTGAAATAAAGGGAAATTCTTACGCTTCGCTGTTTTGAAAAAGTCTTTCTCTTGACGTAATTGTAAGCGAATGTGTTTAGGAAACATTATTAAACCGTTAATTTTTTGCGCCCTTTAGCACGTCGTCTCTTGAGTACAGTACGACCATCGTTTGTCATCATGCGTTTCATGAATCCATGAACTCTGACGCGTTTCATTTTTTTTGGCTGCCAAGTGCGTTTTGTTTTTGCCATACACTAACTCCTTAACATTGTAGTCTGAAGGAAGTATTGTACTCGAGATTGTTCTTCCGCACAAGGATTGAGGAAAAACAGGAAGAATTCATCATAACCAGGGATAACAACGCTCAAAAAACTTTTTCAGTGCTTCCTTTTGGGGAGGTAATAAAAATGTGGAACAATTTGTGGAACAATTTATTTTAGGTCAATTCAGCCCATCATGAATTTAACCGAAATGGCATAACGATGTAGAAAAAACCAGGCACTTCAGTGCAACTGAGTTGCGCAGATTTAAGAGGGTCATTGCAACGCAGGATGCATTCCTTGCCTGAAATTCTCTGAAGAAAGTCCAGAATATAACGGCCGTTAAATGCGATGGTCATAACTTCTTCAGTGTTTGACTTCGCCTTTAAGGAACTTTCGTATTCACCGAGTAAAGAAGATTTAGCACTCACTACCACTTGATCAGGTGAGATTTCAATCAAAACGATACTAGAGCCTTCATTGCTAAAAATCATAGCCGATTTAACATGATGTTCAAACTCTTGAGCATCGAGTCGGACTTCAGTCGCAAATGATGCTGGGATGATTTTTTGGTAATTGGGAAATTCACCTTCCAGTGTTCTCAATACGATTTGAGAATTTGGAAGACTGAAAAAGACTTGCTTGGCTCCTTCAGACAAAGACAGTTGCACGCTTTTGACAGACTCGCTTTGAATGACTTTAGTAATTTCATCTAAGGCTTTAGCTGGAAACAAGAGTGTCTGAGGTTCGGCAACGTCTAACTCTGCCTGCAAAACAGCCAACCGATAACCATCTGTAGAAACAACTTTAGCGTTTTTGGCCAACTCAAATAATACTGAGGTTAAAATGGGACGGCTTTCGTCACGACTTGAAGCAAAAGTAACAAAGTCGACTGTTTGGTTAAAAAATTCGATTGGCAAAGTCATCGCTGTCCCTTCGGTTTGAGGGAATGGCGGAAAGTCTTGAACAGGAAACGTGTTAATGACCGATTTGATCTGTTTTGTTTTAATCGTCAGTGCTAAATCATTTAAACTCAGTTCCACGCTTCCAGATAAGCTCGAGACAAGTTCGTTTAATACTTTGGCTGGAATGACGCAGGCTCCAGGTTCAGTCACAGTTCCTTGAATCTGTTGTCTCATTCCCATCTGCAAATCAGTTGCTGTTAACCAGATATTTTGATCGACTGCCTCCAAAAAGAAACAAGAAAGAATAGGAAGTTGAGGCTTCGTAGAAAGAAAACGAGCTGCTTTCTTAACTGCTGAGGAAAGATTAGATTGTAAGAGTTCTATTTTCATAATCAGTTTCTTTAGTCATTCCTTAAAATACGTGTGTCCACTAGTTGTTTCTAAAAGAGATCTAATTGATTGAGGCAGGAAATGGGTTTGGTGAAAAATTCAAACGTTCTTTCGTAGTATAGAGAACAATTGCAAATTTACAAAAGTTAATTCATTTCAGCTTAATTTCATTTTCAGTTTCTTCTCTACCTATATAAATTAATTAGTAGTAGGTCGTAGTAGAGAAGAGGACAAAAAGGATAAGCGGTGAACTATCACCAACAAGTTTGGGTTATGTTCCTGTGTACAACCGGGGAAAAAGCGGGGACAAATTTATAAACACCAGTGTTGATAAACACGAAACAGTGCACAACCCAAAGTGAACAATCCACATATCCACAACAGTTTTACAGTTGTAAACAAGGTTTTCTACAGCCTTTTCAACAGAGTTTTCCACAATGTGGAAAAGGGGGTGACGTAAAGTGGTTAAAAAATGACACAGCCGCCTTTTTGTGTTGGTGAGGTGAAGTTCTCGTTTTTCAAATAACGTTTTTCTAGTGTGTTCTATTCGTATGCTGTTATTTGTTCAGTTGGAACTCCACCCGAGAGTGATGTTCTGACTGCCTGGACTTGGGTTCGTAATTCTTCATTTGCGGGAAGTGCCTCTTCAATTTTTTTGACTGCGTGCATGACGCTGGTGTGATCACGATCTCCGAAGTAACGGCCAATCTCAGCAAATGGTAAATCTAAGTGGTGTTTGATCAGGTACATGGCGATGTGTCGTGCATTGGCGATTGGCTTTGATCGTTTTGGCCCTTTGATATCCATGAGTTTGATGTGGTATTGATTGGAAATTGTTTTAATAATTTCAAGTGGTTTGGCGTAGATCTTTTCTTGTTTTTGATCAGTGACCTGGTGTTGTCGCAAAATTTCTTGAACGAGATCATGGGTAATTGGTTTGTGGCGCAGGACGTGTTCTGAGTGGAGAGCTTTGACGATGCCTTCAAGTTTTCGAGTACTGGTGATGGCTGATGCAATGCGCTGAGCGATATCCATGGGAATCGAAAACTGAATTTGTTTGGCTTTGATCAACACAATCGCAATACGTAACTCGAAAGACGGTTGTTGAATGTCGATGCTGAGTCCGCCTTCTAATCGTGATTGGATACGATCGTCCAGTGGACTGATTTCGTGTGGAGGCCGATCGGAAGTTAGAATAACTTGGCCACGCGATTTCAACACTGAGTTAAAGGTGTGGAAAAACTCTTCTTGCATGGCGCGTTTCCCAGCCATGAACTGAATGTCATCAATCAGTAAAATTTGCACCGATCGGTATCGCTGTTTCATCTGGATTGTTTTTTTTGTCTGAATCGCCTCCACAATCTCATTCATAAACTCTTCACCTGTTCGATAAATCATCGTGAAGTTTTGGTTGTTTTTTAAAATGTTTTGGCCAACGGCCTGCATCAGGTGTGTTTTGCCGACACCCACACCTCCATAGAGAAAGAGTACGTTATACGCTTTGCCCGGGTTTTGAGAGACTGCAACGGCTGCAGCGTGTGCCATTTCATTGGTGGATGAGACCGCGAACGTATCAAAAGTATAATTTTTATTCAAGCCAGCTTGCTGGATTTTATAATCCACCAAATCTTCACCAGCTTGTTGAATACTAGCTTGGGAGAAAAGTGAAGCCACCGTGGGCGAAGATGGTTCATCAAGCGCTGTCTGATTCTCAGGCACATTGAGTTCTAATGATTGTTGGTCGATAGAAGTGGCTTTGCGCGATTTATGGGGAGTTGTAGGAAGAGTAAAATCGCCGACCTTGAGCTTGAGTTCAACCGGTTTTTCCACAATGGCACTAATGCAGTCTGTAATCGCAGCCTTGAAGCTTTTTTCAATGATTGAGATATGAAAAGAAGTAGGGGACTCAATCGTGCAAATCACTTTGTCCTCGACCTCTTGAACATCCGACAAGACATTCGGGAAAATCCAGGTTTTAAATACCCCTTGGGAAAGGTTGGCAGCAAGTTCTGCACAGACTTTTCCCCATAGCTCTTCAGGTGAGTAGATCATAGATTGAAATAGGTTTTTCTTGAGGAAGCTCTGATAAAATTGGGGCAGGAGATCGTACTTTTCCACACTATACACTGAGTTTTGCACAATGCGCAAGCATGGGAATTGGCAGAAAACGAGAGTGTTGCTCCAAACCCGCGTAAGGTCCTATAGTTGTTGACGAAAGGGTGAAAATAGAGTACAATGTCTACTCGAAAATAAAATTATCAATCCGAATCTTAAAAGGTTAATATGCCAAGAAGTAACGAAACAACATATCACAGACCAAGAGTTGAATTGAGTGTTGAAACTCAAAACGAGTTGCTCACTAGATCGATGGCTGCTGTTTTACAAAATGAAAATATTCAGCCAGGAGTTAGTCTTACTGATCTTTCTACACATGAACAAAATCGTCTAACCTTACTGGCAAATAGACTTTATGTTGAGTTGAGACGAGAGTGGATACAAGCACATGTGAGTCAAAAGATAGAAGAGAAGCCTCTAACAGCTTAAGCAAAACTTCAGATATTGAAAAAAATAACAACTACCCTTGTGTCTGTTGTTTTCGATCCGCTAACACTTTTGCTTGGGCGGCTTGTTGGTCGTTCATTTTTTGTTTGGCGAGTAATTCTTCTGGGTTGGTCGTAATCAGTTGATGTTCAGTGTCTGAAGCAATGACGCGCAGCGCCACGTGATTTTGACCAGCAAAGAAAATTCCTTCTCCCACATCTGAAGCTAAGAGTAGTCGTTGTTCACCTTCCGAAAGATAGAATGTTTGGGTCAAAATAGGCATCGAGGCACTTGATTGTTTCATCAAGAATTGAATCGAAGAGTTGGTCACGATGGCTTTGCCGTAATCGTTATTCAAGAAATCCTCTACATCCTGAGTGATTGTGGTAATACCCAAGAAGTATTTTCTGGCGCGTTTGGCGATGGAGTGGAGGAATGAGGCCGAATCGGCATACTTCATGAAGTACCACGCCTCATCAACAATCAAAATTCTTTTTTTCAGTTTTTTCTTTACACGAGTCCAGATAAAGTCCAAGATCATGAACATTGCAATTGGACGCAGTTCTTCGTGTAAATCTTTAACCGAAAAAACCGTAAACGCGTTATGAATATCTAGATTTGATTTTTGGTCAAAAATACCGCGGAATGAACCTTTAATAAATTTCTCCAGTCGAGCAGATAAATTGAGCGCGTCTTGCGTCTCCATACCAATCAGGGCTTTATACAAGTCTTCCATTAATGGAGGCTCATTGGCTTGAGTTGCTGGATCTGGAGTAATGCCTTTGGCTTTATATGCTGCTACCAACGCTTGATCAAGAATAGCGTCTTCGGTTGGAGTCATCTCGCCCATCATCACTCTCAACAATGTGTGCAAAGAAATGATTTTTTGGCCTAGCTCGTTTTCGCCTTCTTCATAAACATTCGATAAATCAAATGGGTTGATCTTGGTAGTGGCGCCGAAAGTGAAGTTAATATACTCGCCACCGACTGATTTACACAACTCTTCATACTCATGTTCAGGATCGAGAATCAAAATGTCCGCACCAAAAATGAGTTGACGGAGGGCTTCGAGTTTAATTGTATATGATTTTCCAGCACCAGATTTGGCAAAGACGACCATGTTAGCATTTTCCAAACTGAATCGGTCAAAAATAACCAACGAACCATTATGCTCATTTAGACCATACACAATCCCATTATCTTGAGTCAATTCTGAAGACGTAAATGGAAACGTCGTTGCTAAAGAAGTCGTGTCCATGTTGCGCGTGATGAGTAACCGATCAACTCCCATTGGGAGTGTTGTTTTGAAACCATCTTCCATTTGTAGAGATGCTTTTTTGGACACAATGAGCAAACTTCCCAGCAATGATTGGAGTTGTTTACTACTACTCTCAAGCTTTTCTTTCGAGGTGTCCATTAACGTACAGTACAGACCAAACTGATAGAAACGCTCAGAGCCTTTGGCGAGCTGTTCTTGCAGGGTGCGCGCATCTTCGAGCTTCACTTCCGTATTAATGTTGCTAATTTTCCCCGAACGAATGTCTGACTGAATTTCCGCTTCCATCTCCGTAATTTTGCGACGAAGATTGTCCAGAATCTTGTCGACCTCTTGGGGAAATATGTACATGCTAATATCGAGACGGTGCGGAAAATTAATTAACGGTGACAACCAATTTGCCGGGACTGTTCTGGGATACCCGGCGATGAAAAAGGTTCTAGTGTAAGTCGAGTTGATTTTTTGATAAGTAAAGTCGACCTCAATTGCTTCTGGGGCGATGATGTCCTGAATGCTCACCAATCCTTGCGCAAACTGTTTCAAGACCTTCTGGTTTTCCAGGTCTTGTGTTGCTTTCTGTTGCTCTTCTTGAGAAACGGGTTTCTTTTTCAAAAAGGGCAGTGGTAGGTTGATTGAGAATTTGGGCATCACTCGATTAATTATCCATGCCTGGTTGTGGCGTACTTGGCATTTCACCTACTTTACCTATTGGTGGTGTTCCGGCTTGATTGAGAGTCTGGTCAATGACACTTTGTGGGTCAGGCATCGTTGACGAATTCACTGCGGACGTCATTGGTGTTTCAGGTGGTGTTGAGACGGTTGGCGACTCGCTTACAGAGCTACCTGGCATCGCGGCTGGCGTAGTCGCACTTGGAACAGCAGGGACTTCAGGGGTGCTCATGGGAGCAGGTGAAGTAGATGCCATTTGAGGTGGTGTTGCAAAACCAAGATCTGTTTTCGTAAAATCTGGCATTTCTGGTGTGGTGCTCATGGGCGTTGGAGCAGCTGGAGTCGCTGGCGCAGCCGTGAATGCTGGTGTTTCGGTCATGGTTGGAGTAGGAACGCTAGGAGCTGGAGCTGGTTGCATCGTTGGATTTGGTTGTGCTGCCGGAGTTGGTTGAAGACTTGTTGGCATGGTTGGGGTGTCAATCATAAAATCTCCTTGGATTTTTGCCTGGACGAGAGGCGTAGTATAATTTGCTGTATCCGTTACTTTTTGACCTTCAAACGACTCAGGGTTGTATGAAGAGTATAGCATCTGGATCAGTTCTTGAGTGGTAAGTTGTCTGGAATACAAACCAATTCTGGCTAGTTGGTCGATAAGGTGATCGCGACGTGGTATCAGATTCGTTTTGGCTTTTTCAATGATGTAATTCTTTTCAAAACTCGACAGCGACTTACTTTTGGCACCAGGAATGACACTCTGTGTGGTGAGACCCATCTCAACTGCTGACAGTGGGATGATGATGTAAAACTTCTTATCCAGAACGTTTTGATCTTGAACGAGTGACTCCACAAAAGAATGGTACTCTTTTATTTTTTGTCTATAGATTTGGTTTGTCGCCGTGTCTTCTAAATCTTGAATTTTTTTGAGATAGGCTGTCACGTCTTTTGGTTGAGAACGGATGACGATCTGGATCGGATAACTCAATGAGTTAAGCAAAGCAGCATAAGCGTAAATCGTCGCGTCTTGTTCACCTTCCGAGAGAAGACCGAAGTTCATCGCAGAGACCGTAATGACGAGTGATGCTGCTCCATCGCCAAGAATAATCAGATCATTGGTAATGTCGTACAGATCCAGGAAGAGCTGAGTGGTGGAATTGCTGACGGTATCAGTTTTTTGCTTTGCCATTGGGGTTTAATCTTTTAACTTTTAACTTTCAACTTACTTACTCACTTGCTCGTATTTCGATTGGGTCAAGAATAGTGTTATTAAGCTCAAGTTTCTGAGTTGGAAACAGTATACCTTCTTTCTCTGCTTTCATAAAATACTCACCATTTTTGAGAGGAGTGCTGATGTAAAACTGTCCAATTTTGTTTGTTCTGACTGCGCGAACTGGCATGCCTTGATCGTCAGCAATTTCAACAATAGCGTTTTCAACGATGTTGCCAACCTGGTCAAACACCATACCGACAACAATGTTGGGTTGTGTTGGTTTCTTGGGAAAGGGGAGAGTGTCAGATGTTTGAACGTTGAGTGCAGCTGAGTGTTGTGCTGTGGGATCATCAACAACTAGAGAAGCGGCATTAAAAACGTCTACTACTTCTGAAGTAGTTTCAGGTGCAGGTGCTTCTACCGGAACAGTCACTTCTTCAATACTTGGCGGAAGAGTCTCCGGAATTTGTTCAGCTGTCAATCTTTCGTCTTCGTAAGGAACATTGGTTTTAAAGAGATTATCAAATTGTTGTAGTGGATGTTGTTGTGCTGTAAGGTCTGGTTTGGTTAGTAGTTCAACGGCATCTACTGTTTCGACGTGTACAGTGTCGAACAGCGATAGGACCGCACTCATCTGCTGGGCTTCTTGGTATGCCAGTGGATCTAAAGCAGACTCATCTGGAAGAGTGTGAATATACTCATAAATACGCTGTTGTTTTAAAGGAGATAAATCAAGTTCGTCTTGAAACGTCGTAGTTTCTTTCGTGGTATATGTTAAGTAGTCGGGCAAGTTACCTGATTTTCTCCAATAAAAGAGTGTTGGTTTATAAATTGCTCGAAATAAAGCGATGAACCATTGGTCGAGTGGACGGCCTTCATAGGGAACGAACGCGATCATTGCCCCAAGTCCAACGAAAAAAACAATCAGCGGCCACTTGATTACGCTATATAAATTCGTTTGATAAATCACCACTCCTAACAAAATTCCCGCACCCAACTCCAAAAACTGCTTGAGCGTCATGTTCCCAATCAGGTGAAATTCGTAGCTAGTGACAGCTTGTGGTATCGGATGATCTTGCATAAGAGTTGTAAGTTATAAGAGGTAAGTTGTAAGGAATAAGTTGTAAGAGAGTTATCTTTTCACTTATAACTTTAACTTAACCCTTCCCTCATTCTACCTTAACGGCTGGTGAGATAGCTTCGACGTTAAAGATGCTATTGTTTTTGTCTTTTCCAACGCCGTAAAAATGGATGTATGGCAGAATGTATCCATTCTGTTCGTTTTGTCTGTACTCCAAGGTGGCCGAGCTAAACTCAACATTGGAGAGGTTCTCGGCATTTGGTTCAATAGCATCAAAGTTTCCTGCGTGAATATAGGTGATGAGACCGGCAAGCATCCTATCCTCGACTCCACCAAGCCCCAGAGAGTTTACGATTTGTACTTGTTCAAAACTGCTTGGAACAGGATAAAAGCTGATTTCTAAAATACTTGCATTTTTGTCAACTCTAATGATCGCTGGAGATTGAACCTTATCACTGGAAATGAATGGAATATTGTCTACTAAAGTGTTGAGTGTAATTTTGTACGCATTTGTTGAAGCCTCGTCTTTTGCTGGTTCAGTACTTTCTGGATTTACGCTTTGAGGTTCTGGTTCTGAAAGTGTGTAGTTTTGGAACAACTGGTGTTCGTCGATAAACGACCGAATTTTTTTTGCTATTTCCTCATGAGTTACGGTTGCCGTTTTGGGTAAAGTATCATCTAAAATGCTGAGCAGAATGTCTTTCTTATACGCAATGAGTGTCGCGTTGCCACTCGTTGTCAACTGATATTCTTGGTTGGCATCTTGCCAAGCGTTGCTTGTCCCAGGTACTGGAGTAAGCGGAAGTTGCTTAGCGAGTTTTTGTATGGTTGTTTCAATTGTTTCTGGTTGCAAGGCTTGATAAACAGCCAGCTTGCTAGGCATGCTCATTGTCAAGTTCTTATCGAAAGTGATTTGTGCTTTATATGTTTTTTCTGTAGTGACCACGGTTTCCGCTGGAGGAGGTGTTGGTGTCAGTGCCTGCAAAATAGCCGAAATAACAACAGCCAAACCCATTATTACAATAAACACTCTCAACCATTTCTTCTGAAATAGTTTTGTGATGAATGATGGAAGTTGCAATCGATTATTTTCCATAATATTCGTCACATCTTGGTCCTTCAGGTACTTTGCCAGCAGTGCTGACACCTAATGTTTGAATTAAGGCATAGTCACTCAAACCTCTAATCTCATAGTGTAAGTGATTTCCATCAGATGCTCCACCAGGACCATGCGTACTATCAACATGACCTACTAATTGTCCACCCTCAACCGTTTCGCCCACGTGGACGACGATTCCACCATCAATCTGATGGGCGTAATAAGAAAGCCAACCACCGTGATCAATGACTAACAGATTGCCAAACGCATTATTGTCACGTTTAGTGGTGACAACTGTAACAACGCCTGGTGCAGCGGCGTAGATAGGAGTGTTTAATGGAGCCGCAATGTCGTAGGCGTCAGGACGAACTTTGAATCCGCCACAATGACTCCAACTTGGATGTGTAATACATTGTTGAGTTAAAACTGGGTGACTTATGGGACCAGTACCATATGGAAGTTGAGTCACCCTCCCTTTTACAGGCCAACAAGGAGGAACGGTTGTTGTCGGACAATCTCCAAAACAGGTCTGTGCCCGACTGGTACTGCTGTCAGCTTGACCAGCTGCGGTGATGTTTGCCTTAATATCATTTTTGACCAAAGAATCACTAAAACGAGAGTCTGATGCATCGACGGTGAATTGAAGATGAATCGGCTGATCTGCTGTGAGTGGTTGGCCTGCCAAAGCAGCGAGTTGGTCAGTGAGTTCCTGAGGGAGAGCTGGCGGATCAATCACGTTCGAATCTTTATCAATTGCACTCATAGTATCTGTGAGTCCCGTAATGACGATCTCTTCCGTTGCCTCAGGTTTTTTGGAGAGGTCAATTGTGTATGTGATCGGACCTTGCGCATTAGAGTTGCTGGGTTGGGCAGTTTTTTTCAAAGTGATGTATCGCGATTCGTCAGCATCTAGCGAAAAGTATGGTGCGACTTGAGTGACGCTGGCATCGGGGAGGAAAGCGCTTAGGATCATGGATGTGGTGAAGATGTTTGCGATGACAATAGTTACTAGTGGGATGCCAACGGCAGCAGCTATAGTAGCCGTAGAGCCTGTGATACCTTGTGCAGTCAGTGTCTGTGCAGCTCCTTCTAAGAAGCCTGTAGTTTGACCCGCTGCAGTTGAAACTGCCGGTCTGGCAAAGTTGCTTAGTGCAGCTTTAGTACTTGATGGAAGAGCGCTCGCATAACTAGATGTACTTCCGGCATCAGAGGCGCCTTTCATAAATCCTGCTATGCCGCCCGCGATTGCTCCAACACTTGCCCCGATGGCTGTTCCAACCACTGGAAAAAAAGAGCCAATGATTCCACCGGCCACGGCACCACCAGCCACACCACCAAGTGTTGTGCCTGCCACACCCTGCACCATGTTTGTGATGATTCCGTAAATGGCTGCACCAGTTCCGGCAGCACCACCAACGACAAGCACACCTTTTTTAAGCTGTGATGAGCCAATTTTTGTAGCCGTCCCCTGAAGACTAGCGGCATTGAGATTTCCTATGCCCTTGGCTCTGCCTAACCAGTCTCTTAAATTACTTAATCCTTGAACATTTCCTACCTGTGGAGCGTTCCAAGATTGATGTGGGACTGCTGTGTCATATAAAGCCTTATTGAAAGCCGCACGACCTTGATTGTCGAGCTGAGTTTGTCCTGCCGGAAGAAATTGCTGGCGATCAACCCCCAACATATTGCTGTAAAAGACTTGTTCTTGTTCATCAAGATTGTTAATTTGTGCCTGTAACTGGTTGAGATACTGATTGCGAACGTAGAGCGCCTCAGCTCTCAGAAATTTTTCTTGTTCTGAAGCTTCTGCTGGAGTAATTGCCAAATCTCGAGTGAAAAAAGCATGAGCCAGAACTTTATCTGTATTGGCTTTATATTTGGGGGAATACGTTTTGATCAATTCTCGATATTGCTCCGTGGAAAGAGAGAGGGGTGTTGTCTCTCCGGGCTCAAGGCTATGAGTAAGTAAATTATTTTGGGTGTAGTTTGCCAACGCATGTTTTCGTTGCGCGACGTACGACTCCATGATCTGTAAAACCTCTTGATTGTTTCTGAGACTAGGATCGAGCTCGTTGAGCATGACCTTAAGATTGTCAGAGAGGAGATGAGGACTACCGAGTGATAACGCGTAAGAATCAAGAGTATTGAGAATATTTATTTCAGCGGAGCCATCTTTATTATAAGTTCGTAATAAAGAGACGAGCGCTTCTTTGGGATTGTCTTTGCTGAAGCGTTGAAACTTGGCAAAGTTTTCGAAGTTGGCTTGAGTTACTGTTTTGCCATTTGTCTGCAATTGTTTGAGATAGACATCTATTTGTCCGAGCAGTTTTTTGCGTTCATCTGCTCCGAGAGAAAAAATGTTTTCTGGAAAGATCTGACGGAGTTCAAGAGGATCTAAGGCAGAGATTCCAGTCCCTTTCGTTCTTGGAGCTCGTCTCAAAATTTCATCGCCGAGGTTTTCGATTGACTCTGCAGAAACCATTGCTTCAAAAGTCGCAATTTGCTTGAGTTGCTTTTTAAACTCTTGTTTGGCGAGTTCTGAGTAATCTTGTGGAGCATCTTCTGAGTCGATTTTTTCTGAAAAGAGTTGGGTGGCATCCTCGGCAGTTTTAAGTGATCCTTTGAAACTCGTGTCGTTAAAAGCCTTGAGTTCAAACTTCTCTTTTAAAATTTCAGTTTTTAAGAGAAAGTACTCGTTGTTGCATAAGCGCTTATAAATTTGATCAACGTGTGAAAGCAGTTGTTGTCGGATCGTAATTCTGTCGGTGATTGATAGCCGGCCAGATTCAGCAAGTAGCAATGCGAATTGAGGGTTTTCTTGAAGATAGAGAGAAATGACTCCTGCAATATCCTCTTGGAGCGAGAATAATTGAAAGTCGAGTTGTCTTTGTTCATCGGCTGGTAGTTTGTTGTAAAACGTTCGCCAATCAGCGACATCTAGAGCCGAGTTCAACACTTCATTCATCAGGGCGCCAGAGTCTCTCCAACCTTCTTGAGCGGCGATTTTTTGAACTTCAAATGGTGAGGGAGGTGTTTGTTCGTCCGTGCGGGGTACATTCTGAGCGTCATTTTCTGCTGGAGTTTGTTCTGTCTGAGATTTCCTGAAAGCGCCACCGCCGACATAACTCCCATCGACTTCTTTCTCAGATTTGTCTTTGGTTTTTTCTTCGTTTGCTTGAGCTTCGTCTGGAGCTGCTTCCCCAGATATTTTTCGTGCGATTAAATCCTCACTGATACTCCTCAATAGTTGGAGAGCGTTGTTTTCTTTGAGCAAGTACCGTCGGACATATTCATCGCGATTGAGTATGTCACTTTCTGATTTCTCGTCATTGGGAAGGAAAAACAAGGGCATTTTTTCAAATACTTTTGGATTCTTCCGGTTAACTTCAGTGAAGATGAGATTTAAAAAATAGCGAACTTGGTTTTTATCCTCCGCTGCTTCGGATGCAGTAAAGATTGAGTTGAATCGGGTAGGAATAGTTTGGTTGACCTTGCTACTCACTAGTTCATCTAAAGTGTCGACGATTTCATCTAGAAAATCAGGGAACTCTGGAAGTGCCAGTACTGTTTCTAGGGAGAGCGGGTCGAAATCAACTTTGTGTTTTTCTAGCTCGTCGATATACGTGGATAGCGCACTAGAATTCAGAAGCGTCGATGGTTGTTCAAATACCGTAGTTGCCATGTAGGGAAATTATACCTTGACAACCAGTGTGGAGGTAGGGGAGATGACTAGTTAAGTAGAATCATGACTTTCAGATGAATACCACGAGGTTTTTGTGTAAAGAGATTAGTAGACTTCTTCGTGCGTGCCAATGTCGATGAAGAAGATGACATCCTCTTCTTGTAAAAAAAGAATTCTGACACTCATATTTACGTAGGCTGACACGACTTCAGTGTTTTTTAATTTATGTAGTTTTAAAGAAGGATGTTTTGGATTGTTCTTTATTAGCTTGATAGTTTTATTTACTCGGTATTCCCAATCTGTGTTCTTCTTAATGAGCTTTTGCAGCTTCTTGGCAAAAGATGCCGAAAAAATTAAACGCATATTTATTTGAGTGAGTCGAAGAATTTATCAACGTCTTCATCTGTTTCCAAAACAGTACTTTTACCTATAGCGTAATCCCTTTTGGCTTCTTTGATCAGATCTTCGTAGGGATCTTTTTGAACGAGTCTTCGGAGAGCGTCACGAATAACATCACTAAATGAGCTGTAAAAACCTAAGTCAACGAGTTCTTCGGCCTGAGCCTTGAGTTGTGCTGGTAGGGAGATGTTGATGGTAGCCATATGCATCATTATACAATAATTATACAAAAAATCAACAAAAACTATACAATTGCGAATGTCTTGGCTAGTGTTTTGGGGATTTGGTTGGCCAAATCAGTGGAGTTGAAAAAAGGGCCAACTGTTTTATAGAGCTCATCACCTGCGTGTTTGTTTACATAGCTGGCAACGACAGCCGCTGCAAATGGATTATCAGTAAATGCATAGAGTCCAGCTACGAGCCCAGCCAAGACATCACCTGTTCCTCCTTTGGTCATGCCTTCGTTACCACCTTCAACTAGGATTTTTTGTTCAGCATTGAAAACTTCGTCAACTTTTCCTTTTAACAAAATAGTGGGATGTTCCGAGAGTTCTGCAAACGGATATCCTTCAGTGTTTTTTCTTCCAACTTTTTCCAGTAGCCAGGCATACTCTTGGTGATGCGGGGTAATGATCGTCTTATTTGTAAAGAGTTTTGGATCAATCATCTGTAGCGCACCAGCATCGATGACCCATTTCTCATTCGGATATTTGGAAAGCAAGTGAGTGGTGATTTTCTCGGTTTCGTCATTACGCACCATCCCTGGTCCGATCAAAACAACATCAGCTTCTTGAATGTAATCTTCAACATTTTCGCGAGGGACGACGATACCATTGTGGAAGTGTTCTTTTGATTCTTTGATCAAATCATTGTTCTCAGGCACCGAAGAGTAAAACACCATGTCGACCATGCGTGAGACGACGAGCAAACTCCATTGACTGGCGGCATGAAACAATTCGCTGCCACCAATCACCATGACTTTGCCATTCTGACCTTTATGAGAATCCGGACGAGGTAAATTGATTTGTGACAAGTAGAGTTGAAGTTCTGATGGAGTCATCTGGATTATAGTTCATTATAATTTGTGAAGCTTACAGCCTGATTATATCAGCGTTTTTCAGCTCTGGCATTTGTAGGACTTCTTCTTCAGCGCTGGTCATAATAGTTTGAGTGGTTTTGGCGAGTTCGAGTACACGCAGACGATTTTCTTTATCGAGTTCTGAAAAAATATCATCTAGGAGGAGCAGTGGAGTTTTGCCGAGTGTTTTGCGGATAATTTCAAATGACCCGAGTTTGAGCCAGAGCACGCCCATCCGTTGTTGACCACGGGAGCCATGCGTGAAGAGCGGTGATCTGACTGAGTGAGAATTTTTAACAATTGAAAATTGTACAATAATGTCGTCTTTATGCGGACCGACCAGTGTGTGACCGGCTGCGATTTCTTGGTTTGAGTATTGTTCGAGGCGAGCAGGACTCAACAAAGAAAGATCATACTCGATCTGAAATTGGAGTGGGAACTCAATGCCGTTTAAATGGTCGATGAGTTCGCGTCGCTTATCTTGTAGATACATGCCATGTTTTAACAAGGATAAATTCCAAAAGCTTAGAGTCGTACGCGGTGCCTCGCCTTCACGAATTTGTTGTAATAATCGATTACGTCTTCGCAAGGTTTGTTCATAAGTAGACAGAGCAGTCAAGTATTGTTGATCAATTTGAGTAAGAACTGTGTCTAAAAATTCGCGGCGCCGAGACGGGCTACCGGTAATTAACCGAAGATCCTCTGGAATAAATGCGATAGTGGGAACTAAACCCACAATGCCGCGTTTTTGTTTGCGCACGCCATTGAGGGAAAAGATTTTTTTGGAGACTCGTTTACCAGAAACGAGGCCAGGATTGAGCAACAGTTCAATTTCTAATTGTTCGCTCTCTTCATTGGCTTGGTGTGTCTTTTCTGTTTGATGATCGTTGAGTAGCGTTTTCATCTTAATCCGGGCCAACTCTTGTTCGACTTCGATAAAATCATCGACAGTTCCTGACCGAAAGCTTTCGCCTGTAGATAGTAAGTGGATCGCTTCTAGTAAATTGGTTTTGCCGAACGCGTTGGGTGCTACAAACACCGTTAATGGTTTGGTAAATAAAAACGTTTTGTTTTGATAATTACGAAAGTGCTGAAGAGAGACGCCTGTGAGAAACATGTCAGGATAATAACATTATTTTCGTTCGATACCGTAGAGGTTGCTTTTCAAAGAGATGCGACCGGGAGCTCGTAGATTAAAAATTTCTTTAAATTCACTACTACTCATTCGAAGTTCGCCACGATTAGTTTGGAACACAACTGAAGATGTCGTGCCAGCAGAGGAGTGTTCCACTTTGACTGAAGAGATGGAACTGTATGCACCACCTTTGCTATCTGCTCTCGACTTCATCTCATCAATGCTCCATGAATCGCTTCCCCAACATGGTCCGAGTGGTCCAACTTTATCGGCGTCGCCTCCACCAGCTTTACGGACAACCCAAGCATTTAAGATATCTGCCATCTCATTTTCGCGTAACCAAGGTGAATCTTTACCACAAGTATCACCCCCGCGAGTGGTGTACCACGCTTTGTAAAACCAAGGACTACCACCTTTTTTCTCATATGCTCCATCAGTCCAGTTTGACCAGTCTGAAGTGGAGTCCCAAAGACCAGGAACACTATGGCCAACCGAAGTATATCCAAGCAAATGTCCGCCAGCCGTACTAGCATACATGGTACTAAATACGTCGCCTGTGGCTTTACTGACGAGCACTTTTCCTTTGGTGGCATTAACTGCATCGTGCCACGCGCCACCGGCTTGGAACTTGCTGGATTTATAGACCTGACACGCTTCGGTGACACAAATTGAGCCTTTGAGTGACTGGTTTCCCATGCGCCACCCCAAGTACGAGAGAGCATAGGTACGAGCGGCGATGGCTTGGGCTTTGAGCGCTTCAGAGTTCCAACTCCCTGGCATTTCTGCGATGCCTTTTAGGTACTGATTTTCAAATGGCATAGTGCCGACAGAAGTGGCAACGGTGTCTGGCATCGACACATCTTTTATTTCGACGTCACCGTAATATGCTTTGAGAATTTGTTCGTAACTTTGGCCGGACTCGGCTCTTCCTTTGGCTCCGTATTGACTCATACCTTTAAAATGTGGCGCGCCAAAACTAAACACCGCAAACGCAGGTGAAAATCCTGGATTGTAACTCGGAAGCGATTTTGGATCACCGCCCTCTGGAACCTCTCCGACTGAAGTTGTGGCGGTCCCGGCTTTGCTGGCGATAATTTGTTGCTGTTGTGCTGTTAGACTTGCGATTTTGCCAGAAACTTCTGATTGATAGGTTTTGGCTTTAGAAATTTCCACATCAAAAAACTTTTTCTGCTCATTGAGAGTGATCTGGAGGGCGGCCAGTTTTTTTTGGTCATCCTCGAGTTTCTTTTTGTCGGTTTGTAGGTTGATGATGTCTTGAGCTGTGGATTGAATAATGCTTTTGTCTTGATCTTGAGCAGAGGCTTTATATGCCAAGTCTCGTGTGATGTTTTGTAAATCACCTTGTGCAAAAAAAATCATAAATGGCGATGGCGATTTACTTCGTTTGTAGCGTTCTGAGACTCGATAGGAGAAAAGAGCAATTGTGTCGGCGAGGTCATCTTCTCGCTGTGTGATATTGACAGCCAGTTTTCCGGCGTTTTTTTTGGCCGAATCGATACCGGATTGGGCGTTTTTGACGCGTTGGGACAGAGAAGTGGCTTGTTGCTCCAAAGGTTTCGTCGCATCCTCAGACTGCTTTTTCATTTTTTCCAACTCATTGATCTGATTTTGCAACTCTTCGACTGGGTCGATGGCGCGAGTCGCGGTTGGGAGGAGGGAGCAAGAAGTAAGGAGGATACCAATGACGAGAAGGCGAAAAAAGTGTGGTGGTCGAAAATGGTTTGAAGTGGGCATGAGTTGACTTGCTTATCTTATCACTTTTGGAGCAAATTTCGCTGAAATAATATGTTAGGGTTGCAGGCGGATGTTTTTATCAATCTTGTCAAAGTCTTTGTCAAAGGAGATAACCTTTGTTGAATGAGTTTTAGCTTTTAGCGCGAGATAACAATCCACAAAATCAATGTTTTTGTTTTGAAAAGTATCTAAAGAATTCAAAAGCACACTTTTGTTTACCGTTACAACCTGTTTATTTTGAAAGAAAATGAACAGAAAATGAACGGCTTCCTTTTTTGAAATGTTATATTTCCCTCCTGTTGATACAAATAGAAATTCACTGATTACTAAGGGGTCAATAAAAAGAATCTGATTCTGTATCAAAAGGTTTTCGATTATTTTTTCGGCTTTCTGTGCCTGTACCGGATGATCTCTCAAAAAAAGTCGTAACAGAATATTGGTGTCGACAAGGTATGTCATGATTCTTCAGCGAGTTCTTTCATCAATTGCTCGTCTTTTTGCTGGTAATACTCAGCCATTTCTTTTCTGTACTGTTTTTTTGAAATTGGTTTACCTTCATAGGTAGCAGCAGCTTCTCTTACTGAAGAAATGAATTCGTGTACAGAAATATATTTGGTCAATTTTTCTTCTGGATCTAAGATTTGGATTTGAAAAGTCTGTCCAGGGGAAAGATCCAAGGATTTGACCAGCTCTTTAGGGTAGGTCACTTGTCTTTGAGTGGTCATTTTCAATGAGAATGTTTGCATGTCCATTATTTTAACATCACCCATTACTCTGTCAATTAGTAATGAGTGTTGTGGCGTTCGAGGAACATCTACGCGCAAACCGCTAGACTGAAGAACGAACTTTCGCTGGTAAACCACCCTTTCTGATTGAGTTATAGGTCTTTTTATGGTAAAATGGCGGGGTATTTTTCGATGGGCGAGTCAGGTTTAACTGACGAGCCATAAGAAAAGTACACGCACTTTAACGAAGTTGCAGGCCTGGCCCGTCATCTCCGGGTATCAGGTCTAGAAAGGGAATTTGAGATGAATAGTTTAATGGAGCGCTTCACGGCGTTCCAAGACCTCCTCCGTAACTCGGAGGAAGGCCCGTTGAAGCGGGCGCGGGAATGGGGTGCCACCGTACTTTTGGGTGCCTTTATCGTTTTTGGATTGTTGTTTGCTGAGAGCCAGGCCCTCAGTAGCAATTTTCGGGCCCGGCCCGGCGAGATTGAACTCGCCGTGGTCGTGGCAGTAATCGCCTGCATCTGGTCGCTGCTCGTGGGAGCCAACTGGAGCGACATGGCTAGTTTAGCCGCCGCCGGTTTAGTGCTTTGGTTTATCGTTCGACTGGCTCTATTTGGGGTGGTCGAGCGGACAGGTGCGACCAGCGGCGAGGCGACGCTGCTGGTACTGGTTTTGATTGGAGTGGGGATTGCTCTCTGGATGTACAGAGAGCAGTTCACCTCCGCAACCAGCTGGGTGCGCGAGCAAGTCGGACGTGCCCTGCTGAAAGTCAAAGCGCGCGCTCGTTGGCAAAAAGCCGCAGTTTTGCTGCTCGCGATTTTTGCGGGGGGCATATTCTGGGCGGCGACCCAGAGTTGGCTGGCCTTCGGGCCAGTAGTGGTTGTTGTTTTTGTTTGGCTCGCAAGTTGGTGGCTAACGCCGCCGACTCCGGAAGCCGGAACGCTCCCCCCAGGGACAGGGGAGCATGAAGAAGTAACCGACGAGGTTGTTGACCTCGTTGAAGAAGAAGAAGCGCCGGCGGCCCTGCCGGCAATAATTGAACCTATCACCTCACCAGTCGAAGAGGCTTCATCCGACACGGACGAAGACCTTGATGATTGGGTGTTGGGTGTGTAGTTTGTCCCTCTTCGGTTTTCGGATCGAAGAGGGATGTTTTTAAAAAAATAAGAATTATTTATTAACAAACCAAAAAAAGTCAGCTTTCTAACGTAACAGTCAGAGAATTAGCGCATTTATAGAAATAGAACAAGAACGAAGTAGAGAAAAGCAGTACAGCTTATAACTTTAAAAACACTGAAAATACTCTAGAAATACCAGGCGTAATATGTTAAAATCACGACCTTCTATGAAGAAAATGCTGAAAAGTGTTCTAGCGTTTTTGTTTTTGATTTCATTTTTTGTGCGTTTTTTCTCACCTGTTTCAGCTGAAGTAGTCGCACCAACGTGTTCGGCTATCTCTGTTCCGATAACTTTAACGGCCTCAGATGCCAATATCAATATTACCTTCAATCCATCACTTGGTTTACAAGATGACGGGAGATATCGTTTCAACTACGAAGATGCTTCTGTGGATCATAATGTAACCGAGTACTTCGGTCGAGAAGACGATCGTTCAAATTGGAGTGTAGATTTTTCCTTTAACACTGTCATTGCCGCACCTCAGACGTTGGCACTACAAAATCTCGATGGACAACAGTTTTGTCTCGTTACTTTTCGATATGACCAAGCATCAAACACTGTATTAGTGACCAAACCAGGTCAGGGGCAAACTCCAGAATCATTTAATCTGTGTCAACAAGCTGGTACCAATCACGGAACTTGTGATGCATGTTTAGCTAATGGCGAAATATGGACGGGTGTAGGATGCATTCCTTTCAAAACTGGCGTTGCAACCGTACGAGCAATTATTGTATTAGGACTCGGGATTACTGGTACCGCGGTAGTACTAATGACACTCTATGCCGGGTTTATGTTTAGCACCTCGCAAGGTGATCCTAAACGAGTCGACGAAGCCAAAAGCGCTGTGACCTCAGCGATCATCGGCGCCTTTTTCATCATTTTCTCCGTCACCATCCTCCAATTCATTGGAGTAAGCATCTTGCACCTGCCAGCTTTCGGGTAAACAGCACCTTAACTTGGCCTTCAAATTTTTTTGTTTCCAATGATATGATGAAGAAGTGAAAAAAATTCTTCTCACTTTTTTGTTCGCTTTCCTCTTTTTGGCTACAAACGTCAAAGTAGTTTTTGCAGATAATGACACTTTAGGGGTTTACTGTGATGTTACTGTGAATGGTGTGGCGTTGTCGTCAACTCAAGATTCTGCGCCGACAATCTACGCGAGTAGAAAAGATGGAGCAAATTACGTCTACCCTTTTAAAGTGTGTGGAAATTTAGCGCTTTTGAATAATCTTCCTACTGGTGTCAAACCTGTGATCGACATGACACCGTATCACTTCGACTTTACTGCTTTTCAACCGTCAGAAAGAATAAACCTGACTCAAGATGGTAGTTGTTTAGTTGGTGAATACTCCAAAAACCTTGCACCAAATGGGAAGACCGTCGACTCCGTTTATGATGTTGAAGGTGATAATTCTGGGAATACGCCTATTTGTCATCGAGTGTTCGCTAGGCTAGCACCAAGTGTGTTAGCGGATACCGCTGCTTGGGCGAACGCTAGTACGATGTGCGGGACAATCGGCCTGGACCCTGTTGCACCAATCCACAATGACAACGTGACTATTGATTTTGTTCTCCCTGAACCATTTTGGACAAATGCGATTAACTCCCCAGAAGGAATCTCATACAGTGGTTTACATTATAAATTGATTCGTTCTGCTGATGGCGCTGAGCTACAAAATGGAGAAGTTTCTGGCATTATAAATGGAGGACTGGCAGATCCTCATATCTTTGAACATGTTGACCACATGGATGCCGGTAACTATCGAGTAAAATTCGTCTTAGAAGGGAGTAATGGTAATTTAGATATTTGCGAAAGAAGTTTCGACGTTGGTACTCAGAATGATCCAGGGAAACTGAATGATAGCGTAGGTTCAGTTGACGAATTTAAGTTGTGTAATCAAGCAGGTCCGCCAGGTTCCGACTCTTACACGGCATGTAACAAATGTTTTTATAACAATAGCGGTATTTGGACTGGAGTGGGGTGTATTCCTTATACGAACACTGCCTTGATGGTTAGAGCTCTTATCGTTTTAGGATTGGGCATTGCAGGCACTGCGGTAGTACTGATGACACTAGCTGGGGCATTTTTGATGTCCACCTCTAGGGGAGAACCTCAAAGAGTTGAAGAAGCGAAGAGTTTGATTACATCTGCCGTTGCTGGAATATTTTTCATCATTTTTTCTGTAAGTATTTTACAATTTATCGGTGTGAGTATTCTGCATATCCCTGGGTTCGGATAGGGTATAATATCTTTATGATCAAGCTAAAGTTTTTTGTCCTTCTGCTTTTTTTCGTAAGTTTTTTTGTTGTGACCTCTCCAGCTCATGCTCAACAATGTATGACTGATGGTAGTGTTCCTTGTGCTGCTGGATTTGTTTGTGATTGTACTGGCGAGCCTGGATGTGGCCAAGATGCGACACGTGGTGAGTGTAAGCCAGTGCCGAAACCAAATGGTTCACTGTGCGGAGCTAATACTGAGTGTACGAGTGGGTATTGTAATATTGTATGTACCGTACCACCTTCATCCCTGCCTAGCTGTATTCCTGGATCAGCTTTTGACAACAAAATAGACCCTCGGATGAGTAGTTGTTTGGAAGGAACTGTTATTCGCTATCAATGTGGAACAGGCTATCAACTGGACATAAGTACAAAAATCTGTAATGCACTCCCGACGACTAACTCACCCGCCCCAGCACCATCGGACAGTACTGTGCCGACTCCTCCAGATTCTTCAAGCGGAATAGCCAACGGGCTTTTTTTGTTTTTAGTAAATCCCTTAACTGTCACTGGAAATAAGAATCCACTGGCAGGAATCATTCAAGGTTTTACGAATGTCACCCAAACCTTCACCACTCCGGCTGGTTTTCTCAATGCCTTGATGCCTTTCCTTTTTTCGATTGCTGGCATAATATTGTTCGTGATGATCATTTGGGGTGGTTTTGAGATGATCTATGGGGCAGCCGATACCAAGGCTCAAGAGGCTGGTAAACAACGTATTACCGCCGCTCTAATCGGCTTTACCCTTCTGTTCATCTCTTACTGGATCGCGCAGATTTTGCAGGCGATCTTTGGGGTGAATATTTTAGGGTGAAAAGTGAGAGTGTCTGGAGCCTTCCAGGCTAGATATAGACTTATAGTATTGTCGATATTTGAGAAATATGGTAAAATCTGGGTCAAATATGAACGAAAGAAGAGTCGAGGTACCAGTCGATCCAGAAAAGCGTTTCGTTAAAGAAACGTTTGGTATGATTTTTGCTGATCTGCCTATCAAGGCGGATTTTAAACGCAGGATTATCTCAGCTCTGCGTGTACTTGATGAAGCTATTTTGGATGTTAACGGTCAACCTTTAGATCTTAGTCCCATTAAAATAAAAGTACAAAAAGATAATATTGAACTGTTGTACGTAATGATTTCCTCATTGCGTACCTCTCCCGAACTGTTAGAAAGTCCCGACGCCATAGATAGCTTTGAAGATCAATTGAAAGTTGTGGGAGAACAAGTTGGCAGTATCTTGGATACTTACGAGAACATCCTAGCTGATATTGAAAATCCACTTCCAGTCGTCGCAGTAGAAACCCCTCCATTGAGTGATAAAGAAGTCGTTGATCAATTTATTGCAAGTGAACCTTCAATCGCTTCGGAGTATCAACAAATACTCAATATCACACCTAATTTCCCAGATTTGACAATTCGAGACAAGTACCCGTTTGCTGGAGATGATGACGAAGGTCGAGACCGAGCAGGCCTAATCATCCAAGCAGATAAATTGAGGATCACCTTGCTGACTAGAGCTGTCGAAAATGCACTCGAGCGTCGATATGTGGGTAAATCCGAATCAGAAGCCCGAGAAAAAATCATTATTCAACAAAAGCTATTACGACCTTTAGATGAGTTGTCAGATAAACTGCAAGGACAAATTTTGAAGGAGTTCTTAGAGTCATATGACAGAGCTGAACTAGGGGAATTATTATATGGGGAGGAGGACGGGTTACTTGATGAGCCACCTTTCACCACCTTACTTGCAGATATTGATGAAGTGGGGGATAAGGTATCCAAGGAACCTGTGGGATATTCTGGATTAACCAGTTTGGGAACATTAAAGCAAAGAATAGAGGCTAATTTTAAGGCAGCAGAAGTCCAGGCACAAGGTCGTTTACTCGCTTTAATTCCAGGCAAATTTCATGAAGAATTTCAGCGTACCTGGTCAACTCAGTATGCATTGAAGACAGCTCAATCTTTGAGAGCATTAGAGAAGCTATTTTATACAACTTTCGAAAAAACAGCTAATGATATTGGTCAGGAAGCTGATGGAATAATTCAGAACTATCAATCTTTGGCAACTCCAGATTTGCCTACTTTATATACAGAGCAGAAGAAACTTTCCGACAAAAAAACAGAATTAGACAAATTGTTATACGTCAAGTTTTTTAGTGCTACCGAGAACAAAACCACTACTGACATCGAAGACAAGGTAAAAGCAAAAATAAGCGAAATAGATAAGATAGAAGAAGAAATAGAGACTAAGCAGCTCGACCTGTGGAAACAAGATGTTTTACCAGGTGAAATCCATCTCCTAGAGTTAAATGCCGCTGATACAGACGCAAAAACAGCTCTAGCTGGTACTGATAAGACGGTGATTGCAGCCGCGAAAGAAAGATTAGAAAAAGCCAGAAAAGAAGCGTTTGCGTTGGTACCAACGAAAGTCCTTGTCGACACGCAGGAAGTTCTTATCAAAGGTGCTTCCCACTACCTGAATCAGCTCGTTGCAGCATCAGACCAGACAGTATTGGCTGCTGCTGAGAGATTGTCCACTCTGGACGAGGTTGAGCGTGAGGAAATGAAAACTAGTTTGTCTGGCCTCATAGAAAAGATCAACAAGCTCGACCTAGAGGATGAAACGCATACACTTGATTCACTGAAAAAAGAATATGCCGATGAGTTTAAAGATCTTGAAGATCGATTTGATAAAGGCGGCATTCCACCTGCATCAGTAAGTTCCAGATACGCAGAAGCCAAGAAAAAGCTTGGCATCATGGTAGAGTCGGCAACTATTCGTGGATATCCATTTTCTAAGGTTGTGAGTATTGCGAGCGAGAAAAACTATGACGTGTTTGTTGATACAAAGTCTACTCGAACAATCGCTGATCCTTATGAAAAGGCAATTGTGAAGAGAGTTCAGGCCTTATACTACACAGAAACTGCAAAGTTTGGAGTAAAGAACGCTGATGGCAGTATTGATGAAAATGATCCAGAAACTGAAAAGCTACGAATTGAGCACCGAAGGCAAAAAGTCCGGATGTTTGCGTACCGTTACCGCGATGACAACTATCCTAAGACCGGTGTCCCAGCTGCAAAGCAGGAGAACTTATATAGCCTTTTTGGTCCTAGAAGACTTTCACGAAAAGACATCTTAGAGGGTGTCACCAATCATGAAATTTATGGTCAGCATACTCAAGATTTGCTTAGATATGTTATCGATGTCGTCGGGGAAGATATTCCTACAAGATCACCTAAACCAGCTGAAATGAATCCAGACGGAACAGTGAAAGAGAGAGCAAGGTTTTATACGGCAAGAGAGCTAGAAATTTGCTACGATGATCTTGCAAAAAATCCAGACGGACCTCTGAAGTTAGAGAATCATTTAAAAGAAATTTTTGTCGCTAGTGGTTTGTTGCCACTAGAACATTTTGAGATTGTCTGGAACCTATATATCACTTTCGATCTGGCTTCTATTTCTTTAGCGAAGCTCCAGAAAAGAACCAAAACACGAAGCCATAACCCCACTAAGCCTGTGGACACTGAGTACTTGTCCTATCCATTCCATGTCATGAGTCACAAACGAAACAGATATGGTAATTTGGACTCCGCACATCAGCATTTGTTGGAATTTACAGGTGATTACCCGAATGACGAAGAGAAAGACCAATTTGGTAATTTAGTGTACCGAGATGATAGCGGAAACGTTGTGCCAGCTGGAACTCGGGATTCTACAACTTATCTGTGGGCTGGAAATCAGAGTAAAAGGCATGGAACACACGTGCGGACGGTGAGAACTACTCAAAGACTTGTCAGATTATGGACTAATGCATATTTTCCGACTAAAGGCATAGAAGGCAGGATTTACACTGATAAAAATCGACAAAAATTAAACCCAAAAACAGGAAAACAAGAGGATAACGACAATTATGAGGGCAATTGGAACAAGCCGATTTTCCCAGATCATTTCCAGTTTTTAACAGAATCTGAAGACAGAATTGGAAATATTGATCTCTACACAACGGCGCAAAAGGGGTGGGATAAAATGCTCAAGATGACTGTTGGCCCGATAAGTGCCGGTCTGAAAATGCACGACATCTTTGGAGCTGAGCATGGGTTATACACTGAATTTTTGAATAATGGTATCGGTTTAGCTAAGGTTGTTGCTGGCCCACACCACAACTGGTTTGTGCCAATGTTGAGATATCTTATTGGAAGAATAGGCGTTGGTTTTTATTCTGAGGCTGTGAACCACCGAGAAGAGTTGCGAAAGGAGTTGGTTGAACAGCTCAAGATTGGTACTGGAGTGCCTCGTGGTGCAGTCGGATTTGATGAGTTATTGGCCGAGCTAGAGGGGAAAGATGCAACTCAATTTGCGGGAAGTAGATGGAATAAAATGCCTGATATCCTTAGACCGTTTGATCAAGGTAGAAGAAGAGATGAGCGCGTGGCTTACATGAGAGCATGGTATAAGGACAAGACTGACAAGGAGCCACCATCTTTGTTGCAGCGAGTAAATCCTGGTAAAGATGAGTACATCAAGACCTATTATGATGCAATTGATGAAGTCATACCATTGCCTGTAATTATTGATCGTGCATCTGCCAGTACAGATACTGCAGAAAAGAAAGCAGCCTAAGACTGTGCTGTGATTTTCCTTCAGCGATCTTTTTTTCACTAACTTCAATAAATAGAGAGACTCGGAAAATTTACGATGTAGCTAATTTGCTTGTCCACCAGAAGCACCACCTGTTTTTTCAGGCTTGTCATTTTTAGGTTCAGTAGGTTTATTTTGTCCTTTTCTAATGTCATCAAGTTGGCGATTAATTGTGTCTGGATCCAGCAACTTACCTTCTCTTGCTCTATCAATAGCACTCGCTGTAGATTGACCAGCTTTATATCCAGCTCCACCCCAATTAACGAATCCACCTCTTGTCTTGCCTGCAGCATCCTTGTGACCATACACAACACCCCTAAGAGTTTGAGCAAATGCTTGTGTCGGATTCTGAGCAGTTCTGTATCCCATGTATCCACCCACAGCAGCTCCAGCAGCACCACCAGCACCAAGTCCGACCAGCGGAGCAGCATACTGATTACCTTGAAAGACATTACTAACAGCCTTCCCACCAAACTCTTCAAAGATACTGGCTGGCTTGTATTTACTGACGATTGCGACGACTTCTGGTAATAGCATGATAGCGGCGATGCCGCCAATGAAACCGATTGTGTCACTTTCATTTCTTCCTGGTACAAATGGGGGAATGAAACCGCCACCTTGTAATTGTTGTGGCAGACTACCATTTGTTTGAGCGTTTACAGATGGAACGATGGCCGAACTTTGAACCGCGCTACCTCCATTGATCATCATAAAACCAATGATAATGAATACTAACAGTACTGGAAACACAGCGAGATTGACGGCTAAAGCTTTGACCCAATTGCCAAAAGCATTGCCGTTAATCGCCCCTAACATCAAGATAACCGGTGCGAAAATAATGGATAAGATGATCTCAAAATAGACTTTGATCAACGAGAAGAATGTCCGGAACATGGCAAACAAAACCGCAACAAAGATAATTAAAGTAGCGAGAACACTGGTAATGCCACCAGCAACACTTCCTAATGCATTATTAATACCTTGATCGTTTGAGATGACATTATTGACGAAACTACCAACGGCTTCGCCACTCTTATTTGCAAATCCGCTTCCAATCACTCCTCCAAATACGTCAAAAATGTTCAAATTTAAGATCTTAAAATTGGCGAGCAAATCACTCTGAATTAATCCTGCCCCTCCAAACATTGTGATTAAGAAGTACATCATGATCCACATGATGTCGATCATGAGACCAGCGATTGCATAAGAGAAAGAGACCGCTAATAAGGCAATGATAATTCTAGGCAAGGCTTGTTGGATAGTCACCGCAGTTTGACCGCCCAAATTTTGTCGGAACATGATTCCGAACCCAATTGCTAAGAAAATAAATACAAAGAAAACATAAGAAATGTCGCGGAAAATTTTCCATAGCGCCAAGACTGGTTGCAAAGCGGAAAAACCAATGCCTTGTGCATAGGCGGGTTGTGCTCCCAGATGTCCAAATAAGTCAGCAAAATATGCTTTTTCTGAAGCAGGTTGGGTATAAGCAAAACCAATCATTTTGCCTACTGCGCCCATTGCTCCAGTGTCAGTTAGCCCTGTGCCATTACCATTCGGATCACCATTAAATAAATACAGTAGACCGTAGGCATTTTTTTCCAAACTGTAAACTATTGTATGATCCAAGTTGGTTTTATTATCTCTGGTGTTTTCCATCGTTTGTCTAAAATTGTCATTGACGTTACCACCACTAATTTCCGCAAAGGTTTGAGGGACGAAAAAAGCCGAGGACACGACGGAAAGAATGAACAAAAAGAAGATAGAATACAGAGCTTTCTTCATGGCCTTATTCTACTCAAATGAAAGCTCAAGTGAAAGAGGGGAAATCTCGTCCAAAAAAAGAGGTATAATTTGTAGGTAAATGTTATTTATCATTGGTCTTCATACTATGTTTAGAAAATATTGCGCCCTCTTCATTTTTTTATTCTGTTTCCCCCTCTCTATTAGTATTGGTGTTGCTCACGCCCAAACTGTAACCCCTCTCATTTTCCCAGATACGAGAGCTGCCTCCACCGTTGGTGCTGAAAGCAGTAGTGAAGCGAATGCAAGTGCTGAAGCAGAAGCGAGTGCCGCTGGCAAGATTCAAGAAAAAATTCAAGAAAAAACCACGACTGACTTGACACAAACGACAGGTTTAGTGAAGAGCCGGTTGGCTTTGTTATTAGATAGTCATCCGATTGGTCCACTCTCCATTGGGAACTTTATTCAATATCTGATTCGTCAAGCTGTGGACAGTGGAGTGCCAGCCAACATGTTGGTGCTGATGCTGATGTTCCCAGTAGTAGTATCCTTGATCGCTGTGTCGCGACACGTGATTGGCTTGGAGGGTTTTGGCGTGTACGGTCCAGCCGTATTAGCTGTGGCGTTTGTTTCGACTGGGATCGTGACTGGTGTGCTGCTCTTTCTAGTCATCACTGCTGTTGCTTTGGTCGGACGAAGCGGTTTTCGTCAACTCAAACTCCAGTACCTTCCCAGAACTGCTTTGTTAGTATGGTTTGTTTCATTGATTATCTTTCTGTTGCTCGTTATCTCGCCATTCTTTAATGGACTCGTCAATCTAGCCGCAGTAGGTATCTTTCCAATCTTGGTGTTGATCTTGTTATCGGAAAACTTTGTGGGTTCTCAAATCTCTGCCAATTTTGGGCGTTTGGCCCAAGTCACTTTTGAAACTATTCTGCTCTCGGTCTCTACCGCTTGGCTGATGGGACTCACTCAAGTTCAGGATATCGTAATCTTGCATCCTGAGATGACAATCATTGGTGTTGCTTTGCTCGATATGGCGGTTGGTAAATACACTGGCCTTCGAGTGAGTGAGTTTTTCCGCTTTAAACCAATTATGGATCAAGAAGAGTAGAGTGCTGTTGTTTTTGAAAAATTAAAAAATTGAGATTGTATCTATGTCTTTCGTCAAACCATCCCAGATTTTGGGTATGAACGCTCGAGCCCAACTGTACACTTCGCTCAATAGTGCGCATGCGAAGAAATTTGGTTTCTCCAAACTCAAGGCGAAGAACTTTCTTAGGAAGCATGGAATTGGCGTGCCAGAGTTGTACGCAGTGATTTCAAGTCGTGAAGAATTGAGAAAGTTTGATTGGAAAAAAATCGAAGGAGCGTTTGCGATTAAGCCAATCAATGGCAGCGCCGGGAAAGGTATTCTGGTAATCAAAGACCGCAACAAACGCAAACGAAAGTGGATTGACATTGAGGGTAATGAGTACTCAGAATCAGATTTAAACTTTCATACATCAGATATTTTAGAAGGGCAGTATACGACTTGGGGAAATCAGTACGCAGCATTAATAGAGGAGCGTGTGCCAGTGCATCCTGATTTGGAACCACACATCGAAGTAGGCACGCCGGATGTGCGCATCATTTTGTTTAATAAAATTCCTGTGATGGCGATGATCCGTTTACCAACCAAAGAATCACAAGGCAGAGCGAATCTTGATCAAGGTGCGATTGCGATTGGAATCGATTTGGGAACTGGTAAGTCAGTCTATGGAGTATCCGGTAAGAAAGAAATTATCCAAACGATTCCCAAAAGCGGTCACAGTGTGGCGGGTATTGAAGTCCCATACTGGAAACAGTGTCTCAAAACTGCCGTGAGAGTTGCCAATGCAACTGGCTATGTGTTTATGGGAGTAGACTTGTTTGTGCATCCAGAAAAAGGGCCAATGGTGGCGGAAGTAAACGGATTTCCTGGTTTATCGATTCAGTTGGCAAATCGAGCGGGTTTGCGCAGACGACTCCAGCGGATTGAAGGCATGGAGGCCAAGAACGTTAACCAAGCTGTCAAGATCGGACAGTCATTGTTTGCCGAGAATTATCCAGCTCAAGGTGATTCTGATCTTGATCTAATCATCCTTGATCCTAAAGAACCGATTATGTTGTTTGGAGATGGAAAGCAAGAAAAACAGGTCACAGCACTCATTAATACTGGTCGTTACCGCAGTGCAATTAGTGCCGATGTCGCTTCGGAATTAGGCTTAGTTGATCCTGAAGATTTACTCTGGAAACAAGTGCTTGATGACGATGAAAAAGTACCAGTCGTAGAAGTGAAGTATAAAATTCGCGAACGCACCATTACTACGACGATGGCTGTCTCAAAACGCTTGAGCAGGAAAAGAAACTCTGTCGAAATCGGACGCAAAGATTTAACTGGGTTTTTAGTAGCAGGAGAAAGGTAGCATGTCCGCCTCCATCATCACCAAGATCAATCCAGTCAACAAAGAAGAAGAAAAAAAGAAATTCTTGTTCGATCAACAGTACAATCCTCAGTTCAAGTATGATCACGAATTTACAGTGCAAGAGTATGAGAAATTTGGTCAAATTTCTGATCAATATTTGAAGCAGGCGAAATCAATCATCGATTCAGTGATCAAGAAATATGGGTCTGAAAGGAAGTTCCTAGAAGAAGTTGAGGGTCCGATCATTACTCGCGAGGAAGTGGAGTCCATTCTTCATGAATATATTAAAGAAAACAAGATTGAGCAGCACTTTAAAGTGACTTTTACTCGAAATGTTGTTTCGCGCACTGCCATGGACCAAGACGAGATGAAGATTCGCCTCCCAATCGAGTATCGCAAACATGCTTTTCAAGGGATTTTAAACCATGAAATCGGTACGCATTACTTCCGAACGCTCAATGATCGATTGGCACCTTGGCATGACAAGCGAGGTGAGTTTGGTATGCGACCAAAGACTCAGACAGAGGAAGGACTCGCACTCATTCATCAATTCATCAGTGCTGAAGAACCCTACTTATGGATTACAGGATTATATTATTATGGTACATGGTGTGCACATACTATGTCGTTCGCAGAACTGAATAAAGAGCTCATGCCATATATAGAAGATCCGGAGCGTCGGTGGAAGTTGTGTTTGAAGATTAAACGTGGCATGAAAGACACATCGTTACCCGGTGGTTTTTCTCGAGAACAACGCTATTTAAGCGGAGTATTTGAAGTGCTTCACTATCTTGAAGAACATGAGTATAATCCAGAACAACTCTACGCTGGAAAGATAGCAGTAGCCGATGTTGATCGGGCCCGAAAACTCACGCCAGACAGAAAATATTTACTGCCGGAGTTTTTGCAGAAGATGTCACCAGAAGAGTACAAAAAAGGGATTCAACGCATTAAAAAATTTAACTTCCACGTTCTTCATGAATAGACGTATCAGCGAATTAAGCTACTCGTCATCAAAAATGCCTCTTAAAAATCAAGTATGCACTCATAGTTCACTATCTGTTATTTGGTATCAAAACTAATGCTTACACAATTTTTTGACTTTCAATTAGCCAGCTATGAATCAGTTGAGAATGTTAATCCTGATGAGATTGCAAAAGCAGATCTGATAGAAATCCGCGGCTTTGTGCCGGGTGGAATTTATCACTCACAATCCTTGCGGTGGATGGGTGGGGTAACCAATTTCACATCTCCGAAAGAAATGATCAGGTCCAAAAAAGAACGTAGCGTGCTTGATGAAAATAAGTCTTGGTTTGAAGAACGAGGATACAGTTTTGAAATAGTTCCCATGACGAAGGTGCTGTTTAATGAATTTTATGAAGTGTATCAAAAGACGACGCTTCAACGCGAACGAGCGTTGACCTTTCCGCTCAAGGAACAAATCCTTGGAAAAGTTTTGGTAAAAACACCGGTGTTTCTGATCGGAATGTTTAAACGAAAAAAATTGGAATCGGCTTTAGTCTTTTCTGTCACTGAGGACAAACAAGCTGTTGTCTCGTTTGGCGCAAAGAAAAAATTTGATGAGCGCAGAGGTGGTGTGGGTGGCGTTCTAGAGTTGTTATTGATTGAGTATTGTTTGGCGCATGGCTTGACTGAGGTTAGTCACGGTAAATCCAGAAATCCGGCAGGAATTACGAGTAAGGCTGGTGTGTTTGAGTTCAAAGCGCGCTACGGATTTAGTGCTTTTCCAGAAGGATATTGGAAAACAACCTTTATTTTGAATCCCAAGATTGCCCTATCTGATTTAGTGTTCGTCACGGTGTTGAAAAACCAGGTTGGCTATATTGTAGTAAGTGATGATGAGGAGAAGAAGGTCTTTAAAAAATATCGAACACGCGAAGTATCTTTGATTCAACAAATGAGCTTTGCCAAAGCGAAACGCTCAGCACGATTGTTTATTCGTGACTTGAAGAAGGGGTGAGAGCAGTTTTGATTTTTTGCATATCATTTAACAAGTTTTGTGTCAGTTGTTTGGGTGTTTTGAGGTGATATTGTTCAGGGTGAATTCTCCAAAAATGAAAAGGTACTTTGTGTAGTTTGATTTTTTTACCTGCTTGCAAAAACCGCAGTGTCCACTCGACATCATCTTCGCTGTCAAAGTGAGAATCAAAGAATAGGTTTTTTATACTTTCTTTGACGAGTAAACAGCTTCCAGTGATGAGAAAAAATACTTTGACTGTATTTTCTGAGTGGTGCAACGAGTATTCACAATATTCGCTCAGTACTGTGTCTGGATGTTGGACTGCTCGAGCAAAGGTTTCTGTTGGTTTGGTTTGATTGATGAGCACTGATGAGTGAGAATCGATTTTGATGCTATAGCCACCTGTCGCATCAAACTCCGAATGGGTGTTCAAGAAATCTGCTCTGAACTCTAGGCTATATTTTCCACAGATGATGTCATCAGCATCCAGAAAGAGTATGTATTGTCCTGTTGCGGCACGAAGTCCTGTATTACGACTTTCAGCAACTCCTACGTTTTTTTCGTGATGAATGATTTGAACTTGGCGGTCTTTTTTTAAATCTTTAACTATCTTTTCTAATGCTAATACTGAACTTGGATTGCTTTTATCATCAACAATTACAATTTCTATATCAGGGTAGGATTGAGAAACGATACTCGAAAGTGTTTCCGGAAAATATTTTTCACTATTAAAGTAGGGGATAACAACGCTGATTTTTTTCATGGTAATACAATAGTATGAACCGGTAATGATGTTCTTTGTAAGATTTCAGTGACTATTTTAATATCTGCTGTGGGTTTATGCAGCACATAGAATCCACCTTTTTGATTTTGGTCTAAGCCGAAAAAAGCAACGACGCCCTGTTCATCTATCGGTACACTATTCAGGAGATCATATTTCATATTTGGTTCAGGTTGATAACCAAATCGCAACTTGAAATCCAGGTATCCAAAATTATTGATGACGCCAAAAGCGTTACGAGAAGTTCCACTGCTAACGATTTTGCCGGTGGCGATGGCTTCTTTTAAAAAGATGTATTCAATGGCGGATCCGAGGTTGCTGTTACCGCGGCTAGAGAGTTCAATGCGTTCACTGGCTTTGAAAGCAAGTGAAACAGAGTCTGTTGCCATGACTTGGATGGCTGAACCGATGGGTTGGTCATTTTTATAAAAAAAGAATCCGGAGACGTCTTTTTTTTCAGCTCTTTTTTCATCAAACCAATCGAGGGTTGCGATCACATCATGATCTTGTTCTTGCATTTTTTGAGCATAGTAAACAAGCCACTCTGAAAAAGATTCCCTAGTCATGGGGAGGTGTTTCCAAGTGATGTGTTGTTCGGTAAATACGTCTTCGATCCGAGCAAGAAAAGAGCGCAACCCTTTACTTTTCATGTTCGCAAGAATGTCTGGAGACTGGGGAAAGATCCATCGAACTTTTTCAGGACGGGCAATGTGATGCTCTACGAGGTCAATGGAGTTAGTGGTGGTGGTGGTCAAATCTTGAGTAGTCATTGTGATAGGGGAAGATCTGACGAGATCTCGTTCTCTTGATATAATACCAGACTATGTTGAAAAATACTCGTCAGCGAGTCGCACTAGGGATGTCAGGTGGGGTTGATAGTTCGCTATCAGCTCAACTGTTGGTGGAAGCTGGCTATGAGGTGACCGGGGTGTATCTGGAGTGCTGGCGGGCGCCTGGGTGTCGAACTGAAGAGGATCGGAAAGATGCGCTGAAAGTGGCTTTGGAATTGGGGATCAAGTTTGAGATCTTGGATTTTAAACAAGAGTATAAAGATCGTGTGGTGGAGTATTTTTTCAATGAGTATGAGGCTGGGCGTACACCAAATCCGGATGTGATGTGTAACAAAGAGATTAAGTTTGGGATGTTTTATGATTGGGCAATGGAGCAGGGTTTTGATTTTGTGGCGACGGGACATTATGCTGGAATTTTCTGTAAACTTCCCAGACAGAAAATTTCAGTTCGTGATGATCTGGCGAGTGTGGTGAGCCAGACTGAAACGAACAATCAAAATTCTTTTTCCCTCATTATTCCAGCAGACAAGCATAAAGATCAAACCTATTTCCTCTATCGATTACGCGAAGAGCAGTTGGCACACATTTTATTTCCCATTGGTGATTTAACAAAAGATCAAGTTCGAGTCGAGGCCAAAAAACGAGGCATTGCGGTAGCAGATAAACCGGATTCTCAAGGAATTTGTTTTATAGGTGAGATTAACGTTCACAATTTTTTGAAAGAACGGCTTGGTGAGAATCCTGGTGAAGTCGTCAACACTGCTGGGGAGGTGATTGGCCGACATACTGGCTTATGGTTTTATACGGTTGGTCAACGGCATGGGTTTGAGATCGATGGAACTTGGAAAAGCAAACAAGGTGAGATCAAACACGCTATGCCTCCGTACTATGTAATCAAGAAAATTCCCGCCAAAAACCAGTTGGTGGTGGGATTTGGGACAGAGACGTATCGATCGGAGTTTGGAGTAGAGGATGTGAACTGGATCGACGAGAAAGTTCTAACCTCTTATTCTACATTTCCATTATTTGTACGAATTCGACATGGGGGAAAGTTGATCTTCTGCAAGATCGAAGTGCAAAAGAATGACGTAGAAAAAAACGAATCATTAAAAGTCACGCTCAAAGAACCCACTCAAGGCATAGCAGAGGGGCAAAGTGCGGTGTTCTATTTGAATGTTAATGAGAAATACATCTGTTTAGGTGGCGGAGTGATCACAGAGTAGCGCAAATTTTTGCAGTTTTCCCCAATCAATTATATGATGTTTATATCTCATCATATTGAGTATTTAAAAAGGATTTTTATGGCACCAGAATCTAGAGAAGTACAAACGCCAGAAATATTACTTGTTCAGTTGAAATCGTTGGATATCATGGTTCCTGCTCAAAAAAAAGCAGATGGATCTGGGTTCAATTTGGGTGGCAATTTTAGTCAAGTAGCTGACGCACCTTTGAGATTGGGAGAGGAACCAGTAGCCTCACTTTTTACATTTCAAGAAGTAGATAAAGACACTGCATTCTACTCACCTCGGTTGAGTGAAATGTTTAAAGTTCAAAACGGGAAATTTGAGTACGTTGTTCAAAGCCAGACACCTGAAGGGAACTGGAGTACTGATTGGCAAGTGTTAGTGAGAATGTTATCTGGTATCGAAATGGAAATAAAAAATGTTGCTTCTAAGTTGCCCACAAAGGTTGCTGTTTTAAATGGAGTTGTAAGAAACTTGCGTATATTAAGGGATCCAGAAAAAGCAGCCACAATCACCCTAACTGCACCAGAATTAAGAGCAATGATTGATAAACAAAAACCACAATTCGATCAAATAATTTCTGAATTAAATAGACTTACCAATGCAGGGCGAATTTTAAACGAAGTAGTAAAGAAAATTGACGGCATTCCCTCAGATTTACATGTGGTTGATGAAAAATACCAGGAGCTTATGAGCTTTGTAGGCGATTACCAAAGTTTGTTTCAAGAATTAATTCATGCTTCTGATGAGGACATGAGTGCTGTTCTGCAAAAAATCCGTGAGCTGTATAGTAAAGTGACTAAATCTAACGGGATAAGTTCTGCTATAACTGCTATGCCTGATGATCTAAAAAAAGGTCGAGTCTTTATGAAAAAGATCGGAGAAGAAATAGAACTATCATCAACCGATTGGGCGGAAGAGCGTCAGCTCAGTAGAGTTTTTGTTCTCATCGCTATGGATTTAGCGAACGCCACTATTTCACTGCTCGAGTCAGTCGATGTAAGAAACGATATTCAGCTTACTGATACTGATGTGTAATGAGTGACTTGCCAAAAAAAAGTAACCCTATTTTTCTTCACTTTTAGAGGAAGTAATCGCCATGAGGCTCTCTTTCAACGTAAGGATCATCTCTAGCAACTTAGTTCTGACGTTGGCATCGAGTTGATCTGTTGTAGGTCTTGGTACTTCTTGGGAAGAACTTTCCGCTGGTTTGTCTGTCGAATCGGATTGAGGTGGTCTTTGCTCAGGGCTTGTCATATTTTTCTTGACTGTTTTAGTAATAAGTCAGAATACTTTACCTCTTTTTCAAAAAAAAGTCATCTTTACTGACGGCCATCTCGTCTTTCAGAGTCATTTTTTTATGTATGCCTTTTTATTTGGGCAATGTTTATAGTTCATAGTTTACTGTAAACTATAAACTATGAACTATGCTGATTTTTGAAAGGTAGTCTATGAAAACGATCACGCACCAGGTCATTCAGTTCATGATTCAGGAAAGAGGACGAGTCAGACCGCACGAAATTGGAAAGGAGCTTGAACTGAGCCAGGTGATGGTACACAGACATCTGGCTAGGCTTATTGAGGAAGGTCAGATAGTAAAAATTGGCAAAGCGCCGCTGGTTTTTATGCACCGAAAAAGTAAATAAAAGTCCTGTGGGCATGAAAACGCCCCAGTCGATGACAGGGGCGTTGTTGTTCAGCGAAGAAACTAGTCGGGGAAAGAGACGATATGCAGAGCAATCGTCTTTCCCTGCCAAACTAGCTCTTCCAAAACAATTGCTTTTTCACCCTTTATAAAAGCTCTGGTTCTTTTCTTGAGTGTTTTGCCCTTAATTGGGCTTATCTCAATTTTAACCTGGTCAGGAACCTTCAGGTTCAGACCAGGTTTTTTCCCATCTCTTTTTAGGGGACTGATTCCCCGGTATTCAAAGCCGAGGTCCTTCAGTTTTTTCAAGGCTTCGTCAAACGTTAGCCCTGGAAAACTTTGTCCTATACGTACGAAACGTGCCATCGCCACACTCTCCTTGTGATGAAAAAGCGAGGATGCATTATATCCTATAATAATCGAATTTTCAAGTATGGGGCTGCTTTTCCAGATCTGGAAATACTAAAGAATAGGATTCTAGCTAAACGAGGAAGTTAATAAAAAGGTGGCCAAGCTAGGCCTAGCCACCTTTTTGCTTCAGTTATGGACGAGGAAAGGTTACACGCCGATCGATGATACTTTCACCTTTCCTTATAATCCATTCAGTAAATAGAACTTTTTCTTCTTGAAGATATATGTCTTGCTGGTACCAATCAGCAATGTCTTCAAGTGGAAATTGTTCAAATCCACCGCACTGAAGCGTAACGCTGTCTGGTAAGGTGACAGTCAAAAGAATATAATTGTTCTTTTGCTGTACTTGCTGCATAGTGATTCCCAGTTCCTCCAACATTTCCCGCCACTGGGTAAGGGTTTTTCCCACAGCAGAACCGGCGAGGTTATGGTTATGTCTCATGCTTTTATGCCTTTTACTTTTCTGAGCGTTGGGGCGAATTTAATCCGAACTAATAATAAATACAAGTGTTAGAATCTTTTATAGTTTTAACACCCTTGACAACCTCACTCTATCTGGTATTATTCTCCTTACTTCCGGAAACCGCATGTGCGGGATCCTTTTAAAAGTAAAGAAATAAGATCTTCTGCTAGTCAGAAAATAACTGTTTCTTCTCAGAGTTGGCCTCAAGACAAACCGCTTCACAGCGAGTTTTCTTTGTGTGTTAACGAGTCTCGCTTTTAGCGAGATCTGAGTGCCCTTTAACAAGTCAAGATCAGACAACATACATTAATAATGACATATTCAATTCATGTCATGACATCATGTAAATTGACATTTACATGGTGGTAGAAAGTTTTAATTTTGTTTCTCGGTATTTATACCGGGACGCAATCCAATTTAACCAATCAAATTATCTTTTTTGAGAATTTGATCCTGGTTCAGGATGAACGCTGGCGGTGTGCCTTAAGCATGCAAGTCGAGCGGTCCGCAAGGACGAGCGGCAGACGGGTGAGTAACACGTAGGAATCTACCTCAAAATGGGGGATAGCCAGCCGAAAGGCTGATTAATACCGCATGGTCCCGCAAGGGTAAAGTCGCAAGACGTTTTGAGAGGAGCCTGCGTCCTATCAGGTAGTTGGTGAGGTAATGGCTCACCAAGCCGATGACGGGTAGCCGGTGTGAGAGCATGATCGGCCACAAAGTCACTGAGACACGGGACTTACACCTACGGGTGGCAGCAACTGGGAATTTTGCGCAATGGGCGAAAGCCTGACGCAGCGACACCGCGTGTGGGAAGAAGTATTTCGGTACGTAAACCACTGTGGCGAGGGATGAATTTTGACAGTACCTCGCTAGAAAGTACCTGCTAACTACGTGCCAGAAGCCTCGGTAATACGTAGGGTACAAGCGTTATCCGGATTTATTGGGCGTAAAGTGTATCGTCGGCGTCTGAACAAGTCTTTTGTCTAAACCTAGGGCCTAACTCTAGACCGGCAGGGGAAACTGTACAGATTGAGTCTGTTTGGGGGAACTGGAACACTTGGTGGAGGGGTGAAATCCGTAGATATCAAGTGGAACACCAATGGCGAAGGCAAGTTCCTAAGACAGTACTGACGCTCATGAACGACAGCTAGGGGAGCAAAAGGGATTAGAGACCCCTGTAGTCCTAGCCGTAAACAATGGATGCTAGTTGGTCCATAGCTAAGAGCATAATATTTTTGTGCTTTGAGTTATGGACTGACGTAAGCTAACGCGTTAAGCATCCCGCCTGGGGATTACGACCGCAAGGTTAAAACTCAAAGGAATTGACGGGGGAGCGCACAACCAGTGGAGCATGTGGTTTAA
>JBDTME010000003.1:0-96216 GCA_039934415.1 Patescibacteria group bacterium
CAGTAACTATAACTGTTCTATGGTAGCGAAATTCCTTGTCACTTAATTGGTGACGTGCATGAAAGGTATAACAAGCGGAATACTGTCTTGAACTAGTACTCGGTGAAATTGAAATGGCTGTGAAGATGCGGCCTGCTGGCAGCAGGACAAAAAGACCCCATGGAGCTTTACTACAACTTGACACTGATTTCTTATTTGGGATTGTCTAGTATAGGTGGGAGACTCGATTTATCGAGCCAACAATGTAATACCACTCGTTTCTTTTAGGAAATCTAACTTACTTGATTGCAACATCAGGAAGAACACTGTCTGGCGGGTAGTTTAACTGGGGAGGTTGCTTGCTAAAGAGTAACGCAAGCGTACAAAGGTACTCTTGGTCCGGATGGAAATCGGACTGGACGTGCAATGGCATAAGAGTGCTTGACTGTGAGGCAAACTAGCCAAGCAGAGACGAAAGTCGGTCATAGTGATCCTCGTGCGTTTTGTGGAAGACGCCGGGCTTAACGGATAAAAGCTACCCTGGGGATAACAGAGTTATCGCACCTAAGCGTCCAAAGCGACGGTGCGGTTTGCTACCTTAATAACATTGGGGTCCTTCGATACTAATATCGAAGTGCTGTTTCTAGATTGAGTCCACAATACTCAACATACTAGAAAAAAGATTGGGCTCATAACGGTGAACCCTTCGTTTACAAGAAACATCTATTTGTTTCACTCGAGCTTGAACAACTTGAGCATTTGTATTCATGGCAATACCGTGGGAAGTCGTTTCGATTCGCGCAAGCGTGTTGAAATTGACCCCGTATCGACTTAAAGTTGAGCTAGGACGCCAACTTTAGATGGTCATCAACGACAATTTTTATGTCGCGACCATAACACGCCCGACTCCTAAAACGCATTTATGCGAATGGAGATGGTATAGTCAGACTTTTTACGAAAGTAATTAGATTTTTTCGCGATGTCGGCTCATCGCATCCTGGGGCTGGAGAAGGTCCCAAGGGTCCGGCTGTTCGCCGGTTAAAGCGGTACGCGAGCTGGGTTCAGACCGTCGTGAGACAGGTCGGCCTCTATCCGCTGTCAGCGTTGGATATTTGAGAGGAGTTGCCCGTAGTACGAGAGGACCCGGGTGAGGTAATCCCTAGTGTTCCTGTTGTCGCTGTCAAGCGCATCGCAGGGTAGCTACATTGCTTTAGGATAACCGCTGAAAGCATCTAAGCGGGAAGCCGTCCTCAAGATGAGATATCCCAATCAGATCCCTGGTAGACTACCAGGTTGATAGGCAATCGGTGTAAGTCTGGTAACAGATTCAGCCTAATTGTACTAAGTATCGATTGAACACTAAATTCATATTCAACTTTGGTTGAAATGACAGTTAGGATGCAGTAAAATCCATTAGATAAAAAATTCTCTTCACTTTTTAGAGAGCGAAAGCTCTTTATCAGTGATATATTGTGCAAAGCAACCTTTTGTTTTGGTCTCTAGAGCGAGGTGGAACCATCTCTTCCCATTTCGAACAGACCGATGAAACGCTTCAGCGCTGACGATAATACGTGGGAGACTGCGTGTGAAAATAGGTCGAGGCCAAAACAAAGGGTTGTTTTTTTTTGTAAAAATGATGAAACTGTCCCTTTTTAAAAGTGCCGAAAAATATTTCAATAATTTTCAATACGTGCTTCTCTCTTGTCCAAGACTCCCAGATCTGGTACAATCCAACTCTCTGAGCGACTGTCTTAAGCCTTTTAGGCTGACCCTTTATCATTGAAAAGAAGCTCTCAGAACCAAATAGTATGTCAAATCCCCAACCAAAAACAATGCAAGAGCTCTTGGATCAAGCCGAGAAGAAGCTCAAAGTTCCTCTTCGAGGAAGTATTATTGAAGGTGTCATCACTGATATCACCAAGAAAATGGTGGTCGTCGATATCGGCGGCAAAACCGAAGGTGTCGTGATCGATAAAGAGTTTGAACTTGCTCAAGATTTCATCGAAGATCTGGCAGTGGGCGATACGATTAGTGTCTACATCATCTCTTCAGAAAATGACAAAGGTCAGACCTTACTGTCACTCAAAAAAGCAGCCATGGACAAGAAGTGGGATATGTTCATCAATGCGCTTGAGAACAATCTCAATGTCAACGTCAAAGGTGTCGAGCTCAACAAGGGTGGCATGATCGTCGTTTGCTATGGCATTCGAGGATTTGTCCCATCGAGTCAATTTGGCAAAGTCCATCTTGGTAAACTCCAAGACTTAATTAACAAAAAGTTTGACGTCAAAGTTATCGAAGTTGATCGAGAGAAAAATCGCTTGATCTTCTCTGAGCGACATGTTTCAGAACAGAATATCATCGAACAGCGTGATGCTGCTTTAACCAGTATCAAGGTTAATGATGAACTCGAGGGAACTGTGTCTGGTATTATGCCATTTGGATTGTTCATCACTGTTGAAGTCGATACTGAAGAAGCTAAAAAAGGTCAAGTCGAAGGGCTCGTTCACATCAGTGAGATGAGTTGGATGAAGGTCGAAGATCCAAGTAAGTTGTTTAAAGTTGGCGATAAAGTCAAAGTCAAAGTGCTTGGTATTGATCAAGCCGCTGGCAAGCTCAATCTCTCGATCAAACAGCTGACTGATGATCCTTGGAACACGATCGCAGATCGTTATCCAGTTGGTACTTCAATTACCGGAAAAGTTTCACGCGTCGAATCATTCGGGGTATTTGTGAACTTTGAGCCTGGAGTTGATGGTTTAATCCACATCAGTAAAGTCGTTTCACTTGATGATTATAAAATTGATGATAAAGTTACTGTAAACGTGGAAAGTATCGAGTCGGACAAACGACGAATGAGTTTGAGTCCAGTCTTGACTACCGTTCCAATGGGATACAAGTAATCAGTTATAAGTAAATAATTACCTTTTACCTTAATCAAATATGGCAAAACAACGCATGATCGTCACCGACGACCAACTCTTGATCGACATGGATCTGCTTTTTAACGCGATTCGTGAAGCTAAGGGTGATTGGCAAAAAGTAGAGCAAGAAATGAGAGCATATCTCGAAGCAATTCAGAGTATGACTCACACTCAAGGCGAGTAGTCATTTTAAATTAAAAAAAAAGGCTCCCGGAAGGGGGCCTTTTTGGTTTTTAGGATAAAAAACAATTCCAGCCTGGAGATATGTTCGGGTTTTATTTTTACTTTTGGACGTGATATAAATGAACAAAGTAAAATAGAATACTCTTTATGAAGCAGAAAACCATTTTCGTCTGTCAGAACTGTGGGTACCAATCTCCTCGATGGGCGGGGCAGTGTCCCGAGTGTTCTGAATGGAATACGTTGATTGAACAGATGGTGGAGTCGAAGAAAGAAAGTACGGCTCGGGCAGTAACTGGCAGAACCGATTTTGAGTCATTATACGAGGCCATCGAAAAACCAAAAGATCATCGTTTTCGGATTTCGACCGGCATTGGAGAATTTGATCGGGTATTGGGTGCATCAACGTTAGATTCGGGAGAACACAGTGCTGGTTTGGTACCAGGGTCTGTGACCTTGGTCGCTGGAGAGCCAGGAATTGGTAAATCAACTTTAGTTACTCAAACAATCTTAAATATCTTGATCAGAGGGGGAGAGAGTGAAAAAATAAGTGCGGCCAGTCTTCGCTCTCCAGATCAGCGAGTAGGAAAGATACTCTATGTGAATGGAGAAGAGAATGCGGCACAGATAGCCGAGAGAATCGAAAGAGTGTATAAAAAGTACTCAGCACAAAACCAGGGTAAAACCAGAGGTGGCGACAGAAAAAAAGAGTGGATGAAAGAGTTGCTCTTTTTAGACACTACAAATGTAGACGAAATTTGTTCAACATTGGGTGCCGTGCAACCATCACTGATCGTCGTTGATAGTATTCAAACGATTAGAACCGACGACCTCACCGGAACTGCCGGTTCGTTCGGTCAACTCAAAGAGAGTACCCAACGAATCACCGAAACTGTGAAAAGATTAGGCATTCCATGTGTGCTGATCGGACATGTCACCAAAGAAGGCTCAATTGCTGGACCAAAAGTGTTGGAACACATCGTGGATGCGGTTTTGGAGTTGAGCGGAGAGAGAACTGGTGAAGTAAGAATACTGCGCGCAATAAAAAACCGATTTGGGGCAACAGACGAGGTCGGTCTTTTTTTGATCGATGAGGATGGGTTGAAAGAATTGACGAACCCGAGTGAGATCTTCTTACAACAAGGTGAACAGAAAGTACCAGGCAGCGCGATCGTTTGTACTCTGGAAGGAACGCGACCGTTATTACTCGAAACCCAAGCGCTCGTGTTGGAATCTCAATTACCAATGCCCAGACGAGTTGCTCAAGGAATTTCGATGCCCAGAATGCAAGTGCTGACGGCAGTGCTTCAAAAACATGGCAGGATCCCTTTGGGAAACTGTGATGTATTCGTGAACGTCGCGGGTGGCTTCCAGATCAGAGAGCCAGCTGCCGATCTGGGAATCGCATTGGCGATGGTCAGCTCTCAAAAAAATCTGCCTTTACCTCCCAATGGAGTGTTTATTGGGGAAGTAGGGTTATTGGGAGAGATTAGAGAAGTGCCATTCTTAAAGCGTCGCATCAAAGAGTGCAAACGACTAGGATTTTCTAATATTATTTCCTCTCAAAGCCACCAACACATCACTCAAGTCATTGGGCAGTTGTTCAAGAGATAGAGTAGTGCTTACTACCTCTTAATATCTGTTAGTAGAACTAAAGAATTCAATTCACATCTTTATGGTTGGGAGAGGATCAGAGCCTTTTTTTCCTAGTATTAATAGAGATGAGTTGCCGGTTGAGCGACTCCTAAACGAAATTTCTGGTGTCTTTTTTTTGGCAAAATAGAAATGTGTAACAATTTGTGGAACATCTTTAAAAGTGCTTTTCCCACGCGTCTCAAATTTCTTACTCATCAAACATTACCGAAATAAGATGTGTTTTGCTACTCCAGTGCTGTTCTAGTGCCTGTGTTTGCCTGCTAACATCTGCTTTCTGAAGTGATGGGAAGAGTAGAGTCACACCTCTGGTAGAAAAAGATTCCCACATTTAACACAAAGTTATCCACATCAATCTGTAGACGAACATGTGTGTGTATAAATAAATGTTTTATTGACTTAATTATTTAAAAATAATTCTATGGGACGCTTCACTCAATCCTTATAGGATTGACAAGAAAGTGTTGAATGTTATACTCGTGGAACAAAAGCGCAGCACCCCGATATCAGCCCTTTTGCAGATCATCGGGGGAGAAGGCGCGAAAATATTCAAGGTGTTTTTGTAAAACAGATCACACTCGAATAAGTTTGAATGAGGTTATTTAACAGTGAAAGAGGATAGGTTGTCTTTTTGCCGAGCTTGTCGACTGATGGGTTCTGACAAAAACGAGAACAATAACACAAAAAAGCATCATTACCGTTGGTTTGAGCCACGAATAACAATGCCTTTTTTGCTTATAAATGAAGCGCTCTTTTGAATCCCAAAAGTTCACTTCACTCAATTACTAAAAATACGCTCATGTTACGTGTCTGTCAAGGGGACTAGTCTTTTGTGGAGGCTCGGACGTTGGGCAGGCTCCGAGTTTCCACTAAGGACTGGACGAAATGGCTCGAGAGGACTGAGAGTTGACGCTGAGCTAGTTGAGAGTGTATAATTCAGACAGTTTTGTGAGTGTAGAGATACTTCCATAAGTTGTTTTTTCAAGATCCATCATATTCGAAAGCCATATTTTTAATCCCCGAGTGATGGTTACGATGTTTTCATATACCTCAATTCTATATATTTTTTCCTCACGGGAGTTGTTATGCCAGTAAAGAAGATTGCCAATGATTCGTCTCAAGATGAGACGGTTGCGATAGCAGATTTAGTCGGTTCCAGAGAACCAAAGGTTGCCGAAGAGCCAACCAGACCAAGTATCGAACCACTTGCACCCAAAGCGTTCAAACCATCCAATTCTATGAAACCAATGCCACTGCGCAAAAATTTCACCGGACTAGTTGATGAGCGACGCATCCCAGATGCAGATGCTCCAACCGAGACTATTATTGGTGTGCTCGACACATCTCCAGATGGTCATGGTTTATTGCGTCCAGCTTTTTCACCTTCAGATCGAGATGCTTATATTAGTTCTTCTCAGATTCGAAAATTCCGATTACGTCCTGGCGATATGGTCGAAGGACCAGCGCGCTCTCCGAAAGAGAACGAGCGATATTGGGGACTGTTGAAAGTTGAAAAAGTAAATGGAATGACTCCAGACCAGATTGTGCACCGTGTTAAGTTTTCTAACTTAATTCCTGTATACCCAAATGAAAAATTCAACCTCGAGACAGGTCAAGAACCTTTGTCGAACAGAATCATTGAGTTAGTTGCACCAATCGGTAAAGGCCAAAGAGGCATGATCGTTTCTCCACCAAAAGCTGGAAAAACTACTATCATGAAAGATTTGGCAACTGCGTTGGCGCGCAATCACCCAGAGTCACATTTGATGGCTGTGCTGATTGGGGAGCGTCCAGAAGAAGTGACTGATATTAGTCGACATATCATTGAGATTACCAAGGGCCAAGGTGAAACCGCTGCCAGTAACTTTGACGAGCGTGCTGAAGATCAGTGTCGTGTTGCTGAAGTTGCTTTGGAAAGAGCCAAGCGTTTGGTTGAACAAGGACAAGATGTCGTGATCCTGCTTGATTCGATTACTAGATTAGCTCGAGCATATAATCTTGCGATCCCGACCTCAGGTCGAACGTTATCTGGTGGATTTGATCCCGCCGCCTTGCACCCACCGAAAAAGTTTTTCGGAGCCGCTCGCAATTTTGAAGTTGGTGGTAGTTTGACTATTATTGCAACTTGTCTCGTTGACACCGGTTCTCGAATGGACGACTTGGTTTATGAAGAGTTCAAAGGAACGGGTAATCAAGAGTTACATCTTGATCGACGTTTGGCTGAGCGACGCATCTATCCTGCGATCAATATTCAAAAGTCAGGAACGCGCCGAGACGACTTGCTCTATGATTCTCAAACGTATCAATCGATCGTTACCTTGCACCGCATGTTTGACATGTTGAATGAGGACGAGCGAACACCAACCTTCATCGAGCGTCTCAAGAAGACCAAGAGTAACAAAGACTTCTTGGCGAGTCTCAAAGAAGGGTAAATTTTCCGATAAACTGTTTAAATCGGAAAATTTAGTTCGAGAGCATCTAGCGAAGTGTGCTGAGCTAGAGCGAGTCGAACAATACTATATTTCAGTCAATTCTGATCGCGACTTTCTGGCCAGTGTGAAAGGCCAGAAGGAGCAAGATCAAGACTTCCGATAAACTGTTTAAATCGGAAAATTTAGTTCGAGAGCATCTAGCGAAGTGTGCTGAGCTAGAGCGAGTCGAACAATACTATATTTCAGTCAATGTTTTGGGTGCGGCAAGGAGTGGCTTTTTTCATGCTATAATGGCAATTCACTCCAATTATGTCCCTGCACATTCGATTACCTCAGACCGCTAGAGATTTTACCGAATTCTTATCCTATGCTCGAGGATATTCCAGGCGTAGAGGATATCATTGGTTTTCCAAGTTCGAGACGGTCAAAGATGTGATCGTCGACCTACTATATAAGCGCCGAGGCAAGTACTCGAGGCCATTTTTGCATACTGGCATGATGGGCTTGTTGGTATTTGGTATCACGTTCGGACCAACCATTGTCGAGCAGAGTAAGGCTTCCGATACAACTCAGCAGGTATTGCCGTCAGGTGTATTAAGTTTGGCGAGCAATTATGGCAATAGTATTACCACAGCGCAGGGAAATGAAGTTGTACAGTTTCGAGGTGGAGAAATCATCGAGCATACGGTAGAGGATGGAGACACAATTTCTTCGGTTGCTGCCAAGTACAACTTGCATGTAAATACGATTTTATGGCAGAACAATTTAACGAAAGACTCAAAGATTAAGCCTGGAGACAAGATCCAGATCTTACCAGTCGATGGAATTCGACACAAAGTACAAAAAGGTGAAACGATTTATACGATCGCTAAAAAGTACGGTTTGGATGAAAGTCAGGCACAGGGAATCGTTGACTATCCATTTAACGAGTTTCAGGATGATGAGAACTTTACTCTGACTGTGGGACAGTGGTTGATGGTTCCTGATGGTGTGAAGCAAGACGCTGCCGCACCGGTAGCGCCAAAGGCAGTTTTCTCACTCAGGCAGACTCCTAACGCAGGAACTGTCTCACCAAGTGGTTCATTTAGTTGGCCAGCTTCTGGAATTTTGACTCAAGGCTATAAGTTCTACCACAAGGCCTATGACATCGCGAACAGAGGTGCCGGTTCGATCTTAGCTGCAGATAGTGGTACTGTCATTGTTGCAGGTTGGCCAAGTAACGATGGATACGGCAACCGAGTCATGATTGATCACCATAACGGCTACATTACTTTGTACGCTCACATGTCTGTGTTACAGGTTCAAGTTGGTCAGAACGTGAACAAAGGCGCGGTGATCGGACAGATGGGGAGTACCGGACATAGTACTGGTACGCACTGTCATTTCGAGATTCGACACAATGGCGTTTTAGAAGATCCAGGAATTTATTTAAAATAAGTACACAATATGATTGATGTCGTGAAACTCCAGTTCAAAGCAGGCAAAGGTGGCGATGGTCGCGTCTCATTTTTGCGTCAAAAATTTAGGCCCAAAGGTGGACCTGATGGTGGTGATGGTGGCGATGGAGGTTCAGTCTACCTGGTGGGAACACATGAGCTGAATACGTTGCACAATTTCGTTGGTAAAAAAAGCTTCAAGGCGCAGAGTGGAGAGATGGGTGGCCCGCAGAGCATGTTTGGAAAAAGAGGCGAAGATCTATATATTCCAGTGCCAGTGGGAATGATTGTTTGGAAGTTGGAGGGTGAGTTGCCAGGTGTAATTGGCATGGATTTATCTTCAGAAGAGTACACGCAAGAGCGTGTAGAGGTGAGTCAACGAACACTCGAGACACTCAAGCTCGACCAAATACCCAAGACCAAGATCGTAGAGATTTTGGAAGATGGTCAAACATTCTTATTGGCTAAAGGTGGTAAAGGTGGTCGAGGGAATGAACAGTTCAAGAGTTCAAGCAATACTACGCCACTCGAAGCAGAGAAAGGTGAGCCAGGAGAAGAGCTGGAAGTATTGTTAGAATTAAAGTTGCTGGCAGATTTGGGTTTGGTCGGATTTCCAAATGCTGGGAAATCGACATTTTTATCTTTGGTAACGAAAGCCAATCCCAAGATTGCGAGTTATCCATTCACGACCTTAGAGCCTAACCTCGGGGTGATGAGTGTGGGTGATGATAAAGAAGTAGTGATCGCTGACATTCCCGGTTTGATTGAAGGTGCGAGTGCGGGAAAAGGGTTGGGGATTCAGTTCTTGCGACACGTAGAACGATGTAGAGGATTGATGTTTGTACTGTTTTTGGAAGAGGACGTCATCTTTGATGAAAGTTTGGATGTGGCGGCGAAGGTCGAGAAGCTCAAAGAGCAGTACGAGGCATTAGTCAAAGAGCTGGCTGGCTACGGAACACAAATCGCCAAGTTACCTCAGTTTATCTCCGTTAGTAAGATCGATTTATACGATGAAGAACTGCGTGCGGAAATAAAGCGTCAATTATGCGTCAATTCCATAGATCCTGTGTTATGGAGTGCGGTCACTAAAGAAGGACTAGACGAGCTTAAGAGAAGAGTACAAAATTTACTCAAGTAAAATTCAGCCGTTTGCAGTTTTTTTAAACAAGCTGAACAGTTTTTGACTACTGCTTGTATACTTCTCAATTTTCCTCAAGAAATAAAAAATTTTTACCTTCAAGATTTCTAGAATTGTTACTCACCCAAGAAAGAAAAGTATTCAATGGAGTCGTTTTGGAGGCTTTTTTACTGTGGACCGTGGGGGAATCGAACCCCCGTCTTAGCAATGCGAATGCTATGTACTACCACTATACGAACGGCCCTTATGTGAGTTGCAGCAAAGATCAGGGGCGGGAATGATGAGTGAAAAAACGCTCCTGTGGGAACAAATGCTTCGATGCTGATCTCTCCTGAAATTGTGGACCCGAGGGGAATCGAACCCCTTTCTCACCCATGCCATGGGTATATACTACCGGTGTACTACGGGCCCTGGTTTGACTTCGATATTTTAGCACATTTTTCTACTGTCTTCATGGTGTTACTTCTTAACATTTTTTTTAGTTGTTTTTTTCAACAGCATCTTCACAATCCTTTCACTTTTCGCCATACTCAAGGGATGCAGATGACACGTAAGAGTTTATCAAATGTTTTCGCCTCAAAGCCTCGCTCGTCACAACTCGCTAGATCATCAAGACGTGAGATTTCAGGTTTCACGATGGTGGAATTAGTTATCGTGATCGTCATATTTGGGATTTTGGCTGCGGGAATGCTGGCAACTGTGCCGAGTTACTTCGTCAAACGTAGAGACGATCAACGCAAGGCTGATTTGCACAATATGAAGTTTGCGTTTGAAGATTACGTTAATGATAAGAATTGTTATCCACCTGCGAATATCGTCCAGAGTTGTGGGTCGGTGGCGCTTGATCCATACATGAGGAAGATTCCCTGCGATCCGAAAACGAGCTCAGCGTATACATACGTTCTATCCGCTGACTGTCAGTCTTTCCAAATTTACACAAGTCTTGAAGACACTCAAGATGCTGATGTTGCTGCGCTGAGTTGCCAAGCAGGTTGTGGTCCTGGGAAGGCCTACAATTATGGTGTAGTAGGGGGGAATGCGTTATTCGACCGATAACTTCCTCGACATTTTGCCGTCTTCGTTTTTTTGCCTAAAACTGCGTGTTAACTACTACTTACTACTTGATACTTTTGGAACACTCCTTGATACTAAATGTATGACACCTCTGAAAAATTTAGCAAATGTTTTCGTCTCGAAGTCTCGTTCGCCACAACTCGCTAGATCATCGAGACGTGAAATTTCCGATTTGAACAGTTTATCGAAAATTTCAGGCTTCACTCTCATTGAGCTATTAGTTGTTATTGTGGTGATTGGTATTTTGGCGACACTCGTTGTGGCTAATTTTTCCAGTTCCAGATCGAGAGCGCGCGATATCAAACGAAAGAATGATCTTAACTCGATGAAGACGGCGTTGCGTTTGTATTACAACGATTTTCAAACATATCCAGCTGCGAATGGTGGCCGGATTGCAGGGTGCGGCGCCAATGGTACCTCTGCGTGTGCCTGGGGAAGTATTTTTTCTGCAGGGACCACAACCTATATGAGTGAGCTCGTAGCTGACCCTCTCAATAACAGTCCGTATCTCTATACGTATGCGCAACGAAATACAGGTGATGGTTTTACGATCACGGCCGTTTTGGAGAATGCATCAGATACTGATAGCACCGCGAGCCAAAATCATTGTGCAATAACGCCTGTAGTTGCGAATAACTACGTTGTCTGTGAAGATTAAAAAAAATGAAAAAATTCTGTCTGCTTTTTATTCTGTTATTCGTGAGTCTCCTTTTTCTGGTTGTGCCTCAGCAAACCTTTGCCAAGGAGTATTTTGTCGCGGTTTCTGGGAGTGATAGTAGTGATGGGAGTCAAGCAAAACCATGGAGAAATATCCAAAAAGCGCTTGGTAAGGTAAGTAGTGGTGACATCATCACTGTACAACCTGGTAACTATATCGAATCGCTGACAGTTGCTGGTTCCAATTTGACCATCCGAGCTAATGGGAAGGTGACTACCAAAGGGTGGAGTGTCACCGGCAATGGCAATACTGTCAAAGGGTTTGATGCGAGTGATCCAGCTAACAATGCGGTGATGAGAACGTATGGTAATGATAACCTCATTGAGGGAAACGAGATTCATGACACCCTCCAAGATGGAGTGTGGTTTTTTGGTAAAAGAAATACCTTCCGGAAAAATCACATCTATAACATCAAACAACGCGCTGAAGATCCCCACATTGATTGTTTTCAGACTTGGGGACCAGCAGAAGATATCATTTTTGAGCAAAACAACTGCCATAATCTTAATAAGCAAGGAAGTAATCAGTTGGTAATGGTAGAGAATCAGGGAACGGCAGCTATAAAAAACTTGACCTTTCGAAATAATATTTTCATCATGGATGATCCAGGATACTCTCCGATCAATATCGATCGTAAAGAAGGACAAAACACAATTTCAGGGATCTACGTCTACAATAACGTGTTCTATAACACCGCGGGAGGGCAGAATGCCGTGCGTTTGACTGGTGTGGATACTGCTCGAATACAGAATAATCTGATCATCGGATACGGTTTGTTGCCGTCGTCGTCGCCGTACTTCGGAGTAGTCGATGGCTCTCACGCCAGTACGGATATTGTCGTTTCTCATAATGCGATTGTTAAAAATCCAGGCACACAGTTGCGTACTACCTCATACCCTAATGACTTGTTGGACGTAGATCCTAAAATTGTGAGTTTAGCCAACTTGGATTTTCACTTACAGCCGACGTCGCCCTTGATTGACAAAGGGGTTTCACTTGCCGGGAAAGTGACAAATGATTATGCAGGGAACGCTCGTCCAGTTGGAAGTGGTTATGATATTGGAGTGTATGAGGTTGCTGGTAGCGTTGTGCCAACCGCTACTCAGACGATTGCACCAACCAAAGCTCCGACCAGTACACCAGTGAAAGTCCCTACGAGCACAGTTGGTCCGACCACAGTGCTCTCAACTACACCAAGCTCAGATGTGTGTCGTGCAGATATCAATCGGAATGGTAAGGTCGATCTCGCTGATTATTCTTTTCTCGTCGCCGATTTTTTGAATCCAAACTTTCACCCAGAATCTGACATCAATCAAGATGGAGTAGTGGATCTTACCGATTACTCAATTCTCGTGGCCAACTTCCTCAAAGCGTGTTAACTCATTGTTCAGTGACATTTCTGTCTGTACGTTGTGCAATCGAAGTTGTGTTGAGTTGATAACTATTCAACCCTGCAGATCAAAGTCTGTCTAGATTTGCCGACTGAAGTTGTGGAGTTCACTCTATTGAGTAGCTGACGATGAAGCTTGAGGTTGGAGATCAGGACCTTTATTTAGGAGGTCTTCTTGGGTACCGAGCTCTACTGGAGGTTCGACTGCCTCTGGTTTATCCGGAAGTGGAGTCGGCGTCGGAGTTGGAGTCGGAGTCGGTGTTGGCTCAGCAGTGGTGGTTTTGACAGTCTTAGAGGATTCTTTTTGGGCTGCTGCTAACTTATCTTCAGCTGCGGTCAGGTTCTTCTTTAACTCCGTCAATTGATCTTGCTTGTTAGGAGTATCTGGACCAGCTTCAACGAGTCGTAGCGTTTGTTTGTATGCAGCGACAGCAGGCTCGTACTTGCCTTGTAGATCGAGAGACTTCGCCCAGTTGTAATACCCATTGGCATAATCCGGTTTTAATCGAATAGATTGCTCAAAGAAGACAGCGGCTTGTTCATAATTTTTGAGTTGCATGAAAATTGTACCGAGATCTACTCGCAACGTGGGATCATTGGGAGAGCGTTGAATAGCTTGAACATATGTTGAAAAAGTAAACTGATCAGCATCTTTAACAGAACCGATAAGTGCTCGATAAATCTCAGCCATGACGCGCCAATTTTGAGAACGAATAGGATTGAGTTGAGCGGAAATGCGTGCTTCGCGAACGGCTTGCTGCATCAACTGCGCAACAGTATTGCGATCCTGATCAGTAATGTCTGTTTTCCCACTCAGTGAGTTTGCGAGTGCGAAATTAACTTGAGCATACCCTCGATGATAGGAATCTCGGTAAGGATTGAATCGAAGAGCTTGTTGTTGAGCCTGATAAATTGTATTTCCATTGTTTGTCTGTACAGCAGTGACAGCTTTTGCAGAGAAGTACTCACCAATGCCAATTTTCCCAAAAGAAAACAGAAAGAGGAGTGAGACGATGATCACGACACCACCAATGACGTAACTGATGATCGGCGAGAGTGACAGTTCTCGATCATTTTCTTGACGTAATTTGAGTGATGCAAAATGAAATACCATCTCTCTAATTGAAGGGTGTTCGGCCATCTCCAGAGAGACGATCCAGACAATTAACGCTAGAGATTGCAACATTAATAGAACGAGATTGGGTGGGAGGAGGAGTTGAAAGACAAAGCTACTCAAGACCAATGCCGCGATGCCACGAGATTCTTTGGGTGTTGAGAGTGACAGTCGAACTGATTGCAAGACAAGAAATATCCAAGCAAAAACGCCGACAAGTCCGAGTGTCACGCTCAAAAAGAGTGGAGTGTTGCTGCCAACTTGAAACACTACGTTCCAATAGGGGGTGGCATTGATACTAACCGGTTTGTTGCTGGTAAATGCATCTGCAAATCCATTGGGACCGATACCAGTTACCAGCATGGGGAGCGATTTAAAATTCTCAACGGCAATGACCCAGTTGGTGTACATTGGTAATAAGACTGGAGCATTTGGTCTACCTGGGAACAACATGAATACGTGTAAACCTATACTCAAGGTGATAATGACCGCTGCCGTAATTTCAAATATTTTATCTTGCCATTTTCTCGAATAGAAAATGTGGACGAGTGTGGCGATGAGTATAGGAATCAAAAATGACAGTGTGATCAACGGTGATCCTGAAGGAGAGAACTGGAATCCTTCGGGTAGTCTGAGTTGAAAGACTTGGTTGAGAATCAAGGTGGGACCGACGTTAAACATTTGAAGTGCACTGACGATACTGAGAATGATGCCCATCGACATTGCGATTTCCAAGAAAGTGGCGGCGCTCACTTTTTTGATCATCGTTGAAGCCATGATGACCCAGATACTAAGCAGGAATAATGCACCCAACATCCCTGAGATATCTTCGAAGAAGTAGAGTGGCGAAAAGAATGACGAGATCAAAACCGAAACAATGAACAACGACAGAGGGAGCAAGAAGCTGCTGCCTTTGAGGGAGAACTCTTTAGTTTTAAAAAGAGAGACGGCCCAACTTATCGCTGCAATGATCGTGAGTATTCCAATCACCAAAAATTTTGGTGTATCAAATACATTTTCGACAAACGGGAAAAATAGGAGTGGAACAGTAACAAGTCCTACATATACTAAAACTACATTTAGTTTGGAAAGAAATATACTAGTTGAATCATGTGCCTGCATATGTAGCCAGAGTATAAATTATAGTTTTCTGTAATGCTAGATTAACAAAATGTATCATATATTAAAAATGTTTTGGTTATGGTGCTCCTGTATCAGGTCCAAATCGAGCAGTGGATGCGTCGTTTTTCACGAGCTTGACTTGGATGGGAGTGAGTGCGTACGGGTAAAGTCTGACGTCATCGACGAGTCCTGCAAAGTAATTAGTTGATGTATACGATCGGGTTCCAATCCGAATATTTGAAGTTGTTGCCATCGCGTCAGTTCCCATCGCTGTTGCCGTTCCGTTCGCTTGGCCGTCAATATAAACTTGACCATTTCCATCGCGATCGATGGTGCAGCCAATGTGGTGCCAGTTGGTATCGGTGATAGCGGAAGTACTGGTGACGTCGGTATTATCCTCACTACATAAGACTAGATTGGAACTATTAAACATCATACGCCAGCCATCATTGTCGGCGTCTTCTTTACTGATGATGTACTCTGTGCCTGTAGTAGTTCGTTTGACCCAAGCAAAGATGGAGAAGTCCTGGGTGGATGGATTGAAGCGTAGATTGGTAGAGTCGCTGACTTGGACGTAGTCATCCGTGCCATCAAGGCCTATGGCATAGTTTCTTTTGCCTGTGGTGCCAGCGTTCCACGCCTCGGTACTGGTACCAGAGCCACAGGTGCCAGTTGAGGTATAGGTACTTGTGGCGCCGATAGTGACGGTTCCTGTATAGGTATTTCCTGATGAGTCATTGGCAGTGGTGGCTTGGCAATCATCCATCTTCCATTGGGCGAGTGGAGCGCCTCGGTTATAGTCATACCAGATCTGTGAATTGGTACGTGCATAATTATAAAATTTAAACTCGTCAAGTTTGCCTTCATACATCTCACCATCATAGCAAGTACTCGTAGCGACAGAGGCACAGGCGAGGAAAGAGTAGTCAGTGTTCTCGTCGATGTCAGCAAAAAAACAGTTTGTCGATGAAGAACCAGATGTGTAGGTCACTGTGACTTGTATCCCGTCAATGTACATCTTGTTGCCACTGCCATTTGCCACCCAAGTGAAGTAATGCCAGGCAGTTTGTGTCCCAGGCAAGGCGGAATATCCTTCGATATTTGTGCCTCCGTCGCAGCCAGTTGTCCAGACATTTACTCGATCAGTAGAACGTTCGTAGGCAAACTCGATACCATTATTATTGCATGCGGTATCACACATTGAGAACATGTCCTGGAAATCATCTCCAGTATCATCTGGTTTGAACCAAAAGCCCATGGTGCCGACTGTGTAGCCATCAAAGATGTCTGTACCGAAGTAGCCGCTAGTATTCACGCTTGTTTCACTCCCATCAAAATGTATACCTGAGCCATAATAGCCAGGTTGCCAGGCATAAGTTTGTCGCAAAGCTGCATCGAGGCCGTTGCCAGAGTGATCGACAGCTGTTGCTCCCGTGTTTTCGTCCATGTTGAGATAGATAATTGGAGAGGTACCAGTGCCATCAGTCGACTGTGCACTTTCGACGGTCCCGTTACTGAAGTTGGTGGTGGAGTTTGCGTTATAATCCACTTCAACTTCTTGGTCTGTCAGTAGTGCAGAATACATTTTCACTTCGTCAATCTTGCCGGTAAAGGCTGTATTGGTAGCGACTGCATCTGTTGTGTCATAATCACCAACCGCGAAGTCAGAACCCAGGTCTTCTATGCCAAGGAAAGAAGCATTGACAGTGTTTTGTTGGATGAGATGTCCGTTCACATAGAGCTTGAGATCACCTGCTGCTCCAGCGATACCTCCGTTAAATGTAAACATGACGTGATACCACGTGTTAGTTGAGACGAGGTCGTTCGATTGTGAGGCTGTCAGCGCTTGAGAGGCAGATTCGTCATATACTTGGACTGCGAAATTCCCGGTTGTGTCTCCGTCATCATTAGTGACGTAGAGTTTATACGCAGCTTGGTTACTCGTGTCGTCCCACTTCGTGATAATGGCATCTTGTTCGCCTGAACCTGGCATAGTGGTGACGTACACCCAGGCTGAGCCAGAGAAAGGTTCAGCAGCGTTAAAGTCCACTTCACTGTCAGATGCCGTGGCAAGACTGACTCGATCGTTGGTCCCATCAAAGAGGAGCCCACTACTGTACTTACCACTAGTGGTCCAACCAGAAGTAGTGGTAGCCGGGGATGACATATTGGTGAGGGTGCCGTTGGAGGCATTTCCAGAGCCTGTGTCATTTGCGGTAGTGCTGTAGTTTTCATCAAATTTCCAATTAAGTACTTGCGATCCGGCCAGTGAGGCAATCTCTTGAGTACTCAAAGCACGGTTATAGAGGCGAACATCATCGATGGTACCATCAAATGAGTTATTGAAACTATTATCGAGTGAGCCAATATGGAGTCTATCAGAGTTTGTCCAAGAGCCTGTGTAGGCTACGGTGGTAAGTAGTTGGCCGTTAGTATAAAAAATGACAGCAGTTGAGGTTTTAACGAGCACGACATGAATCCACTTGCCTGTGGTAATCGCGCCAACTGCACTACTGGCGGTGCCATTGACACCAGATTCGCCAGATAGAAATTGTAGCGTACCTGCAGAGTTAAAAAAAAGTTCGTAATCTAGAGTGCCATTGGTGGAACGTTTAGAGAAGAGTGCTTTTGTGGCTGCCACAGTATTCGCTTTCATCCACAGTGAGATCGTCATGTCGGTCGCTGAAGTATCAAGTGAAGTACTATTTAGAATCTGAACGTCGTCAGTGGTGCCATCAAACGCGACACCTGCACCATACAGTCCAGTCGTGAAGGTGGCACCATTTTGCCAGGCACCATCGTTGCCTTGTCCTGACTTATCACAAGTATCATTTGAACCACCCGAACATGTGTTTGCACCGGTTTCATCCATTGGCCAGTAGCCAATGAGTCCTTGGCTTAACAAGTCATTTTTCTGTTTGCCTAATACAGCTGAAGACCCTCGACTTGTTGCGCCTTTGATCGTGTCTGTTTTTACCTCACTGGCACTACGCGCATAGCGATATATTTTCACCTCATCGAGGTACCCATCCCACCCAGAAGTTCCGGTACTGTCGTTTCCCACATACAAAGCATCCGCATTGGCCAGGGAACCCACTCCGGAAATGGAGGTGTTTTGGTTTACCTGTGAACCATCAATGTATAGGGTAAGTGATGAATTTCCATTTTTTACACAAGAGAAATAATGCCAAGTGCTGTCGTCATAATTGGCATTCGTGGTACCAGCAGAAGCATCGGGGTCAAATGTGTCATCGTCGTCAATCCCACAGACTATATCACCGTCAGCATCCATATAGACTTTATACCCTCCATCGGATCCAGCGACACCGTGTTTGCCTACAATGTAGTCTATTGCAGAAATTCCTGCGTGTTTAAACCAACCAGAGATTGTGAAACTATCTGATGCAGTGAAATCAAAATCTGAGTCATCAGCCCGTGTCAAATAGTCACCACTCCCATCGAAATTAAGACATGTTCCAGAAACGCACTGATCTTTTGAGGTCCAAGTGCCGTTTGTTTTAGCTAGATCTTTGCCATTACTCGTTTGATCACATGCATCATTACTTCCTCCAGAGCAGGAATCATTAGCGCTTTCGTCGAACTTCCAAAATGCAGTAGGACCAGGAGATGCAACTTCGTTTGTTCGATCAGTGATCGATGCTGGATCGCCACCGGAAGGTGTAAGAGCAGTAGTTCCTGTCGAATCCACTTCCACATTCGTCGCTAAGGGGTTGCCATAATAGATGTAGCCCACATTTGTGCCATTGATGATATTAGGAAAAATAATTTCGTACGTGGTGGCAGCGTTATTACAGGTACCGGTCAGGTCAAAGTTGAGCAGCTTCCCGTTGATATCAGTAAAGCGAGTATCGTCACAGTCAGACTGCATGATGCCGGCCGCGATCATCTCAGCTGTATCAAACGTAAAGGTGATCTTGCGATCTGCTGAGACCGTTGCGTTGTGGGTGAAGGTGAACCTTTGACGATAATGGTAGCCATCATCAAACCAGGTTGCTCCAGCTTTACCAGGGTGGAGGATTAAGGTGTATGCAGCTGGCAAGAGCAACAAGACGAATACCAGCACCAACGTCAATACATAACGGGGATTCATCCTTCGCATTTTCGACTGGTGGTTTTTTCTTCTAAGGAACATTGGTTTTTACTCTACTTTCACAATCCAGAAATTAAAGTTGATATCCTGAGTGACGGCATTCTTTATGCCCACTGTGAATGATTTTTGGCAAGAGGCGAGTGCCAGTGGACCATTACATGTTTCCTTGGATTTTAGATAGAGTACTTGGTTGGCGGTATCCGAAGTCGGGGTGAGGTAGATGAGACCGTTTTCAGAAACATTGTTGTTCTCAATCGTAAGCTCCGTTGCTAGTGCTGGCAAGATCATACTACCGGCAGTTTTGTTTTTGGCAGCTTGTGAGATTGAGGCGGAGTCTGTTGCTTGAGAAACAGGTTGTTTAATGACGATGCCTTGAGTAGCCAGGTCCTTGAATCGAGCGGATCCAGAGGCGTCAATCGAAGCGACTGCCGAGTTACTTGCATCAAGAATGGAGAACTTAGACTGGGTTGATTCACCCAACACTGCAGATTCAGTTGCGAGTTTGAGAGTGAAGTCACTTGAGTAATCATTTAACTGCATCGCATTTGTGTTCAATTGTTGCTTCACAGCTAAGTTTCCATTGACGACCAAATCTCCGTTTATTTCCACGTTTCCGTCGGGATTGAGTACTAATAGTCCGGCAAGGATATTTACCGTGGCAGTGTTGGTGGGTTGGATGAACAACGTTTGTCCAGCGACAGCAATAGTATCACCGGTAAAGAGCAAGTTGTTTCCAATTGTTAAGTTTGATGAGACAGATGCAGAGTTGAGTTGAGTGTATCCCGCTACTGATAAGTACTCTTTAACGAATAGGGCACTTGGTGCCAAGACGAGGTCTTCACTGGTCAACTGAATATTTTGTTGTTGAGCTATTGATTGAATCGCAGCTGAGACTGACGCATCGCTGGAGCCAGTAAGTTGAGACATAAATTGATCAAAGGCAGAAGACTTGACTGTTTGTGGAGCCTGTTGGATTGCTTGAGTAATTTGTTCAGTTTGTGCAGATAATGAGGCGAGATAGCTATCATTGTCAGTGATGATATTTTGAATACTGCGGCCATCAGACAAGAATAGTTCACCGGAGATTGTTGCTGATCCAACCTCGAGAGAAGCGAGCTGTGCTTGTTGGGCTTTGAGCTGTTCGAAGCGACCAGTGCTGGCCTGGACTGAACCAGAAGCGATCAAGTCTTGTTGAGCCGAGATGGTGCCAACAATGTCTGTGTTACCTTGTTGATCTATAGTCAAGATGTCTTGATTGTTCTTATTTGTGATGTGCAGTTTATTCTGATCAGCGTCTCCAAGATTAAAGCTGAGTTGCTGCCCACTGATTGGAGAGATCAGCGAAGTCTGAACCTTTGGTGTAATGAGTTTATCTTTGATGGTGATGCGATCGGCGATCAACTCTTTCGTTGTGATCAGTCCTGCTTGGATTTCACCCACAATTAAGCGAGCGAAGACTCCAACTCTACTTACTACTTGAGAAGTGGCGTCTGCAATGACTGAAAAACGGCCGTTTGCAGATTGGCTTGGTGTTTGGATCGTGTAATTACTGCTCAATGAGCCGTCAGTACTGAGTGTGAGACCCATTGCATTGTCTTTGACAAATGATTCATACAGGACTGAGATGAGTTTGTGTTTTTTGCCGCCTGCGGTGGTAGTAGTGACGGTTGACCAATCGACCGGTTCTGCGACACGGGCGAAGATGTAACTCTTGTCAAACTGGCCTGCCTCTTTCATAGCATGACCTTCAACATTGGAGGAGATCAAGTAATCACCAGCTTGCAGGTTTTCGCCTTGATCGACGACCCAGACCTCACCGTTTCCAGCTGCCATGATCAACTGAGGATTTTTGTTCGAAGCAGGTTGAGAGGATTCTTGGAGCGCTAGATATGAGCCAAGAATTTTAGGATCATTGGCTACTGTAGACTTGACTACTCCATATAAAATTTCGGACTCGACTCGATCTCCAAGTCGTCGGTTGTCATCAGTCAGTGTGACGATCTCACCTTTGTTGATGGATTGATCTGTCCAAGCATAGTGTGATCCTGTGAAGGCGTTGTAGGAAACTGTAGTGCCTGAGACTGAGATAGAACCTTCTTGCGTGCCATCTTGTTGAAGCGAGATGATCGTTCCGTCACTGGTGTTGCGATTGAAACTGGCCACAGTAGTTCCAGAGACAGTGAACAATGAACCGCCCGGAGCATCGACGTTGAGGAGTCCAGTGCCATATGTTCGCAGAGTGAGATTATTATTTTCAAAAGTTTCGCCTGAGGCAATCGTGAGTGGTCCATTCGATTTGATAAAGCTAGCGGTTTGATTGGTGAACTGAATATCATAAGCAATTGCGACATCACCGGCTGCAGTGAACTCGGCAGGTAAGGCATTACTAATCAGAGATTGCGACACGCCAAAGACTTCACTGCTATCATCTTGGACGCTGAAAATTTTACTGATGTTCCCATACGTACCCACGTTTAAGGTCAACAAACTACTGCCCGCTGAGGCGAAGATCTCGGTAGAACCTGAAGGTGACCAGTCGAAGTTGGCAAAATCAGATGTCGTTAAAACGGTTGAAGTAGAGGAGACGTTGATCGCTCTTCCTGTGGTCAAGCCATTTTCAGTGATGTTGAGTGCGTTGGCAGTTGCGATCGAGTTTGCCGTGATGTCGATCAGATTCTCAGTAGCGAGTGCGCCAGACCAGTCGATGTCAAAGAGGCCTCCTCGAGTACCAGCACCATTTAAATCGAACGTTGCGACCGCACCAGTTGAGTTGTTATCGTTGACTTCAAACATACTGGCAGTTCTGACCGAGGCAGAGTTCCCAACAACTAAAGCTTGGGCGTTGACCGCGGTAGCGCCCAAATCAATATTAATGACGTCACCAGTTGCAGCTTGAGCGCCAATATTGACATCAATCAGATTTGAGGTGAAAGCACCTGATGTGGTGAGGTCGATGAAGTTTTCCGTTGATAGAGCACCGGTGATATTTGCATCAAGGAATCCACCGCGAGTTTCAGCTGAGTCCCATTGAATAGTTGGAGCTGAGCCGGAGGTATTGTTTTCATTGATATCAATCAAAGCTGTTGTTCTGATACCAGCGGTTGGACTGAGATCGATGGCTTCATTGCCAACTGCCGAAACGATGGCGATGCCGGTATCAAAGCCGGAACCAATATTGATACCAGTCTCAGTGCCTCCAGTACCAGTGAGGGTGAGGTTGATACCATTTAAAATATCACCAGCACTTGTTCCACCAGAGGTTAGAGCAATATTTAAACCATTATTTGTGATACTAGCACCGTCGCCGGTAACAAAAGTTAGACCGATTCCACTTGCATTAGCGGTAGTTGTGCCTAAGCCAGCGTTACTAATTGCTACCATGTCACCAGTTGGAGCCGAGGTCACTTGAGACACCTGGAAGTTAGTACCGGCGATTGGCCTAATCACTAAACTTCCATCTGTAGCATTAAGTGTGATTAATGCATTACTGCCATCCGCGTCATTATCATAAGCGTTTTGAAGTGTGGTAGTAGTAGAACCTATCCAGCCACAGTTCACTGAAGCAGCGGTACAGAGCAATCGGCTTCCCCAGTACAAGTCACCCGTTGGTTGACCTGCACCTGCTCCAAAGCTCAGTGTGTTGTTGGCACTGGCATCATTATTGAGTCCAATACTATTGCCGTAAGCAGAGATAGTGTTGGTCAATACCAGGTCACCGGTTGTACCACCGTCAGTGAAAGTGGCGATGTCATTGCCCGAGGTGTCTTCGATTGTCCAGACGCTTGAAGAAGAGGAGAATTGTCGAATGCCATTGCCCAGAATAAAGTTATCACCTACATTGATTGCATTTACGATTTCAGCGTCAGAAACATCGAGTGCATCAGTGATGACGCCTGATGCATTTACTGCCCGGATTAAGAGTCCATCCGCAGTGGTGACTGCGCCAGTTGAGTCAAGTTGTGCCAAGACTCCAGTTGATGAGGACGTGAGTAAAATACCTTGTCCGGTGCCCGCATTGGTGATATCAATCACTGATCCAGAGGCGTTTGCATAATTTTGAGCGGCCGATATTATATTGGAAGTGTCAGTACACGTCCCTGATGTTTGGGTACACGTCGAAGTGAAAGAAGCGAGATCGCCACTAATTGTATACGTTGTGCCACCGTTGACTGTATTTGATCGATTTAAATCGAGATAATTACCAGTATCGTCTATTGAACCACTTGTTAAAGTGCGGCCCGGGTTGACTTTAATATAGTCCCCAGTGAAGGCACTAATCGCCCCAGAAGTGTTGCCGGTCATGCTGATACCGATGCCTGAGGTAGCTGAAGAAATACTAGAGAAACCAAGCCAAGTGTTGGCAGCTGTTTGTGACAAGTCTAGAACAGAAGAGGTTGAACCTGTGTCGCTATTTGAAAAAGAGACGAGGGAACTAGCACTATTATTAGAGCCGTTACTCGCTTGAGTGACAGAGAGAGCTGAGGTTGTGCGGGCACCTTGGGCGAGATCAGAGGTAACGCTGACTGTTCCCAGACCATTGAGTGGGAGGAAGTTGATGTCTCCAGTGGTTGCTCCGCCAACTGTCAATTTCTGGTTGGCAGTGGTTTGCAGTGATCCGGCGGCAGTCAGGTAAGCACCTCCGGCATCACCTGCAGATAGTGAAGCGGTCGGAGTGCCCGAGTTCACGTTGAGGACTGCAAATTTGGCAGAGGTTGTGGCCGTGTTTCCAATTAAGAGATCGAGTGTATCGTTAACTGGTGAGATAGCTCCGTTGGCAATTCTCCAGTAGTTGGCACTGGCACAAGCACTAAAGGTAGGCGCGCCACCAGCATTGGACTTCAGACATTCTCCGGCGCTCCCTTGTCCAGTTTGAGCGACGACTCCAGAACCATTGGTATATAGCAGTCCACCGTCGGTCGTAAAAGTTGAGAGTGTTAGAGAAGAGTCAAAGCGAACTGCGCCGTCAACTTCGAACTCATCTTGAACGTAGAGATCATTATCACCGTCAGCCGTATTATTGGTAGCTGTTGAGCTCGCGAAAAAGTTAAACGCCGCGGCTGCTGCGCCACCGACATTCAAGGTATTGCCATCGGCAAAGATGACATTATTACCAGCAGCGCTGATCGTGAGGTCGCCGGTCGTCGTAATATCACCACCGTTGACTGCAAGATCGCCAGCCGTTGTGATATTGCCAGAGGCTTGAGCAACGGAGAAGTTGGCACCACCCACTGTCAGATTGGCTCCGGTGACATCTAACCCGTTTGTTGCATCGACATTTCCGTCGAATTGAGCTTGGCCATCCACTTCAAATGTACCCTCTATATACCCATCTTCACCGTTTTGAGTTAAGCCTGGAGTGCCATTGCCGACTTTGAGATTTCCATCAAGTATGTTGAAAAGGGTTGCTGCCCCTAGATCTGCGGTGATAGCACCTGCTCCATTGAGTGGAAGGAGCGTAATGTCACCAGTGGTTGCACCACCAATAGTTAAGGCTTGATTGTCAGTTGTTTGTAATGTGCCTGTGGCATTAAGGTACGCACCCCCGGCAGTTCCAGCTGACAAAGAAGCAGTCGGGTTTCCAGAGTTAACATTAATAATGGCAAATTTGGCAGAGGTTGTGGCCGTGTTTCCAATCAAGAGATCAAGTGTATCGTTGACAGGTGAGATGGCGCCGTTGGCAATTCTCCAGAAGTTTGAACCCGCTGCACTACAACTCGTCCAGGTTGGGGCGCCACCAGCATTGGAAACTAAACACTCTCCTGATGAACCTGCTGTTGTTTGTGCGACCACGCCAGAGCCATTGGTGTACAACAGTCCGCCATTCGTCGTAAAGGTCGAGAGTGTAAGGGATGAATCAAAACGAACCGCGCCATCTACTTCCAAAACATCTTGAATATAGAGATCGTTATCACTTGCAGCCGTAGAGTTGCCGGCCGTAGAGTCAGCGAAAAAGTTAAACGCCGCGGCTGCCGCGCCACCCACATTCAAGGTATTACCATCGGCAAAGATGACATTGTTTCCTGCCGCATTGATCGTGAGGTCGCCAGTTGTCGTGATATCTCCACCATTGACTGCCAAATCGCCAGCCGTTGTGATATTGCCCGAGGCTTGGGCAACGGAGAAGTTAGCACCGCCTACTGTCAGATTCGCACCCGTTACATCGAGCCCATTGGTTGCATCGACATTACCGTCAAACTGAGCTTGGCCATCAACCTCAAAGGTTCCTTCAATGTAAGCATCTTCACCATCTTGAGTTAAGTTTGGTGTGCCATTTCCAACTTTGAGATTTCCGTCAAGGATTGTGAATAGACTGGTTGTGCCTAAGTCAGCTGTAATGTTGCCAGCGCCGTTCAAAGGCAAGAAGGAAATATCACCTGTCGTTGTTCCACCTAGAGTCAGGGTTTGATCTGCGGTGGTTTGTAAAACACCGGTGGCGGTTAAATATGCACCACCAGCGGCTCCGGCAGAGAGGGAAGCTGTGGGTGTGCCAGAGTCTACATTTATAATAGCGAATTTGGCTGAAGCAGTAGAAGTACCACCGATGAGGAGATCAAGTGTTTCATTGACAGGGTAGTGAGCACCATTCGCAATGGTCCATGTGCCTGCATTGCCACCTGAGCCACATGTTCCCCAGGTCGGAGCGCCAGTGCCGCCAGATTTTAGACAATCACCACCTGAGCCTGCAGTCGAAGTAAGTAGTTGTCCAGAACCGTTGGTGTAAACGATGCCACCGGCAGTATTGAGCGTTGAAAAAGTGACCGTGCCATCAAAACGAGCCGCACCGTCAACTTCCAAAACATCTTGAATATAGAGATCGTTGTCAGTGGCAGCGGTAGAATTACCGGCCGTAGAATCCGCAAAAAAGTTGAAAGTAGTACCAGCCGCGCCACCTACTCCCAACGTATTTCCGTCAGCCAGTAAGACGTTATTACCTGAAGCATTAATTGTGAGATCACCAGCTGTTGTGATGTCTCCACCATTCACTGCCAGGTCGCCAGCCGTTGTGATGTTGCCAGAAGCAGGAGCAACGGAGAAGTTACCACCGCCCACTGTCAGATTGGAGCCGGTGACATCAAGGCCGTTGGTGGCATCAACATTGCCATCAAATTGAGCTTGGCCATCAACCTCAAAGGTGCCTTCAATGTATGCGTCTTCACCATCCAAGGTTAATCCGGGAGTGCCGTTTCCGATTTTTAAATTACCATCTAAAACATTAAACAAACTGGTTGTGCCTAAGTCAGCTGTAATGTTGCCCGCGCCGTTCAAAGGCAAGAAAGAAATGTCTCCCGTTGTCGTTCCGCCTAATGTTAGAGTTTGGTCGGCGGTGGTTTGTAAAATACCGGTAGCGGTTAAATACGCACCACCAGCGGCTCCAGCAGAGAGAGAAGCGGTGGGTGTGCCAGAGTCGACATTAATGATGGCAAACTTTGCCGAAGCCGTAGAAGTGCCACCGATCAGAAGATCGAGCGTTTCATTGATTGGGTAGTGTGCGCCATTGGCAATAGTCCACGTGCCAGCACTTCCACCACCTCCTGCACACGCACCCCAGGTCGGAGCACCGGTGCCACCCGATTTGAGACAGTCGCCACCAGAGCCAGAAGCTGAGGTCAAAAGTTGTCCAGAACCATTGGTGTAGACAATGCCACCGGCTGTATTGAGTGCAGAAACCGTGACGGTGCCATCAAAGCGAGCCGCGCCATCTACTTCTAAAACATCTTGAATATAGAGATCATTGTCAGTGGCAGCAGTTGAATTACCGGCTGTGGAATCCGCAAAGAAGTTATATGCCTGAGCGCCAGCCCCTCCAATATTGAGCACGGTATTATTGGAAAAGATGACGTTACCACCAGCAGGGTTAATCGTAAGATCACCTGTGGAAGTGATATCTCCGCCATTGACTGCCAAATCGCCGGCAGTGGTAATGTCACCAGCATTGTTGACAGTTAATACTTGTCCGCCAGTTCCATTGATGACGAGTGGGGTACTACCAGCATAGGTTGCACTGATCGTTGCTCCGTGAGTGAAGATGTATCCATCGTTAATCACATTCCCATTGAGATTTATTGTGCCAGTCCCATCAGGGTCTATGATAATGTTTCCATTGCTGCCAGAGTTGGTGACTAAGTTCAAAGTAGCCCCAGAAATAGTGAAAGTGCCACCGACCGATCGTAGTTGTGGTGATTGCTCACCGAGTAACACTTCACCCCATTGATTCATTACCACCACAGTACTCTTCGATGCTCCAGCTGTTGCGTTGACAGGGAACCCTTGTAGGGTTTCCGCATTTAAGGCATATGGAACGGTTGCGATGCGCTGGCGAGGAGTCAGTACGTCTGAGACGACCGTAATTTCTAGCCAGACTTGGCTATTCTCAGTAAACACCGTGGCATCAATCGCACTGCCACAAGTACTGCCCAAGATCGTCGAGAAGATCCCATCTTGATCTGGGTCAATACTACAAGTTCCCGAATTCCAGAGCAGGTTTCCTGCCGAAGAAGCATCCCAGAGTTTAAACGTGGTGTTCGTCGCTGTCGTAATAGGTGTCCCTGCAACATCGGTCAACCTCGCTTGAAAAGATAGGATTCTGTCGGCGGTGACTGGTGCTGCTGGAAAGGCAAATTTCTCTGGAACATTCACGAAGAATTGCCGATACCACAAGATTGAAATGAATATAAAGAAAATGACGAGCGTCGCCAAATGAAAATATGGGCCGAGAATCCAGTCTTGGTACTTTTTGCGGTCAGCAGTTTTTTCGTCTGTGGTCTCTTTTGCACTCAGCTCATCTTGATTTTGAGATGGGGGGCGTTGAGTAAAAAATGCAGGCAGCTCTTGAATTGAGGTGGTTGATGCAGAAGGAGTAGGTGTCAGAGTAGGTGTGGGTGGGGTGACCACCTGAGGAGTCTCCGTGTGTTGTGACTCCGTGCTTAAGTAGTTTTTTTCAACCCAATTTGAAAATAATTTCAGACTCACAATTTTTCGTTGAATACTCGAACTTTTTAATCCTTTTTCTTGCTGATCAGCAAAGAAGCCTTTGAAGTTCTGTTCGCTCAAGACCGTCTGAATATTGTCGTCATTTGAAAAATCGAGGAATTGGAGAATGTCGCTGGAGTAGTTTCTCAGTGTTGATTTACTAACCGAAAGGGAACTCAGTTCTTTCAAAAACAGCTCCACGCAATGTTTGGCGGAAAGTGGTTGAGGTGAAGGCGCGTATTCTTGGTTTTCCACAACACCAGAAACACCCTCATCTTTTCGCTTGAATAGGCCTATGAAATTGCTGGAAAACTGTTTAATTTGGGCGAACATTATTTTCTCGAGATTAGACGAATTAGATAGACGTTAGATGCCTGGAGGCCTGTTCGCTCTTGGTGCGATACAGGAAAAATTCCTCCCTTGAGAAGATTGAAAATGTTGACTGAGAAAATTTGAAGTAGGGCAAGCATTGATTTCTCGAGATTAGATGTCGTTAGATATCTGGAACTCATCAAGTGTATGGGGCGCTTGAGAACCAAGTCAAGAGAGCAATTCTCGTGCGTATATAGTATTTGGGGAGCTTTCTCCTCAGTCATTTTTGAGTCTAAAATCAGTATCAAATAAGGTCGAAAGACATCATTACTTTAAAAAAAGAAGGTCATAATGGGTAAAACTCACGAAGTGTTAATTGTTTAAATAGCGCGCATCATGTAATCTAATAATCAAACGAACTTTCTTACCAGATGGAAAGCGAAATTTATACACATACGATGTTTTTTTATACCGACTGTGAAGAGAGTTTTGCTGTCGGTGATCGTAAGTAGTGTAATGCCTATCAAAAATCGTGAAAGAATATGAAGAGAAAAACAGCAGAGCTATTACTAAGCAGTTTTACTCCGCCTGGATTTCCTCAAGAGAAGGGACTGAGGAAATACCAGTTCTACTACGACTTATTTTCGGATATTACCGAGGGCGGCATACGTTCATCAATTTATCAATTGGTGGAGAAGCGATATTTAAAGAGGTTTACGTTGAATGGTCAATCTTTTTTCCGAATTACAGATGCTGGCATTGGAAAACTGAGTCTGCTATACCCATCCTTACGGATAAAAGAACGAAAAAAAGGTGATATGCGAGGTCACTTGTTAATACTGCTCAAACCCATAGCTGATGATCCTCATTTTTTAAAACTCCGAAAAATCCTAGCACTTCAAATGTTCTCTCAGGTGACCAGAGGGGTATATTTTTACTCATTTCCAGTTTTTCCAGCGCAACTCCATAGCCTACTCCTGGATAAATACTCTTCTTCGGTTTCTGTGGCTGAGATAAAAGAGTTTTCACTGGCTATTCCAGATCAGACGGATTTGAGCTTTCAGAAAAAAAAACAACTCCAAGAAGCCCTGTCTAGTATTAGCAAATCAATGATGAAACTGATAGATATTGGAAGCCTGGAAAATAAATTGAATTATCAATCTAAAATGATGATAGAGGATTTTCTAAAATTGTTGACTGAACTATTTCATTCCAGCCGGAGTGAGTTTTTTGAGGAAAAGGCCTACAGAGATCTTCTTTTTCAGGCTATCGAACACTGGAACATTTTAATCGAACTTCATTACTTTTCACAAAAACGTTAGGTTTCGGGTTTGCTGTTTTGTTAATTTTTAGCTTTGCCTGTACTGTTTTTCGGTAATAATCACATGCACTGTGAAAACGTTTACTCTGTATTCTTCGGGAACTGTTCTGACTGCGTCATTTTTTGTATTTGATTAAAATTCTGAATGATAGTTTGATCTGTTTAAAAACTATTATACTGGATTCACAAGAGGATGCAATAATAGTTATATTGGTGCGAACCGAGGAGAGCGTTATAAATGCAATAATACAAAATCTTTATTGCCGCAAGTCTAGCAGGCAAAAATATAGCGAAGCATTAAAGCTTCATAAAATGCGTTAATAGATTTTTATCTCCTCCAGATTCAAATAACAGCCCCAGGCTAATTAGCAGCAACAGTATTATTGTGATAAGTGCAATTAATCATTAAATATCATGATGAATCAATCTAAATTAACTTTTGATTTATTAATGAAACTGGTGCGGGATTTGGAACTGTTTTTGAGGGAAATCTTTTCTTTTTAGTGAGAGAATGAGGAAGGGAGTGACCCCAAAATGCGTACAGTAATCATTCTGTTCCCAGAAGCTCTAGATCACTGAACTCAGTAGGACTAGCGCTGTGGCTCTATTGTTCGCAGTAAAAATGTAGTGACAGCAGATGAAGAATAGTGAAGTTGCGCAATCATAATGCCTAAACACGGAACTTAATCAGAGGAGTAATGTTCAGCAGTGATGACAACGAGCTACTGCTTAAAGTCTTGCTTCTTAAGCGAAGAGATCTTTGTAGAGCTGTTGAGCGTCTTCCATGACAGCGAGTACGAGCACCTTTCCATTTCTGGCATCTGCGAGATAGAAGTTTTGTACTTTCCCATCTTCGACCCACACGTACTTTTGCTTACTCAGTGAAACTTGATACTCATTTGGAGGTAGGAATGCCTTAAACGAGCCTTTCTTATCAGTCACTAGCACTGACATCAATTGATTAGATTCTTGTAGAAAAATACGCACAAAAACGTTCGCTAAAGGAGCTCCACTACTATCGACCACTTTACCGACGATGAGCGGTCTTTTTGTCCATCGGACGACCTTCAACACTAACATTGCGATGTAGATGACACAGACTCCCATGTTAATCATGGTAGGAGAGTAGAGAGTGATGAGTATCGAGATAAAGAACAACGGTAGAAATAAATACTGGGAAAGGCGCAGCAATCTTTCTTTTATCAAACTCCAGGAAATTTTTCGTTCACTCCCTTGCGCTTGGTTGATGTGGTCGACAGGGATCAAGAACAGTTGTCTGGTTTTTTCATTTGAGACCTGGAACACTTCACCTTTATAGAACTCAAAGAGTGTTAAATATGTGGGGCGAGTTTTTACCGTAGGAAATACGAAATCTTGGTGCCGCACCTCGATTTGATACTTTCCCGGCGGTAGTTGAACACCTCCGTACACCCCCTCAGTATTCGTGACCACCGTTTCAGAGGTGCCTTGAGTATCCACTCTAGAAATATTGAGAATTGCGAAGGCAACTGGCTTTTCTGTCTCACTATCAAAAACCAAACCCTGAGGTGACGGTGGCGGAAGAATCCCAAGTGCCTGCAAAATTCTAAAGAAAATCTGAACAGACAAACTCCAGCCGAACTGTGTTGCCACCAGTGTAGTTGCAGCTATTGGAATAGCCACTGATAGCAACGCGGTGGCTATTGGAGCGGTTGCATTACTGAAATCTTTGACCACTTGTGGTATTTGACTGGGTACAAAATTACTGAGTATATTTTGTACTGTCTCAGTGATAGGTGTTGTAGGAATGCCAGGACCAGGGGTCGGGACGATTGCCGTCGCTCCGGGTTGAGGAGTAGGAACGGGTGTCGATAGCAAGAACGAGGTAGCAATCAAAAAGTAGACATTGTCTAATGTCGTGATGTGTCCCGCCAAGTCAGTTACGGTGAAGTTCATCGTAATTTTGACGTCTCGAGTGAGCAACGGGAGAGTTTGAGACCAGTTGCCGCTGCTATCAACCGTGATGATATAAACCTGACTGGGTTCACTAGGGAGACTGACAGTCAAAACAATCGTTGCGCCAGCCTCGGAGTTGCCTTTGATGGTTGGTTGATTCGTATAAATGGTCAGGTAGGGGTCGGGACGTGTTGAGAGATCTTGAGATGAGATTGAAGTTGTTGTCCCGTCAATCTGAGTGATGACTAGAGTTGGTGAGGTTGTGTCGATGGTGAAGGTCCAGGTGCTACTGTCAGCCGATTTACTATTGTTATCAACGGCAGTGATTTTCCAAGTGTGCAAGCCATCGGCAATGCTGGCAGAAGGCACCAAGGTATACTGCGTTCCCGACTTTGTGAGCGTGTAATCAACATTCGATGTGGCAGTTAATGGAATGTTGCTATAGAGCGTTGATCCGTCGAGGGTCAGCGTGTAATGATTCATTCCAGCAACAGCTGTGGATTCTTCCCAGACAAAGGATGGGGTGTTGTCAGTCGTGATCGAACTATTACTGGGCGAGACCAGGGTTGGAGTCGTGGGTCCTGCGGTGTCTTCGACAGTCAAACTCATGTTAACTGGTCGATCTTTGGGATTGGTACTTCCAGTTTCACCGGTTAATAAACCACTCTCTTGGGCAAAAAGAGGACTGAATTGAACAGAGACGACGAAACAGAAAAACAGTATAAATAAAGCCCAGATTTTCTTGCTAAACATATTTTCAGTCTACTACAATTTAATTTTGTTCATCCTTGAACTGCTCCAACTTTGGTGACCGGAGGTGTTTGATTTTTTCACTCAAAATTTCTTTTTCTTTTTTTCTCTCTTGAATAGTTGTGTCCACCTTCTTTTTGAAAAAACCTAGCGTGCTGAGGAACAAGACCAACACGAACAGCATCGCCAAGATTGCGCGAATGGGAACGAGCCAGAACGAGAAAGAAGCCAATGCGACTTTGCCAGCAGTTCCATAGTTGGCACTGATCGTGGCGGTATATTTCCCCAGGCCCCATCTTTTACTCCAGGTTTCAGTAAACAGACGTTGAGTAGTCGGGAACACATTCTGAGAAGAAACAGTGAGTACATCACTAGTGATGCCGAGCATGTTTTTAATCTCGACCTGAATATTAGGATGAATGTGAATATCGGACCGATTGTCGATCACAAATGAAAATGGAACAGGTCCGTACTCAAAAAAATCTTTGACCTGGACATCTCTAATGTATGCTTCCTGATTGACCTCACCTTCGACCACGAAGTAGAGCAGTGTCCCGACTCGTTGAGAAATCCCAGTTCCAGACCCTGCCAAGGTTCCTTCTTCTGAAGGGCGGTGCATGATCATGGCATACCGTCCGCCTGGGAGTGCGTCATTCGGAACTTGAATTAATAGATCTAGAGTAGCGAGCTCTCCTGGTTTGAGAGAGTGGGTGGAAGGAATGATGGTAATCCATTTTGCTAGACTCCACCGTGTGGATGTCGATTCACTCACTGGGATTGGTTGTTTGCCGTCTTCGCCGATTACAAAATCTTCAGCAACTGTGCTGATTTGTTGAGTCTTATTTGAACCATTTTTCACTTTGACGACAGCTTGAATAGTTTGACCTGGTTTGGCTTTGAGCGAGAAGTCCTCATCACCGAGTCGAGCTGGGATGGCAGTCAGTTGAGAGAGCGAGATGTCGTCACTAGTTTGAGCAAGTGCGGCAGAAGCAAATGTAAACAAAGTAAGAGGAAGTACTGCTGTTGCCAGAACCACAAAACAACTCAAGATCGTTGTTAGGCTTTGTTTCTGGTAAGTAAAAAAAACACTCATAGTTTTAGTTTGATTTTAAATATGCCCTTGGTCAGTCTTGTTGTTTGTTCGTTTCGGTCGAAGCATGCCCTTGTTCATTCTGGCTCATCAGATTCGCCAGAAATTCACGGGCAGACAAGACTGATTTAAAAACTGTATCAGTCTTGTCTAGAACGATGCCGTTGCTCGATACGTCACCGTATTTTGATAACTTCCAGCCGTTGTACTACTCCCTACGATGACTTGATAGCAGACATACACGTTGTTATCTGTGGCAGGCGCGGTTGCCGAGAAAATGGTTTGGGCTGATTGTGAATTTTCACTGTCTGGTAATTGTTTAGCGGAAAATGTTCGCCCACTCTCGTTGTACGAAAACGCTTCAGTTGTCGTGCTACTAGGATCTTGGAGACTATAGCCAAGACCTTGATTACTTGTGCTCGTCCAATCTTGAGATGTTGTATGTGACATGCCACTGACGTTGGCGTCCGGCACGCAGCTATTTCCAGAAGGAGGATCACCAGCACAACTGCCACCATCTTTTCCCATCTGATCATTTGCTGAAATGGTGACAGTAAATCCGTTCGCTGCATTTGTCGACACATTTAATTTTTGGGAGGCTCGCTTAAATGAAGAAGAGGAGACTGTTCCAAAAGGGACTGTTGTGGTGGTCGTAGTTGCGTCTGTGGTCTGTCCACACGTCGTTGTTCCTGAAGCTACAGCGAGTACACCAAAAGTAATTTGTGAAGGGACGCTTGCAGTGACTCTGACAGATTCAACATTCCCTACGGTGACGATGGTCGAATCAGTCGCCGTATCTGTGCTGTCCAAGTTTCTCACTAATATCTTGTATGGATCTGAGTACCCTTGAACGTGTCCGATCTTTGGGGAAGGGTTGATGACATTACTAATGACGATGGTGCCTTGTGTGGTGCCATCAAAAGCCGTGCTTGCCACACCACTCCCAGAGTACCGACATGAATACGCATGATATGTCACATTTGCCAAAGTTACCGCCGACGAACTTGCCGTTCCAGTGACGAAGTCATAGCTAGAGCCCACATCAGAAGGGCAAGTGACGGTGGGAGTCGAAGTTCCAAAATCAAAACCATCTTGATCAGGTATTCCATTGGCTCGACCAGCTGAGCCGGAAAGCGTTGTGGCTGGAACTAAAATTTGGAAAGCACCATTACTGATCGCTGAGGCAGTCGTGAACCGTACTGTCATATTGCCTGATTGAGTTGCGATGACCGCATCACCACTGTCCGTATCATTCGTCTGGAGTGAAGCAAAACTCGGAGTTCGAATCAAGAAACTTCCAGGATTCGCACTCGCGCTTGCGACGGTATATGTATTTGCTGTGCTGGTATCACCGATCAAGACCGAGTCACCTTCCGCGAGTTCTGCCGAGGTAGTAGAGGAAGCACCACCGGCAGTAGTAACGATGTTGACTGTCGTGTCACCGACGCTATTACCAGTTGTTAACTTTCCAACGAATGACAAACGAGGCGTTGCCAAGGTGACTGAGACACTACTCATGTTTGCAGATCGAGTTTTTTCGATCAAACCAAAACTAAAAAATACAGCCAAGCACATTCCGGCGATACTCAATTTTTGTTTGGTTAAAAAACGTTGGTCTTTCATCAGTTCTCAATTCAATGTCATTTATGAGTCGAGCTTATGTTGTGTCCCATTCTCTGGTTTGGCTTTACGACTACGACCTTGAAACAAGTTGCTCTTGGTGTAGAGCAAGTACACGATGTACACCAAGATGACGAAGATCAGCGCAGAGATCGGTAATGCAAATACCGTGTGTTCAAATTTTTGTTCTTCTTGGCCTGGTGCATGATAGGTGAGGATCAACTTATACGGTCCAAGCAGAAATAAACCCTTGTATCGGATGGGTTGCTCGATTTTGTACTCTTCGCCATCTTTGTTGACGCTTTCTGAACCAAAGACCTGTCTTCCTGCTCCTGGTAAAATGTTCTCTGGCAAAAAATCATTTTCGTAAACGACATTTCCCAACACATTCACAATTCTCAAATTTCCCAAAGTGACCGTCGTGTTTTTGCCAGCATTATGCATAAAGACTTTGGCTGTAATAGCCGATAGACTGTCGAGAAAAAGAGGTGCCTCAAAAGATTGAAGTTCGATGATTCCTTGATCTTTGGCAGTTCGAGAAACGGTAATAATGAAATTACTGACGATCTGACCACTCACCGCTGTTCCGCTTTGGTCGTGAAGACTGTTTTGAATTGGTTCGACATCCGTGACCAGTGAGAAGTGATACTCTTTCTCAACTGAATTTTCAGGGAGTGCCACTTCAAACACGAGTTGTTTAGTATTCCCAGTTTTCAGAAGGAAAGGAGTGTTGAGATGCACTTCAGCATCTTGCAATGACATGTAGGAAAAGGACATGTTGTCAGACAAAACGGGAATTCCAGTTTTATTATCACTCGTAAAGTCTACAAAGTTTGTTGTCAGGTTCACATCAAAATTTCCTTGGTTTTCCAACGACACCGTGGTGAGTGCGCTTTTTCCTGGTTGGATAATGATGTGGGTCAATGGAGGACTGATGCCGATGTTGAGATCAGCTTTTTGTGCATGCACGGGTTGCATCCCAAACATCGTCAGGAAAACAAGTGTGAATGTGAGAGTAGCGGCTTTATTTTTTTGAACCATAGACATCCTGATTTTTAAAAAACTTAATACGTCGCAATTAGTTGATACGTGACCAGTGTTTCGTAATTCCCGGCAGCCTGAGTCGCTTGGGGAGAGGCTTTGTACGTTACGGTCGCATTACGATTGACTGAAACTCCTGTACCTGACATGACCGTTTTCATAGTTTCCGCATTTGAAACATCGGCGAACTGTCGGAAGTAGTTAGTGCTGGCAAAATCAGTAGCCACATCGTTGCCCGAGAGGTTAAAGCCAAAACCGTAATTGTTGGCGTTCGTCCAGCTACCAGCAGTGCTTTCATCGCAGCTGCCGCTGTCGCAGAGCGTGTCTCGGATGTCAGTACTCGTATTTAGCAATCTCAACGGGTGATTTTCTGAGGCTTTAACGGCGTACCCGCCGGCTCCGTTAGTGTCGACGATGAGCGTATGGGTGTCGGTGTTAAATGAACCATAGGTGAGTTCACTCAAGTCGATCGTAATTTTTGAAATCTTGAGCGACAGCGTACGGAAAGGATAGATGTACTGAAAGCCGGCTTTGACGACATAGCCACTTCCGTCGTACTCGCCAGGAGAGATTTGGCCAACGGTGTCAGTGACTTTATAGTTTGCACTGGTTTTCTCACCAGACGTAACGTTGAAGTTCCCGAACTCAATCACGTATTGTGACGACGTCATGCGCTCGGCGAGTGAGGTCGCATAATTTGAGAACAGACAGCCTACGCTCAAGGTGGCGATGACTAGTTTTTTGACTGTGGAGAATTTATTCATTGGTGCCTTGTTTGTTGACCACTTCTAACAACTGCTCAACAGCGTCCTGCACGATCAAGATCTGACGAGCGATCACTTCTTTATTTTCTTCAGGATAATCAGACAAACGGAGCAGGTTTTCGAGTTTTGGTTTTAAAAATGTGGTGACGAACAAGATAGCATTCGACTGTTGATCCGACAGCTCGACTTGCTGTTTTTCGACGATCAGTTCACCTTTGATGTGTGCTTCGTATTGCTTTTTAGTAAACAGGAAGATGAACTGCATCAAAAACAGAGATAACAGTTGCGAGATATGTTGAGTACTTGATGTTGTGATCAAACTATAGTGAAAAAAGACGATCGCGACGCTGACTACGATAGCTTGAAACGGTCGTAAACTCATCGTTAAAAAAAAGATATGCAGGTAGGCGAATGGGAAAAAGAAGGAGTCAATGTTTCCGGTATTGCCAATCAGGAGGACGATTGCAGCCGAGATCAAAGCGAACTCAGGATTCGATTGTTCGATGCTCAACGGTAAGTAATGTTTCCGCTTGGCGAACCGGATGCCAAAGTAGATCAATCCCAGCAGTCCAGCCAGCTGAGCAGAGTAGTAGCTCAAGCCCGGAATGTTCAACCACAAGTACGATCCGACCAAGACAAACAAGATGGCCACCGTTTGGGCAGTTGAGTTCATAGAAATAGTATATAGCGATTCGAGGAGTTCGTCATTCCCGAGAGAGAACCTAAAAATTGCAGAGTTATCAATCCTGAATAAAGATTGATGATGTAGTATAATTCGGCAACCTTTCTAGTTATTAGATGTTTTATGGTTGAAAAACAAAGATTATGTACTGAGTGTGAGTGGTTAGATTACTGTTCACTGTTAAGCTTTCTTGAATTAAATAGACAATTGTCGGAATCTGAGCTTCAAAGAACGATTGATGATAATCCTAAGTTGGGTAGCTGTTCACAAAGGCGTGAGCAAAACCTTAATCCTTCAGTACAGGACCGATGTGATGCGCTTCTAACATCACTCCGCCGAAAAAAAGTTGATTACTCTAGAGTGAACAATGAAATTCAAGTAGATAACGAAGCAGCAAACTTTGGTGCATGGTTGGCGGGAGTTTTAGAGTCTGGGGGGAGTTTGCGCTTGAAATTAATAAATAGATCTGGAAAACAGTATGGATCTCCTGAAATAAGATTCATAGAAAGTGATGAAAAAAAAAGAACACAGTTCATTCAATTGTTAAATGAACTGTGTTCTGCACTGAAAGTGGGTACTCATTGGAAAGTGATAGATAAAAAAGTAGTACAAATCATTGGGTTACCAGCTGTAGAAGTAAGTTTATTGGCATTGCCTTTTGTGTTGTCAAGACAGTTGATCTTGGATTATTTTGAGAGTCATTCTATGTGGGCAAATAAAAAAGATCCTGAGTTAGAAAGTGAAGTGATAAAACAATATCTTGAACATTCCAATCCTTCCCATTTAGAAGTTACAAAAGAACAATATCAGACTAGAATCAAAAACTCTCACTTTTTGGCCGGAGTGTTTGATTATTCTGGAACATGTACTGATCGAGAGAGAAAAGATCGAGCGGGCGACTTTCGAAGAACGCTTCGATTACGAACCAAAAACCATATATTGTTGGAGACAATTGGCGAAAAGTTTGGCATTAAACTTTCTAAACCAAATGTCAAAGGAAGTAGAGAGTTGAGAGTAAGTGGAGATAACTGTGCTGCGATTCTCTCAGAGATGAAACCCTACCTGCGCGTACTTGGCAAATCAAAATAGAATGGGTTTTGCTCGAATTACACATAAATAATTCAGTATTTATGAAAAAGTGGTATACTAGCTCCATGGAAATTCAACGTTCTCAGCTCCTTCTTCTTACCAAGTAAGTTGTTGGAGGGGAGAGTGTGTACAAACCCCTCGCGAGAGGGTTTTTTTGTACTAAATGTAAGTTGTAAGTGATAAGTAACTATTAAGAACCTATGTCTACTCAAATCTACGATCACAAAACAATTGAAGAAAAATGGATGAAGTCTTGGGAGGAGCAGCAGTTGTTCCAGGATGAGGTTCATAAGAACCCGCAGCAGTCTGGCTCCTCAGGCTCCGCCAGAAGTGCGCGGGATGACTCAGCTGATTTGAAAACTGTATCAGCTGAGTCAAAGCCGACAAAAGAGAAGATGTATCTCTTGTTTGCGTTTGCTTATCCATCTGGAGCAGGCCTTCACGTTGGCCATGTCGAGTCGAAAACCGCCCTTGATATTTTGGCTCGGTATCATCGCATGAATGGCAAACAAGTGTTCTTTCCAGTTGGTTGGGATGCATTTGGCTTGCCAGCCGAGAACTACGCTGTGAAGACTGGTGTCCATCCTGCTATCACGACCAAGAATGCCATTGATACGTTTCGCGGTCAGATAAAACGGATCGGTATTTCCTACGACTGGGCAAATGAGCTCGCCACGAATCATCCTGAGTATTACAAATGGACGCAATGGATTTTCTTACAACTCCACAAAAAAGGTCTAGCTTACCGAGGAGATGGCATGGTCAACTGGTGTCCATCGTGCCAAACCGTCCTGGCCAACGAGCAAGTCGTCAACGGTCACTGTGAACGTTGTGGGTCAGAAGTGATTCAGAAGCAGATGGAGCAGTGGTTCTTCAAGATTACTGAGTACAAAGATGAGTTGATTTCCGGACTCGATGAGGTTGACTGGCCGCATGCAACCAAGTTGCAACAACTCAACTGGATTGGCAAATCAAAAGGATTAGCCATCGATTTTATGATGCAAGGATCTGAGACCAAGTTAACAGTCTGGACGAAGTTTTGGGAAACAGTGTTTGGAACGACCTTTGTAGTAATTGCTCCAGAGCAATTTCGCGACATGAATCTGATGGATCAAGTTGCAGAATCTCATAGACACACTGTCCAAACCTATATCGATCAGTCTTTCAAAAAAACAGAAGAAGAACGCAAGATAGGTGAAAAAGAAAAGACCGGTGTCGATACTGGTTTGAAAGTGATCAACCCCGTCAACGGTTCGGCTGTTCCGTTGTACATTGCTGACTATGTGCTGATGAACGTGGGAACCGGTGTGGTGATGGGGGTGCCAGCCCACGATGATCGAGACTTTGAGTTTGCCACAAAGTTTAAACTACCTATTATCCAAGTCGTGAGTTATGAAGACAAAACAATTGACCGAAAAGTAGCCGAGGCAGAAATGTCTTTTGAAGGTCCTGGTAAATTAATGAATTCAGGAAATTTTGATGGTTTGGATGCTTGGCACGATGGCAAACAGAAGATGGCTGAGTGGATGATCAAACAAGGATTTGCAAACTGGCAGACTACTTATAAACTCCGTGACTGGTTGATTTCTCGCCAACGCTATTGGGGCGCACCGATTCCCATTGTCTACGATCCAAGTGGGGCGGCGCACCCAGTCAAAGAAGAACATCTTCCCTGGTTGTTGCCAACCGATGTTGAATTCAAACCAACAGGTGAATCACCACTAACATACTCCAAGGAATTTAAAGAACGAGTAGAGAAATTGTACGGCAAAGGCTGGCGTCCAGAGTATGACACGATGGATACCTTTGTTGACTCGAGTTGGTACTTTATGCGTTATCTAGATGCTCGAGATAAAAATGAGTTTGCGACACGAGAACAACTTGAGAAGTGGTTACCAACTGATCTGTACATGATTGGTCCTGAACACATCGTATTGCACTTGTTGTACGCCCGTTTCTTTACCAAGTTCTTGCGTGATGAAGGGTACTTGAGTATTAATGAACCGTTTAAGAAAATGCGTCATCAAGGAATGATCATGGGTCCAGATGGTAAAAAAATGAGTAAGAGCAAGGGCAACGTCATCAATCCAGATGAGGTAATCGAGAAGTACGGAGCCGATACTTTGCGCGTCTATGAGATGTTCATGGGTCCAATCGAAGCCGACAAACCGTGGAGCACGTCTTCAGTAGTAGGCATTTACCGATTCTTAATGAGAATTCATCAGCTCGTTACGACCAACATCGAGGCTTTGCAGAGTGGAGTGGCAACTTCACCAGCACCCGAGCTGATGAGGAAACTACATCTGACGATGAAGAAAATTAACGATGATATACCAGCTTTGAAATTTAACACCGCCATCGCAGCCATGATGGAGTTATTAAATGTGTGGGAACAAGCCGGGAAACACCAGAACACAGTTGCTCCGACACTAGATGTTGACTCATTGACGAGCTTCATCCAGGTATTGAGTCCATTTGCACCTTTCCTGGCTGAAGAGCTGTATCAACAAGTCAAGAGTGGTCAACAATCGGTCCACTTATCCCAGTGGCCATCTTTTGACGAAAAAATGTTGGTAGCTGATCAGCTAGTAGTGGTCATTCAAGTCAATGGAAAACTCAGAGCAGAGGTGACCATCCCATTAAGTGATAAAGATGAGAAGCAAAAGGTCATCGAACTCGCCAAATCTCAGGATAAAGTTAAACCTTGGCTTCAAGACAAAACAATCGTCAAAGAAATCTACATTCCAGGGAAGCTCGTGAATCTAGCAGTGAGTTGAGAAAAGAACACAAAATTGCAGACCCGCTTGTCATCTTCTTGTAAGAATCTCTCGTTACACTTCTGGCATGTCACTACCAGAAGCCATTCAACCATATCTCGAGACGCTCTGCAAATACCAGAGTAAACTGTACCCCGTCGTAGCGGCAGCCCTGTTTTTGATGGGTACGGTTCTGATCTTGATGGGAATCTTCTTTTCCAGGCAAGCTCCAGTTCAAGCAAAAGTAGAACCGAGTGTTCATTCAAACTTTGAAAAAACAACCTCCCCTCAAGAACAACCAAGTGACAAAATCATGGTTGATATCTCTGGTGCAGTAGCCAAGCCAGGCCTGTACACGTTTAATAAAGGTGACCGACTATCTGCCGCACTCCAGGCAGCCGGTGGTTTTGATTCTAAAGTAAACAAAGAATTTGCTGCACACGCTTTCAACTTGTCGCAAAAACTGATCGATGAACAGAAGATTTATATTCCTTTCTTTAACGAAAAAGAGGATATCTCAATCATTGCTTCAAGAAATTCCACCAACACTACTACACATGCCGCTCAACCGCTAATTAATGTCAACACTGCTTCGCAGGCTGAACTTGAGACCTTGACCGGCATTGGCGCTGTTCGGGCTCAAAAAATAATTTCTGGTCGACAGTTCAAAACGCTCCAAGAACTCGTCAAAAAGGGGAGCATGACTCAGAAGATCTTTAATGATAACAAAGATAAAATCACGCTTTAAATTGAATCCTATATAAATAAACTATTAACAATGATGTTTCGCATCTAAAAACGAGTAAATATTTTTTCATGGTCTATTCACGAAGGCGTTTTTATTTCCGCAAATATGCATTTTTATACTCTTTGATACTTTTAACAATGATAATATTGTTGCAAATATATCAATATAGCTGGAAATGCTCTAAATCAATAAATACGCTGAATTCGGGTGTAAAAAACGCAGTGGTGAGTATCCCAATAACAGTAAAGATGCTGTTTGATTGGAGTGTTGAGAGTTGGGTTGAGAAGGGTCGTGAGGCAATCTCGGTGTTTTTGATTGATCAATCAGATAAACTTCATCTCTTCGGCTTATTTTACCGATCTCTTCTGGTTTTGTTCTCCAGATCTGCCCGCCTGGAAAAAATGCAGGAAAAAGTGCAATCTGAACAAGGCTATTATAATAGTACAAATCGAAATTTTCTTATCAGTCGCACCTCGAGATTGATGGATCAGTTCACATGCAATATTAGACTGATCAATACGTCTAAGTTGTTCAATTCAGGCTCGAGTGGTTCGGCATTTGCATTGATTGATGAATTTGCTGACTTTCAAGCCGACACCAATGACTATTTACACCGAGTCTTCGATGAGTACCTTACTCACGACCAATCTGCTTTAGCGAGTGGTACATTGATCGGAGCTCAGAGTACAATCTCAACTCAATTTAAAGATGATTTGATCTCGTCAGGTCTGATTCATGTTGTGGTTGCTTCGGGGTACAACCTCACAGTAGTAATGGGTTTTGTTCAGTCTTTTGCCCAAAAAGTCTTTTCGAAAAAAATTGCCCTGCTCCTCAGTTTGGCGAGTGTGTGGTGGTATGTCTATTTAGCATTATCGAACCCTGCCATTTTGCGAGCAGGGTGGATGGCATCGTTGTCAGTTTTGGCTTCGTTATGTGGTCGGCCGAAATCAATTTGGTTCGTCTTACTTTTCAGCATTCTTTTTTTGGTGGCTTTCAACCCAACTTTGTTAGTGAACATCTCGTTTCAGTTATCAGTCTCTTCAACCATCGGTGTCCTTGCGATCAACCAACGAATGGATGACGACGATCGAAGTAGCGGTCGTTCAAACTTGTTCTCAAAAATAACTGATACTCTCAAAGAAAACCTACAGACGACCATTGGTGCCAATCTGACTACCTTGCCGATCATTTTGTTTTGGTTTGGCAGAGTTTCGTTGATTGCTGTCGTCGCAAATACTTTCTTGTTGTGGGTGATCCCGTACATAATGTACGCCTCTTCAATTTTTCTAGTGGCGTCACAGCTCAACCACTGGCTGGCAGTTTTGACGGCTTTTCCGATTAAAGGGCTCAGTACTATCTTTTTAAGAGGAGTGCATTTTTTTGCTAATTTTCCTTTCGCTGCCTTTGAGGTTCAAAAGATTACTTTTTTGCAGCTAGTTTTGAGTTACATCGGTCTTTTCCTACTGTTTACCTACTGGCCTCGCATGAAGTTGTTGATTCGTAAAATCATAATGGCTATCAAGCTGAAATAAAGAAAGTTCGTATCAGCTTCGTGTTCTTGGTTCGTCTTTAATCCTAGTTTTTTAAAAAAGAGGTTGTGAGTTTTTGCTTACTACTTCCAGATGTGGATGGGTTTGAAAAAGGTGATTTTTTCATCAATAACACGAAACAAATTATACCCGTACTGGTTTTAGCTATTTTTCCTGTAATGCATCTCAAAGTTGGTGAGTATCTCGAGTGTTTTTATTTTAAAAGGAGTTTTCGCCGATAGTCTTGTGCGAAAAATCACAACCAATACTATCAGAGGTTGGTGCTCGTGTGATGGCGGATGGTGACGTGAATAATAATTCATACATCAATCTAAAACGTATAAATATAAAAGAATAACTATCACATGGTAACCGAAACTGTGTGAACGTCGTGGCGGGGGATTGTCAGCATTTACCTGAAACTCACTCGATGAAATGAGATCTTTTGACCACTTAATATTATTAGCTGAGTCGCGAGCTGTTTGATAAGGCAGTCAGTGTTCTCGAGTCTTCCTCAAGGAGAAATGAAAATCCGCCCATCAAAAAACCGAGCTCTTTAAATGACAAATTTCGACTTCTTTTTTACTTCCTAGTCATATCTAGCATGGTCAAAGAGTTAGTCTACTTGGCTAAAGTCGATCCACTGCTTTTTAAATCGAAAGAACTCTTGAGAAAAAATGATCCAGACTTCCTATAGTAACCTTGAGTCGAAGAGTCTTTGCAGATCTAGCCTTGAAGTTTTTTTTGCCAGATGAACAGTGCATTTTTAAAAAAAAAGAAAATCTTTTGCAGACAATACCTCCAGGACACCGACTGCACTCCACTTGATACTGAGGCGATAGTCAAACGACGATGAAGGTCATCACTATTTCCCTTCGCGCTCATTCGACGTTGCTGTAGTGAGTAACTCAAACACACCGACCAACACGAAGGCCTAAGATAAAATTGAACACATTTTGTTTTTCAATTGAATACCAAAAAACCAGATGTAGTGACTCTTGAAAAACCAAATTGTGCGAACTTTAATTGCTGTCACTAAGGTGAAGATGAAACAAGAAGGGATTGATGTTGGCAGCTAAACTCTATAAATAGAGGGTAAAATTAATTACCGCAAAATAAGCATTAAAATTTAAAGGAACAAAAAGAACAAACCTAATGCAAAAATTGAGTGACCAACGGTGAGTGTATAAAAATAATGATCCAAGCAAATGATTGGCAAAATGACCCATACATGTTTCCCCAAAACAGAAAGAGATGAAGGAAAGGTTTTACAGAGTGACCGGTACAAAAGAAATAGGATTCCAATTCCTAATAAGCCATTTTCGGTTGGAAACAGTAAAGTAATATAATGAGCAGGTTGCACAAAAGAAACCGTTTCTTTTTGATTTTGTGGGCCCTTCGCGATGGCAACTGTAAACTGATTTAACCCGACGCCAAAGACTGGCTGTTTTATGAACAGTTTGACTGCTGCTTGATTGAGAAAATCTCGGCGAAACAACGATGGAGCATTGTGATGTGTGAGTGTGTTCAGACCATGCAAGCCAAATGGTGTCAAAATGAGGATGCCCAACAGAATCAACTTCGATTTTTTTTGCCAAACGTTTATAAACTGTTTATTTAGAGTGATGTTTTTTATTTTCAAAAATTTAAACTGAGAGTCGTAACCAATCATCAGTATTCCGATGAGCAAGGTCAACAAAGCGGACAGCGATAGAGTCAGTGCAAGTGTCATTGCACCTATCCCAATACCCAAACCGATCAATACTTTTTCCAAAGGGTTCATGGATATTTTCAGCATAAAACGTAGCAAGATTAGTATGCCAATTGCCAAGAAACCCGCGAGCACATTTGGATGAGGTGTCGTGCCATACGGCAGGATTCGTAAGCCGAGATGGCTTCCGGTCACTTGATCCATCGAAGCGAAGTTGCCTTTGCTTAGACCAAGATCTCTCGTTAATTGAGGCTCACCCCACAAGAGAAAGCCGACGAGTTGCCGTTGCTGCACAAACTGGTACATGCCCAGCGTGGCTTGAAATACGATCGTAAGTGTCAGAACGCTGATGAGCATTTTTTGAAAAAAGAGTGAACGATTTTGGTGAACCCAACTCATCACCACTAAAAGTGTCGTGCCGTGAAGTAATAGTGAAGCGAGAAACCAGAATGCAGTGATGGGGAGTGGAGTGAAAAACTGATAAACGATGAAGAGCGAGCAGCAAGTAGTAAATAATAAGTTGTAAGGGATAAGTAGTAAAGATATTTTTGAGAGTACTGCTTTCGTGAGTTGAAAATTTTTAAACTTCCTACCTAAAACCTTTTCTTGCCAAACTTGCCAAAACCACGTGCCAACGATCGCTAAGCCGACAATATCGCTGAGATAGAGTTTTGGAATCAAATAGTCTATCTGTAAACCGCTTACGAAGCCAAAATTGGGCAGTATTTTCCAAAACAGATTCGTAGGTGCGGTGAAAATCCATACACAGACGAGCAACAGTTGCGTAATACGAAATGCTGTCCCGAAGTGAGTAGTGGTGGGGAATTTTTTAAAAAAGAAACTCATATCTCACCCTCATTCTAACTCAGCATTTTTGATCACTTTATTTATATATTATTACACTAAAATACAATAAAGAATATTTTAGTCATTTAAAATGTTTTAAATATCATTAATATATCTATTGATATATAATAAACTGTATCATAAGTTGAAACTGACGAGAAAGATGAGTCGTGGTACAACCTAAGCTAGAACTTAACAAAAAATAATTATCTTGCTCCTTACCTATGAAATACACTAAAGATATTCTCAACAATGGATTGACTGTGGTTCGAGTCCCGATGGCTGGTGTGAAGAGTTTGACCGTTTTAGCCCTGGTTAAAGTCGGCTCCAGATATGAGGATGATAAAGTAAACGGCATTTCTCACTTTTTGGAGCACATGGTTTTTAAAGGCACGGAAAAATACCCGACAGCTCAAGATGTTGCTAGTAGTGTTGATGCGATTGGGGCTGAGTTCAATGCTTTTACTAGCAAGGAATACACTGGCTACTATGTTAAGTCGGCGAGCAAAGATGTCGATATTGCACTCGACGTGGTTTCTGATATGTTACTGACACCAAAACTGAGAGAAGAAGATCTCGAGCGAGAAAAGGGCGTCATTATTGAAGAGCTTAATATGTATGAAGATTCACCAATGCGCCACATTGGTGACGTATTTGAACGAATGTTCTTTGCTGGGACCAAACTTGGTCGAGATATCATCGGTACCAAAGAAACGATTAGAGGTATTTCTCAGAAAGATTTTCAAACTCATTTAAACACTTGGTATGGTCTTCACAATATGGTTCTGATGATTGTTGGAGATGCGGATGTGGTGGCCAAACCAGCTTTGCTCAAATCTGCAGAGCAGTATTTTTCCAAAGCAGGTCAAGATCGAGCAACTAAGACTAATCACGTTTTTACAGGTAATCCAATTTCCAACGAACGCATCAAGATCGAGTATAAGAAAACTGAACAAGCGCACTTCATTTTGGCCTTTCCTGGAATCAAACGAACAGATAAAGATCGCTATGCATTGAATGTACTGAGCACCTTACTTGGTGGCAACATGAGCTCGAGGTTATTCACAGAAGTTAGAGAAAAAAGAGGACTGTGTTACTACGTGCATTCTGACCAGGACTATTACCAAGAAACCGGGATGTTTGGGGCGTCAGCGGGAGTTGATCCAAAACGGGTCGAAGAGGCGATTTCCGTCACCTTCAGTGAGTTCAACGCACTAATTAATGGCACGAAGCCTGTTACAAACGAAGAACTTAAAAAAGCCAAAGATTTTTCCATTGGCCATCTGATTTTGGGAATGGAAGATAGCGAAAGCGTTGCACAAGCGTACGGACTTAGACAACTTTTAGATGGTGAAATAGTAATGCTTGATGAAACGATCAAGCGTGTGAGTGCAGTGACCTTGGAAGATGTGAATCGAGTTGCCAAAAGCCTCATCAAACCCGCTGAAGTTCGATTTACTATGATCGGCCCGTTCAAAAACTCGGCCAAGTTTGAAAAGTTGTTGAAGATTTAACAAACGTGATGAGAAGTGTATAGTATTCCTTATGCCAAATAACAACACAGATCCTACAGAGTCACAGTCTGCCGAACCAGCTCGAGAGGGACAAGATCATCCTACGGAAGATCTTCGTGACAGATTGAGAGATAATGAGGGTGATGGAGATGACAAAAAAAATCCTCTACAATCAAATGGGCTTCCCCCTCGTGATGATCAAGCTGAACCTGAGGAGAATTTTGAAGAGTATCATAATAATCAAGCAACAGCTGAACCTGCAGACAAACTTTCTGAAGAGTCAGAAACCCATTAACAGTTAACCGTTCTAAACTTAACAACTGTCCTTCAAATTCCATTTTTTTCCCAGAAGCGTAGTATAATCACTTTTTATTGAGAAAAATTAATAATTTATTGGGAGCTTTATGCAACGCACTGCAGTTCTGGTCAAACCAGATGGATTACAACGAGGCTTAATTGGAGAAATCGTTTCTCGATTTGAGCGTAAAGGATTAAAACTTGCTGGCATCAAGATGGTCAGTATGACTGATGAGATGTTATCTGATTGGTACGCTGAGCATAAAGACAAAAGTTTCTTTGGTGATTTGAAGTCATTCATGGGCTCAATGCCAATTGTCTGTATGGCATGGGAAGGGATTGATGCTGTTCCAGTCGTTCGTAAACTGGTTGGTACAACCTTGGGAAGAGAAGCAGAAGCAGGTTCGATTCGAGGTGACTTCGGGATGAGTCAACAGTTCAACCTTATTCACGCTTCCGCCAATGCTGGTGATGCCGAGCGCGAACTGAAAATCGTGTTCACCTCAGATGAACTTTTTGAATATGACAATCCAGTTCAGACATTGGTGTATGCAGATTTCGAGATGAAGAAGTAAGTTTTTTTAAAGAATAAAATTGGAAAGGGAGACTATGGTGGTCTCCCTTTTTATTTTTTAAACCGGCATCCTGAAACAGACAACAAGATGGTAAAATCATCGTTATCTGGAAGATTCGGAGTGTAGTTCATCGGTAGAACGCTCGGTTCGGGACTGAGAGGTAGAGAGTCCAATTCTCTCCACTCCGACATGTTTTTGTTATATACTCGCTTTACACTTTGAAATGTTTTTATTGTCAAACTGGTAGAGAAGGGGTTCTTATGAATCTCGAAAAACCATATATTATTTTTGTAAATGATGGCGAGACTGGTGAAGCTACTCGGGCGTCAGTTTGCTTTCCAGCTCTCATTTTTAGTGATCCTGAGGTTCTTCAAGAATATTTGATGAATAGAACTACATCGAAAACAGAAACCAATCAGATACATGCTTTTATCGTTGATCTCGAAAGTGCCAATTTTTCTCCCCAGGCAATGATTTTTCTTATTAAACAGTACGCCAGAGGTATCCCGATCATCAAACACTCAGGGCAGATCGAGTTTACTGAAGAAACGCTTGCTTTAGCATTGCGTGAGGCAACTTTGGCGGCCAAGATTATTCAGTTTCCAGGTCCAGATACATATCATGGGCGAAATGCTTCATAGCCAAAGGCACCAAAAATCCAGAACCTTGCTATAATTCCGCTATTGCTCCTATAGTTCAATGGATAGAACGAGGGTTTCCTAAACCCTAAATCCAGGTTCGACTCCCGGTGGGAGCACAACAATTTTATTTTTCTGAGTTTGAAATTGCTTGAAAATACTTTGTTACACAAAATGTTACACATTTTCATTTAGCCCAATTTGAAGATAGGAAAAAAAGACTGTCTAGATTTTTAATCAGCAGAATTGTCAGAAAAACTCAATCTAATCTTTCGATAAATAATCCTTCGTACTCTTAAAATCTCAAAAGACCAAGTTTATCGGTAGTGTATTGAATTTCCTTTGTTATAATTTGGTGAATTATGCTCAAGGATCTCAGTATTACTAATATCATTACCGATTTGGAACGAGGCCAGTTTCTTCCGAGGGAATTAGAGCAACGGTTGATCGGATCGCAAGATACAGCGGATGCTTGGCAGATTGTGAATTTGATATATTTTATCTGTGATGCTCAGAGATTTTCGCCCCAAGATGATTCATTTGAAAAATGGAATGCTAATGATTTAGCGAATATTGCAAAAGAGTTGTTGAGGAGACGATTAGAAGATTTGTTGAGAAACCCAAACGGAGCGGGTATAGAGCAGTCAACATTACTCCAGACGGTGGACTCATCTCAATCGCAAGAAATAACTAACTTGCTACAAGGTGAAAAGCCTCTCGGTCTTCATGCTGATTTGAAAAAAATACTCGACTCAAGGGAACAATCAAGACAGCTTTAATCACTTCATCATGAGCAGCTTCAGCAGACCTCAGACTGATTCTTCAGTTTGTTTCGGTGGTTCTACGTACTCTTCTTTTGGCATAGCAGGTGGTTTGTCATAGGTTGCTTCGTTTTTCTTGGCATATCTTTCTCTGGAAACTTTCAATACTTTTTGTTTATTCATGTTACTGCTCTTGGCGAGGCCGAGCGTAATGGCAGGGAATGGTTGGCTCAATCGATTGTCGATGCTGAGTTTAATGATGATTTGATAGCGAGCGAGCGAGACGAGGTCTTCAGCGGTGTATTTGTTACCGAACTCTTTGGTCATCCAATCTGAGTCTGAAGCGCCCAAGATAAAACTGGCAATGCTTCCGACATTTCCAAAAATAGCGGACTTGATCTCGTCAGGGATTTGATCGATGTATTGATTAGCCAGTGTCAGACTCAATCGATATTTACGCGCCTCAGACAGAATTTTTATAAAACTTGTCGTGGCGAAGTTTTGGAACTCATCAATGTACAGGAAAAAGTCGCGACGTTTTTCTTCTTCAATATAGACTCGATTCATGGCAGCCAACTGGATTTTAGTAATCAACATGGCCCCGATCAGCGCAGTGTTATCTTCACCTAGTTTTCCTTGCGACAAATTGACTAACAAAATCTTGCCTTCATCCATAATCTCTTCAATACTAAACGAGCTTTTTTGCGTATTCACCACATTGCGGACGAGAGGAGAGGTCACGAACTGTCCCACTTTGTTCAGGATTGGCGAAATAGCTTCATTACGTTGTTTATCTTGCATGGTGTTAAACTCTGCCACCCAGAAATTTTTCAATACCGGATCTTCAAGTTCATCGACAACGCGCTTGCGATACTTCACATCAGTCAGCATGCGTAAAATGTCATCTAGCTTTGCGTTCTGAGACAACAGCGTTAGTAATGTATTACGCAAAATATATTCCAGTCTTGGCCCCCAAGAGTTGGCATACAACTTTTGAAAAATAGCCACAATTCCTGACGCAATCAGTTCTCGATGGACGATATTTCCACCTTCAAATAAATTCAGTTTGACGACAGCTTCTGTATCGGTCGGATCAAACACTATCACATCGTTAATCCGATGCTTTGGGACGTAGTTCAAAACCGTTTCGATCAGATCTCCGTGTGGATCGATCACGGCCACACCTTTATTGTGCTTCAAATCATTGATGACCATGTTCGCGAGGAGTGTCGATTTACCGGTGCCACTTTTTCCAATCACGTACATGTGGCGGCGACGGTCAACATCCTTTATCCCGAAAATGCGTTGTTGGTTTTTGTACTCAGCTTTAGCAAAAAGATTGACGTTGTCTCGCTCTTCTTCGGGAATATTTTCAAAAAAAGGCAAGTCTTCTGGTGGTTCACCGAGCAAGTTCTTGCCCCAAGCGATATTTTTAATCGTGGAGAGCTGTTTATTCGGCAAGTGAAACATGGTGGCGAGCTCTGACAACGAGAAGTATTGATTGGGGAGTTTGGTAAATGAACGGGTCAGGATTTTTTTGATAAGAGAGTACTTAGCAATCAAAGGTTTTCTGAGCTCCATGCGAGTCAATGAAGAGTCGAAGGAGTGAAATGCTTGGCCAACAGATTGGAGCAACATCTCAGCACGAGTAGAATCCACACTCTGGACCAACACGCGAATATTAGTTTGAAATCCAGTTTCCAGTACTTTTTTCTCGATATCGCTTTTTTGGGGGTGGGGCTTATACGTTCCATCTGTTTGTTTGACTCCAAGTTGAACATATTTTTCTGCCTGGTTCTTCCAGTGATTTCTAGCTTTCCGAACAGTGAACTGAATCAATATCGTGTCACCAGGCATCGTTTTACTTAATGTCGATAATACAGTAGACAGTGGGTCGGTCTCGGAAAAATCCTGATATGTTTTGAGAGAAAAGTAATGACTGCCCGTTTGTTTGAGAGTGGCAGCTGATTGCGGTGGAGTGGGGTCTTGGCGAAACTCGATAAAAGGGTCATGTTCGAGCTCTTTGATCAAAATTTCAGGGTAAGCTGCAGTCAACTGACCTTTTGCATACTCGACCATGGATTCAGGAACCGTTACGAAGAAAAAAGTCACTTGGCCTTGATTGAGGATTTCAAATGTGAGGACAGGTGCGTGTTTCCAAAAGTGGAAGAGCCCAGATGGAGGGTTGGGCAGGGTAGTGAAAAACTGAGCAGCAGCCGCAGGCGTATGTTCTGCATCACGAGCAGTCCTCAGCTCTAGAGTCACCCGGCGTTCAGTAGACATAGTGCAAGTATAGCAGGATCAACTGGGATCGAGCCAGAGGGTGATCAAGCTTTATTTTCTAATTCTTTGACTACAGTTTGGATGTCATCATGAAGCTTGGGTATATCCTTATAAAGAGTATTCCAAATTCTTTCTAGATTAATACTATCGTAATCATGAGAAATCAGATGTCTTAAACCGGCAATTTGAGTCCAAGGTATATATGAATATTTCTTTTTCAGAGCTTGATCAAGTTTATTTGATGATTCTCCAATAATTTGTAATCTCATCAGAATTGCATCCTGGGTTTTTATATCGTCCACAAATTGTGTAAATGACATATGAGCAATATGATTTTGAATTTTTTGTATTGACTCTAGAATGTCATCTAAATAGAGCAGGGGGTCACGCAATGAAAACATAAAATTATAGAATTGGTTGTACTTGTTGTAAAACTCGATCTCGAATTCGAGGTTTTAAATATTTATATTCAACTAAATCAACAGGGCGTTTCAATTTTTCTTCGAGTTCATTCTTAAGCTGAAAATGATCAAAAAGGCTAGTACCTGGTGGTGGCTCATAAAGCAAATCAACATCACTTTCTGAGCTAAAGTCATTTGTAGTGGCAGAACCAAAAATGCCTGCTTTTTTAACATTATGTTTTTTCAGAATTGGCAGAATTTTTTTTTGAAGTTTTCGTAGGAGAACTCTTACAGGATCATCATAAAGAATCTCGTCATCTGTTAGCTCATCAAAATATGTTGGACCTGTATATACATTTTTCTCTCCTAGCTGAGAAAAATCGAAAGATTTTGGTTGTTTTCTTAACTCTTTCTTGAATATCTTTGCCTTTTTTTTGATTTTAGTCCCTAAATAATCTCTAATGACTTGAGCCATGGGCATGCCGTCTCGGACGGAAACTGCCTTGAGGTCGTCATACATTTCATCTGGGAGTTTGATTGGTAAGACTTTCATATGTGTATATACACTTTAACAAATTTCGTATATACGGTCAAGACTGACGTCTTGATTGATGTAGAAGAGTATATCTAACCTGGTAAAAACGTCAATTTTATCTTGATTTTTCGAGGAAAATGTCCTATAATATGCGGACTATGGAATTATTGAAGGTGTTGGCCAATGTCTTGATTGTCCTGGGGGCCTTGATCTGGATCTCGTTACGAGCTATCTGGAATTTGGTCTATTTCGCCTGGGAAGTTATTCGGGACTACACACCATTATTTGCCAAGAAAATCAATAAATTCCTCAAGAGAGGATCAACTTCCTCGATCATATTAAGCGAGGATGTATATCCTAATCCAGACAATAAAGTGGTGTTTGATAGTTCTTGGTTGAAAGAGGCTGCTTCGCAACCGGAATACCTTCTTCCAGACCGAGCCAGGATCAACGCTGAACCATCTTTGCCAGAAAAGCGTGCCGCTCAGCCGTTGATGTTAGAAATACTTTCTAAGCTGTCATTAGCCGGGATGGTCGTAAGTTTGGCCATTTTGCTCTATATTTTCTTTCCAGATCTCGTCTACGCCGTCATTCCGATGAAGACCGAACCGATTCAAACTGCAGTCGATCAGTCAGCACTGGGGGGAAAGTTCACTGACGGTAATCTGTACTCAAAAACGAGCCTCCCCGAGAAAAATGAGTATCTCCCAGAAGGCAATTGGTTAGTGATTCCCAAGATCGACGTGATCACGAACATCAATGAGTCAGCTATCGAGACACACGAGTCAGCCTTGAAGAAAGGAGTCTGGAGAGTGCCAGATTTTGCCGACCCGACTCAACAAAAAAAATTCCCAACCATCTTAGTGGCGCATCGATATGGCTATATTGCCTGGTCTGACCAATTTCGTCGCCAGAACTCTTTCTACCACCTTGATCAACTTGGAGTTGGAGACACTTTTGAAATCATCTGGGACCACCGACGATTTCAGTACGAGATCTACGCTGGCGAAGAAGGCCAACAAATCACCGACTACAACGCCGACATCGTCCTTTATACCTGCAAGTACCTAAACTCTCCCGTCCGGATCTTCCGGTACGCGAGACGAGTGGAGTACTAAAGAGGGTTACCGCTGATTAGGTAGGATTACTATATAATGAATTCATGATGAGTCGAGTTTTTAAAAAGCATTGGGGAATCTTCTGCCTATTGGTAATTTTGGGCCTCATCATTGTTCGGAATTTCAGTGTTTCAATCGATATTAATGGTTGGGATAATTTTGGTATCCATCTGGATTTACCACTCAATCTGTTTAGAACTATTTTTTCTTCATGGCGGGAGTATCGAGGATTGGGTGCTCCGAATGATTCAGAAGGGGTAGACATCTTCAGAGTAGTTTTCTTCATTTTCTTATCGCTATTTTTCAAATTAAAAGTCTTGAACATGGTGTACTATTTCTTGCTGTTGGGCACAGGGTGCTTGGGGATGTTTTTTTTGAGCATGGAGATAGCTAAAGAGAGTAAGCTGAAACTTTTTCAACGACATTTCTATTTGGAGTTAATGGGTTTTTTGGCAGGTTTAATGTATTTATTTAGCCTGCACACTATTGGAACTTTCTATTTGCCGATCGTGATGTATGTGGCTCGGTATGCTTTTTTTCCAGTTGTCTTGTTGTTTTTTCTGAGACTCAGTAAAGGATTGTGGTCCAAGAGTAATGTCTTCTTCTTTTGTATCTTCACTTTGTTTTTAAGCACGAGTTATTTGACCGCTACCGTCTTTTTAACTTTCTGTCTCATTTTGATGATGATTGGTGTGTCGCGGTTGCGGTTGTTCAAGTCTTTTTTTCTGACAGGTTTATTATTTATTTTCTTAAATAGTTTTTGGCTGTTTGGTTTCATCAACTATGCTACGCAAAAATCATCGATCTTGCCGTTGGCTTCGACGTTTATTGAAGTCAACGAAATCCAGCTCAACCAAGCTGAGAAGAATTTCTCATGGGAAAATATCGTTACTTACAAACCAAGTTTTTTCACCACGACATATCAAGCGCCTGATCGATTGCAGTCATACCTTCATCCATTGGTGGACCAATTAGCGCAAAGCAATTTTTTAAGAATCCTCATTCTCATCCCAAGTTTTTTGGGGCTGACTGGTCTATTTCTCATTCTTTTTGTGTCTATTTATAAAAAGAACATGCAGCTGCTGTGGATAGTGTGCTTAGCTGTCCTCACGCTTATTCTGTTGAGAAGAGAGAACCCTCCCACAGGGTTTATATACGATTTCTTGGGAGCAAATATTCCTTTTTTCAAGATCATTTTCCGTTTTGGGGCTGAAAAATTTAGTCAGCTCTTGGTCATCAGTCTTTCAACGTCAGCTGCCTTATTCATGGTGATGGTGATTTGGAGCATGCAGTTCTTCAAAAAGTATTTGATAAAGAGTGTAGGGAGATTTTTTCAACTCAGTACCATCCTGATTTTTAGTTTTATTGTCATCTATCCATATGCACCTTTTTGGATGAATTCTGGATTTTTTAGTCCAATAGTGCACGTCAACATTCCAACTCAATATCAACAAGTCTCAGAGTTACTTGCCAATGATTCAACCGGTAGGGTGTTGCAGTTACCATTTGATCGGTACTCATATTGGAAGTCCTATCAGTGGGGTTACGTTGGTTCCTCCTTTTTTCACTTTTTCCTTCCGTCTGCGTTGATCGATCGTACATTTGAGCCGGCGAGTGTCGAAAACGATGAGCTTGATCAAACCATTCTCACAACATTACAAAATGGGCAGTATTTAGAGCAACCTTATCGCAAACAACGAGCGTTGCAGTTCTATAATTTGTTGGAAAAAACGGACACTCAATTCGTGATGGTTGATGAGTCAATAGATAAACAAGTATTGGCTCGTAATTCACAGTACTGGGGTGATTTTAATCTTGAAGATTCCAAAGCAATTGTTCAGGAGGCGGAGCAAGCAGGATTATTCATAAAGATTTTTGATGAGCCTTTGTCGGGCAATTTTTCAAATGCTCAGCCTCCACATTTGATTGTGTATAAAACAGTTACCAGTCCGAAAATGTTTCAAGCACATTCGCAAGTTGTCGAGATTGATCCTGCGTTAAAAAATAGCTTCGTCAACTTCATGATGGATAAGGGCCAGGATTATATTCAAGATACGGCTTCGAAAACTTTTCGAACGTATCCATTTTATCGATATGATAGTCAACTCACTGAAGGGGGACAACACCTCACACTACAAACAAAGTATCAACCCACAGATCCTATTTCTCATGTGGGATTTGAGAAAGCAGAGTCAGAGAGCCAGCTTGTTGCTGTGTTCACTGAACGATCTAACGAAGGTCTTCGAGTCAGATTGAAAAGACTATCCAACCCCTTAGATTTTCAAAACATTTCCGAGCAATCTCAGTTTAATTTTGACTTTCAGTTGCCTGAAAAAGGTCTGAATTCGGCGGCGACGCAATCGCTAGACGGAGTAGTTGGGAACTGGGCGATGATCTCTGACGATGTGTTAGCAAATTATCGCTTACAGATCGGCCCACAAGTATTACCCATCCCACAAACAGCTGGGTATTTGGGAACCGTGTTGCTATCAGATTCAACTTTTACAGTTAATCTTCTAAAGAAGAACGATACTGTTGATTTGAAAACCAACATGGTCGAGAAAACGGCTGATTTTAATTGTTTTAAAGATAAGACGAGTGGATATCAATCATCTCTGGACTATTTAACTGATCGTATACAGGTGATAACCAAAGAAGGTACGAGTTGCCTGACTTTCCCTGTAGTGAAGAGTGGAACTCAAGAAGTAAAACATGTGGAAGTCAAATTTACAGCGCAGGCTGAACTCGAAAAAAATATCAACGAGAAAGTGATTAATTCTGCTTTATTCCAAAGAAAGACATCCCGAGAGACAGATACGTATGTTAAAAGTTTGCCCGAGCGGATGAGTTTGGGGTTATGCTTTATTGATCCTGATACTGGTCAGTGTTTGAATACGACTCAAGGGATTGAGATTAACACACAGAGAGAAGTATGGGCACCACTGGAAAAATCAGTTCAGCGAGAAAGTGATGTCCAAGTTCTATTTACACTGCCATCTTTTAATAAGGATTTTTCTCATTTTGAGTTAAGCCAGATCCAAACAGATGTCTTTGGATCAGTGGGTACTTCAGGTGAGTTAACGTTGAATCAAACCAACGGTGGTGATTCTTTACCATTTGAAGCCATCGATCGTATTGATATTCCATACGTTTTTTCTGACTCTGCATTTTTCATGAATTCAGAGCGGCAGCAAATGGTTGAAAGTTTCACTCGGGGATGCGAAAAGGAAACGGGTTACCGGACGGTGAGAACTTTTGACGAGACTCGTTCGATTGGGTATGTTTCAGATTGTCAGCAAGGGTTTTACACTTTTGTTCCATTTAATCCGCAGCATCTCTATGTGTGGACGGCGCAGTACATGGTTTACTCGGGTAAAGATCCGAAATTTTTATTGGAACAAAAAGGACGATATAAAGATGAATATTTGTCTCGATACTCACTCTTCCCAAACATTCCTGGTTTCAGAACACTTCAACGGTCAGATGCCTTTCTGGGTGGTGAGACTGAGGATGCTGTCAACTCGATCAAGCAACTTTTTACAATCACACCTACTCATGAAGTGTTTACGACGGTTCCGCCACAACTAGGTGTTGAAAATGAGAAGAATATTATTCCATTTCAAATCACCCAACATTCAGAGAATCAGGGTCTTTTGGAGATAGCAAAGATGAATGTGATGGCATTACCAGGATCTTGGGATAGTTTCTTTGTTGATTTTGGGAACGTTACTCATTCATATGTGCCGGTCCAAATTACTGCTAGTCAGAGGGTGTTGCCATCTTTATGGAAAATGGATTTCTTGTTTCCTCAGAGTGATGAGAAAACGCAGTCGTTAATAGAGTTTGGTCAGGCTTTTGATACTCAGTGGGGGATCTATCGAGGGAACTCATTTCTCAGTGCGTTGTTGTTTGGTCGTGTAGATGCAAGGCATGTCAAAGTGAATGGGTGGAGTAATGGCTGGGTTTTGAATCCTGACATAGAAACACATGGCGCTTCGCAGCATTTTTATGTGTTTTATTGGCCTGAATTACTGTCTTGGTTGGGGTGGAGTGTGACGAGTAGCGTCTTTGTTGGTGTCTTAATTTCTATGTTCAAGAAAAGAAAACATGTTCACAAATAAGTGTGTTTACTTCTCGAAGGAAAAGACGGGGCGTTGAAACTGTGTCAGGCTGCTGATGAGCCGTTTCCAGTCATTTAACAAGCGTAGTAAAGGTGTTTGGACGTGACGAATCACTCGATAGACCCACCAGTTGAATTGTGCTGGAAAGAGGTACCCCGCTGTTAGCTCAGCAATCCAGAACACTCGATCACCGAAACTAGGTGCTTGAATGCACTCGGCAGCCCATTGATGGACGGCCCAGGTTTTTTTCATTTGTCTGGAGTGGCTTTTGATAGATCCACAATCACTATGCCATCGGACTTGAGTCAGTACGGTTTGTAAATTGGCCATTTTTCCAAGCATTCCGAGTTGATACCACATGTGGACGTCATCAGCTGGCCAAAAATATTGACTGTAGCCATCGGTTTGAAGCCAAGCATCTTTTCGGTACATGACAGTAGGGTCGGAATAAGGACTGAGGATCATCCATTGGTCACGGATTTGAGAGTCAGTTTTAGGGAATTTAATGACGTCGTACTGAGGATTGTCTTGGGTGAATAACTTGATCGCGCCTCCCACAATGACGTACTCTTGGCGACTTTCTAGAAATTTCACTTGTTTTTCGAGTCGGTCTTTGACCATGATGTCATCTTGATTGAGACGAGCAATATACTTGCCGCGTGCTTTTTTGACACCAAAATTGAGACATCGGGTCATGCCTTTATTTTTGCGAAATCCATAAAAAGAAATGTGTTTATATTTCTTTGAATATCCGAGACATTTTTTGCGACTTTGATCGCTACTACCGTCATCGACCAAAATAATCTCCACTTTTTTGTAAGTAGAGTTGAGGACCGATTCGATCGCCTGATCCAAGTACTCGGTTCCGTTGTAAACCGGAATCAGTACCGAAACGAGTGGAGATTTAATAAGAGAGTTACTCATAGCTGATGAGATTATTCTTGTGGGATAGTATTCAGACAAGAGTTATAAAAACGATCATTTGGCTCTTCTGTCGTGCGCTCCCAGTTTGCAGATTTTTCTGTATAAGTCGACTTACTAACCTGAGCACAACCGAACACTCTTTGTTGTTTTTGAGAGACTTGTTGCATTTTAAAGTATTGACCCAAATTAGTTTGGATCAAAAATAACACCGCCAGAACAACCCCAGCCCACACCAAAGTGCTGATGAGCTGAACAATAGAAGCTAGTGTCGTGTTCTGTTTCATAATGAATTCGTAATAAAAAGTGACGCTCTTCAATCTTTGATCTATTAAAAGATCCAAAACTCAAGAGCGTGCCCGCTCCCGGTCCTTTTGAAGGACTGAGGGAGCGGACAGACAAGGTAATACAGGAAAAAAATGGAGCAACGGGGTTAGCCGTTGCAAGAAAAAATTACGACACCGCCGTTATTCACGCCGTTCAGCGTCAACGGACCCATCGCCTGCCAAACGCCGTAACCGCCGGCGGTGCTGTCAATGGTCAACGGGCTAACACCTTGCGGTGCGCCCTTCGAACCCCAGTCGCGCCAGAAAACGGCGATCTGGGTGTCGGTGATGGTGACAGTGCTGTCGTCGTTAGACAAGTAACGGCTGTCGTGCGTGGAATTTTCGCCCTTGAATGCGTCCATGAATTGGACCGCGTCTTCAGGGGAAAGACCAGCAATGTCGGTGACCAACACGTTGAATTCAGCACAGGCGGAACCGCCGCCCTGACCAAGCATTTCGGGTGTCTGGACGTAGGTCAACGCGACCCAACGCCCTCCGTCAACGGCGTCAAAGCTGATTGACAAGCCAGGAGCAACGGACCAGACGCCCCATTGTCCTGAAACTGCAACGCGCTCAGCGTTAGCCGGCACGTTACTGCCTTTGTGAAAGTCGGTCCAAAAAATCGCAGGACCAACGATGGTGACGTTATCACCTTTATTCCAGCCGCCAACGGACCCTGGGAAATTCCCCTGACCGCTTTTTAGATCGAAACGAGTGTTCAACCACCCCAAGCTTTCGCCCACGGGGTCATTTGTTTCTGCTGTTGCCAACGCCTCAAAGTACGAGGCGAAATCGAACACCAGCACTTGTCCATCAACATCCAGTGTGGGCAGCGTGGTCGGTTGAGCATTCCACTCACGGCTTTCGCCGTCCCATAACTGAACGTACAAACCCGAGGCGCCTAGCCCCCAAACTTGCCCTTCAGGGACGACGACGATCTCGACCAGCTTGATAACATCACCGACGTTAAGATCGCCGGCGTCGTTTGATTCGGGGTCCGCAAAGTTGCGGATGTTCACGTTGTAGGTGATGACCCACTCTCCAGCCAATTCGGGCCACGTTTCCGTGGTAGATAAGGTTGTCCCATCCACAACTTTTGACCCATCGGGGGTCGGGGTTGAGTTTGCGCCGTCGCGCGCTGAAACAGTTGTAACCAGTGTCATCGCCACCATGGCGACCAAGACTAACAAACTGCGGAACTTGTACATGTGTACACCTCGATAGATAGAATTTACGATTCTGCCATTTCATTCCCTTTCGGGTGGGCGACAAACCGATCTAGGGTGCTGTTTCTCTTAAGCATCCCACATCGGTTTGTCGGTCCTGAAAATGGTATTCGTAACTATCTTGGAGGAACTTTTTTTTTCGTCGAGTCGAGGGAAAGGAGAATGAGATTTTTGTTGACTTTTTCCCTCATTCTGAGTTATAATTTCTGTATTAAACTCTCGGCCCGTAGTTCATATACTACACTTGCGGAGAGTTTTTTATTTCCAGGGAAAAACTGACAAGAATTGCAGACTCTTACCTGTATCTTTTATCTGTAGAACAAAGACATTTTTCTTAGTTGTGAGTCCATAAAAGCGATACAATATTTCACTAGATTTATTAGGATTTATTTTTTGACTAGGAACTAGAGTAGTATTTTTTATCAGTTCAATTGCGCAACTGACTAATTTCAGTCTTACCAACCTTTGTTTTTTTGGTTTTTGAAAAATATGATCCCAAAAGTAATCAAAAAAAACTTTTCTTTTCCTAAAGTATCTGGATCGGATACTCATCTTTCTTTTTGTTTTTCCTTTTAAGATTAAGAAAAACTGATCGACCTCTTTTTTTACTTCTTCATAACTACTACCACTTAATAATAAACTTTTTACTTTCCAATACTGTATTTCATCTCTCATGTAAGTATTCTAAAGGGGGCTTCTTACAAGAAGATGACATTCCAATTCTGCCTCTTCCTAGACTCGACGAATTATTCTCATTTTTTAAATGAGATTTTTCCTGTATGCCTTGTTAAAGATCTCTCCTGCGTGAAGCGGCGGAGAGCAAGCTCTCTTATGCCTTACGCTGGAGTAATAAGTATCGAGTAAGACAAGAAACCACGCAAAGTGGCACATGCCTTACTTGATGCCGGTATTTTAGCATAAAAAGACACAAAATGCAATGCTATGGGACTAAATATGGTAGATTAGAGTAATTGAGTTGTTAGGAAAAAAGAGGAATGTGGAACTTATGTTAAGGTGGTTTTCCTTAAACCTTCGAGTATCAACTCCAAGGTTAAAGGAAAAGGGCGACCTCGTGAGTCGCCCTTTGTGACAAAGTCATATGTTTTGGCCTTTCGGCCTATTAAATTTTTATCCACGCCTAAACGGCGTGGATGTTGTTGTTGCCGTCGGCACCTGTGAAGGCGCCATGACGGTTGGCACTACCAGTGTCCCGACCTCCCGGGTGGGAGTCGGGTCCTCTGGTGTTGATGTTGCCGTGGCGCGTTCTGGAACGTTTGTGAAGTCGCAGATATCTGAAGTAATCCACCACTGTCCGAATCCGCTAAGATTTTTACCAGCAACCAGGATTTTAATCCACCTCCCACTTTTCTCAACTGGGATGATCTGGCTGCCTGCCATAATTTTGATATCGGACGCTGGTGCATTTATTCCCAGATGAACCACCGCGTCTTTGTTCAAAGTGCACGCGGTTGATGGTACTTGCGTCGGCACCTGTGAAGGCGCGACTGTTGTGACGACAATTACCGGATTTGGCGTTTCTGTTGCAAAAACGCTTGTACCACCATTGAACATCGCGGTCACTGTAGCATTTGCTTCGTCCATCACTTTAGTTGTTTCCGCTTGCGCGGTCCCAACTACACTGTTTGCCTGGGCATTGACCTCAGTTTGCTGCGCTGACTGTGTCGCAAAATCAACTGTCGCTTGGAGGGCGACAATTGTCGCATCCTCCGAATTGAAAGTTGCTGTAGCTGTCGGTTGCAGCGGGATGGCGGTCATTGTTGCGACCGCACCCTGTGCTGCCTGAGCCTGCTCTTCGGGAGTAAGGGGCTTAATCTGGCTGATTGCCAGAAAAAAACCACTACCTACCAAAGCTACAAACACAATCGCCAAAATCCTTTTCCAGTTCCAGTTTAGGCGACGTGGGCGGCTGCTAACCGCAACCGGTGTGCGGCGCGAGGGAGTGACATCGGCTTCACCTTCTTCGTGTTCGACAACATCTTTTTCGTACATTCTGTCGAGTTGCGGTAACTTGGACATCTTGATACTCTCCTGAGTTTTTGGGAGCGGAATGCTCCCATAAGCGAACAAATTGATTCGCAGCCGTTTCCCTTTTTCAGGGGGTCCGGCTGACCGAGCATCATACTATCTATATATAAATATGATCGTCGGTCAGTCGAACGTTGAAACGGTGCTTACTCATGTAGGAGAATCGCGATGCACAACAATAGAACACAAAACTAGTTTGTTATAAACATATGACTTGTTAATGTTCGTCTACGCTTTTGCCTTGGCTTTCGTAATGAAAGAAAGGGTGAAACGCGGACAATATTTTCTGCAAGAGTGTCGCTGTTTGAGGACAAGTCCTCATGAGCGACAGGTTTCAAGCAGAGAAGTGGGTCGAAGTCTTCGGCCAATTTCTCTACTGGCATGCGTTTACAGATTAACTTTTTAAGGGGTTTATTATACCACAAAAAGCCGCCAATTTCAAGTTATAGGATAGTTACCTGGCCTTTTGGTCTGTCTCTATTTCTGGTTTTATTAGGCATTAAGCGCTTCAGAACCAAAAACCCCTCCAATTTGGAGGGGTCTATAAATCGATGTAAAAATGCTCAAACGAGCACTTTTTGAACTCTTAGGCGTTGACCTTTGAATAGGTGTATCCAGCGGCTGAGAGAACGAACAAGGCTGCGACTGCAAACACGATGTTGTCACCTAAACCAGCGGCAATTGGAGGATGAACCTTCTCAACTGGGACATTTTTACAGGTTTGTTGTCCATACGCACCAGTTGTACACTCTTCTCGAGTGACTGGGGTAGGAGTAGGTGTTGCTGAAGCTCCATCTGCAAAAGCAGTGGTAGCACTCAGGAACAAGGCAACTAAACTGATCCCTGTAGCAATGACTGTTTTATAGGTTGTATTCATACTTTTCCCTTCGCCGTTAGCGAGGCATGCTTTGCTGCGACTGATTCGTGTAATACCGTTTGTTTGGCAGCTAAAGTGATGGGAGGATTGTAACACCAAAAAAACATTCTGTCAACAGTTATGGGATAGTCTGAGGTGAGCGGGTTATTTGAGCTGGATGCCGTAAATGTTGACTGGGCTGGCAGCGGGCTGATTAAAAGAGGTCATAATCAGCAGCTTGTTTCCATTTGACCAAGGGTAGACGAACGAAGGGACAAATGGGCCGGAATACACAGTGATCTCATTGGTTGCGTCGTACTCCAAAATCGAGATGTTATTCGGTTGGATGCGGATGAGGTGTTTAGAGTCGGGATACCACTGGAAACTCCCTGAGAAAAGGCCAGAGTGATACACGCGGAAGTTCTGAGCGAGTTGGGCACTATCACTTGCCTGAAGATGCTTGAATGCATTTGGATTATCTTCGAGTGCTATCGGGTCTCGATACAAGTCTGTCGCCAAGAGCTGTTTGCTGACAGAGGGGATGACCCCTGGTGCAGCAATCAAGAAGTTTCGGTCTTCTTTTCGATCATACACATACGCATTTCCAGGCTTGAGCAAGCGTTCCTCGGGTTGAGAACTCGCGGCGGGTTGTGGGGGCAACAAGCCAGCACTGATCTGGGCTGAAGCGGTTGCAATATAGAGCATTTTCTCTTGATCTGGTGAGAAATAAACGTTCGTAGCACTTGAGGTGGCAATCTGAACTATCTCTGGTGGGAATTTTGTCAAAATCTGTCGTTCTTTGAGATACATTTCCTCTTCCCAGCTCGAGTATGTGCTTTTTGCCCTCAAACTGACGTCGCTCATAGTATCGAGGTTATTGAGCTTAGTGATATCAAGGAGCAAGTGTGTGCTGCCATTTGTCACCATCAGCTCATAACTATCTGGTGACCAGATTAGGCTTGCTTTGCTCAGGTCAATATATTTACTATTGGTTGAAATTTGGTGGGAACCGCGTTGCAGAGAGAGTGGACTGGTATCACTTAAATCGACCAGATAAAGACCATTTTTGGCTTCAGCAGAGGCGGACGCCGTGAAATATACCAGTTTTTGACCATCTGGAGCCGGAACAACATTTTGAACACCCGTGAAGGTAATCGGGCTCAAAGAGGGAACGGATGGGAAAAGTAGTGCATCTGTCTGGGTGACGAGCTCTTTTTCGATTCTCAGATTTTTCTGCCAAGTGCTGTATCCGTCTTTACGAATTTCTATTTGGTAATCTCCAGGATCGAGGTTAAGTTTGTCATCAGTGGCTGTTGTGAGTTTGCCATTAATAAAGACTTGTGCGGCAGTAGGAAAGGAGTTGGCGTCGAGTAAACCTGTCTCGCGGAGAGTGCCACCAGAAGTGGGGCGTTGACCTTTAGCATATCGAATCGCAAATAGAGTCCCAACGATGATCACAGCCGCGGAAAAAAAGGTAAAAGCAACTCGTGTATTAACGCGTTTGGGCATGCACGAATTATACCTTTTTTCTGAGTGACAATCGACTAGTATTTAAAATATTTCAGAATCAGATATTGTATACTCCAAGTATGATTCGATATATTGTCCCCAAGATAAAACAAGTTCAGCGGTTATTTGATACATCTCTTGGTCTGGATTTGGGCACGAGTTTTCTGCGAGTCTGGCAAAGCAGTGGCGTCATCCAAAGTTTTCCGCACATCTTGGCCGTTGATCGCAATCAGCAGAAAGTGATCGCTTTTGGTCAAGAGGCCAAAGAGATGGTGGGAAAAGTTCCTGAGCACATCGCTATTTTGCAACCATTTCAGCGTGGGGTTATCTCACTGTTTACCGTTAGCAAAAGTTTGTATCAATATTTATTTCACCGTTTTTTGGGCAAGTTTTTTTTGTTCAAACCGTTGATCATGGCCAGTGTCGCTTCAGATGCCACGCCGATCGAGCGGCAGGCAGTATCAGAAGCACTATTTGCTGCGGGTGCTCGCCAAGTGTATCTCATTGATTCACCACTCGCTGCAGCGATTGGTGCTGGTATTCCAGTTGCGCAATCGAATGGCAATATTGTCGTCCACATCGGGGCTGGCATGACTGAAATTGCAGTGATTTCATTGGGAAGTATTGTGATGATGAAAAGCATCCGTATGGGAGGGAATGATTTTGATCGGGTAATTGCTCATCAAATCCGTAAAAATTACGGGGTCTCGATTAGTTTAGATACTGCTCAGTACATTAAAGAGAACTTGCTCGACTTGCGACGATCACAACTCAAAAAAACGATTCAGATTAAAGCAAAAGATTTGGTAACCGGTCATCCTAAGGAACTACTTGTTGAAGCGGATAAAGTCCTGTCATCACTAGAAAAACCACTCAAGTCCATCACCCAAGCCCTCCAAGAATTTTTAGAAGAAATTCCAGCGGAACTCGCCAGTGACGTAATCGACAAAGGTGTCATTTTGACAGGTGGAGGAGCAAAGTTACTAGGTTTCGATTTTTGTTTGACCCAAGTGATTGGCGTGCCCGTATCTCTGAGTGAGCATGCTGAACTCTGCGTCATTCATGGCATCGAGTTGGCACTTCAACACTTAGATCTGTATAAACAATCATTGGCGTTTGAAAGCATGGGGTAGGAGAGGGAGTAGTTTTCTCGTTGCAGATTTCGTGTGCTTTCAGGTTCGCTGTATAATCTCCACAGATGAAAAAATTCGAACCTATTTCCTATTTCCATCAAACACTTTTTGAGTTGCCATTTTTCGCGACGACTAAACAAGACGCGGTTTTATTCATTCAGAAATCAATAGGTGATGGTGATTTCTTAGCAATTGCGACTCCAAATCCTGAGCAGATTGTTCAGGCTTCCCAAGATCCTGAATTTAAAACAGCACTCACCAAGTTTGATCTATTTCTACCGGATGGTCAGGGGATTGTGTGGGCGTCAAAAATATTACGTCGGCCTTTATCAGAAAGAATTGCCGGTGTAGATGTCGTAGAAGAGTTGGTAAAAGAGATGGAGCAAAAAAAACAAACTGGGCTTATTGTGGGAGGGAGAGGATATCAAGAAAGTATTTCAGCTGGTCAACCTTTAAAAGAAAAATGTGTTGAGATTACGGTTGGAGACACCAAACTTACTTGGTTCCGAGATTTTAACCGTGACGAAGTTGCCGATTCCCAGGATGTTTTGACTTGCGTTCAGAAAAATAAACCGACGTTTGTGTTTGTAGCGCTTGGTGCACCGTACCAAGAAGAGTGGGTATCTCAACATCGTGAGGCTTTGCAGAAAGCCGGTGTAAAGTGCGTAATGGTCGTAGGCGGAGCGTTTGATGTATTGACCGGTAAAGTTCAGCGAGCACCTGATTTGATCCAACACATTGGCTTTGAGTGGGGCTGGCGACTGCTTCAACAACCTTGGCGATGGAGAAGACAACTGCGACTCATTGAATTTGTGAAATTAGTACTTCAGCAAGTGGATAAATAAGCCTAATCTTACTCGTTATCTTCTTCTGTGATTCCTAGAAGCCAGAGGACGGCTTCTTTTTTGTAGCGGCGATCACCGCGTGAGTTGATGCGAATGGCTTGGAGTTTGCCTCGTTTGCCCCAGCGTTTGATGGTGAGAGGAGAGACGCGCAATAGTTCAGCAACTTCTCGGACAGTGAGTAAATCTGGCAAGTTTTTAATGTCGAGATTCATCGATGGTTTTTTGGCTTTAGGAGTGTCTGAGATAACTGAGGTCATGATGTCCTTCTTCGGTTTATTTCTGTTGCTATGTGATTCTAATTCGTCCTAAGAGTAGCAGAGTGAGCGAAAGTATGTCAATGGTCTGTTCGGCACAATTTTCACAGTTGTTTCTATTACACTGTAAAAATAGCCTAAATTTAGCCAATAAATTAGGCTAATTCTAGTCCAATCCTAGTACACTTTTATAAGTGAGCGAGGAATTAGTGACTAAAAAAGTAATGCCAAGACTGAACCAAAAACTCCCACTTTCGTGGGAGTTTTTATATTCGAATTAAAAAAGAATTACTTTAATTCAACGGTTGCACCTGCTTCTTCGAGGACTTTCTTTGCTTTCTCAGCGTCTTCTTTCTTAGCGTTTTCTAAGACAGTTTGAGGAGCTTTCTCGACGAATGCTTTGGCTTCAGCGAGTCCGAGTTCTGGTTTCAGGGTTCGAACTGCTTTGATGGCACCAATTTTGTTGGATCCACCGGAAGTCATAACGACGTTGAACTCAGTTTTCTCTTCTACTGGGGCTGCAGCACCTGCGGCTGGCATAGCACCCATCATCATTGGAGCAGCTGCGCTGACACCAAATTCATCTTCAAGAGCTTTAACGAGCTCTGAGACTTCGAGTAACGAGAGTTCTTTGACGCCGTCCACTAATTTTTGAACTTTAGCGGACAAAGTTTTTGCATCATCTGCCATATTGTCTCCTTTTTAGTTTCTAAATTTTAGATACTAAATAATTTATTAATTGATAATCCTTTTAAATTTACTTTGTTGAACAGTTCATCTCTCGATCTGAATGTTCAACTTAACTAATTACTCAGTCTTTTTTGCAATCGCACTTAAGGCATACACCAAGTTGCGTGGACCAGCTTGCAAGACGTTGACGAGGCCGTATGAAGGTCCTTGCAACCGATTGATCAACATACTGATCAATTCTTGCTTACTTGGTAGCTTACTCAAGGTTTCTACTTCTGACTCGGTCAGCACTTTACCGTCCATGAATCCTTTTTTGACGGTCAGTTTGTCACTCGTTTTGTGAAACTCCATCAAGGCTTTGAGTGGAGTAATGGCATCCTCAAAAGCGAGGAGCAGTCCATTCATACCTGAAAAAGAGTCTTTGAGTTCTTCTTTCTTTCCAAAAGCGATGTGCATCAAGCTGTTTTTAGCGACGAAAAATTGGCCACCGGCAGTTTTCACTGTATCGAGTAAGGTAGTCTTTTCTTTAACGGTCAATTTCGAGTAATCAACGATAATCGCTGATTTAGCTCTCTCGAGCTTCTCTTTGAGATCTTTGACGTCTACTTGTTTCTTTTTGGCTGGTTGAACGGCACCTGACATAAATAGTTATGAGTTATTAGGTTTTATCCTAGACCTTACAACACATACTCCCTTTAAATTAATTTTTTTAGTCTTTTGAAATCCAAATTCTTGAGGGAAAAATGAAGAAGAGGGTAGTTACAAGTTCTTATGACTTATAACTTATCACTTACAACTTAAGTTTCCTCGGGGTGACCTCTGTTTTGTCTTACAAAACCGCACCCTGTCTTTGGATAAGCTGAAATTATAACAGGGATCTGTGCTGTTGCAAGTCCAGATGTGCAATTATTTAAGCTTGTTTCTTTGGCACCATGACTCTGACACTTGGACTCATACTTGCACAGATGTACAGTTTGACGGCTTTGGTATCAAAAGCGGTGAGTAAAGCTTGGATATTCTCAGCGAGCTCTTTTTCGGTCATGGACAGTTTTCCCACAACGGTATGAACCAATGGAGCTTTTTTCTCGGTTTTAAGTGTGACTGCACCTGCTTCGAGTTCTTTTTTGCGTTTTTCAGGGTTCGGTGTAATGGTGCCACTTTTAGGATTTGGCATCAGGCCTTTTGGTCCGAGAACGCGAGCGTACTTGGTCAAGTTCTTCATGTCTTCTGGTCGTGAGATCAAGATATCAAAATCTAAAATGCCTTTGGCAATCTTTTCTAACAGTTCTTCAGTCACGATTTCCGCTCTGACTGATTTTCCAGTGGAGTGAGGAAAAGTGAGAGTAGCGTTGACGCCTGCTTCTTTGAGCTCAAGATGTGCTTCCACGGTTCCGACGAACTTGGACAGTGACATTTTCTTGAGGAGTTCCACGGCTTCCGTCACTGAGTACTCTTTGGTCTTATCGACTAATGAACGTTTTTCTTGGTATTTCTTACCTCGAACGCGTGATTTTTTCTTGGCTTTTTTAGCTTCAGCTGGCGCTGAGCCATCTTCAGTAGAGATTTCTTCTTTTGAGTCACCTTTGGCTGCTTTTTGATCAGCTGCTCTCAAAGCATCGAGCTCTTTGAACATGTCATCTGGATTTATTCGTGGTTTTCGTTCGGTTGTTTTTTTTGCCATATGTTTTTCGAAGTATTATTCAATTATTGAACATTTCATGCGATCTCGACTCCCATACTTCGAGCTGAGCCCATGACTGAGCGCTTGGCAGCTTCGAAATCTTTAGTATTTAAATCAGGGAGTTTTTGGGTAGCAATTTCTTCAACTTGTTGCATCGTCAATTTTCCGACGACCTTTTTGCCAGCTTCGGCGGAACCTTCCTTGAGTTTCAAGGCCTGTTTGATCATGGCAGAAACTGGAGGCAGTTTTAAAATGAAAACGTATGAACGATCTTCGTAAATGGTGATCTCAGCAGGGATAATTTGTCCACGCTGATCTTTAGTTTTGTCGTTGTACTCCTTGATAAACTGCATCATGTTGATACCAGTTTGACCGAGGATAGGACCGACTGGAGGTGCAGGAGTAGCGGTTCCAGCAGGCAGATTTAACTTGAGAATTGTTTTGACTTTTTTTGCCATACATTGAGCTGAACTGAATCAGTGTTGATAGTTGAAAACAACTTGTGGCGAAAAAGACTTGAGGAAAACTACTTTCAGAAGTAAAGTAGTTAAGATAAAGAAGTCAGGTTTCGCAACGAATTGCTCCCTCTTTTTTTAGACTCTTGAGGTGAAGAGAAGCGTTAGTATACAAAAGAAAAGGCACAAAAGCAAGTAATTGTAGCTACGGCCTTCATTTAGGAGTCTGGGTTGTGGCCAAAATGAGTTGGTATCCCACATAAAGTAGTGCGCACAGACTTAGATAGAAAAAAGCAAAGGACACTCCATTTGAGTTGTCATTGAAATTGTCTGAGAAAAACCAAAGTCCCACGAAAAATGTGATGACACCTATAATGACCGCTGTTTGTAAAGCGGTCAGGTTTTGGAAAAAGACTTGAATTAAGATAAAAGTGTCCATAGAATAATCCTACCGTTGCTGTAATCGAAAAACAAGAACTATATTTCCTCTAAATTCTATTTAAACGAGAAGTGGGGGTGAAGAAAATTTTTGATTGAAGAGTCTAAGGAGTTGTTCGACTCGGTCAGGCTCCTGACAATCGCTTGATCGTCGCGAACTAAAAATTTCGATTTAAGAGTCTATCGAAATTTTTATACTTTTTCGACTTGTAAGAAATCGAGTTCGACTGGGGTTTCTCGACCAAAGATCGAAACCAACACAGTGACTTTACCTTTTTCTTCATCAATACCATTGACTGTACCCAAGAAGTCGGTGAATGGACCATCCACGATCTTGACTGCTTGATCGATGCTAAAGTCAGCTTTGTACTGAGGTGCACCTTGAGTCATGTATTTTTGAATCGATTTCACTTCATGTTGAGGGAGAGGAGTTGGTTTACTACCAATTCCAACGAAACCCGTGACGCCTTGAGTTGTACGAACGGCTAACCAAGATGAGTCAGTCAAAATGATTTTAACGAGCATGTAGCCTGGAAAGATCTTTTCCTTGATTGTTTTGCGTTGACCACGTTTAATTTGAATTTTTTCTTGAGTAGGAACTAAAATTTCTAAAATCTGATCAGTCAGATGGAGTGTTTGAGCACGTTGCTTGAGCGTTTCAGCCACTTTGTTCTCATGACCTGAGTAGGTGTGAACGATGTACCAGCGAGCTTTTGAGTTCTCGGATTGAGCGATCACGATGTGATTCGCAGTCGATGAGATAACCTCTTGGTTCTCTGGAGGTGTTATCTGGTCTGTTGTATCTGGCTGAATATCATTCATAGCATCCTTCTACTTGATGATCAATTGACTGAGTTTAGTAAAGACGAAATCGAGCGCTCCGATATAAAGACCGACTGCAACGCTTGATGCAATGACCAATCCTGTTTTTTGGAGGGTCTGCTTCTGAGTTGGCCAGGTTACTTTGGCGAGCTCTTCCCGAACTTCTTTGGTGTATTTGATTGGATTAAACATGACCACGATTTCAATTTCTAATTTCTTTATTTTAAAAAATGTACAAGCCGTCCAATTATCACAAAATCAACTCAGGTTCGATAGTATAACATATCGAGGAGACTTGAAGGAAGAGCGAGAAAGTCTCTGAACTCTACCCATTTCCGCCGGAAGTTTTTTCTCGCAAACCATCAGAGTATGGGGAAGTGGTTGTGCCGCCAGTGCCAGTCATTGGGGTAGGAGGTAAGTCGTCATCATCGTGTTTCTTCCTGAGGAACAATGGTAAAAGCCAGAGTAAGAAGAAGACGACGCTGATTGCAACAGCAACGAGCAGGAGCCCTTTGAGCCAACTTTGAATTGTTTGTATCATCGTAAACTCATCAGACTGTGGCTCTGGAGTCACTTCTGGGATTGGCTGAAAAGTCGGGGAAGGAGTATGCGTTGGTAATGGGTTTGGGTCAACGAAGACTTGACTAAACGCTGTATTATCACCACCTTTAGGCAATTCAGTAGGCAGTGGTGTTGATGTGACGATTACTGTGTTTGTTTTGGTGACGACGGTTGTATTATTCGCGACCGCGACGGGCGCAGCACAGTATTGATCAGTAGCATTGCGTGGGTTGCGGCAGCGATTGTAGTAGCAAGTGAGTCCGGTTTGACATTCACGGTTGTCGGCACAATAGTCATTGCAGACTCTGTGGATGCCATTATCTGGAGGATTGTTACAAGAAGTATCAGTTGGGTTATTTGCTAGCCGACAGACTCCTGAGTAGCAGAGCAAGTTCACAGCACAGTCTGAATGATTCGTACAAGATTCGCCACAGTACTTCGCAGTAACACCACCCACGCCAGCGTCATAGGGTGTGCTGGTGGCAAGTGGAGTATTGGTTGGGGTAAGAGTTGGTGTAGCAGTTGACGTTGTATTCGCAACGCAACTACATTGTTGGCAAATCGCAGTACCTGTTTGATTCACACAATTGATATGTTCGTTTGCTTGACATAAGGGAGCAGTGGGCATGGCGCAGATTGTTGGAGCAGGAGTCAAAGTGTTGGTTGGTGTGCCACTTTCCGCGAGGATAGCGTTAAAGGTTTGACTTCCAATGGTAGTGAGACTGTCCAAATTCAAAGTGTCTTCTGGAGGAACTGTGTTTGTGATATTAGACAGGGAACTTGTAGTATCAAAAGCAAGTTTAATCAGAGCAGAGTCAACAACCGTGAACTTGACGCGTGCGAAGTCGACCGGAGTGTTAGAAGAAAAAGGTGTACTAATGGAAGGACCGGTTGCTGCAAACGAAACGGTCGTGCTCCCATCGTTATTTGTCGTAATATTAGGAGTGCCAAAGATGATAACTCCAGAGTTTGGTACCGCTTCGACTGACACAAACGTAACTGGTTGAATATTTGCGTCACCGAATATATTGAAAGTCAGTTGGATCCCGTCAACGTTTACTCCGTTTGTATTTGCACTGAGAATAATTTGGCCACTGCTTCCGTTTGCAACGAATGGACTGGGAGATTGTCGAGCGGTGATCGCAACTTGACCGTTAGAAACTGAAGCTTTTTGTCTATTTTCTTGTTCGATCTGGCTAAGTTGAACTGCAACAAAGGTTCCGACTAACAATAGTACAAGCACAGCGCCAATCAAAAGGAGTTGTACATTATCACGTATAGGCTTGGGAAGTTTTTGCACAGTTTAGCCATTATGAGCAATAAAGAAAGGGCATGCAAGAGCTAGGCGCAATTTGTTAAAATGCAAAGGGTCTAGTATAGTAACGTCGTTAGATTCAATTGAGGAGTTAACCATGTCTACAGACATCGCTGCTAAAAAAGTACGAAAAGCCATAATTACTGACGCTGGTTTTGCTAGTCGCTATCTGCCAATTACCAAAACTGTCCCCAAAGCGATGCTGCCACTCGGCAACCGCCCGATCATGCAGTTCATTGTGGAAGAGTGTGCCGAAGCTGGTATTGAAGAGATCATTATTGTGTGTACTCCAGAAGGCAAACCGATTTACGAAGATTACTTTAATAATAGTGTCAATCGCATTCGTAAACAGCTTCAAGTTCAGGGAAAAGAGGACCGTTATGAACCAGTTCAGCATGTTTTAGATTTTCCTAAAATTGTCGTGATTACTCAAGATCCTAGTTTGCCATATGGCAATGGTTCTCCAGTCGCGTCTGCTCGAGATTATGTAGAAGGTGAAGAAGCATTTTTGGTGCTCTACAGTGATGATGTCGTATTTGGTAAACCAGGCGATGCCAAGACAATGATTGAAGTCTATGAAAAAGATCCAAGAGTGGAAGGTATCATCATGGCCCAAGAGGTAGATCCAGGAGTCGTGGATAAATACGGTATCATTAGTTTTGTGCCTGGTACCGAAAACAGACTAGATAACATTGTCGAGAAACCAGAAATTGGTAAAGCACCTTCTCATTTAGCGTCGTATGGTCGCTATTTACTCAAACCATCAATTTTCGAATTTCTGACGCCCACGAATTTAGGGAAGGATGCCGAGTTATGGACCGTTGATGCCATCACTCAAATCGCTCGAACCAAGCCAGTCTTAGTAGAAAAAACCAAAGCCATGTGGATGACCACCGGTGATCCAGAAAACTACTTCATGGCACATCTCAAGTTTGTACTCGAGAATGAAAAATACGGCAAAAAAATCAAAGAGCTGATGAAATAGTTGGTTTTTTTCTGACGCTTGTCTTCAGTTTTCTTTCAGAAATCTTGTGTTAAACTTATTCTTATCTGACAGACATTGAGAAAAGTGATCAGGGGATTTTTCCTCGATACATTTTCTCTCAGGGAGGATTTTGTTCTAAGCGCCTGCGGGTGTTTAGACATGCCACCCACCTGAATTTCAGGGGGAGATGCCTGGTTAACGACTCGTGTCTGTTGGATGTCAAAGTACCCCGCCGTTGGCGGGGTTTTTTGTTAATATTAGGATAGTGTTTGATACTTGAGAAGCAATTGCTTAAACGACAACAGATCTGACATACATTTTTAAATCTCACTGTAAAACTGGCCTAATTTTAGCCTAAATCTTAGTCCTAACTTAGGCTATTCTTAGTACTTTTTAACAGTGAGCGTGAAGTAGAGAGGTGATTTTTATGTTTATTTGGCAATGAGAGGGGAGGATGGTAGAATTCAAGCTTGGTGGAGCGGTGGATCAGTAGCCGAAAGCTTAACCAATAGAAATTTGATTTTTTTGCCCTTGTAGCTCACTTGGTAGAGCGCATTCTTGGTAAGAATGAGGTATCGGGTTCGAATCCCGACGAGGGCTCAGTTATTTTAATCTTTTCCTCAAACCATTTTTTGATTAAGTTCAGTGTATTTCGATTGAGAGTCAGAAAATTAGTTCGGCTTATTTTCTGACGACTAATAATCTTACTTTCTTCTAGAATTTTTACGTGTTTGTGTAAGGCTGGTAAGGAAAGTTCGAGTAGTTCAGCAAGTCCAGTTATAGAGTAGGCTTGGAAGCTCAATAAGTAGATGATATCTTGTCGATGCTGACTGGCGAGCGCCGCAAACACTTTTTCCAACTTTGAGTCGACTATTTTTTCTTTTTTTGGGATAAAACGTTTTTTTGTATACCTTTTCTTCATCGAGATACTTAACTTATAAGTTAAGTATTAATTTATACCTAAACCCATCAATTTAACAGCTTATTTATAGAGTAGATCTGGAAATTTAACTCATAATTCAACAAAAATCAATCACAATCCATCCAAAATAGTTAACTAAAAAGTTAACTATTTTAAATAGAAAAGAGTATATGAAAAAATGAGTATTTTAAAAAATCAAAAAAAACTTTTTTTTACTAAATATTCTGATTAATCTTCCATTCAGCTAGATTGTAGAGTAATTTTTCTCATCTCAAGACGCGCGAATCAAAATTTTGGTATAATATCTGATATATGGATTGGGTGTACTTCTTGTTACCATTGGCTCTTTCACAATGACTTCTTTTTTTCTTTTTAGCAGCTGTCTTGATAGATTACTTTATTCGTAAGCTTTTTAGCCTTAAACCTACTCTATCCACAACTAGACGATTATTTTTCATAGGACTGCTAGGTTTTATTCCGTTTTATCTTCTTTCTATATTGTATGTTGTTTTAACCTATGGTTATTATGAAAATCTTTACAACACATTAAGCTCTGTAAACTCAAAAGAGCTACTCTTAAGAATTAACGGTACTATTAGAGTAGTGTTAATTAGTCTTCCTCTTTCTTTATCATGGATTCAACCTATTTATTCTTTAAAGGATAATAAAAATCCTCTTCTTGTTAAATTCACAGTAGTTCTTTTGTCCCTGATTCTACTTGTTATTTTTCTGGTCATCTCCAATTTTAGTTTACTAACCATTACCCAATGCGATTTTAGTGGTACTTGTCTTTAAAAGATTACCTTACATGTTCAACTTAAAACCTAAAATTCTCATTTTCTTACTCCTTTTTCTCGACTTTATTGTAATTTCGACATGGTTTTTTTGGCAAAAATCCTTACAAGCCATTGATAGCAAGGAAAAAGATGGTTGGAAATGTCCGACTGGAATGACACACAAACCAGCATATATAAAAGGTGGCTTTTTTGAGATTCCTAGTACTGTTTGCATTTCACATTTAGAGTACTGGAACAATATAAATAAGTAATTCTACTTTTCCTCCTCTTTACATCCTGATCACCAACTCTCTATAGTAGACTAATGGACTCCGCGCCACAGATCCAACTGCCTAACCCTCAACAAGCCATTTTTAATTCTCAGAGTTTTCAGGCTCCGGTTCCTTCGAGTTCTTCGTCTTTTTTTAGTCTCAAAAATATTGCTTTAGTTTCAATGGGTGTGTTAATCATTGGGGGAGTGGGCATGGGAGTGGCAAGTGTTAGGAATGCTACGAGTTTGTATAAGAAAAAGGTAGCACAGCAATCGGCCCAGTTGACTCAAATTTTGGATGAAGCCGATAACTCCACGGGTCTGGGGGTGGTAGGTACTGCACAGGCGAGTTATGACAATCCATTTAATAAAGATAACTCGTACCAAAATCCTTTTCAGGATGAAGAGAACCCATTTTAGATACTCAACTCGATAAATACGCATGAAAAAACTCGGCTCCATTTTAGCAACTTCTGTCGTCACTTTGTTTTTTTCGTACACTTTTGTATTTGCACAGACGCCTTCAACTCAATCTCAATTTCCATTTACGATCAATGGCACAGAATGTAATAGCAAAGCGGAATGCCGAGTGTTGTGCGACGACCCCGTCAATGCAGCAGCTTGTGCCTCGCTCAATCCCAACCCTAGTCCGAGAGTCGATCGTTTTCTCGATCCAGCATTTGTTCAAGCTACGACCGCTGAGCTTGGTTGTTCTTCCGTCCAGAGTTGCAAAGCAGTCTGTAGTTTGAAAATCAATTTTGAAAAATGCGACCAATTTGCGCGCACTCACGTAATCGCTGGTGGATACGATAAAAAAATATTGACCCTCAGCACTGACGCAACACAAGCAAACCAACCAGAATCTACTGATCCAGACATTGCGTTACTCAGAGAAGCTGAAGCTCAGTTAGTCACACCAGGTCAGACACTTGAAGAATTCTGTGGTCAAGCAGCTAACCAAACGGTTTGTTCGACATTGGCGAAAAAATTAGGATTGCGAGGAGGTTTGAAACTGCAAGGTCCAGGTGGTTGTCACACTACAGACAGTTGTCGTACATACTGTAATGACCCGGCTCACTTTGCGGAATGTAAAAGTTTCGAGGTGCCTGGACTCAATGGATGTACTTCGGAACTCGCGTGTTACAACGAAGTCCAAACGCATCCAGAAGCTTTAAAAGATTTTGTTGCGGAAAAGATTTCTCTACAAAATGGAGATCAAAACGCTTCAGGGAGTGGTCAGGTAAACGAAGCGGAGTTAGAGCAAACCTGTCTGGCAGTGAGTGAAAGTTATCAAGGCAAAACAACAGAGGAGTTCGCTTCTGACATGAGTCGCAGTGGTGTCTGTCAAGCATTACCAAAGACAGGAGTTCCCGGTAAAAACTCCAACTGTGATGCGTATCTGGCTTCGAATCAACCATTTGATAAAACCATATTTGAGAAAATTTGTGCAGTTACTCCAGTCATCGTTTCTGAAGGCTTAAAAACAGTAGATACCCAGACAGCGGCAACGAATTTAGATTCCTATCAACAGTGGTGTAGAAATTTACCCTCAGTTGGCCAAGCGGAAAGTGATTGGCAAGTCGTTCCGTCATTATGTGAACACTTTGTCTCATCTTTCCAAGAGGCGCGCGTTGCTTGCGAAAAACCGGAAACTGAACGACCAGAGTGGTTGAAGGATGCCGTTGCGTACAGTCGATACTGTTTGTCTGCCCCTTCAGACACCGGTGATTACGCTCGTAGTTGTGCCGCAGATCCGACGAACTGTCAAAGTAACGGATTTGATTGGTACTGTAAGCAAGCAGGGAAGAGTTGCGTACCACTCTATCAAGGTCGACCAGTTGATCAATCAGTCGAAACATTTGCTTCAGCCGGTCTAGTCAAAGATGGCGACAAGGTAAGTTTGATCGTCGATGAAAACACACAAACATTTGCTGAAGGAGCACTGGCAGATGCGGTTCAACAGACTGGAGCAAGTTCGCAATTCCAAGTTGTGAGTGGTCTTCCCGAAACCGTCTCTCCAAATGCGGTTTTTGTGAGTGGTACTGGCGTTTCTCAACGAGGTTTTGCAGATCAACGGTTTTTTAAGCCGACTTTGTTTGGTGTGAAGAGGGAGAATCCAGTTCAAAACAGAGTCGCATCAATTTCTCCTACTGAGTCGTCGGTGTCGTCAGGGCAATCCTTCGCTCAACCATGGTTTTTGTTGGATGCGCACCAACAATCAACCCCAGCGGTTCAAGGAACTGTTCAAAATGTCCAAACTCAACCCCAAACTGGGTGGAACAGTGTACGATCAAGTGCTCAAGAACTGAGACAAGAGTATTTAAAACAACAGACCAGCATAGGAACTGAGTTGAAAAAAGATGCCGGCGTATTGTTACCAAAAATTGAGATCAGAATCGACCCCAATGTGTTTCAACCACAACAGGTTTCACCTGTCGTTGCTCCGCAAAATGAACTAGAAATGCGTAGAGTCGAACCAACTCGTTTGCCAACGACATTCATCAATCGTAATTCAGGTTCAACGAATCAACAGGAACCAACGAAATACCCGACGAGTCGACCTGCCAACATCAATGAGTTGAGGTCTGAGACGAGCGGCACTACCAGTACAAATAATCAAACTTTGACGACGACACACGTAGAACCCACCAAAATTCCTGTCCAACCCACTTCAATACCTCAAACCCAGACTGGTTCGACAGAAACACATACCGGAACAAGTGCTACAAGTGGAAATGGAAGCAGTGGTACTGGTGATGGATCGACACCAGCCGTGCAGGGTATTGAAACAGAACAGAACATGTGGGAAATGATAAAAGAAACGGTATTACACTTCTTTTCTTGAAAAATTAAACGACAGCTCTCTGAGTTAAGGTTATTCTACTCATTTGGATCATTTTTTCTCTTGTTTGATAATTGGATTGAATACGCATTGATCTAATTGTACTGATCAATCTCTCAGTCAACTCTTGTGTGTGTTGATCGAGATAGGCTTTATATTCAGAGAACTGAGCACCTCTGAATTTGGGAACTGATGCGGTAAACTGCTGAAAAGCCCGTTCATGTAAATCAAACTCATTTTGAAGGCTCATTACCGGTATTTTAGAAAAAGCGTTAGGGTCATCAGAAGTGACAACAGTATTAAGACTGAGAGGTTTGCGGTGGCCATTTCCATTTACCGGTCGTTGATTTTTCAAAAACAACTCAAAACTCTGTAATGCTAAAGGATGAGTGAGTGCCGAATTAACAACTGTAGTCGCCTCATTACTGCTCGCATTCAGTGCAATGATCGTACCTCTTATCTCTGACTTTTTTGCAAAATCATCCCTAATTCGTTGGGTAGTCACATTTTTACCTGCTATTCCGACTGCATGTGCTAGGATTCGGAACGGATAGTTGTACTCCCAAGTAGGTTTATCTCTCACTGCAGCAGTTAAGTTCTGATTCGCCATCAGATATTCTTTATCGTTGAGTTCAGCCACGTGACCTGAAATTGGGATGATCCTTTTATCCATTTGTCTGTAGAAACGCATGTATTTCCAGAGTTTGTATTGGGGGAGTGATTCGAGTCCGCAGATATCTACTATGTCAAAATATTCCTTGCCAAATAAATATTGCAACTCATCGCCTATTTTTTCGAGATGATAGGTTGATTGACGGAGAAAATCGGAGTCCATATCTCGTCGGAATGAAGCAGTGATGAGAAGCTGCATTCCATACTCTTTGGACAGTTTCTTGCGGCTTTCTCCAACCACCTTGATATATTCAGTCCAACTTAGTCCTTTTTTAGCGTCGCAGTGGTGTATCCAGTCGTTATAAACTTTCTTTTCTTCATCAATGAGGTCCTTTTTTGCATCTTTCTTTTGAAGGTACTCTTGAATTTTTTCCACCGACAAGTCGCCATCTACAGCCAAGTTTCTTGGAGAGAATAGGATGTTCATCACTTTCAATCCCTCGATATTCGACGCATTTGCTACCATCAAGTCATAAAAATCATGGACGCATTCTGCCACTACTTTTTTAGCCAGAGCGGCGTCGGGTGTATTGACCATGATTTTTGCTAGAAGCAGCTTCATCCATCGGGTGGAAAGTTTGTCGATGAATTTCTCTAGGGAACCCCTGGTGTCGTCAGACTCGTAGTTTTTATTCATCCGACAAATTGTAGTTTCAGTGAAGGGAACACCATACTTTTCCGCGAGGTAGGTCAAAGCATCGATGACCACTGAGCCTTCTACGTGACGATGAAGGTCAATTTTTTCGGCTGGAATTGTTTCAGATGTGTGTAGCATGTGGTAACGATTTTAGAAGGGAGAATTATAACACAAAACCCAGAGGTGATCTTTTTTATAGAATTTGTTATACTCTAAGCCTTGAGGAGGAAAGCAGTTAAAGTAAGGAAGTAAGACGCTTTTCACCTTAGAAAAAAATGCCGAGTTACTCAAGTGGTCAACGAGGGCAGACTGTAAATCTGCTGGCTTCGGCCTACGAAGGTTCGATCCCTTCACTCGGCACAAGTTTTTCAAATATTTTTTGTTACGGTATTTCTTCAACTGTTGGTGATGGTGTAGCACTTGGCGTCTTGGTCAATTTTGTTGTTGGGGTAGCGCTTGCTGTGGCAGTTATTTTCACTGTTGGTGTGGCTGACAAAGTTGCCGAAATATCTTCGGTTTCTGTGATGCTGGGTTCAGGGGTCTCAGAAGGTATAATTTTGTTAAATGGGGTAGGTGTGGCAATATCTGGACCAGAAGTATTTTGTGTACTCAATTTTTTAAAATGCTGCCCGAGCAAAAACATGGCTCCCAAAAAAATAGGCAGTGAAATCGCAACTAAAAGTACTTTCATTTTTTTCATATTCGACAAATCCAATCAACTTGAGTAGATTGTACTGAATAAAGTATGACGTTTGAAGTGCTGAAATTAAACATCTTGAGATTCTTTTTTCGATGATAAACAAAAACACCCTTGATCAGTTACATGCAACACTGTTTTTGTGGTGGCGGAAAAATGGTCGGGTGCTGCCTTGGAGAGAGAAGAAGGATGATGATGATCTTACTTTTTCGAATTTTCAAGCCAATAAAGACACCCTTTCGTCTGTGACCGTCCGCGATGCTGCCTTTCAATCATATTTCTCAACTGAGTCCAAACGCGTGCCTTATCGTGTGGTGGTTTCGGAAGTGATGTTGCAACAGACGCAAGTCGATCGAGTGTTGTCAAAGTATCTCGCTTGGATGATTAAGTGGCCGAGTATCGAAGATTTAGCGAAAGCTTCTCTGGGGGAAGTCATTATTGAATGGAAAGGTTTGGGGTATAACCGGCGGGCCCGATTTTTGTGGTTGTTAGCAAAAGAAATTATAGAAAACAGAAAGGGTATTTGGCCAGAATCGGAAAAGGAGCTGTTAACTCTGCCTGGTATCGGGCGTTATACGGCTCGTGCGGTGATGAGTTTTGCTTTTGGACAGCAGGTGGGAGTCGTGGATACGAACGTGAAGCGAGTTTTTGCTAGAATTTTCAACTCACACCTTTCAAATTTTCAAGAAAATGAAAAGTCATTTTTTCAATTTGCAGACCAGATTATTCCCAAACAACTTGCTGATCCCTGGAATCAGGCGTTGATGGACTTTGGTGCGCTTATTTGTACGGCAAAAAGTCCTTTGTGCGATGCCTGTCCTGTGAGTAATTTATGTGATGCGGATACTGCAGCGAAGCATGAAGGTTTTGAAACATATGCAGCGAAGTTACGCACTGCAAAGAGCATTCCACATCGGCCCAAAAAGACCAAAGATTATGCGAATGGTGTAGCGCTCAAATTTGAGCAGACGGATCGGTTTTTGCGTGGGAGAGTGCTAGATTTATTGAGAGAGAAAAAACTGAACAAAAAAGACTTAATAACTATATTGAGCAATAAATTTACTCAATTTAATTTGACTCGTATAACAGAGAACATTGACAGATTAATCAGTGAAGAAATGATCAAAGAAGAAAACAAGATTATTAGTTTGTGAAAAAACTATCACAGACTTTTTCCCCAAATACTGACGCATCACTGCTTCTGAAAACGGTTAGATTGTGGTACAACGTACTATAGAGACTAATAAATAAAAAATATTTTAGGAGCCCCTATGTTCACACTACCTAAACTCGATTACGGCTACGAAGCGCTTGAGCCTTACATCGACGCAAAGACGATGGAGATTCATTACACCAAGCATCATCAAACATATGTTGATAAATTAAATGCAGCACTGCAAGGTCACGATGAGTTGCTGAGCAAGTCAGTTGAGGAGTTATGTGGAATGATCGATACTTTGCCAGGAGATCTTCAGACGCCAGTACGTAATCATGGTGGAGGACACGCGAATCACTCGCTTTTCTGGAAGATTATTGGCCCGAATGCGGGTAGTGGAGTTTTGCCAGAAGGTTCACTGATGACAGAGATTGAGAAAGTATTTGGCAACTTTGAAGCATTTAGCAAAGAATTTTCTGACAAAGCAGGTGCCCATTTTGGCAGTGGTTGGTGTTGGTTAGCTTGGGGAAGTGAAGAGGGTCTTCACATCCATTCTTTGCCAAACCAAGAAAATCCTTATATGCACGGAGACGTTCCGATCTTGGGTCTTGATGTCTGGGAACACGCGTACTATTTGAAATATCAAAATCGCCGACCAGAGTACATCGCAGCATTTTGGAATGTCGTCAACTGGCAAGAGGTCGAGAAAAGATTCGCAGACGCGACGAAGTAGTGAGTGTTGAAGTTTTTTTCGTGCTAGAATCTCAACATGCGCGTTACTCCTTACAAAACTCCTATCGTCCAAGTTGGTGATGATTTGTTTGAAGTTTTAAAAAAACATTTGCCAAAAATTCAGGAAAATGATGTCGTGGTGATCACATCCAAGATAATTGGGTTGTGTGAGAATGCAGTGGTCTCGATCAAGGATTTGAGTTCCAAGGCAGAAAAACATGCGGTGGTTCAACAGGAGTCTGAATACTACATTGATCCCCATTCTTCAAAATATGATTTGATGCTCACGATTAAACATCAGGTGTTGGCGGTCAATGCTGGCATTGATGAGTCAAATGTCGATGGGTACTATGTTTTGTGGCCGCAAGATCCGCAGAAATCTGTGAATGCAATTTGGAATTGGCTGAAAGAGACGTATGGTCTGAAACAGGTGGGTGTGATTTTGAGTGACAGCCGAACGATTCCGTTGAAATGGGGAGTGATTGGGACTGCACTTTCGCACTGTGGTTTCCTGGCACTCAATGATATGCGAGGAAAACCGGATTTATTTGGTCGGGAAATGAAGATGACGCAGATTAACGTGGCAGATGCGTTGGCGGTGGCTGCTGTATATGAGATGGGGGAAACGAACGAATCTACACCTTTGGCGGTTATCTCGGACGTTTCAGGAGTTGCTTTTCAAGATCATGAACCGACCAAGCAGGAGTTGGCTGATTTAGTTATCGAGCTTGAAGATGATGTGTACGCTCCAATCTTGCAAAAAGCCGATTGGAAAAAGGGTGGTGCAGCTTGAGAGTTACTGCTCAATACGTTACAATTCCAGGTTATTGCCTTCTTAGCTCAGCTGGCTAGAGCACCTGTTTTGTAAACAGGGGGTCCGGGGTTCGAATCCCCGAGAAGGCTCCATAACAAGGCGTGCTACAATGGTCTTCTTAACAACCTCCTGCCAGAAGGAAAAAGTATGTCAACCGAACGTGGTCCTCGATATGATACTGCTGAAGCAGTAGTAGAGATAGCTATACCGGCTTTCATTTGGGAAGCACCTTTTGCTGAAGATGAAACAAGTGGTGTTGGCAGAGGATCAGAAATCACTGAAGTGGACTGGAATCCAAACTCAGATGAGGACTTGGATGCTGACGACAATCGCAACTAAGCGTTCTTTTGAACTTGCTAGTTCTCAATCCTTGAGGTAAAATACTAGGCCTTAACCTGAATTGGAATTATTTGAATTTTCTAGAACTTACTCAATATGGCAAAAAAGAAAAAAGGTCCTCGACAAGCACTTGGTTTAAAATGCACTGTTTGCAGTGCTTTTGGCTACGTAACTGAGTACAACAAAAACAACGAAACTCTCAAGAAACAAATGGCTGGCACAACTGGCAAGTTTAAGCTGATGAAGTATTGCAGCGTTTGTCGCAAGCATACCGAGCACGTAGAAGCTAAGAAGCTTAAGTAAGTGATTTCACCGTTTTGATGATTTTGGAGATGCCGTTCAAGTAGAGCGGTTCGAGTTCTTGCACTGCTTCCTGAGCACTTTTTATCCATCCAATTCGTTCTAATATTTCAAATTGTCTGACGATTTTATCGATTTCTGCTTTGCGGGCGATGCCTTTTTGCCAGAAAATCTCTTCAATTCGTTCTTCCCAGACTCCCCAAGGTTTCAAAGTGATGAGGAAGCAACCGGCTGCCGCAGCGTCATAGGCCATGTCACCAGAGGGTTTAGTGACGACGCAGTCTGCCCAAGGAAAACCGTATTTGATCAATATTTCATTGGCGTCAAAAATTTGAGGGTGATACAGGATTGTTAACGAGTTGGTGTTGTTTTGTTTTGGCGAATCAGCAGCAATTTTGTCAATCACATTTACCTTGACTCGATGTTCCTTACCGAGTCTTTTTCCTAGGTCAACAAAATCTTTTTGCGTGCCTGCGTAGAGCATGAGTTCATATTTCTGTTCTTTGTGGTGAAGGGTAGGGAGTAATTGTTCCAAGATGTCGTGGATTTCAGACTTATTGGTGCCTAAGCCACCTGTTGTGATCAAAATTTTGAGTGGTTTTTTGGTGTCATATTTTTTTTGTTTTCTGGCGTCGATGATGCGTTGATCGATAGGTGGGCCGGTCACGATTACACGATCTGGATCTAGATCAACTCCATTCATGAAGGCTTTTTCTAGTGCTTCAAATTTTGTTTCTTCATCAAAAACGCAGTAGTGCAGATTGGGGAGACTGGCGTGGATGAGGTAATCTTCACGAACGTGGGGGTCAGTGATGACTTGGACGACTGTTTTGCCGAGTTGAGCCAAGATATTTCCAGCTGCGATATGGAAACACAAAATGGGCTGATGAACGTCTTCAAACAGATAGAGTAGTGGAGGTGTTATGCTGTTGAGGATTGGTAACTTGTTGCGACCGAACTTATCGATGAGGTCTTTGAGCGTTTTCAAGATTGGCGTTCGAGCCAAAATTTTGCCAATTTGTTCGGTCATCGTAATGTTTCGCCACTTTTGGGAGCTGACGAAATTGGTCGGGTCGACCAGCCAAGCCTTTTTTTGATTGATTTCCTCGCCCCAAGCAGCAGTAACTGCGGCGTAGGCCATGGAGAAATGGGCTCGCGAAAACACTATATCAGTGGAGATATTCTCATTTTTCAGTCCATACCACTTTTTCAAGTCTTCGCCAAACGTCCCAGACACCGTCACGATCGGAATCCGAGTCGATTGTAAGATCTGGCGATCTTTCGCAAACACAGCAGTCAGCGTCTTATCATGCAAAGAAGACATTCATCCAGTGTAAAGAGAGAACTTTGAACAAACAAGGGGAATTCGAAAGCTATTGCTCCAGCCTTTGTCGTTCGAGTTCTTTTAGTTTTTCAAAAAAAGCTTGAGTACTACTATCCTCTATAAATTTAACGAAGCCATTTTCGTGTGTGATCTTCACGCGTGGATCATTTTCATCATTTTTATCGAGTGTGATTGTTCCATTACCGATTTGTTCTCTGAGCTTGAATGTCAAAAAATGTTGTAATGCACGTTCCTGTTTTGCCATACGTCTCCTTTATGAGTTTTTATTCCTCCTGGGATTGCCAGCTTCTATTTATTTTTGCAGATTGAGTGTTTCCTTTTGAATGCGCTTTAATACGGTCTTTTACAAACTCTGTTGTTGTTTGTAGACCAAGTTCACCCTGTATCTCACGCACAACAGGGCCATCCTTACGAGTCCAGCCAGGATTATTGTGAAATGTATAAATAGGGTGAACCTCATTGTGTTCCACCATACTAGAACCCTTTCTTTACATGGTCTAAAGAAAAAGTCGAATGAGCAAGCGGGTCTCGGCTATCGAGTCGGGAGAGGTGGGTATTCAGGCCTTTTAGACCTAAATAATAATTTTGTTGAGCCGATTATACTCCTAATTTTGTGCTAAACCAAGGGAGAAGGTATGGTAAAATAACCTCGATCTAGGCCTGTAGTTCAACGGTAGAATGGGGGTCTCCAAAACCCTAGACGAAGGTTCGACACCTTCCAGGCCTGCAAAGTATCCTATAGTGTTTACATTTCTCCTTTTTCTTGATATAATTCTCCCAAGCAATTCTGCTTGTAAGGAGAAATCTGATGACCTTTTTGAAGGTTAAACACACCTGGTGGACTGCGGTCCTCTGGGTACTAGTTATACTTGCAACAATTGTTTACCTGTCGAATTACTCGGTTCCGTGGCTATTCGCCGTGGCAATCGGTTACTTCACAGGCGGAGGCGTTAACCTTATGGTGACGATGATTGTCGCTAAGCACGAAGAAGTGCAAAGACGGCAGAAACCGTTACCCTAAGCAACACCCTCCCAAAACAGCCCTGTCGCAAGATGGGGCTTTTTACTGATAAAATAGGTTCTAACATCGTTCATTAGTTCCTGCAAATTTGATATATTGCAATTTCTTCATTTTTGCATTATATGATATTCATATGCAACAAAATGCAGTGTATCCCTTTCAATTGCCTTTATTACCACCTAAAGCTTCTTTTAATGATCCCGCCATCACTAAACTAGTCTTAGATGCTCGAGTAAAGCTAGCAGAGCTGAACGGTTTAACCTTTTCACTTGCTAACCCATTCTTGCTTCTTTCTCCTGCGATTATCAAGGAATCTATAGCAAGTTCAGAGATAGAGAATATTCACACCACAATCTTGAATGTGCTAGAAAATCAACTTTTCCCTGAAGATGAACAGAAAAAACCAGACAAGGAAGTATTGAGATATAGAGAAGCAGCCCTGTGGGGTTTTAATAAGAGAAAAAAACTACCAATTTCATCAAGACTCATACAAGGAATCCACAAAAAACTGCTGCCAGATTTAGCGGGATCTTTTAGAATTACACAAAATGCTATTTTGGATGGAAAAACAAAAGAAATTATCTATACACCTCCCGTACAAACTGAAATATCAAATTTAATGGGTAATTTAGAGAATTTTATAAATCAACAAAATGGATTAGTTACTCCTGATTGGGATCCATTAATCCAAATTGCAATGTGCCATTATCAGTTTGAGTCAATTCATCCATTTAATGATGGGAATGGTCGAACTGGAAGAATATTGATGGTTTTACAGCTGGTAGATAAGAATATTCTTTCACTTCCCACGTTGTATATCAGTGGATATATAAATAAAAACAAAAATGCTTATTATCAACTGCTAAGAACAGTGACAAAAACTGGTAAATGGGAAGAATACATACTGTTTATGTTGCAGGGTTTTGCTGATCAAGCTACTGAGACTACTTTATTAGCTCTAAAAATTAAAAATCTGTTTCAAGAACAGAAACAAGAATTAAAGTCAGTTTATGGAAAAATCTATTCTGCTGACTTACTTGAAAGTATGTTTTCATTTCCTGTGATAAGTCCTGTGAAGCTGGGGAGTGAGCTCGCTATACATTATGGAACAGCCAGTCGTTACTTAGTTCAACTTGAAAAAGGTGGGTTTTTACAAAGCAAATGGGTAGGAAAGTATCATTTTTTTGCTAATATCAAACTGTTGAAACTGATACATGGCTAGTAACCAGGTTCTCACATCCTCTACTAGTCCTTGCATCGACACGATTTGATATAATAAGCAATGGTTGAAAAACGCATTTTATCTTCAGAACACCAGTCTCATAAAGAAATATTAAAAACTATTCAGGAAGTTCGACAACGTCCTTTTAGTTTTGGCTTCAGGGAGGCTTTTTTGAATAAAAAGGCAAGAATCTATACGCCTAATGGGGGTTGGAATTGGCGAATGAAGGTGCAAGCTCCTACACTTGAGGGCGATTGGTATGGCAATTGTGTGCAAGATGCTTGGCTTTCTGCTTCCACACTTAGGAATCAGCTACCTGAATCAACTTCTGTAATAATCCAACATTTGGATGCTAAATCACTTGGAAATTCTCTATGGCAACAAGATCATTATAAAGTATTGGTAGAGGATCAAAGGTTCGGGGTGATGGAGTATGTTGATCACTCACCTTTTCATACAATTTGGCTTCATGCAGGAAATAAAGATATTTTGGAATGGACTGATATTACTTCAGATTATGAGAGTGAGGTTAGGGGTAATCATGAGCCTGAAGTAGATGGAAAGTTAGTAGTAATCGCGTATTGTGAATTTGATATTAGAGAGACAAGAGGTATTGCTTTTGTGAGTTTATTTCATAAGGAAAGGAACGGTTGGTTTATTGCGTTTGATTTGATTATGCCTGGCTTACCAGTGGGTGATACGGATTGGCGAGTTTATTTGGATTTTGATTACGGGAAAATTGATAAAAGTAAGTTAATGCAAAAAATTCGAGATGATGAATTGATTTATAGTCGGAGTCACCCTGCACTTGCTGAGTATACTGACGAAAAAATGATTACAGCAAAAAGAGATTTTCCACCAGAAATAAAGGACTCACTTCAGACCTGGTTTGAAGAAATGGTAGGTGTTTTGCCTGAGGAAATTCCAGACCCATATAATAAGTAGGTTCCAACGTCCTTCACTAGTCCCTGCAGAAATGTTTTGACATTTGAAATATCATTCCAGGTTGTAAAATTCTTTGAAGGTATTGAGTAAATCTTCTTTCTCACTTCTTGTAAGGGTTCTTAGTCGTAGCTTTTCTTCTGATTTATTTTTTTCCTGCCACGGTTTGCCAGTCACCATAATTGAGTAACTAGGCTCAGTTAATGGTCTTACATAATGCCAACCATCAGGATCTGTCATTTCATAAGTCGTGTCTGCTTTTAACATTAACGTACTGGCAATAGGTGGTGATTTTTGATGGTTTTCACCATATCCAACACCCATTTCATATTCACCTTTCAAGATTTTAACTGCTTGTGGCCATGGATGTGGATGAAAGAGAGCCTCGCCAACTTTACAAGGATAAATTTTATGAAGTGAAATACGGTTTTCTCCCAGCTGTGTCCATAATCGTTCTACATACGGATGGTGATAATCTACATATAAACCTGTCCAAACATCAGGCTTCATAAGAAGTGAAGGCAGTAATTTTTCAGTCTCGCTGAGAATAGTTAACATGAGCCGATTTTACACTAAAACTTAGTAAGTAGGTTCCAACATCGTTGACTAGTCCCTGCAAATTATTTTCCCTTATCCGATGAGTTAAATTTCTTCAAGGTTTTTATATCTTTCCTTATTTTAATTGACTGTTAAAATCTGTTTCCTATGTCATTAAAGGAAGAAATAGAAGTCAGAATCCTAGATATTGATCCATTGGAAGTTTCAAACAATATTCTTGAAAAGGGCGGTCAACTTGTCTTTTCAGGTATTCAAGAGAGAGATATTTTTGAAATCCCTAATGCTGGATCAAGCAAAAGTTGGTTGAGATTACGATCTGCTGAGACTGGAACAACATTAGCAATTAAAATCGACAAGGGAGGAGTAGTTGAAGAGTTAGAAGTAGAAGTATCAGATCATGCAGCCATGTTAGGAATTTTTAGAGCGTTGGGAGTAGCACCCAGAGCGCATCATCAGACTCATCGAAGTTTATATCAGCTTCCAGGTGAAATCGAAGTCTCAATTGATACTTGGCCTCAACTTGATCCATTCTTAGAAATTGAAGGTCCAAGTATAGAAGCCGTCATGACTGCGGTAGCATTATTAGGTTTAGATACTGAGCAAATTACTCCAATGAACATTGTTCAGATTTACGAGCAGGAAGGTATTATGGACATAGTACATACAGATCTAGTTTTTACTCCCAGTGAATTAGATAGGCTAAATAAGCAATAGGTTCCAACATCCTTCACTAGTCCCTGCAAATGAGAATCGAACCTATTTTCTCTCAATAAACCAGGTTCGATTTTGATCTAGACAGATGGAATGAGCTCGAACTTACGTTATAATCATTTTTATGATTGAAAATGTAACACCTGACAATTTTGCTTTAGAAAAAGAGGAGTTAGAAAGTCTTCGATTGGAGGCACAGTCTATATCTCCAGAAGAAAAAAAAGAATTTGACGCAATAGTTAAGGAGTCTTATGATCGTTTCTTACTCAAATTTGGTAAGTATCTCGACCGCACAATAGAGACTACAGTCATTGAGGATAGATTTATATTAACTGATGCTCAAACGAATGAAGAGTTTCAGAATATGTGGAATGTTGATCCCTCAAAAAGAGTGCATAAATACGCTGATGCTATAGGCATTTTTAGAGCATTTAACTCTGACGGAGCGTTTGTATTAGGTGTTCCTCAGGATGTGTGGCCAAGATTGAGTGATGATAACCGTATGACAATTATTGCTCAGACTGGTAATGAAGATAATGCTAAAAAGTTTGTTAAAAAAGCATATCACCGAAACATTATTCTCCATGAAATTACTCACCTATATCAACCTGGAGGGGAAAAGGCGAATAGCATTCCACTTTGGTTACATGAGCTTCAAGCCTATTGGGTAGGTCGAGAGCTTTGTGATGAGGATAGTCAAGTTCATAATGACGAGTACGATAAGCGTGCGGATTTTTTCCAAATGCTTCTTGATAAATATGGAGATGATGTACATGCCTTATGCCTCAGCAAGAATAAGGGACATAACGAGTTTACGATGTACCAAATCAGAAAAGAATTTACCTTAGAGGTTCAACAAGATTTGTTTCCAGACTATAAAATTGTTGGATCTACGCAAGAATGAGATCGAAATAGGTTCTGCCGTCGTCCACCAGTCCCTGCAAGGGTTTGATATAATAAAGGATGATTTCTAAAGAACTCCCCACATCCAACACTGCTCATAATGAAACAGTAGAAGGTCCTTTAAATGAGCGGTGGACTTTTTTATTAGCTGAAGTACTCAATTCCATTGATTCACAAGAAGTGTTACTTCAAGAGTCTACTCAAAAATTGTTCCAGCTGCTTCGTAATTTCGAGCAGGATTTCAACCAAAGAGGTGAAAAATTAAAACTGATCTTCTTAACAAGACAAGGAGTGTTAGTTTATTGGTTATTACATGGAATCTACGATGCATTAAGACTCAAAATGCCAGAGAGCGAAGTTTTGGGTATCAAAGCTGGAAATATTGATTCTGAAACAGACTACAAAGCTGAGGATGAAATTAAATTGAAGGAAATTCTCGGAGTTGGTCAAGATTCGACTCATATGATTTTTATTGACGAAATGATAAATCGTGGAAAAACAATGCAGGCTTGTTTCAATCTGGTTGAACAACTAGGAGGGAATAAAGAAAATTACTCACAAGTGACATTGTTAGATAGAGGAGAAATAATTGCTCCATGGGACTTAATGCATCAAAATCTCAACGGATACATTAGATCAGCCAACAGGTATTTTTCGATCCACATGTATGAATCACCTGACTTTGATGGCTGGAAATCCTTAGCAGAACCAGCAAGACTTAACCAAGATTCCAACTCTCAGATTGCTGCATATTATGTGGTGAGTAAGCTATACCGAATTGGATTTGAGAGTAAGTAGGTTCCTACATCTTTCACTAGTACCTGCAGCGAATTTTTCTCCTGTTATACTTTCCTTGTGCAAATAAAAGAAATACTGCTTTCTAGTCCGCTTTATAAACCTTCTGAAAGTGAAAATGATGGATTATCTCTTGTAAAAGAAAGCGACCTTCATATTTACTGTCCAGGCATAAGTACTGGTGGTTTTACAGAAATAAGCATGGCATTGGATGATAAAAAACGACAAATTATTGCAACCACCCTCGACGAAAAAGGTATTCAGGAAACTCAAAAGTTAATCGAGCAATATGGTGTTCAATCTCAAATAACGTTAAAACTTGAAGATGTTTCAGAACCTTTACCTTATGAAAATGAGTCATTTGATTTTATTTATGCTCGCTTGGTCCTTCACTACTTGTCGAAACAACGCCTCGAGCAATCTTTAAAAGAACTGCATAGAATACTCAAAAAAGGGGCTCAAATTTTTATAGTTGTCAGATCATTTGATTGGGAGAGTGAAGTTACTGAGAAAAAATATGATTCTGAAACAGGAATAACTAGTTATCCAGAATATGATTCGGATGGGAATATTTTAAAATTCGTAGAACGAGGTCTTCAAACTGAAGATTCCATTACATCTGCTTTAGTCACAGCAGAATTTCGTATTCAACAAGTCAGAAAATTAGAAGAAACTATCTACGGTGGTTATTTAAGAATTCGACCTAACAAAAAACCTTCGAAGTTAATTGAAGTTGTTGCTATTAAGTAGGTTCCAACATCTTCCACTAGTCCCTGCAAATTTCATTTTAGTTCGCCTGTGTAAAGTAGATCAAGAAATTTAATATTTCCGTTGGGTTCACGAATAGCATTATTAGCATCGATAAATGAGTCGACATGAAGGTTTTGCGTTTTTAAAAATTGAATATCAGCGGCATATTCAGCATTCTCTTCATCTATAGGCTCAGCAGGTCCTTGAATATATTCAGTTGAGAAGCCAGCTGGAATGCCATCCCAGGTTAGTATGGCCTTTAGTTCAGGAACTCTGTTTGGAAGGATTTCATTACCTTTTTTTATGGCAAATGCTTTGCTCAGTATTTTATTAATTGTAGTTTGAGAGAGTTTAATCGTCGAAGCTTCTCTACCGGCTAAATCACTTAAGTACATATTAAATTCACCGTCGTTAATCTTTGGATCCTTATTATCATTGAAGTCCTCTCTACGAACTCCAGCTTTTTGCAGAAAATCTTTCATAATCTGAAAGGGGACGACGCCTTTGAAAATTTTAAAAAAAGTTTTTTCACCATTCGCACCTCTAACAATAAGTCCAACAGATTCGTGACCTTGCCCGCCTACAATAACACCGAATTCATTGTCTAAATCATTTTCATGCCGAAATATAAGTTCTTCTAGAGCAATGTGGGGAATTGACCTTAACTCATTAGTACTTTCAGCTTGAGCTGCTGAATCATGATAAAAGTTAATACTGGGTTCAACGGATTTTTCTGTCATATATTACATTTTAGAGATACTACCAGGATGGTACAATAGGTCCCAACAACTTTTCCCGCCAGCGGTGGGATCGTTCGCTAGTCACTGCAAATTTCATTTTTCTTTCACTGTTTGTTATCATCAGCCTATATGATTATTACAAAATCCCAACCTTTTACTAAAAAAGAGATTGAAAAGCTTAGTGAGCAGTTTGAAGTGTATATTAAAACCGTGATTGATGTTGAGAAAAAGATTTGTTCTGCTGGGATGGATCGTCATTTTGAAGGTGAGCAGATTTTGTTAAAAGAGGGCTCAGAACAAAGTGACCTTTGGGGTGGAGGAGTTGATTTAGAAACTGTGGAGATCGATTTTAACTCTTTTATTAACATCCGACCTCGTGATAATAATACCAAGAACGAAATTCAAAGTGAAGAAATTAAAAAGAAGTACAAAGAACTGACCGAGTATTTTTTTCAGGAGATACTGTGAATGATATAAATATGTTAGCAGGGTCTTTATCAAATGATCTTTTTCGTGTGGCAAGTTTGGTGCAAAGAGGTTCAACACAGGCTGCTTCGAGATTTTTAAAAGAGGCAAAAAGATGGTCACAGCCACTCCAATCTGGAGCAGTATCCCCTTATATTCAAAACATTGCTCAAGATATTTTAAATAGAGATTTAAGTGATATTTCACTTGAGTCAGCAGAGAAGTACCTAATGTATGGTGTATTACTTCAGAATTTTACTTTGCATAATAAGTAGGTTCCAACGTCCTTCACTAGTCCCTGCAGCGTAGAAATAAGGGACAGAAAGCCTTATACTTTTTCCATGGTTGAGAGGCTTACTTCTAGATCTGTCTACTTTTTTATCTTTTTGTTTTTATTGTCATGGATAAGTGCTTGGTTGCTTCATGTCTTGATTACTGGATCTATTGTTAACACGTTGGTACTGCACAATGTTTTGTGGGATACGGCGTATTGGCTTTCAATGAAGCTGATAATCTGGATTTGGTTTCCTTTCATCTATTTCAGACATTCAATTCCAAATTTGCTGAAATTTATTGGTGTTGATCGCAGCTCACTCATATCCGGGATAAAGTATGGAACTGCAGCAGCCTTGATTTGGACGTTGGTCAGCATTTTTTTTGCACTTCTGTCAGGTCAGACTTTGAGTTTTCATATAATTAATTGGCAAATATTTATATATTCTGTGATTGTGACGCCTGCTATTGAAGAAATACTATATCGGGGTGTTATTTTATCTTCACTTACAAAAACACTGAAACTTTTTTGGAAGGCAAATGTGATCACCTCACTAGCATTCATTTTACCTCACATAATTGGATGGGGATTTCAAGGTGTCCTGCCCATAAGAACTGAGTTCCCAAGTTTAGTCACACTATTTATTTTCAGTTTAATAGTAGGATACGTTCGCAATAAATCAAAATCAATAACTGGCGGTTTTCTAATCCATATGTTTAATAACTTACTGGCTTTTTTTGTACTCTAGACAGGTTTATTACTACTTCAACTGTTCCAATTTTTTTAAATAATATTTTCTTCTTTGGCTTGTAAGACTGAGGTCTATGGGAACTTGTTGATTCTCTTTGAGATCGTGAATGATTAAATTTTTGACGTAGGCGGACATTGTCAATCCAAAACTCTCGGCCTTTTCTTGTAATAATTTTCTAAGCTCATCAGAAATTGTTACGCGCAGCTGTATTGGAGTCACTGTATTCATGGCCTAATTTTAGCCTAGATATTAGGCTATTTCTAGTCCAATCCTAGTACACTTTTATAGTGAAATAGAAAAGAGGAAAGAAAAAATAATTCTAATGGAACTAAAAAGAAGCTCAAACTTGAGCTATAATCTCAAATCATGAAACAAATAATTAGTGCTCTAGCAGTATGCCTTACTTTTGCTGCATACGTCCCGTACTATCGTGATATTTTAAAAGGTAAAACTCACCCTCACATTTATAGCTGGTCGTTATGGGGGTTGTTGACTGTCTTACTTGTTGCTTTACAGATTAAAGGGGGCGCAGGCGCAGCGACATGGGTGACCGCTGCAGCAGGAGTTTTATGTCTTGGCGTTGTCGTTTTAAGCTTGAAAGATGGCAAAAAAGGCATAACAACTTCTGACACCATAACTGCACTTTTGTCTTTGACTGCCATTGGTTTCTGGCTCATTGCTGATCAACCTGTAGTTTCTATTATTCTAGTTATTTTCGCTGATGGGCTTGCATTTATTCCAACCGTTCGCAAATCATGGCACAAGCCGTATACCGAGACATTGTCTCTATACGCCTGAGCAGAGAACGCCGGGCTTTTAAGCCCGGTGGTGAATGCGAGG
>JBDTME010000004.1:0-94710 GCA_039934415.1 Patescibacteria group bacterium
TGGTGAGTCCGCTGGGATTCGAACCCAGGACGCACAGCTTAAAAGGCTGTCGCTCTAACCAGCTGAGCTACGGACCCTCACCTGAAAACTGCCTGATTTTCAGATCTCGATTATAGCAAATTTTTTCATTTTGAACACTCAAGTAGTTGAAGTCACTCTACCCTACTGCAAAAATTCAGCATACAATCGGGCTAATGAGCACTTTCTTTCAGCGCTTACAGCTTTCTCAAACTGCCTTTTTTAAAAAAAATCCCCTTCTTTTTCCACTACTTTTATCACTTGTTGGTCTGGTAATCCGGTGCATCTACTTATATGGGAATACCATTCCATACATGTATGATCATGCCCGAGACTCTGTTGAGATCATGCGTTTCCTAAGGACAGGAGTACCACTGTTAATTGGTCCAAGATCAAGCATAGATGGCCTGTTCTTTGGTCCTGGCTGGTACTACCTGACCGCTCCATTTTATTGGTTAGGAGCTGGTCATCCGCTTTCCCCCGTTGGAGCTTTACTCCTACTTTTCATGATTAGCGTTTTTCTAACAAATAAGTACTTTGGAAAATGGCCAGCAGTGATGATGACCTTTACTCCTGGTTGGTGGTGGATTGCAACAAGTGCTTGGAACCCATTCCCGCTCGCACTTATCTCTTTGCTCCTAATGATTATTCTTGTTCAAACTCGAGATTCTGAGCGCTTAAGTTTTTCCCAAGCTATTGAGTTAGGTTTGATTTCCGGTTTTGGCTTTCATTTTTCAACTGCGTATGCCATATTCTACCCATTAATTATTGGAATCTGTTTATGGCATCAGAAAGTGAAATGGAAATGGAATCATTTTTTCTTATATGCAGTTTGTTTTTGGATTCCCTGGCTGCCACAGGTGGTGTTTGACTTTCGTCACCAGTTTCTCCAGATAAAGTCAGTGATTGCATATATTTGGGGACCGCGCTTGCTCGATTTTTCAGTTTGGAGGGTGATCCAAACAATGGGAACGATTAGCTCAACATTATTTTGGGCTAACTTGCCAGGTGTATCACTCATTGGTCAAAGTTTTCAAGTAAAGACCGGTTTCGCAATTGGTGTCTTTTTGTTTGTACTGTTCCTACGACAAATGATCAAGAAAAATTTGGCCAAGAAGAATATGTTGTTTGAGGCGTGGATGTTTATCTTGGTGCCTTTTTTGGGGTACACGCTTTTGCATTTTAGTGTTTGGTATGTGGTGGGAATGTATCCTGCAGGTGCGTTAATCATCTCCCACTATTTTTCCTCATTTCAAAAGAAGTGGCAGCTAGCTGTCTTAAGTTTGTATATTATGGCAGCTCTTTTCTCGATTGGGGAATATGCCTCAAAGGGCAGAGAACAATTTTTAAAAGGGAGAAATTTTTTACCAGTAAAAATTGAAGCACTAGGAACGGTGCGAAAGTTGGCAAATGGTCAGCCATTTTCTTCATATGAATTTGTGCCTGATGTCTATGATTACACGTATCAATACCTCTATTTTTGGCAGGCGCAGCACGGTTGGCAGTTACCTGTGGAGTTCAGCTATCAACCTAATGTAGCAACATATTATCAACAAAAGGAAGATTTATTAAAAAGTTTTGCTGAGGAAGTGCCTCCCCCTGGGACCAAGCCGAAGTATCTGTTTTTTATTGTTGAAAAGCCAATCTATCAGAACGTATTGGATGAGTGGTGGACGCATCAATTACCACACAGAGTTATTAATGAAGTGAAAATTTCTGAAGAGCTGACAATATATCAGGCCGTGCCGACCGAATAGAAAATACTATCCACTTTGTCTGGTTAATCCCTGACCTTCTTGTCCGAATTGATATTGAGAGCCATATTTGGCAGAATTTTGCATGAAGAGTGATTTATTTTTTTTGCCATGAAAGGCTTGCATCCACGTATTGCCCTCTTTGACTCGTTTAGTAAGAAGAACTAAGAAGTTACGAAGTTGAGTGAAGAAATTTTCGTAGTATTTACCCGCTTCACCTTTACCCTGAAAGACTGCTGTATGGACGCTTTGATCAACGTTTCCACTCATTTTAGCAATTTCATTCACCAGTTGACCCAGCTCTTCTTTGATCTGGGTGATCATTTGCTCGCTTTTTTTCTTCTCTAAATCGAAGACTTCAGTCATTTGCATCTCTTTATGCTGAGCGAGATGTTTTTGTTTTTTCATCTCCTCTGACATCTCACCGTTCTTTTCTTGTTCCTTCTTGAGTGCGTCGGCAAAGAGATTATTCCCACCATTGTCTGAAGTGTTATCTGACTGTTTGGAATTTGAAGAGTTGTTGTCTCCACCAAAGCCAAACAAAGAATCAGCAACAAAGTCGAGCGATGCATCAATGTGCTCACCAAGGGTTTGGCTTTTATTATCTGATCTCTTGCTGCCACCCATCTCGATTAGTGAGTTGGCAAAAGGATTCACTGCTGGTGGTTTATGGCTCTGTTGGGATTGGCCAAACTTATTATTCATCATTTTCAGTTTTAAAACGCAAAATACACCGCAACCTATGTTTTTTGAGATAGGACCAGTGTCGGCATAATTTGGGGCGATTATACCTCCAAGCCGCAAGGTTTAATAGATCTACTTGAGAGCAAGCAGGTATTCGAAGACTTTTTGTTTCCGCATCATCGCTTGTACCTGTGAGCGTTTTGCGGGTGTGACCGTGGTTGGATCAGGATAGTTCTTAGTGATCATCTCATCAAGTTCTTTTTCCTTTGTTTCAATTTTTTGATCTAACGCAATACCGTCAAGGATAATTTCGAGCTGCCAGCTAGCCAATGCACGACCAACATACTCTTGTTGAAGATCGGCTTCATCTTTACCCATCGACTTCAAATAACTAGGAAGTTCGATGTTATACATCTTCATTTGTTGTGCGAGTTGATCAAGCTGTTGTTGAGCTTCCTGGCGAACGAGTAACTCTGGAATGATAGGTTTGATTGACTCACGCAAGGCAGCGAGAATAGCGTTGAGTTTTTGATCTTTCAATGTCTGTTCATCAACTTTCTCAGTTTCTGGTGTAGGTTCTTTTTTTGCGTCAGGTTTGGCTAGTTTTTTTTGATCTGTGTCAAATTGCTTAGCAGCTTTCGATGCGATTTGCTCATATTTCCCTAGCTCGGCTGTAGGTCTCTCAGCGATGTGTGCATGAAACACCCAGTCTTTCCCCATTTCCATACTGGTAGGGTGGATTTCAGGATCACTGATTGGCTTAGCGTTAGCCTTTTTAACTGCTTCGACATAAGCTTGTGGCAACACTTTTTCAGCAGTTTCCTGGTACAGTCGTTCAAGACCGACCATCTGTTCGACCATCTTGATTGGAGCATGACCTTTACGAAAACCGTCAGTTTTAACCAATGGCTGGTATTTGTGCAGGATTGCTTGATAGGCTACATCGACTTGTGCCCAAGGAATGGAGAAATCGATTTGTTTACTGTCCCCGATCTCTGGATGTCGTTTGGGATCTGAAGCGTGAGAATGGGTGTGGGTATCGTCTGGTTGGGTTGTGTTTGGTTTTGCCATTGGCAGATTTTATCATATTCTCGAAGAGATGTCAGAAAGTGTACAATAGCCTCATCTATGAACACACGTCCTACCGTACTCATTCTTGCAGCAGGCGAAAACTCCCGCTTCTTCCCGTTTAATACCGCCAAACATAAGGCTGCACTTGAAATGCTTGGTGAACCGCTGATTGTCCGAACGTTACGAAATCTTCAAGAAAACCATTTCTCTGATGTTGTCATTGTCGTGTCTGAAAAGGATTACGGTGGTAAAGGCTTAAGTGTGGCACTGCAAAGATATGACTTAGATCTCAAAATTTCGTTTGTATTACAGTCTAAACCACTAGGTGGTGGTGACGCGGTATTATGTGCTCAAGAACATCTTCGTGAACGATTTTTTGTGATTAATCCATACTACGTTGGTGTGGGTGAGGTATTAGAAAGGCTTTTGAAAGAATCGACACAAAATGTGCTGGCTGCGACAGAAACAGATCGACCCTGGGAGTATGGAATATTTGAATTGGATGGTGAACGAGTTGTTGGCATTATCGAAAAACCAGAAGTTGGTACTGAGCCGTCTCGTTTAAAAAACGAGGTGTTACATTTACTTGGTCAAGAATTTTTAAGCATCTTGAAAAATCTGCCTTCAGAACAGAACAGTTATGAAAAAGCCTTGGATCATTTGATTAAAAAAACTACTGTGGGCATTGTAAAATTAGCTATTCCCCTTGCCTCTTTGAAATATCCTTGGCATTTGTTTGATTACCAATCACTATTATTTAGTAGAACAGAATCAAGCACTGCAATTGATGCACACGTTTCCCCTACTGCTGTAATTGATGACACAAAAGGTCCAGTCGTGATTGAAAGTGGTGCATACATCGGTCATGCCGTAAAACTGCTTGGTCCATGTTATATCGGTCGACACGCGTATGTGGGAGATTTCTCATTCATTCGAGGTGCTAGTCTAGAAGAAGGTGTGGTCATTGGATCAAATACTGAAGTTGCCAGATCAATCTTTTTTCCGCATTCAGATATTCATTTTGGTTACATTGCGGATTCTATTGTTGGAGTAGGTGTGACGATCGGAGCCGGATTAATCACTGCAAATAAGCGACATGATCGAGAGAATGTGTTAGTTGAAGTCAAAGGTAGAAAAGTGGATTGTGGCGCAAACAGATTGGGCGCAATGTTTGGTGATGGAGCCAAGATTGGGGTCAGAACAACTACAATGCCAGGTGTGATTGTAGGCGCAGCTGCAACTGTTTTTCCTTCAATGACTGTATATAAGAATGTTGAGAGTGGTGCAGTACTTAAATAAAAACGCTTTATAATTTTTCAGAATCATTCGCATTTTTTAAACACTATGTCTTCTAGTTTTTCATCACTAAAAACATTTCGAAAAGAAACAACACCTCGTATTCTCAAGACGTTAGAAGATTTTTTTGATAACCAACTCAAAAAGGCAGAAGAAAAAGATGAGGTCTTGTTAGAAACTGTTCAGTTATTGAAAGAGTTTACTTTACGAGGCGGCAAACGAGTGGGACCATTAATGGTCATCCTGGGATATCAGCTGGCACAGGCTTTGAGCCCCAAAAAATCAGAAGGTGGTGACATTATTCGAGCAGCAGTTTCTGTTGAAATACATCATCTGTATTTATTAAATTTAGACGACATGGCAGATAGAGATATTCTACGTCATGGTGGCAAGACATTAGAGGAATATTATCGCTCTGAGATTTTTCAAGCGTGGCCTGATAAAGACCACCATGGTCGAACTTTTTCTTCAATCGCTGGAGCTTTACTAAACTCTTTTACTTTTGAGCTGATCAGAACATCTGGTTTTGAAGCTGAAAAAATTCTGGCTGCAGAGGGTGTGATTATTGATATGCTGTTTGGCGACACAGTGGCAGGTTGGCAAATTCAGTACTTCCAAAACAATGAATCAATTTCAACTGTGAGTGAAAAACGATTTTTGAAAGGTTTGGAGTTTGTAACAAGTCGATACAAATTTGTTGGGACACTGTTAATAGGTTTGGCTTTGGCACTTGACCCGAGTGATGAGCACTTTCCTCAACTAAAGCAGATTTTTACTGAGTATGGTAAGCATGTTGGAATTGCTTTTCAAATACAAGACGATATCTTGGGTTTGTTTGGTGATCCAAAAGAAACTGGTAAGGCAGTTGGTAATGATGTTCGCGAAGGAAAAAAGACTTTATTGATACAGTATGCATATCGTAACGGGAATGCACAGCAGAGAAAACTAATTGAATCTGCACTCAATACACCACTTTCTCAAACTGAATTGGAAAAGATTCAAAAAGTGGTCACTGAAACTGGGTCACTCGCCTACTCTCATCAACTAGCTGAACAACACGTACTCGCTGCTGTTACGGTTTTAGAGCCGCTTGCCTCTGAGTTCCCACAGGTCCAAGTGTTAAGAGAGCTGGCTCAGTATATGATCCAACGATCAGTGTAATTAATTATGCATCAGCATTCCATTGGAAGACTGTTGTTTCACTTTCTTAGAAGTTCGTGGTGAAAGTGGTTTTTTTAAAGCAACTTTTAAGACTTCATCCATATGCTCCACAAAGTGGAACTTAATCTGTTTTTTAACTGAGTCAGGAATTTCTTCCATATCTCTCTCGTTCTTTTTTGGCAAGATTGCGATGGTGCTACCCGCTCTTTTAGCTGCGATCAATTTTTCCTTGAGACCACCAATTGGGAGTACTCGACCGCGCAATGTGACTTCACCTGTCATACAGACCTCTCGTTTGACTGGGATGTCGGTAAACGCAGAGACGATTGCAGTGGTAATCGTAATACCTGCTGATGGTCCATCTTTAGGCACAGCTCCTTCTGGGACGTGAATGTGGACGTCAGTTTCCTGCATTTTCTTTGCACTGATACCGAGTTTTTCTGCCTGTGATTTAACGTAAGTCAATGCGATTTGAGCTGACTCTTTCATGACATCACCCAATGTACCTGTGAGTTTTACTAGACCTTTACCTTGAGTCAGAGTAACTTCTATGAACAATACGTCTCCCCCAACACTCGTCCAAGCTAGACCTGTAGCTAAGCCGATTTCATCTTTTGCTTCAGCAAGGGTGTGGTCATATTGTTCTGGACCCAATAGTTTAGACACATCATTCTGACCGATTTTCTGGCTTTTAATTTCACCATCGGCCAGTTTTTTAGCTATTTTTCTGACCAATTTACCGGTTTGACGTTCCATTTCTCGCACACCAGCTTCTCTGGTATAGTGCTGAATAATGGTTGTAATAGCATCATCACTGATCGTGACCTGTAGTGGAGTAACTCCGTTATTTCCTAATACTTTTTCTAACAGATGATCTTTGACAATATGGAACTTTTCTTCTTCTGTATAACCAGAGTACTGAATAATCTCCAATCGATCGCGTAAAGCAGGTGGGATAGTTTGAAGAGTGTTAGCTGTCGTAATAAATAACACTTCAGATAAGTCAAAAGGTACTTCTAGGTAGTGATCAGAAAATTCATGATTTTGTTCAGGATCTAATGCTTCTAACAGTGCAGCCGAAGGATCACCACGAAAATCTGTCCCAATTTTATCAATTTCATCCATCATAAATACCGGATTTTTTTTCTTGGCTTGTTGCATTCCGTTAATAATACGTCCTGGCATTGCACCAACGTATGTTCGACGATGACCACGGATTTCAGCTTCATCCCTGATGCCGCCCAATGAAATTTTGACAAACTCTCGACCGAGTGCTTCAGCGATGGATTTACCAATACTGGTTTTTCCGACCCCAGGTGCGCCGACAAAACACAAGATAGTTGGAGCCTTCCTATCTTTATTGTCTTTTTGTTTTGCCTTAAGTTGAATGACGGCCAGGTATTCAATGATACGGTCTTTGACTTCTTTTAGACCGTAGTGATTTTTATCCAGCACTTTTTGTGCTTTCTTTAGTGAAACTGTGCCTTTGCTTCTTGATGTCCATGGAAGGTCGGCAATAGTTTCAATCCAGTTATTGATGTATCCAGCTTCTGGATTGTTCATCGACATCCGATCAAGACGTTTGAGTTCTTTTTCTACTTTTTCCGCCACTTTCTTGGGCATTTTGACTTTAGCAATTCGTTCACGGAGTTCATCAATTTCTTCTTCCTCGTCTTTTTCTCCTTCACCAAGTTCTTTCTTCATCATCCGAATACGTTCTCGCAACACACTATCTTTCATATGTTTATCAAATTGTTGCTGCGTTTTATTGATGATGTCGCGCTCTATCTGGTAAGTATGTAATTCTTTGGATAGTTCTTGTACTACCGCTTCTAAACGCACTTCGACATCAACTGTCTCCAGGATCTTTTGCTTTTTGTGGGTCGTGATTTGGAGAGTGCTCGCAATTTGATCTGCTAGCTCACCTGCATTCACACCACTCATTAACTTCATAAAGTTAAGAAATTCTACTGGTTTTCCAAGATTTACGGCCGTGTTGAAAAGTTTGGATAAATGTTTTGATAACGCAGTGATTTTGTCTTTATCACGAACGATGTCTTCTAATATTTCTACCTCTGCCATCAGACATTCTTCTCCGGCGATAATGCGGACAATTTTTGCTCTTTTCTTACCCTGAACTAATGCATTTATTTGATTGTTGGTATTAAGTGTTCTTTCGATGCTGACGAGTGTTCCAATTGTATATAAATCTTTTTCTGCTGGATCATCAACATTTTTGTTTTTCTGGGCGACGAGCACGACTGTGTTTTGTGTCTGTTCGGCTTTTAGTATCGCTGCAACTGATTTTTTGCGGCCGAAATTCAATACTGCTTCTGTCTGCGGAAACATAATACCTTCACGAACAGCGATTAGCGGTAAAAGTAGTGTGTTTTTCTTAGGAATGATTTGATTCGAATGAGGGTTTTCAGCTCCACTGCCGATAGAATATATCGTTGTAGGTGCACTTTCTTTAGGTGTAAGCTTTGTTGTTTCTTGAGCACCAACTTTCACCAATTTTGTAGGTTTTACCTCTGTTATCACATCTGGCAATTTGGCTTTATCGAGTTTTTTCTTGATGTCTGTCATGGAGTCCTTTTATCACTAGTTTTAGCATTCTAAATGAAAGACTGCTAATTGGCAACTATCAATTTAAAGTAGCATTTTTAGATGTGGAAAAACTTTGAGGTCAGTAATACCGTCGTGACAGTTACTAAGCAGGTGAGGATGATGAACAGGGAAAACGAGAATTTCATCGAAATTCTACTTTCCTCAGCGAATAAAGATCCCGATAAAGGTCTGAGTGAGGCTGAGTAAAAATGACATCAGGACAAGTGTCCCAAACTCGCCGAGTTGAATGCCTAGTAGTATGGTAGGTTGAATGGCGAATCCTGGTACAATCTGAGTGGCCAGCCAGAGAATAAAGACGTTAATGACCCAAGAGAAAAGGCCGAGTGTAACTATATTTATAGGAAGGAACATGATTTTGAGAATTGGTCTCAAAATCATTTGAAGGAGTGATAAAACTATGCCCGCGATAATTAAACTCAAATAATCGTTAACACGGACTGTCGGAACGAGAAAAGAAAGCAGTGCAATTGCTAAGATGGTTTGGATAAAACGCATGAGTAATTGTTTCATAGACTTCAGTCTGGATAGTAAATATACTCTAACCGATTCTTAACGGAGTGTAAAGCGATTTTTTAAAAAGTGCTCATTCTTGTTGTAACCTACGAGCTTGGTTTCTTTTTTTGACAAAACCTTTATACATCTTCAGTACGAACAAGACGAATACTACAGTAAATAGAAAACTCCCCGTGAAGTATGCAATATATTGGATATTAATGTGAAGTTGTTGAAGTTTGGAACTGGCAATAACTTGATGATTAGTTTCATCTGTTCCAAGTCTCACCGTGATATTTTCTGTTTTTGTTTTGAACCACTCATCACCGATTGCTTCAAAGGGAACTTCAATTGCTTGATATGGCAATAGTCGTTCAACTTCAGACTTACTCAAACTCAGTGAAATGTCGCTGGGTGAGTTTAAAGCTATTGGGAGGTGGTACCAAGCTGTGCCCGTTTTATTTGTAATGATCAAGGCGTGTTTACCTAACAAGTTAAAAAATGAGGAAAAAGGTTGGTCAATTTTCACATCAATATCTGGTCGTGTCACTAAATCGTGATCAGTGACGTTCACAAAAACGTCCTTATCTTCTTGTCCGTCATATTTATATGACCCTGCGGGATATGGTTTTTCACTCGACATGCCTTGATACGCAAATACAAAATGACTGAAATCCAGGTGAGTAAAGTAATCTACTCCTCCAGTTGTATTAGTCCAAGTAGGATCCACAGGAACCCATTTCTGAGTATCTTCATCAAAGTATTCTGGCCAAGCGTGCAATACATCTTTGACCAAACTGAGTGGGCGAATTTGGGAGTTATTTGTGTAGGCAAAGCCGGTTGCCTGGCGAGCAGGTATATTATTAGCTCGGGCTATCGCAATGAAAACATCGGTGAATTCTTGGCAGACTGCATTCGTACTATTATCTAGAGCAGCTTTGGCGCCTTGTCTATTTGTATTATTACTAATTCTCTCGTAGTTATACTGAAGTGCTTTAACGTCAAAATCGAAGATTTGACGGGGGGTCGAATATTTTTTTGCTATATTTTCAATAATAGGGTCTTTCACTTCCCAATACATGTCTTGTCTAATATGCTGCGGTTGTGGTTGTGTGATTGGTGTGTCTAAAGTTGGCTCAAGGAAAATTGTAGCGATGCCTTTCGTTGTTACTGTTTGATTTTGGTTTGCTTCTAGAATGTACGTAGCAATCCAGTTTCCATCAAGATCAACTTCAATTCTTTCTGGTCTAGGGCTAATTTCGCTGTACTTCACTTTTTGATACAGTGTGTCCGGAGGAAGAGTAATTTGAGTTACTCCCCGATTGCTCGTCTGATTTTGAAGATTGAAGTTGAGTGAAAAGTCAAAATATTGTTTTTCACCAAAAATTATCGAAACACCATCTAAGCTATTTCTTTGATCAAATGTCAGAATGTTTTGATCACCTGTCGTGGTTAAAGTGTAATTAGAGGGATTAGCAATTGTTGGCTGTCCAAATTTCTTGGGAATTTTGAGAATTGATGTGTATGTATTGAAACCATCTGGGTCTGCAATCTTTGGAGTGTAGACTTCAAGTACGTTTCCGGAAATGATGGCTGAGTCTGGGTCGTCAAAATCGATGCTAAACTTACGTTCCTTGTCTCTTCCTACCACAATGTCAGGAAACTCTATCCCTATTGTGGTTCCACTATCCGTTTTGACAATATTAGTTATAAGATTCGTCCCTGTTATTAAATCTTTAATCTTAATATTTGTGATTTTGTTTGAGTTGACTTCTAATCCATACTTGGTGATATATACAGTACTCAACTTATTTTTTAAGGAAAAAACTTTAGAAATATGCGTATTTCCAGTTAAATCAACAGTTTGAGTATTGGTGAGAGAAGAAGTAAAGTCTGTGGAAGCGGCGACAGGATTGAAAAGACCGATGCGAAGAAATATAATGAAACTGAGGAAGCAGGAAAGAAAAGAGAAGCTAAAGCGTCGGATACTCGATATTTTCATGTATCTCATTTAAAGCGTTGTATGTTGTGCTTCATTACATTTAAGAACTATTATAGTTTTTTTACTAGAAAGTAGCTATGTCACTTCATATCAACAGAGAAGGTTTGAGTCGCACGAGAGTTGGTCAAACTGATGTATTAGATCCAGCCAAATTGGCGGAAGTAAAACCCTATTTACCAGATGCTTCTAAAGCTATTCTGAAACTGGCAATCAACCTTCGGAAACAAAAAAGAATGAGAATGCAACTAAGTTAAATAAAAATCTCAGAAAGTCAGTTTAATTATTTTTAGAATTTTTAGTACGCAAACTTCCTGATCAGTCCGACACATTTGCCTTGGATTCTGACGTTTTTAGCATAGATTGGTCGCATGGCTGAGTTGGCTGGTTCGAGGCGGATGCGTGTGGTTTCTTTGTAGAAGCGTTTAAGTGTAGCCAATCCATTGTCGAGTAATGCAACTACGATGTCGCCATCTCTGACATCTTCTTGTTTTTCGATCACGACATAATCTCCATCGAGAATACCATCTTCAATCATTGACTCCCCTTTTACTTGAAGGACGTACGCGGCTTTTTTGCCACTGACCATTTCGGGAGAAACTTTGAAAGTAGCATTTGGGTCTGTGAACGGTTGGATTGGTTGGCCCGCGGCAATGAAGCCCATCAACGGAAGATCCATACTTTCAGTGAGTCGCAGGAAGGTCCGATCAATTAGTTCAATACCCCGAACAGCTCCATCTGTTTTGCGAATGACTTTTTTGCGTTGCAAGGCTTGAAGATGCTCATGAACAGTTGCTAGTGACGAAACGCCCAGTGCTTTGGCAATTTCTTGCAACGTCGGTGAGTACCCGTTTTTTTGAATGTACTGTGAAAGGTAATCGACTATTTGACGTTGGCGCTTGTATAGTGTTGGTGGCATAGAGAACTCCTAAATAATTAATTTTTTATTGTGAACTATTTGATTAAACCTTTGGTAATTCTTAGGGCGAACATTTATCGAATAAAACTACAATAACCGAAAAGAAGACGACAAGACAAGTACTTCTTACTAGGAAGAACTCATACAAAGAAGACCAAAATGAAAATTAACGCTCTTTATGGAATTTATAGATACCAAGTCCGATGACAATTCCCAGAACACCTGCAATTACTACGTACTGAAAACCCTTCATATATTTTTCGAGATCCATCCAGTGTTGACCTAAAAGTGAGGCTGCGTATGCAAGGGAAAAACACCAGAGTAAAGCACCCAGAAACGTGTATGTGATAAATTTAGGATAATTCATTTTTAGTACACCTGGAGGTAGCGAGACATACGTACGTACAACAGGTAAAAGTTGTGAAAAGAAAACAGCTTTGTCCCCGTATTTTTCTAACCATAATTGGCCTTTTTCAAACTCTTTTTCTGATACTCCGAATTTTCCGCCATATTTCAAGACGAGTGGCTTGCCACCTTTATAACCGATAACATACATGATCGTAGATCCTGTTATGTTCCCAATTGCCCCGGCAAGAGCTGCTAAAAACAAATTAAGTTTTCCAATCGACACAAAAAATCCAGCAAAGCCCATGATTGCTTCTGAGGGTAGCGGTATCGCAGCAGACTCAATAGTCATTCCCAGCCAAATTCCAAAGTAGCCAAATTTTTCAACTATTCCTGAAGCAAATGTAAAAAGTTCGTGAAGAATGCCTGACATGTTTTCCTTGAATGAAGGTTACTAATTGAACGGTTTTAATAAAGCAGCAATATTTCGAGTTTGAGACCACTGTTTGACTAAAGCTGCGTTTTGTAACTGTGGAAGCTGTTTGTGATATGGAACCGAGTTCTTATCTTCATAAAAAAGACCGATGGGCAATGTATTCAACTCCCAACTTTTTTGCCAAGCAGCTGTTATATCTTCAGTGTTGTGACCTTGTGATTGTAAATCGTAAATTTTTGTCTGGAACCACTGGTGAGTGTTAATTTTATTAAAAGTGACACAGGGTTGAAACACATCGAGAACAGAAAGGCCTTCGTGCATGATTGCTTGTTTCATTAAAGCAGTGAGTTGTGGAATGCGGCCAGCGTACCCGCGCGCTACGAAAGTAGCATTTGCTGAAAGTGCTAACGCTACCGGATTGGCTGGTTGATCAATGACTCCAAGCGGTGAAGATTTAGTTTTCGTGCCCTTGGCTGTCGTTGGAGAATTTTGTCCAGTTGTGAGACCGTAGACTTGATTATCGTGGATGATCAAGGTGATATCATGATTACCGCGGACGGAAGTAATAAAGTGATTGAGGCCTTCACCATAGGTGTCGCCATCCCCAGCAATTACGATTACTTTCAAATCATGATTCGCGAGCTTTATTGCTTCTGCGTTGGCAATTGCACGACCGTGTAATGCATGAAATCCGTACACGCGATTGAAGTCCGCCATATTGCCACTGCAACCAACACCGTACACCAAAACGAGTTGTTCTTCAGGCAATGCTAGTTCAACAATTGCTTGTTTCAAACTCGCCCAAATTCCAAAGTCGCCACACCCTGGACACCAAGTTGGGAAGATTGGCGATTTGAGTGTTTGTTGAGTGTGTTGAGACATAGGTTAGTTTTTGGTTCTGGTTTCTCTTTTTTGGGATTCTGCTATTAATTTTTGATAATACTTATATGAGGCGTATTGATCTGGGTTAGAGATTCTATTTCCAAGTTCATTATAGACTTTGGTGAGGAGTGTAATTGTAGAGTCGGTTGTTTTTAACGTGAGTGCTCTGTTATTTGATAATTGAATAAACATGTGTTCAATATTCTCCATGATTTCCAAAATCGCTTTAGGTTCAAGTCCTATACCTATTGCTAACAGATTTTCAATTTCTGCGATGTTTAACCGCTCCATGTCATCTCTGATCCTAAGGTAGGCTTGATATGAGTCATTACCTTCTTGATGTAAGAATTGCATTACAGAAGGGTCAATCGTGACATACACTCTATACATTAAACTATTTAGTGTGGTCCCTAAATCAAGTAAGCTAAGTGAACCCTGACAGTATTGATAAATTGCTTCCATCTCTTCAACCATCTTCTGAATATCGTGAGTTTCCTTATGGTTCATTCTCACCATTGTTTGAAGCTGGTCGATTCTTTCTCGTGTGATTTCTGCCATAGTTATTTTTTTATCCATTCAATAAGATCTTCTGAGTAGAATGGTCTGCCATCGTATCTACGGATATGATCTGCAAACTGGATGCCAGTTTCCTGTCTGATGAGTAGCTCGCATTGACCAGTAAAGTTACCTTCGATCATGACGAGTCTTTTTGCTTTTTGGGCGAGCTTTGTGAATTGCTCTGCAGGAAATGGCCAGATACAAGGGAAATGAATAATGTTCACAGTAGGGAGCTGTTCACCTTGTGATCTTAGGGTTTCTGTATCATGAAGCATTTGGCGTAAAACACTGAGGGTAGTTCCCCAGCAAACAAATGTGATGTCGGCATCTTCAGGTCCAATAAATAATGGCTGAGGAACTTCATTGACGATGCTATCCATTTTTTTGGCTCGTTTCTCTACCTGATGGATAGTCATGTCTGCGTCTTCAGTTGCATATCCAAATTCATCGTGTTCGTAGCTATTGGTAATTTGCAGACCATGTGCTTGACCAGGGATTGATCGTGGTGACACTCCGTTTTGCGTATCTATTGCATAGCGACGAAATGAATCATCTTGCGGTAAATCTTCTGTTTTTACCATTGCATAGCGTTCCAACTGATATTCTTCCTGAATTGCTGGCATTGTTTGAGGTGCTTCTATCAAATATTTATCAGTTAAGATCAAAACCGGAATTTGATATTTCTCAGCTAGCTCAAAGCCTTTACGAGTCAATTCAAAATGTTCGGCAGTATCACCGGGAGTCATCACGATGCGTTGAAACTCGCCGTGTCCAGCGTGCAAAACAAATTGTAAATCACCTTGGCCTGTCCAGGTTGGCAAACCGGTTGCTGGGCCGGGACGTTGTGCAACTAAAATGACAAGTGGTGTTTCCATGACTCCAGTTAAGGATAGTGTCTCAACCATTAAGGCGAATCCTCCACCTGCTGAGCCTGTCATCGCTCGTACACCGGCATAAGAAGCTCCGACGGCTAAATTAATGGCAGCAATCTCATCCTCGACGTGTCGAACCACTAGTGGAAACTTATCTTGTTGAGCAGCAATGTAGTGAAATGCATTTGAGGAAGGTGACATGGGATAAGCACTATAAAATTGCAGGCCTCCTGCGAGTGCCCCCATTCCGATAGCATCTCCTCCACTTAACAAGACACCCTTACTAGGAAATTTACCAACTTGAAATTTTGGTTGACTGAGTTGTTGAGCTGCTGTATATGCAGTGTCAAACACTTTGATGTTTCCATCAACGACTTCTTGTCCTTTGCCGATAAATTGTTCAGTTAGAATATCTCGAAATAGTTGTGGATCCAGACCAATAAAATATGCTGATGCTCCTAATGCGGCAGTATTGGTTGCGATGCTATGCCCAGTAATTTCACGGCTCATCTTAGTCATATTTACTGAATAAATGTGCTGCGATAAGTGCTGGTATTTTGAAATATCGTAACCGTCAACTTCAGGTTCACAAATAATAATAGTTTCTGGTGTGATTTCTGCTTGATGAGTTACGAAAGCATTTTCATTGAGCGCAACTAATACGTCTAGCGTGCGTTTCTGACATGAAGCATGTTCAGATGAAGCATGGACTTGACCAGTTTGATGCCCACCTTTAATCAATGATGGATACTCGTAATAGTTGAAAACAAATAAGCCATGTCGATGACAAACTTTCGCAAAAGTATCTGATGTCGTCATGACACCTTCACCTGCTTTGCCTGCTATTTTCCAGTTAAGAGAAATTGGAGTATCCATGTATACCTATTGTACCGCATCTTTCTAAAATGAGAGAGTGTCCGGTCTGTTTTGATTCTTAAGTCGTTTTAATTTTTACATCAGCTGCCCAAATTCCTTTTTCATTGATCATGAGTGGATTAATTTCCAGCTCTTGAATTTCTGGATGAGCAAGCATAAGTTTTTGAACTTGGAGCATCAATGTTATCACTTTTTCCCCAATTTTCTGGGAATATTTTTTATCCAATTTTTGGAGTGCTGCGTATGCCTTAGTTTGTTGGAGTTTTTGAGTGAATACTCGTCTGGTGCTCGGTAGAAAAGTGTAACTGCGATCTGACAATATGTTTGTCCAACTTCCTCCCAGACCGATAGCCAGATATGGCCCAAACTGTACATCTCTATTGGCGCCTAGTAAAAGTTCCACGTCAGCTTCAATAATTTGTTGATACAACACCGTTTCACCAAATTTTTTTAACTGAGCAAAGCTGTTAGTCACATCTTCTTTTGTTTTGGTAATTCCGAAAATTGCACCCATATCTTTTTTATGAGCTAAAGCCAAGTTAGCAGTCTTAGCATATGAAGGAAGATGGACTTGATCCAACTGTTTCTCATTTGCAATGATGCTATAAATAGGCAGTTTAAAGCCGTATTCCGCCAAAAGTAGGAAAGTAGCATTGAGGTCTGTTGCAAGATGAGAAATTGGAAAATCGTGTTGCAATCTGAATGGTTGGAACTTCTCTGGAAAATACTTGGCTTCAGCGGCTTTTTTTGTAATGGCGAGCATTGCAACAATGTCGTTGGGATATTCTGTGCAGAAAATGCCAGCTGCTCGTAAACTTTTCCTATTTGAATTAAATTTGTCGCCACCCATGAGTGCAACGCACAATGGTTTTTTGCTTTTTATTTTTAATAACATCTCAACAACCTCTGGAACATTCGTAACTGCTTGTTGAGTGATAATGACGACAATACTATCGATTTGGGGATCGCGTTGGGCTTGGCGAATTGCAAATGAAAATCTTTCTGCGTTTGCATCACCTATCACATCTAAAGGATTTGTGATGTTACTATTCGGTAACTGTTCTTGCAGATTATTAACAGATGAAGGTGACCACTGTGCAAGTGTAAGTTGTCTGACCTCACTGACATCAACTGTATTCACACCTGGACCGCCAGCATTAGTAATAATCATCGTGTTTTCGGGTACAGTTTTATTTTGTTCAAGAAAGAAAATAGTTTGTATGAATTCTTCTACGGTATCGACCATGACAAAGCCAAATTGCTCAGATGCTGCTTTCAATAACACGTCATTTGTTGCTAATGCAGCAGTATGAGAAACAGATGCAGCTTGACCTGTTTTGGATCGACCACCTTTTAATACAATCAGTGGTTTAGTTTTAGCGACCTGACTAGCGAGTTGGAAAAACTGAGAAAGATCAGCAAATGATTCTAGGTATGCTCCTATGACTTTAGTATTAGGATCTTGTGCTGCAAACTCCAGTGCTTCATTTTCAGAAATTCCTGCTTTATTGCCTAAGCTGATGGCGAATGAGCATCCAACTTTATTTGACTCCATCTCTGTAAACAAGGCGGTCAACATAGCACCAGATTGTGAGATCAGAGCCAATGAACCTGTTCCAATTTGTTGGCTGGCAAAACTTGCATTCAAAGAGTTTGTTGGGTATAAGAAACCTAAAGAGTTGGGACCAAGCAAAGCAATGTGATGTTCAGTAAGTTTTGTGGCAATTTTGATCTGGAGTTGTTTGCCTGCTGCAGACATTTCGGCAAAACCTGCAGTAATGATCACCACAGCTTTTACTTGTTTTTCTATACAATCATCTATAACTTGTTCCACAAATGGTGCTGGCACAGCAACTATAGCTAATTCCACTTTTTGAGGAAAAGCCGCTAAATTAGGAAACACAGGAAGACCTAAGATTGTATGTGCAGATGGATTGATGGGATACACCTTGCCATCTTGATACTTCAGGAGATTTTTTAAAATTTGATAGCCAACTTTTTTTGAGTCACGAGAAGCACCCACGACTGCAATTGATGAAGGATGAAAGAAAGAAGAAAGCATAACTAATTTTCACCACTCAGTTAGTAAATTACACCAGCTCTCTGCCTGTCATGCTCGCTGGTTTTGGAACTCCTAAAATTTTTAAAAGCGTAGGGGCAACATCGGCCAAGATTCCTGTTGGTAATAATGTAGATTGTCCCATGTATGCATTACTCATCGCAATAAACGGGACAGGATATATCGAATGTTCAGTGTCGACTTCTCCACTCTCATTATTGATCAACTCTTCCGCGTTTCCATGATCAGCTGTTATGAGAATAACGCCTCCTTTTGGCACAATCTCTTTTGCGATCATGCCTACGCATTCATCAATCACTTCACATGCTTTGATCGTTGCTCCTAGGTTACCTGTATGTGCGACCATATCAGCATTGGCAAAATTGCAAATGATTACGTCATACGTTCCTCTTTGGATGTGTTGAATCATGGTCTCAGTAATTTCGTATGCGCTCATCTCAGGAGCTAAGTCGTAGGTAGCAATTTTTTTTGAAGGTACAATGATGCGATCCTCACCAGGGTAAGTATCATCACGTTGACCATTCATATAATATGTTACGAACCGTTCCTTTTCAGTTTCGGCCATGCGTAATTGTTTCAAACCAGCATCTGATAGAATTTTACCGATGGGATCTTCAATATTTTGTGGGGGGAAAGCGACATTGGTAGGTAAACCAATTTCGTATCGAGTCATAGTGGTAAAGAATAAGTTGCCCAGCTTTTTCTTCCTAAAAAATGTTTTCCCTGGACTACGATAACTGATATGACTTTTTTCGTACTTAATTGCATACGGGTCATATCCTTCTGTGCGGATACCAGTTTCAAAGTCTGGAATAATGAAAGCTTTAGTGAGTTGGCGAGGACGATCAATACGGTAGTTAAAGAAAATGACAGCGTCGTTGTCATTGATCAATCTTGGTTTCCCATCCGCTTCACAAATTGAAATCGGTTTAATGAACTCGTCAGTGATCCCAGCTTTGTAACCTTCGTTAATTAATCCCAGTGGATCAAGAACGCATTGTTGTTCGGCTCCAATTGTGAGTGCGTCATAGGCGATCTGCGTTCGATCCCATCGATGATCTCGGTCCATAGCGTAGTATCGCCCTATAATACTTGCGACTTTACCAACACCTAGTGACTTTGTTTTTTCCATGACCTCACGGACATAGCCAAGACCAGAAGTTGGAGGTGAGTCACGGCCGTCAGTAAATAAGTGTAAATATACATTGTCTATAAAACCATTTGATTTTGCTAGAAACATTAAGGCATACAGATGTTCAATGTTTGAGTGTACGCCGCCTGATCCAATCAAACCCATGAGGTGTAGAGTCGATTTATTATTCTTGACGTGTTGAAAAGTATTTTGAAAAACTTGATTAGTTGCAAACGTGCCATCAGCAATCGCCATATTGATGCGTGGTAACTCTTGATACACAATGCGGCCTGCACCAATATTTAGATGCCCTGTCTCCGTGTTTCCATCTTCACCGTGTGGTAATCCAACTGCTTTCCCGGATGCAGCAAGCTGGGTATGTGGAAATGCTAACCAATACTTGTCCATGTTTGGTGTTTTGGCACGTAAGATGGCATTGCCAGCATTATTTGGTCCAATTCCCCACCCATCTAGTATTAACAAGAGTGCAGGACGAGGTCGAGATGGTGACTGTACTGTGTTTTCTGCCATGAGTAGAATGTAACACATCTAGGTGGGAAGAAGACAGGGTGCAACGATTTATACTGCAGGTGTGGGAGCCTGTTTGGCTTCTTCGATTAAGTTGTGAATTGCAAGTAGTCGATTGTATTTGGAAACGCGCTCACCCCGAGCTGGCGCGCCGAATTTGACATAATCCGCTCCAACTCCAACTCCAAAATCTGCAATGAAGTCATCGTTGGTTTCACCGCTTCGATGGGATACGATGATTTTAAAATTGGCGTCTCTAGCAATTTTGATAACTTCCACAGTTTCACTAATTGTTCCGATTTGATTTGGTTTGATTAAGATGCCGTTACACGATTTGTCTTGAATAGCTTTTTGTAAGCGGGATTTATTGGTGGATAGCAAACTGTCACCAATAATCATGGTGGTTTCTCCGAGTCTTGCTGTGAGGAGTTGCCAGTTTTTCCAGTCGTCTTGTCCATACCCATCTTCAATTGAAATCACGTGATACGTTTTACGAAGAGTGTCGTAGTACTCTAGGAGTTGTGCAGGCGAGAATGGTTCGGGATTATCTTTCAAAACATATCGACCCCCGCTTGCCAGAGAGTCTGCTGCGACATCAACTCCAAAAAAGAGATCGCGACCGAATGTATATTGGGAATTATGGATTGTTTCGATCAAAATTTCGAAAGCGTCGATGTTGTGATACAAATTAGGTGCGTATCCTCCACCTAGACCAACACTATGGATGGCACCTTTTGATTTCAATACTTCACCTAATTGCTGATATAAGTGTGAACCCATATTGAGATTCTCTGGATAATCCAAATGAGAGGCTGGGATAGTATGAAACTCCTGAATATCCAAGTTTCCCGCACCGTGTGCGCCACCGCTGATCATAGTGAAAATGGTTGTGGGGATTTGTAAGGTGTTTGTGAGCTGGTACTTTTCTTTAATGTAATAAAACAAAGGCATGTTGACTGCCATTGCTCCAGCTTTTAGTACGGCTTGCGATACTGACAGAATGGCGTTACTGCCCAGCACTGACTTATCGTGAGAGCCATCGAGATTAACTAGCAGCTGATCAAGCGCGGTTTGTTTAGTGGGATCTGAGCCAATGACTTTTGGAGCGATGACAGCGTTTACATTGTTTACTGCTTGAAGGACGCCCATACTATTCATATGATTGGGATCGTTGTCACGCAGTTCTTTGCTTTCGTATTTCCCAACAGATGTACCAGCAGGCACTGATGATACAGCCATAATGCCATTATCCAGCCAGACCGTCGTTTCAACAGTTGGTATACCACGAGAATCAAGGATTTCTCTAGCTGATACGGATTTAATAAGCATACTTTTTTAATTTTCTCGTAACATTCTCAGTAGATAGGGTATTTGTTTTGCGTTGACAGAGATACCTTCTACATGAGAGTGAACTAAAAACTCAATGAGTTCTTGATCTAAATTGTGTTCGCAAAAAATGACTGGCCGTTGATATTTTTGCGCAGATTCAATAACCATTTTAATAATAGTCCTAAAGCCAGGAGAATGATCATATGAAACTGAGAACTCGTTTGAGATATCGGAATCGAGCCCTAAAAGTAACATTTTTAAGTCTTTAGCACCGATGGTAATCCCATCCACCCCATGGGATAGGAATGTATCCAGCTCTATTGCCACAGCTGGGGTATCCACCATCATCCAAATTTGAAAATGATGCGATTGTTTAAGGCCACGTTTTTCCATGTGGGATTTTAGTAATACCAATTCTTCGATACTGCGAATAAATGGGATCATGACGTGAAGATTGTCGTACCCTTCGTGTTTGAGCATTTTGATTGCTTCGAGCTCCAGATTAAAGCTGGCTAAGTCTGTGAGATAACGAAATGCTCCGCGATAACCAATTGCCGGATTTTTTTCTGTCTGTTCATACTCAGTTCCCCCTTCGAGTTGTCTGAGTTCGTCGGAAGTCATATCCAGAAAACGATAATAAACGGGTTTTGGATGAACAGTTTGACAAACAGTTTTGATACCTTCTGCTAATTTGTGAATGAAAAGGTGCTCTTTGCGTTGTCGAATCGCATGTTTAGGGTGTAAACCGATTTGTGCAACCAAGTACTCCGCGCGCAGGAGTCCAATCCCGGCAATTTGATGGAGTTCCATCGTTTTTATGTTTGCGGGTTCGCCTGTTGAAAGGTAGAGTTTGGTATGTAATGTCGTGCGAGTTCTTTCTGATGAAGACTTTTGATCTCTGTATTGCAGTGATCCATCATATACAACACCTTGTTGCCCAAAGATGGTGATGAGCTGGCCATTTTTAAAAATGTGCGAGCCAAAGTGGGTGCTACCGATACACGGAATTCCTAAACTCTGAACATCTCGAGGGAAAAACGCTTGATCTGCGACGATGCCGGCTGCTTTTCGCAAGTGTTCTACATTGAGCAAATTTAACTTGTCTGTGACCAGAATTTCACCCGACTGTATTTGTGCGTACTCCTCTGGTGTTCGACAAATTCTAACTTTACCAGAGATCAATCCAGGATGAACGGAAGAGCCATACAGTGTTGGCCTCATCGTTCCTATTTGGGTTATGAAGTTGTCGTCGGGATCGCCGACTTTTTCCATTAGTTGTTCTGTTTGTAAAATATAAAACTGATCGTTCTCTAAAGACCATTCAATGCGTTGAGGAAAAAATAAGAATTGTTGGATTTTGATGGCGAGTTGGGCGAGCTTTTTCAGCTCAGTTGAATTGAGTTTTGGGCTAAACTTGCGTGAGTCAGGAATCGGTATCTCCTGAGTGGAAGTGACTTTTCTGACCAGTTCCATATCTTGAGCATGTCGATTTTGTTGAATGATTTCCCAGCTGTCTTTCTCAATTTCGTAACGGTCAGCTTGCATCATGTGGTCATTTAAATACTCGCCAATTCCCCAGATGGCATCTATCACGACAGTCCGTTTGTTTTGGTTATCAGGGTTTTTGGAGTAGGCTACTCCCGCAACTTTTGATTCAGTCATGCGTTGAACGACAACTGCCTGAGAAATTTGAGTTGGTGAAATTAAGTTTTCAAAAAGTGTCAACAACATTTTGGGTTGAAACAATGCTGCCCAAGTTTTCTTTACAGTATGGATCACATTGGCATCACCTTTGATATTGAAGAAAGTGGCGTGAAGGTCTGGAAGTCTGGTTTGAGTCTTACTTGAGCGGACCGCGACAAATGTGTTTGGTCCGAGTTTTTCATATGCTTGAGCGATCTCAGTGGCTACTTCTTGATCAATTTCCAAGTGATCGATAATCTCAATGATCTGGGTTGAGATTTGGTGTAATTTTTCTGGATTTTTATCATCTATCTGTGAAAACAAATGCTCGATCTGATCTTTTTGAGAGGGACTTAGTGCATGAGAAAAAACATGTGCTGGAATAACAAAACCCGGAGGAATTGGCAGCTTGACCGTTTCCAGTTTTCCCAGATCCACACCCTTATCCCCCACTATACTTAGTGAGTAATTCACACAATCTTTAAACCAGATAATTGAGGGCAGGTGTTCCATAACAAACAAACCAACAACGTTGGATTGAGTACCTTTCATGGTACTGGAATCAGGGGTGTGACGCAAGAAGACAGAAGAGTGCTAAAGCAACACTGACTTGATGTGGCTTCACAGTGGTAGACACCCTGCCAAAACTAGCATTTGCAATTTCAGCGGCTGTAAGTAGAGTGGCTGAGATGAATGATTGGTATTGTATGACTCTACAGTTCCTGACGAATTAAAGCTAACAGTTCATCTCTTTTTTGCTCCATGACTGTTTTATCCATGGCTTCGACATTTAGACGAACGAGAGGTTCTGTATTGGAAGCACGAACGTTAAAGTGCCAATCACCCATTTCCATAGTGACTCCATCAACTTTGATGATTTCCTTAGCATCTTTTGCGTATTTTGCTTCCAGACGGCTGAAAACATCAACTGCATTCGCACCTTTAGTATTAATTTCACCTGAGATGAAGTATTTCGATTCAAGTTCATCGAGCATTTGATCAAGTGTTTGTGTTGAATGACTGAGTAGGTCCATCAGAAATAGCATTGGAGCTATTCCGCCATCACAGAAAAAGAAATCTTTGAAGTAATAATGACCGGTGACTTCTCCTCCAAACGCTGCATTCTCATCCATCATACGTTTTTTGATGTACGCATGGCCTACTCTATTATAGAGTGCCTTGCCTCCAGCTGCAGCTATTTTTTCAGGTACTGCATGAGAAGCACGGATGTCATAAACGATAGCACTGCCTGGATATTTTTTTAGAAAATATTCGGAGAGTAATGCAGTCATGAAATCACCAGATACAAACCGGCCTGTTTTGTCGACACAGAAGAAGCGGTCACCGTCCGGATCAAAGGCGAAACCAAGATCAGCCCCCTCTGCTGGTACTCGTTGCATCAGTTCTCGTCGATTTTCCTCCATGAGTGGATCGCCACCATGATTTGGGAAATTACCATCTGGCTCGAAGTACATGGGGGTCATCTGAATTTGGGGAAGTTTTTTGAATAGTTCAGTCAGTGAAAGTCCAACCATGCCATTCGCAGTATCACAGAGTACTTTCATTGGTTTGAGTTTTGACACGTCAACTAATCCAAGCATCATTTCGATGAATCCTGGCATGATATCCCATTGTTCGACTGTGCCTGGAGTAGCAGCTGTTGGAGGAAATGTATCAGTTTCAATGACCTCTTTAATATCCATGATTCCTTCATCACCTGAAAGGAGGTATGGAATTTGGCGAACCATCTTAAAACCGTTGTACTCTTTTGGATTGTGACTGGCTGTAATCATGATGCCAGGTAATTTTTTTGTTGCACATGCGTAGTAGTACATGTCGGTGGAGACCATGCCGACGTCAATTATATTGACACCAACACTGGTTAAGCCTTCAATGAGTTTGTCGTGCAATGTAGGACTTGAGATGCGAGCGTCGCGCCCGACGATGACAGTTGTTGGAGATAGAACTTTTGCGAACCCTTTGCCTACGGCAACCGCAGTTTCTGGAAAAATTTCTTTTTCATACACGCCACGAATGTCATACGATTTGAAAATTCCTGGATTGACCTGCATAAGATCTCCTTTTCGAATGAAACACATTATACACTCGTTTATATTACCTCAACATGAGTTGTTCAAGTTCTTGTTGTAGACCTAATTTTGATTGACCGGTTTTCAGATGGAAATCTAGAAAAGTAAGTTGTTCATGCAGATCTATCAATTGTTGAAGTGTAAATGAACGCGCTTGTTGTTGCAATTTTTTTACGACGAAGGGATGTTCTTTCATGGGTTCTCCACTCTTTATTAAAAGCAGCAGTCGAACTTGGCGAACGAACATAGCAAAACAAAACTCAGCACCATCTTGTATCGCTGCTTGTTGGAGTAACTTCAACTTACGCGGGATTGGTCCATGTAATGAATCAAGCCATTCAAATAATGAAGAAGACAGCGCAAAAAGTTGTTGAGTTGCGTTCGGGAATTTTTTTTGTTGAGCAGGAGTTAATTTTTTAGATTCCCATAAAATGATTTGATTTGAATCAGCATACTTGCCCACCAAAACAAGCAACTCCTCTTTTTTCTTTGATTTTGGCCCAGAAAAAATACTCTCAATCACCAAAACTTTTTCCGATCCAAACATGTCCTGGCTACCCAGTTCTGCCTCTAGAATCGCAGTAGTCAAACCCGTTGTTTCCAAATGATGAACCTGCAGATCCTTCTGCTTCGCCACCTCCATCAACTCCACGAGTTTTGCTCGAGAGTTAACCTGATGCTCGCCATGTAAGATCGTAAGAGACATGGGCGTAGTGTACCGGTAAATAGAAAAAGATTACAGCCCGGAGAGCAAAGTCTGAATTTTAGCGAAGATAAAACCACCAAGGAAAATAATCCCGTACAAAAACAAATGCATCAACATCGAAAAAACTCTCTCACTCTTCGTGGCTTCATGCTGAACGCCAAGAGCTCCAGAGACAGCATCATTTACATTAGAACTAGAGTTGAATATTCCCATGGTTACAAGTATGTAAACAGGAAGTGAAAAAGTCAAACCGGAAAAATAGTCTCAGTTAACTTGAAGAATACTGATTCAGCTAATTCTTTCAGTTGCTTTGTTAACAATAAAGATTCGTTCGTTATTAGTTCAAATTTTCTTTGATGTAACTTAATTGCTTCACTATCTTCATCGATAACGAATATTTTGTTTGGACTCATTTTTTGCTCCAATGATTTTATGAGTGATAGATCTAGTGTTGGCTCAACTCTATTGCAAACCAAGAGAGATAAGCTTTTATTTTCGGGTCTCTGTATCTCTTTATGGGTCTCTAATGTCTGAATAATACTGTTAGCATCTGGGGTGAAGATCAGAATTAATAAGTCAAAAAGTTGAGCATATGCAGAAAGTTGTGTTGTAGGAAAAACTGGCATGTCCACAACCGTTATTTGATAAAGTTGCTTCATACCAGTAAGAAGATTAGAGAGCTCTTCAGCAGAAAGAATAGGTGTCATGTAATTTTCAGGTGCACTTAGTATGTCAAATTGGTAGTCTGTTTTTAAAACTTGTGAATTCAAACGGCGAGGTGTTAGATCTTTACCAGTGTTCAAGAGTGGTCGAAGAACTTGCCATGAAGTTTTAGACTGAATGTTTAAGAATGTATGTGCCGATCCAAACGGTATTCCAGCATCAATTAGAAGCGGGTCTGATTTTGTGAATGTAGAAAGTTTTGATGCCAAATGGTAACTGATGAAACTTTTCCCTACTCCTCCTTTTATCGCTAAAACACCAACTGTTTTTCCTTGACCAAACTGCTTTTTCCTTTTTTCAAAAACTGCGTCATAGGCTTGATCAATCAATGCATCCAGGTTTTTTAAATCTTTTGGTAAGATGACGGCGAATGCTTGAAGTTGCTGCGCAAGTTGATATGTTGTGGCTAGTGTCTCTACACTTTCCAAGTAAAGAATCAGTGCAACTTGGGTTTTTCCTAACAGTTGTTTAATGTTTTTTGCCTGTTTTACTGTAGCAATGATGACATCACAGGATTCTATAAATTGAGAACTCTCTTTCTCTTCTTGCCAAATGAGATATTTATTAATTGGTAATGCTTGCAAAATTTCTCTGATCTCACTTTTATAAACCAGATTGGTAACTTTGATCATAGTTAGTGCTTTTCTTTCAATGAATTAAAAAATTTTGTGGTTTTCATATTGCTGATACTGAAATCTTTTTGATCAATTTCGTACAAAGTATTTAACTTACCTGATGTTGAAAAAGAACAGATTTTGGATATAACCCGATGGTGTCGTTCATCGCGTTTCAACTGTATAAATAGATCAATAGAGCTTATAATCCAGCTTCGTATAACAGATAGAGGAAGTTCTTGGAATCCAGCCAAGAGAACGAGTGACTCCAAACGGTTGACTGCTGATTCAGGACTGTTTGCATGAATTGTTGACATGGAACCTGGATGACCAGTGTTCATAGCCTGCAGTAAGTCGTATGCTTCTCCGCCTCTCGCCTCTCCTACAATAATTCGATCAGGTCGCATTCTTAAGGCATTTTTGACTAAGTCACGAATAGTTAACTCTCCTTTGCCATCTACATTTGGTGGACGAGTTTCCAGTCGAACCAGATTTAATAAATTTCTTGGTGTTGCTAACTCAGCGGTTTCTTCAATCAATACTACTCTTTCACCTTTTTCGCCTCCTGGTACCCAGCTTAAAATAGCTGAAGTTAAGGTCGTCTTTCCTGTAGCTGTTCCTCCAGAAATGAGGATATTTGCTTTCAGGTGAACAGCTTCTGCCAAAAATTCACCAACTGATTTTGGGAACATCCCAAAATCAATTAAATCATTTGGGCTATATACTTCTTCCGGAAATTTTCGAATTGTAATCAAAGGTCCTTGTGGGCTGATAGGTTCGACAACAACATTGACACGAGATCCATCTGCAATTCTTGTATCAACAATGGGCATGCTACGGTCAACACGTCTACCACTTCCTTCTAACAAGCGTTCAATAATGATGCTCAGTTCTTCTCTATCTAACTTACTATCAGTTAACTCAAATTGGTCATTCATTCTTTTTTTAATGAAAACTCCATCAAAGCCGTTAATCATTATCTCTTCCACCTCCGGATCGTCTTGATACTCTTGAATGCTTTGTAATCCCCACACAACTTCAGTCAGTAATTGATTGAGAATAATTTGTTTTTGGTCGGGAAGAACAAATTGACTGATTGATTCAAACACTTGGTCTAAATGTTTCTCACCTTGTATTTGTTGGTCAGTTCGAGAGAGCAAATGGAAATCTTTTTCTTTTGAGACTATCTCAATGAAGTTAAGTTTAATTTGGTTATAGTTTAAATGTAGTGCATTTTTCATTTTAGGTCATAATCCTTTTTGCAAGACGAATATAAAGGGAATAAGAAAAATGATAAGCAAAGCTGGGAGATGGAAAAGTAAAAGCGGTCCTAAAAGTACTCCACTTGTTTTATTTGCCAAATCTTTCGTGTGTTGTTCACGTAAAAGTTGTGCTGTTTCTACCAGACTTTGTGTTTTATTAGTCAGAGATGTTCCGTACTGATTTGAGACTCTGATTGAAATAGACAGCTCTTTGAGCAAGGGATGTGGGCAAATAATCACAAAGCGATCAAGCAATTCTGACCCACTCAAATAACGTTGAACCTTTATAAGTCGACGTAGCTCATCACCTAGAGCCCCTGGAAAATTGGGAGCAATGAACCTGAGTGCTTGAGGAAAAGATTCATAACCTGTTGATGAAGTGATCATGTGGAATTGTTCTAAAAAAGTAGGTACTGCTTGGTATAGTAAAAATTGATGAGTTTTCATTTTGTCTTGAATATAAAACTCTGGGAGGCACAAGCCGATACTGGCACCTACTATGAAACCAATTAGCATAAATAACGGAGAGACTTTTTGAATGATTAAACTCAGCACAAGCGCACAGATGCTTGCCGTTAATATTGTGCTCAACATTTTAAAAAAACGAATCGTTCTTTTGTCAAAATAAATGAGGGCCACTGTTAACTGTTCTGATTTTAAAAAAAAAGTTTTATCAAACACTTTCATTGATTGAATCGACTTGTCTATTCGCACTGAAAACTTTTGTAGTATGAAGGAGGGAGTCTCTGAACTCCCACTTAGTTTTTGTAGGTAGTTGTTACTATTAATAATGAATGAAATCATTCTTATCACTCCTTGCTTGTCCATTGTTTCTCATTTAGGACTGAAGCTGAAATTGATATTGGCTTTTGAATTGAATCGAAAAAAGGGACATTAGATTGAAGATTTGCCCTAACGTTAAGAGTGATATATTCGTTACTGGAACAGTCAATTGTAAGTGGTATGCTCATTTCTCTTATTGAATCTTTTACAAACTGAATTCCAGTGTTGCAATCTTTTATTGCTGCAACTCGTGCCCCCGCGTCGGTTACACTTGTTAATTGAAGTCTAAGAAAAGCAAGTTGCCCAAAATAAAACACAATTCCAATCAACCCTACAATCAATGGCATTAACATGACTAGTTCCAGTGTTGCCCACCCGCTTTGTATGAATAGCTTTTTTCTCATATTGAATGAGTAGATAGATTTTTTATTTCACTTCGTTATGGCTACTAAGTACCATCCATCGGCTAAGGCTTTAGTTAACAAAAGTGAAGTTTGTGGGTCTAGCACAAAACCAACGCTGTTTATTTGTTCTTGATCCGAGTCAGTTTTGACTACAGTGACGTCAGCTACTTTTACTGATTCAATTAGTATTTCTGCTTGATCAGCTTTTTTGTCTTTTCCTAAAATGCTCAACTCTTGGCCAGTTTCAAATGTACTTGGTATTGCATGTAAATCTCTCAAGGGCAAGTAAAATAGATGTTGTTGTGGAGCTATTTGTTCTTTGAGTGTTACCAGTTCTTCTGGTTTTTGAAATGAACTCAGCTGCAGAATATCTCCAGCTTGAAGATCAATTAACAGAGGAATTTTTGTCAGTTCAACATTATTACAGTCATTAATGCTATTTGATGAAATGTCATGAGTTCTTATTTGTTTTGAGGTAATTTTGTTTAACTGAAGATAGTCACCTTTTTTTACATTGGACTTTACTAGACACTCGGTTGTCATAGGTTCAGGCTGAGGACGTTGTGACCATGCGTTAGTTAAGAAACCAACTGTTAGAAGCCAAAGCAGGATGGACAGGAATCGCAACCAATAGCGTTCGAGCAAACGCCACAATTTCCCCTGAAGTGAATGTGGTGGAAGACGCTTCATAAAAAGTTTAAATCAATTTTAAAGTTTCTATTGCTGCGACAAGTTTTTCACCAAACGCTTTGAGAACTAGCGTGACAACTCCAACGAGTGCTATGGCGCCAACCACATACTCCATCGTTGTCCAACCAGTTTGGGAGTGTTTTCTATTTTTAGACATAGAGCTCCAAATTTGAAAATAACGTCTAAATCAGTTATTATATAAGATGTTCAAAAAATATCAAATTGTATCAAAGATGCCTAAAAATCTCTCAAATACACTTCGAGATAGAACTGGTTCAGTCTCCATACTTTTTATTATTTTCATTGTGGTCGCAATTAGTTTCACTTATGGAATCGTAGCCGTGGCTGAGACATTAATACAAAAAAAAGAAGCTATATATGGAGCTCAATCGAGTGCGAACGCTGCAGCATTTGTATACGCTCAAACTTTTGTAAAAAAGATGCACCAATGTGTTGGGAAAAAGATTGAGGAGGCTATGAGTACATCAGCTCAGATTAATCCCGATTGTGACAACACTAAATTAAAGCAATGTGCTGAAGGCGATTTTACTGAATGTGGAACAATTGTGTTTTTGTGTTTTCCCGATGAACAAAATGAAATTCAAGCCTGTGGTCAGGATGAAAATGTCAGAAATGAGTCTATACAAGTTGCTCGTTCTTCAGCTCAAACGATTGCAAAAAAGTATGAGTTAAAACATGTTGAGATTTCTTTATTCAATGACTCAGTGAAAGTTACAGGTACAAAGGAATTAAAAACACAATTGCCTATCTTTGGAACTACAGATGAATTCAAAGTCCAAGCCGAAAGTACATTTTCATTACTAAAAAAGGATTAGCAGAATGTTTTTTTTTGCACTACTTTTAATTTGTCTGATTTTTTCATCCGCAATATGTAAATGGGTGAAAAAAGTAGTTGAAATGCGAAATCATGCTAAATATTTGCATCAATTAGGAGTGACCACTTCTTCAGAAAAAAATAAATTAAAATTGCTTCCCTTTTTTTCAAGCGATAAGATTGTGTTTAAGTTTTCATCCAACTTACAAAATTATATTTTGTTATGGTTGAAAAATAATTACGATATTCCCAAAGATATAAATATAAGCAATTTGTTGTTTATTCAAGCTGGATTAATTTTCATCTGTTGGAATACATCGGGATTACTAAATATTTCGTTAATACCTCTTTTGTTTCTCACAATCTTAACTGAGTTCATTTGCCTATCATTTATGTTGAGTCGTCGCCGTTTGCTTGATCAACTTGATAAAGTATTTCCGCAAATACTTGAGTCCTTGGCGAGCATGTATCAGATTTATCCGGACTTAAAACACAGTTTAAATTCAAGCAAAGAACTTGTCACAGATTCAATTAGTCAACGTTTTTTGACCGAACTGACTCAGTTAACGACATTAGGAGTTCCCACTGTCCAATCTTTACAATTGATTAGCAATCTCTGGAACTATACTCCGTTGACCTTTTTAATTTCATCGATAGAAGTCCATGAATCCACTGGAGGAGATCTTGCCAAACTCTTTCGTCAAACGGCTACGTCACTTCGTCGCCATCAGCAAAATACCAAAGCTATGCAATCCGTCATGTTCCAAAATAAAGTGTCGGGGTTCGTAGTTTGTGCTTTAGTTCCTGTTGTACTGTTACTTTCGATGAGTCTTAGTAAGAACTATCGTACGGTTATTTTCAGTGAGCCTCTTGCCCGAAGTCTCATCATCGCTGCGAGCGTTTGGTGGCTGATTGGAGTCCTTGTAATGTGGCGAGCGTTACGAGTAAAAGTCTAATTACACCTAATCATTCAACGCCATGCCTTGTCTCTTCAGCCACCCTCGGTGCTTCAAATACTCTCCATCATACTGACTGACGAGTTTCCAAAATCTAGCAGAGTGATCCATGTGTGTTCGGTGTGCGAGTTCGTGAATGATGACGTAAGTAATGACTTCAGGTGGAGCGTGGACGAGTCGCCAGTTAAAGTTCAGATTGCCTTTCGATGAGCAGCTTCCCCATCGTGTTTTTTGCGTTTTGAATGAAACGTGACCATAAGTCGTACTCATTCTTTCAGCTAGAGTTTCTGTTTGTTTTAGAATAAATGAACTCCCTAGATTTTTGAGAAATCGATCCAGGTTTTTTTGGATGGAAACCTTTGTATCGCTCACCGGATTAATAATGAGCGAATCACCATCTCTCGTAATTCCAATAGGTTTCTTGGGATCTAATTTGATTATTAAAGCGTACGCTTTCCCAAACAGAAGTACCTCATTCTCTGCAACGCCCAAATTCTTTTTGACAGTATTGAGTTTTGATAGTTGATGAGAAATCCAATCCTGCTGTGCATTCACAAATTTACGAATGACAAATTGTGGAATGAACCGAGGACTTGTGACTATCACTTCTCCATTTTTGTTTATGGATAACTTTATCGACTTTGAACGAGAATGTACTTTATGCGTGTACTCAATCATGAGGGAGTTATAGCACGAGTACTCAGTGCAGTAAAACACTTTGCCGTGCTTACGGATTTTTTAACAGACTGAGCACTGTAATTGTATTTGCGTATTGAAGGACGGCTGCACACAAAACACCAACGAGAATCGAAGCAATGATCTTAATCCAATGCAGTTTTCTAGAACTCGTCATTGTCAACTGCATGCCAAAAAAGACACTCAAAGCCGTTGCAAATACCAGCAAGCCTGCTTTTAAAATCAACGGATTAATATCGGTAGTATTGATCAGATGATTTTCTAGATCTTTCTGAAATGTCTGAAACTCTATCAAGATAAAGTATAAAGAATCAAAAAAACCTTTCATGCCTAATCCTGTTAGGGCAATCACAACTAACCATTTCGCGACTACAGCCTTCTTTGATGCTATCCACGCAGGTTGAGCTGGGCTTGTAAGTTGAGTAGCTGAAGGAGGTATGGACTGGTTTTGTTCTGATACAAAATTCGTAACAGGTGAAAGAGGCTGATGCGGCTGACTACTAGGTACGGGTATTTGGGGCGAATTATTCAAAGCTAGCTCAGGAATATGTGGTGCAGGCGAAGAAAGTTGATTTGAAGGAAGTTCTGGGAGCTGATGAGGTGCTAACGAGCTATGATCAGTTGCGAACCTCATATCAGAAGGTTGAGACGCAACAAAACTAGCAGGTGAACCTGGCGTGACAGAAGAGTCTAACGTAGACGTCTGGATAGGCTGTGAATCATTGGGCACTTGAACAGTATATGCAAAAAAAAGTTATAAGTCACGAGGATACTCAATGTTGTGCCGAGGACAGGAATCGAACCTGCACGTCCTTGCGGACACTGGATTCTAAGTCCAGGCTGTCTACCAGTTTCAGCACCTCGGCGGAGCTATTCAAACACAATCTATTTTACCACCGGTAATCCCAATCTGAGGGTGAATCTCAATCCTGAAGGCAAAAAAAATCCCCTCCTCTCACTTGTCTAGACAAGCAATCGTCTGGGGTTCTTCTTAGATCCGAACGTATTTCCCGGTGAGAGAAAACCTTCGGATATGTTGTGTATCTTATAGCAAAACTATCCAGTCGTCAATCCAGAAACCCCAGGAGACTTAAAGGCCACTTTCATTGGTGAAAGTGATTGTGTTTTTTCTCGAAAAATGAGAAGTAAAACACTCGATAAATTACATAAAGAGTAACAGCCAATAATAGTACGAAGACGTGCATTCTGAAGTGTGCCAACGGGTGAAGTAGTCGCGAAACCACGTCATCAATGATCAATATCGGATGAGTGACCACATCCCAAGTATTCCAGCGCAAGATCCTACCCAAGTAGATCCCCAGGCTTGTGAGGTACATAATAAGCCCAATCATAAACCAAGCTCGTTTTTGCCCATACAAATTGCTCACAACCCCTTGTATATGCGATAAGGAGTACAAGCCAAGATATAACCCGTTCAGAGCAAAACTACACAACAGGACCAGATCAAACCAGAAAGGGACTGGAGCTAGGTATTGCAAGTGCTTGAGGTCAGTCAATACATAGGGAGCATTAGGCAAGAATAATAGCCAGATCAAGCCAGCGATCACCAATAATACTGGGTTTTTACGCAAAGGATGAAAGTTTCGCACGATCAGATGCGACAAAATAAAAGGAATCCAGGCTAGAAACAAGTTCCACAACAAGTAAAGTTCAGTGCTTCTTCCCGAATACACCACTCTCACTAAAAGCAATGTCGAAGAAATATACGTTCCCATGACTAAGCCGAATAGCTCATTTGAAGTTTGGGTGGTAGGTCTTTGGGCAGTAATTTTTTTCACTGAGGAGTATATTCCACTAAATTTGCTTCTTGTGTGGCGTCTCGACCAATTTCTTTGTTGTCGTACTCCATTTCCCAGATCCAACGGTTAACTGAGTTTGCCCAGCTTCCATTACTGCTCGGAGTATATTTGCTCATGATTTTTTCAGGAGTGTCCAGACCTTTATCAACATAGTTCCTTTTCAAACTGCTAGCTGCCTTATCAAATGCCTGCTCATATGATTCAAACCGCAACGTACTCGTTGAGGTAACACCAAATCCAAGACAGTTAAAAGAGTTGCTAGGGATTCTTTTACACAAATTACTTTCCTGCATGGCAATAGCAGGCAGTAAACGATAATCGAGGTTATATTTGTCAGCGATCTCCACTAACTTATTTCCATACTCATCAAATGGTTTAAGCGGCGAATCATAGCGTTTCAAAAAACGAGTGATGATCTCTGGTCGTGCGTCAGCCAATTCCACGACAGTAGTAAGGCCTTTTACTTCACCTTGAGGTAAAGGCGAGTTGGCATCAAGTACAGCGTCTGAAATGGCCGGATGAACAATTTGTGCGGCCTGAGGGTGACGTAACTTCTGAATGCCCATGATGCAGCTGCCTGCGAAAGCCAGACTGCAGATGAACCACAGTGGCAAAAAGATGAATTTTTTCATAGAATCAAGCCATTAGTATACCACAAGACCTAGCTTTTTTGCTAAAAATGTCTTATAATATTGACAATCATGTCTAGGTATTTACGCCTGCTACTATCTGGAATCCTTGTTATAGGACTCCTCTTTAGCCAGACCAGACCCGTTCAAGCTGGGGATGTTTTGGGTATTCATATTCTCCACCCTTCTGAGTTGGATGACGTTCTGTCCTTGCTGAAGACCGATAAAAACAAGGATCACTGGGAATATGTCACAATCCCCTATGGTCTTGAAGACATAAATCGCTTCAATGAATGGCAGAGTTTCTTTGACAAATGTAAAGAAAACAAAGTCATTCCCATTGTCCGTTTGATCACCAAACCTGAAGGTGATACTTGGGCAATTCCCACGACCAAAGATATTATTGATCTATCCAAGAGTCTATCAGCCCTAAACTGGCCGACTGACGAACGGTTAATCATCGTTTTTAATGAGCCAAATCATTCAAAAGAATGGGGCGGTAGTGTTGATCCTGTTCGTTATGCAGATGTTTTACAATTCACTTCTGACTGGTTTAGAACAGACGGCAAAGGTTTTAAAATTCTGCCAGCTGGTCTTGACCTGGCTGCTCCTAATGGTAGTCAGACTATGGAAGCATTCACCTTTTGGAAAAAAGCCTTGGAATATAATCCTCAGATCTTTGATAGTCTTGATGACTGGAACTCTCATTCCTATCCGAATCCAGCTTTCTCTAGCTCTCCTACTTTGAGTGCACAAAATAGTATGCGCGGCTTCCAACATGAACTCGAATTTTTGAAAAAATACTCGGGTAAAGAATGGGGTGTCTATATTACTGAGACTGGCTGGGCTGAAAACTCTAGTACCTCACGTTGGTTAACCCAATATTACACTTATGCTGAACAACACATCTGGAGTGATCCACATGTCAAAGCAGTCACACCTTTTCTGTTACACGGAGCCCCAGGGCCATTTAGTGCCTTTAGTTTCTTAGACCAAAACGGCAAAAAAACTCGCCAGTTCGAAGCCTATCGACGAGTGATTGAAACCACTGAACAATAAACTAACATTCCTTAAAATTACTCCTGGATCAATCCACGACACTCATGAGTTTGACTATAAAGACTTCGGGGGCGTGCGGATCATTTCGTAAAAAGTAAACCCGGTCGTTGCAACTGCTATTGCGCTAAATCCGAGGATAAGAAATGGTATTTGGGCTGGTTCTGTCCAACTGGCGAAAAAGAACATTATTACAACGTAGGGAACCTGAGAAATTAACGCTAATACTGATAGTGCTGTTGCTCGGTGTCCTGAAGCAATGCGTTCATTGGCAGAGACAGTCATGATTTGGTAGGCGACTCTTTCCCATGTCATTAAAACTATGAAGTAGGCAATTCCTGGAATTGTACCTTGAGTATTAGCACCAAACAGGAAGAGCAAAGCATATCCTCCCAAGGTTAACATCATCAGGTTTTGAGTACCTAATTTTTTCCGAATTTTGTCAAATTGAGACACAATGAATAATGCAGGAATCATTGTTATAGCGAGTACGTATCCGAATGTTTCACCATTGAATGAGTAGTATGCCGCCATAGATTGACGGACGACTCCTTGATGCAATTTTGCTAATGAAACGATGACTAAGATTGGGATCAATATATCTCTAAATCGTAAGCTGAAGATGGTGGTCATCCCGTCTCGCAGTTTTGATAACGAGTTTTGAACTGTGACGTGCTCGGTATCTATCACTGGTTCTGTGCTGAAGAATAAAATTGGTATACAAAATACACTTGTGAGAGTTGCTGCTAAAAATGGCAATCGCGCATCTATTGAAAATAAAAAACCACCCGCAAAAACCGATAAGAAAGACATACCAATAGCCAGTGATGTTGATTTAGAAACGACTTGGTCGTAGTCTTTTTCTTTTCCTTTCTCAACTAAACTATCGTAGGCGAATGCTTCTAGTGAGCCTGAATTGAAAGCAAAGCCAACAAAAGTAATACAATTTCCAATCAAAAACCCAGAAAAAGTTGTTGAGAACGCGATTGTTAGTGATCCCATTGCTAAGAGGGTGTTGCCCAGAATGAGCGTCCTCTTCTTTCCAAATACATCGCTGATCAAACCCGTTGGGATTTCTAGGGAAATTCCCAACAAAATAGCAAAAGCATCAATAAACCCAATCTCAGGTTTTGTTACGTACTTGTTAAACAAAAACATCCAATTTGGCAGGGCAAACCAGGCATTAGTAAAGATACTCAGCAGATAAAAGATCCGAATGTTTCGTAGTTTTGAGTGAGGAAACAGGTTTGACATGAATACAGCGATTTTAGCACCCCAGAGGTTTTCTGTGCAGAGAGCGGGTTTTTTATGATAAAATAAGTCGTTGTTTTTTAGCACCCGTAGCTCAATTGGATAGAGCGCTTGTCTTCGGAACAAGAGGTTGTGAGTTCAATTCTCGCCGGGTGCACATTGGGTCGGTAGCTCAGTTGGTTAGAGCAGTTGCCTCTTAAGCAACTTGTCGTGGGTTCGAATCCCACCCGACTCACAATTTCCAGAGGTGATTCCTCTGGAGAGAACAGAAAATAGTTGTTTTTACGCCTATCGCGGAATAGCGCCAATCAAGACTCATCACCTCTCATCAACTGGCCAGGGAGTATGCGGGCTTATCACTGGCCCAAAAACTAGGTTTTCAACCATAGTAATTAAGGACGAAAAACTGTTTTCAGTCTCTACCATACCACCTACTCAGGAAAATAAAGAATTGACAGACCAGATATTAACCACCTCCGAATTTAACTAAAATGAAAAAACTCAAGAACAGTTACGAGCTGAAGGCTCACTTGTTGATTGTTCTGTTCCACAGAAAAATGCTTGTGGAGAGATATTTGACTTCAACGATTTTTGTGAGCATCGCAACAAGACAATTATTGATTCAAACAAAGAAATTCAGGCTCAACCAGCTAAGGATTGGACAGAGAAAGTATCACCTAGAGAATATGAGTTTTTGTATTCAGAGTCATGGTTTAACAAAATAGTGAGTATTAACATGATTTTATGGATATAAATGATATTAGCGAAATACCAGAGCCAACAATAGAACAGCTTAGACTAGTGCAATACGGATATAGATTGCGTCATGTCTATTGGCCAGACTATACTTTTGACTCACAAAGAAGCTGCCTGAAAGTTCTCAAAACCAAAAAAAATAAAATTGAGAGCCTAGGTTTAGAAGAAGATAAATTAAGAAAAAGATTGAGTGCTATTTTTGATAAGTTAAACGCAAGTTTTTATCACTTAGAAAGGATAAAAGAAAATGAGCAGTTGCTAGTAGATTTCGTCAAAAAATTTGCAACTGAGTCTAAATCCAAAATACCAGATGGTGTTTTAGCAATGTTCGGCGGACGTTATGAGCCAATTAACCATGAATACGAATCATTCTTAATATCTCTCAAAAGTGCTTTGGATATTTTATCAATTTCTATTTCGCAAGCTTGTGGTTTTAATGTTGACAACATTACTCAGTTAGATAACCATCTCAAATCTCAATCTAAAAAGAAAACATCTGATTTTTCTCTAAAATTAAAAAAATTATTTGACAAGAAAAAAAATGTAAAGATAATTGAAGAATTCAAAAATGGGGAATCAATTTCAAAAAGAAACTATGCTGTACACCATGGCTCTTTGGGAGCTGGTTCTGTTTCAATACAGTTTACTAGTAACAGCCCAAATAAAAAAAAGCCAAAAGCTATTATTCTTGAAATCGATGAAAATGGAAAACTAATCAAAGTAAGGGAATTGCTAAAAGATTGCGAGGAAATTTTTTATGATTCATGCGATTTGTTTGTAGATATTTTAGAGATTTTATTAGAACAAAAGTTGCAAAAGGGTAAGAAAACAAGTGTTTATTTAGAAAGGGACTTAAAAAAGTAATAAAAATCTTAGTAAAAAACTTAATTGGAGGTAAAAATGCCAAACAAAAAATACAACCTATCACCTGAAATGACGGCTGCTATTAAGGAAATAATACCAGAAGCTATAGGTGTTGATTTTGAGACAATGTTTGAGCAGTCTTAACAAGAGGCTGAAGGGTTAACGGAGCAAGACTTAATCAATGAGATTTTAGAGGCTGGTGAATACCAAGCCGAAGATGATTCTACTTTTGAAGATACTGTAATGATTGGAGCGATTGCTATTGGAGGGCCTCTGGGATTGATAAAACCGAACTAACATAATGGAAAAAAGTAAGAGGGGTGAGCTGGCTAGCTCGGAACTCACCCCAATTTTATAGCTAGCAGAGCTTACATTCTAGACGCAGAGCCTAGGGCAATTTCTACCAGCGCGAGTGACCCATCTTGCTCATCACATTGGTCATACTGTCCGAGTAATGGCAGGAACCTGGGACGTAGTTCCCGCTTGAGTCAACTTGGTAGCTGTAACGGTCTGAACCGTTTTCGCTACCATTCCAGAGAGTGACGTGCTTGCTACCATCGGAGTCAACGCGCACACTGGCGCCTTCAACACCGATATCTGCCGCACTGCGGCTACTTCCGGGCAACGTTTCGTGCCGTCCAATTTGAGGCATTTGCCTACTCCTTAAGAGTTAATCGGTTTGGCTTGCATTGAAAAGTTGCTATCCATTTAATCCGAGACGTATTATATGATAATATATCAATTTGAAGGTGGTATAATGTTGACATCATGACAATGGACTCGTATAAGGCTCAACTACTATCTGAATTAGAGTTGGACAATTTAACAAATTTATCTTTTGAGGAATTAAAAACTACTTTTTTGATGACAATAAGGGATTTTAAAAATGGAAAACTAAAATTAGAAGAACTTTCATGGTTTGCTTCAGAATTAGTTCAAATGCCCCTAACAAACGACAATAAAGAAATTGAAGAACTAAAAGAAATTATTCATTTATGTTCTGAAATTGTTTACTATTTACGTCAAATACCAGAAGTAGATAAGGATGGAAAAAATACAATTTGGTTTTTACTTGAAACAATGAACTATTACGAAAAAAACAAAAAAACATTGTCAAATGAGGCTTAGCTGTGAGTATAACTAGTAATTTAAGTGCACACTTTCCAGCCTAGCTCATCATTGATAGCCTTTAAGCTAGCAACAAAGTCTCAATGAGGCAGGGAGATTGCTTCATTCTATTTTAGTAACTGAAGTTGGTAAAATTTCTCAAACGAATTATCCAGAATATTTAGTTAGAATTTTTGAAGTAATCCAAACGCTGGAAGGACTTGAAGTTGCCAGTGCTATTGACAATTAGATTCAGACTTATGCAGGAGTAAGTTGGAGCAATATTGCTCTCAATAGAGTTGAGTTAATCCAAGGTGAGACTATTCCAGAAGATCGACTCAATCAGATAAGAGCTGCAGGAGTTTATCTTACTTCGATATTGAACACTTTGCTTGGTGTCTGAAAATCGACTTTTCCTAGCCATCGATTCTTGAATCTTGGAACCACTTTATCCAGATCACTGAAATAGAACGTTAGTGCATACTTCTCTTTGTATACTACTTCTGGGTGATTTCGCCCCAAAAAGGTAAATCTGGGGTTTTTCACTCTTGTTTTGCTCGATTTATTTTTATTAAATCAGTGACGACGTGAGTGGGAATGATTTTTTCGACTATTGTCGTGATATCTTCTTCTGTCACATCGCTTTCTAATGCGTGCTCAATGCAGACAAGCAATATACAAGCAAAATAAATGGCATACTCGACGGGGGCCGTTCTTGCTGCTTCCAGGTCCGTAGCTGACATTTGAACATCACTAAGTGGTCGACTAGTAAAACTAAGATTCGTTTCCTGTTTTGCTAGGGTTGCGGCAATCATCATCACATTCTGGAAAGTGCGTAGATCTGCTTGCTGTATTTCCGATGGATTTTGGTGCATGATGCCCAACCATTTTTCAAAATCAAACATAAAGATCCTTTTAAAATTAATGTTTTATTGATTGCTAGTCTATCATGGAGGTTGATATAAAGAGCATAATTCGTCTTCTTGAGTTTTGTATCAAGTATAGCGATAATACACCTTCAGTTGCCGATGTGGCGAAATTGGTAGACGCGTACGCTTCAGGAGCGTATGGGAGCAATCCCTTGGAGGTTCGAGTCCTCTCATCGGCACAATTTTACTGGTATAATCAAGTTCTTATACGCCCAGGTGGTGAAATGGTATACACGTACGCTTGAGGTGCGTATGGCGCAAGCCGTGGAGGTTCAAGTCCTCTCCTGGGCACAAGAAGATGGCCGCTTAGCTCAGTTGGTTAGAGCGCTTCGTTTACATCGAAGAGGTCGAGGGTTCGACCCCCCCAGCGGCCACGAGATATCTAGTTTGTTGTATCGTATTGATCTGTTAGAATAATCAAATCTTGCCAAGCTAGCCAAGGTGGTCACGGCGCGTGTCTGAAAAACACGAGATTGAGGTCCGACTCCTCAGCTTGGCACACAAACAATTAGAAATATTTACTTTCCCAGTACTTGTTTCATCATATTGCCAATGAAGTTAGCAACGAATTTGACCGCTTCCAGGCTATAAACGACAATTGTTTGTATAATATTTTGACTAGATTGTGAGATTTTACTGTTTAATTCTCGGCGTTGTTGATAATCGAGTCCCATATTCCCTCCTTCAGTATCTATGAGTATAATACCATTTGTTTTGAAGAGAGTTTTTGAGTGGTTTTGAAAATTAAAAGTTTGCGGCGGTAGCCAGTGTCCCCCGAAGGAGGATCAGCGGCTACAACAAGTAGAGAGTGTAGAAAATTAACATTTAAAGTTTGCGGCGGTAGCTCAGCTGGCTAGAGCGCCTCCTTGCCAAGGAGGAGGTCGCGGGTTCGAATCCCGTTCGCCGCTCTCGGGTTTCACTCGTACTTCCTAGTCCTTTTTTGCCGGATGGTGAAGTGGTATCACAGCGGCCTTTGAAGCCGTATTCCTAGGTTCGAATCCTAGTCCGGCAGCAAAAGTCGATGCTATACTTCCTTCATGTCCGAAAAAACCATCATCCTGATTGCAGTATTTGTCAGTTCCACGGTGGGCGGATATTTGCCAGTGCTGTGGGGTGGGTCACTTTTTTCTTTTAGCTCTGTTTTTTTGAGTGCTATTGGCGGAGTAGTTGCTTTATATTTTTCGTACAAAGCAGTCATGTGACTACCCAAGTCCAACTTTTTCTTTCACTTCTTTGATAGTTTCTTCAGCAATGGCTCTGGCCTTTTGAGCGCCTTCTCGAATGATCTGATCAATGTATTCCGGATTCTTCTCTAACTCTGAGCGTTTTTCCTGAAGTGGTTTGAGTTCATCAAAGATAGCTTGAGTAACAGCCTCCTTCAACTCTACAAACTTCAAAGAGCCATCTTCAAATTGCTTTTTGAATGCTTCGACCTGGTCAGGCGCTAATATGTGTAGAAAATCAAACAACGTTTTGATCCCACCTGTTATTTCTCCCCCAGCTGTAGTTGCAGTAGGAACAGATCGAACTTTTTTCCGAATCTCATCGATTGAATCAGTCAAATTGATAAAACTACCTTCCACAGATTTGCTCATTTTGCCTTCACCACTAAGTGACGGGACATAACCACCTTCTGTCGCAAATCGTTTTGGTTCTGGGAAATCAGTGCCATACTTACTATTCATTGATCGAGCAATCTCCCTAGAAACTTCAAGATGTGGCTCTTGATCGATGCCTACTGGCACAAGATCGGCTTTGTAGAGCAGAATGTCAGCTGACATCAAGATAGGGTAATTAAGCAACGCCATCGTGGCGTGTTGAGGGTGTTGTTTGACTTTATCTTTAAACGTTGGCAAGTGTTGCATTTTGGCAATTGTGACAACCGAAGAAAGATAAAAAGCTAACTCAAAATGCTGAGTGACTTGTGCTTGTTGAAATAAAATTGACTTATTTGGGTCCAAACCAGCAGCCAGATAATCGACGATTACCTCACGACGATTCACCCGAAGTTCTTCTACAGTGTACGGAGTTGTGAGCGTGTGGGCATCTGCCACCATGTACAGCGTTTCGTATTCAGAATTATTTTGGAGGTCTAGCATCCCTTTTACCGCACCCAGATAGTTACCTAAGTGAAGTCGGCCGGTTGCCCGAATACCTGAAAGCACACGTTTTTTGTTTGTCATAAGTTTTCCTAAATTATTTCTATTGTATAATACTTTTTTGCAGTGAGACCCCGATATTTTATCGGGGTCTCACTCAATGCTTTTCGCCGTTTGCGGCAAATCTCAGAAAGGCACGTCTTTAATTTTCTGCGCAATGCTAAAACCACCAACTCCCGCTCATGAACGGACGGGAATCGTGCTGCTCTACGTTCTCATCTTTACTTTCTTTCTCAGGTTTCTTAGCCGGCTCCGCCTTTTTTGGCCTGAAGTGGAAGATGATTTTCTTCAAGCTTATTTTTCTGAAAATCTTGATGTGTAACAGTACTAGATATCTGAATTTCTGTATTGTGTTCACTGTACTCTCCTTAAAGCTCTACCAAAGTGGAATTGATTAGAACCCTACAATCACTCCTGACTTAGCTGCTACCGTGAGTAGCGCGACGCCCAATCCAATCAGGAATAGTACTGCATACAACACGACATCTTTCTTGTTCATCAAGAGTTTCTCCTTTCTGAAAACTATCAGCGCATCTCCGTTTCCACGTTATGTGGAAGTTTCGACACACTGCTGTTTCCCGCCTAAGCTTCGGCGGGAATTGAGCAATGTGTTAACTACTGGCGATTTCTGACAGCTATTTCTGCATAAATGAAAGTCATGTTTCCTTCCTCAAATATTTCAAAATTAGTATGAATGCCAAATTGATAAAAAAGTCGCCCATTAATTTTTCTAATTTGTGAGTTAGATAAAACAGTACCGACTTTAACTCGATAATTATCTTTAAGTTTTTTCCTGCCAAACTAATGAGATAGAATGCACGATGTGATCAGTTAAATCAGCCGTTTTAGTCAGCTGAATCTCTGGCATCTCTTTTAAGACTGTATCAGTTACTGTTTCTATTTGATGAATTGACATAGGAACTCCTACTGTGAGCTTCTTTCACGATTTTTTAATTTGTTTTTTTCTAATTCTTCTGCTGTCAAAAATATCAGAAAGTAATTTCCGGTGTAATCAATAATCCTGCCAAAGACGACCTTGTTCTATTGCTTCAACAACGCCTGACAACTTTCGTTGCAGAAAAATTTTCTCAACATTTTCTAGTGGATCATCTATTGATTTAGGACCCGGTATATTTACTTTGAGTTCGATTCTTTTTGCTCTTTCTAACATATTTTTCCTTATTATTTTATTTTTTAACCACAAAAAAACTCCCTTTAGGGGAGCTGTACTATTGCTTGATAATTCTTATTGATTTAGCCGCAACAATTCTCCCCTTAGCTTAAGGTGGAGTGCCAACTTACGATAGTCAGTTGATATTGTTGCATTAGAGGAATTGTACCAATTGTTTTGAGTGTGTGCAAGTCTATTTTTGCAATACTACGTAAATGTTGCTTTGGTTCTCCTTACCGTCGGCGTAAAACTGAGCCACTTTAGTTAGTGAAAGTGTCTCGACCAGTCTCTCGATTTCTTTCTGGTCTATCAGATGACAATAGCGAATTGCATGCTCTCCCCGTTGCCAATCGAGCAGAAAATCATTTTTTTCTAATTGTGTTTGGTCAAGATCTGGACATTTTGTCCATGGAATAATTCGTTCCTTTAATTGGGGAATTTTCGTAAACTGCCAGGCAGTGAAAATGAGTAACCCGCCTTTATTTAGTTTTTGCTTCAACCGTTTGAGTAGTGCTGCTCTTTCGTCAAAACTGGGAATGTGATGCAACACCGCTATCAGGACAATAACGTCATACGTTCCCTCAAGTTCGGAAATGCGTTGTTTGTTCATCAAATCGAGCGCAATAAACTTGCCTTTAAAAAGCTTTTTTCGCCCCGCAGTTAATAATTCTGCACTATTATCAATTCCCACATACTCTAATTCATGAATGTGCTCAGTTAAGAACTCTCCAAACCGACCATTTCCGCAGCCAGCATCGAGAACTCTCAGTGGTTGAGGTTGTTTCCATAGAAATTGAAGTAGCTTTGACCATCCTTCCCAGGCTTTCTGGCGAGTGACATCAAATTCACTCCAGACAGTTTGGTAAAACTGTTGATTCAGGTTGTTGAGGAGTTGTTGAGTCTTAGAGTTCATCAGGAAATTATACTGCATAATGAGCTTATAGGCTGTTTTTCTGGTAAAATAGCCAGATGTCGACGTTTAATTTCGATCCAGCTGAGTTTAAAGAAAGTCTCTTACCTCTTCTCAATGAGTTAGTTATTGTGCCAGATTTAGGTCAAAAAGGTTTTTACAAAATCGTTCGAAAACACCAACGTCCAGACGGAAACCTCTTTTCTAAAGATCAAATATTAAGCGGATATCGTTACTTTGTTGATCAGGGCATTCTGAGAGTTCAGTCCCATGAATTTCTTCAAAAACTGCAAACTAAGCCTGTCCGCACTGCATCAGGCGTAACCCCCGTCACTGTGCTTACCAAACCGTTTCCTTGTCCTGGGAAATGCATTTTTTGTCCAAATGATATCCGGATGCCCAAAAGCTACTTGAGTGATGAGCCCGGTGCTCAGCGAGCAGAGCGCAATCAATTTGATCCCTACCTCCAAGCCTTCAACCGCTTGCAAGCCTTTAAGAATATTGGCCACTCCATCGATAAGGTTGAAATTATTATCTTAGGTGGTACGTGGTCATTTTACCCAGAAGAGTATCAAATTTGGTTTATTAAACGTTGTTTCGACGCTCTCAATGATTTTGGTGCTGGTCGAAATGACATGGAACGACTAGAAAAACTATACCAAACGAAAAATGATAAGTTAGAAGTTGAGTCTCGAACGCGAAACGAGAAAGTCTCAAAAAAAATCATAGATGGTGAAACACTAGAAAGAACTTACAACCAAGTGATATCTGAGCTATACACTGCACCAGATAAATTACTCAAACTGGATTCTGATCAAACTGCGACTTGGGCAGAGTTAGAGCTAGCTCATAAAGAAAACGAAACAACTCAAGTTCGTTGTGTCGGATTAGTGATAGAGACACGACCGGATAATATTTCAGAAGCTGAAGTACTGCGGATTCGTCGACTGGGTTGTACCAAAACTCAGATAGGTATCCAGTCTTTGCAAGATGAAGTGTTGGAAAAAAATAAAAGAGGTCATGATGTGGCTGCAACTCGGCGGGCATTTGCATTATTGCGGCAGGCAGGTTTTAAAATTCATGCCCACTGGATGCCCAACTTATATGGCAGTAGTCCTGAAAAAGATATCGAAGATTATAAAAAATTATTTAGCGATGATGACTTTAAACCGGATGAGCTCAAGATTTATCCGTGCTCTTTAATCAGCTCTGCTGAACTCATGCAGTATTACAAAAAAGATTTATGGCATCCTTACACTGATCAGGAATTGTCGAAAGTGCTGACTGAGAGTTTGATGTTGACTCCTGAGTACTGTCGACTGACGCGTGTCATTCGTGATATACCTTCGACTGATATCGTGGTCGGTAATAAAAAAACTAACTATCGTGAGATAGCAGAAAAATCTTTAGCAGATCAAGGCTTACAATCAAAAGACATTCGAGCCAGAGAAATCAAAAGTCAACAGGTCAGTTTAGATGATCTTCACCTCGATGAGATACACTACTCTACCTCAGTCAGTGATGAAGTCTTTATTCAATTCATTACAAAAGAAAGAAAAATAGCTGGCTTTTTGCGACTTTCCTTACCGAAACGAAATGGATTTATTGAAGAGATACATGACTCAGCTATGATTCGAGAAGTGCACGTGTATGGCCAAACGACACAAATCGGTGAAGCTCCAACTGAGTTAGCAGGCAAACATGATAAAGCACAACATTTGGGGTTAGGAAAACGCTTAATTGAACGAGCCAAAGAACTTGCAAGTGAAGCTCACTTTAATAAACTTCAGGTCATTTCTGCAATTGGCACCCGTGAATATTATCGCAAACAGGGTTTCCAAGATGGTACACTGTATCAGTATATAGAATTGAGTTAATGTTTGATTTTAATTGGCAAACACCAGCTACTCTAAAAGACGGATCAACTGTTATTTTAAGATACCCTACTGTTGACGATGCTGAAAAATTGCAGTATTTCATCAATCCAATTGTCAAAGAAGACACTTTCATTTTGCTTAATGAGGATCAGACGCTCAATCAAGAAAAAGCATATCTTGCAAATATTATTTCCATGATGCATCAAAAGACAGCCATAAAAATTTGTGGCTATGCTGAAAATAAAATCGTGGCTGCAGCTGACGTTACGAGGTACCTCTATAAACAAAACCACGTAGGCAGACTGGGAATTTCTATCAGTCAAGAATATCGCGGAATGGGTTTGGGAAAAATTCTGATGACTGAGATGTTGAAACAGGCAAAAGACATTTTGGGTTTAAAGATGATTGAATTGACTTGTTATGCTGATAACCTTGCTGGTCAACGTTTATACACTTCTTTAGGTTTTGTGGAATACGGACGGGTACCTGGTGCAATTTTCTACAAAGGGAAGTACGTAGATCAACTGAATTTTTATAAAGAGTTATAACTTTTCTTTGTGCCGAAGGAGGGACTCGAACCCTCACATCCTTGCGGATATCAGATTTTAAGTCTGACGTGTCTACCATTTCACCACTTCGGCTGGTTACAGAATCTCTATTTTAGCATTTTTTTCGAGAAGGTGAACTGTTATACTCTGTACATGTTTTCAAAAAAACTTCAGGGCTACACCTTTTTTTACTCAAACGATATCGAATTTCGCTATCTGTATGAGGAGATTTTCAAAAAGTACATCTACTATGTGCAGCTGGAAACGATGGAACCTCGAATTTTGGACTGTGGTGCCCACATTGGATTAGCGTGTATTTACTTCAAGTCTACTTATCCTGGTGCTCGTATTACTGCTTTTGAACCGGAACCACCAAATTTAGAATTATTGAAGGAGAATTTGCAAATTAATCAAATGACTGACGTTGAGATCATTCCGAAAGCGTTGTGGTCAACCGAAGGGCAAATGCAGCTGCATGTCGATATTGATCAGGAGAACCACTGGTCCTCTACCAGCTCGTTACTCAAGGGATCGTGGACGACGAAGCAACCGACGGCACCAATTGTGGTTGAAACCGTCAAGTTGAGTACTTATCTGAATGAGCCAATTGATATTTTAAAAATTGATATTGAGGGTGCTGAAACTGAGGTTCTGAAGGAGTGTCGCGATCAGTTGGTGAACGTGAAGTATTTGTTTGTAGAATTTCACGCAACTCGGTTGCATCGTCCAGAGGAACTTGTCACCTTGTTGATGAACTCCGGTTTTGAACTCACGGTTTTTGCTGATAACCAAGAAGTTCCACTCAATAGAATGACCCGTCGCAAACCCACACTGTACATGATAGAGGCAGTTAGAAACACTTAGCCAAATCTACCGTCAATATAGTCCCTGGTTTCCGCTGCTTCAGGGTAATTAAAAAGTTTATCTGTTTCGTTACACTCTACCATTACACCCCATCTTTTTTCAGCTCCGTGAATTTCTTCCTCTTTGCGAATACTGTAGAAGGTAGTGTAGTCACTCACTCGTTGAGCTTGTTGCATATTATGGGTAACAATGACGATGGTGTAATCTTTTAGTTCTTCTTTCATTAAATTTTCGATGCGTTGAGTTGATATAGGATCAAGGGCTGAACAGGGCTCATCCATCAGGATGACCTCGGGTTCTACTGCAATAGTGCGCGCTATACACAGCCGTTGTTGCTGACCTCCAGAAAGGGCAAGTCCAGATTTTTTTAAATCAGTTTTCACCTCATCCCAAAGTGCCGCGCTACGTAAACTTCTTTCAATAATCTCATCCAGGATTTTCCAATTATTGATTCCAAGTAACCGTGGTCCATATGCCACATTGTCATAAATACTTTTTGGGAAAGGATTTGGTTTTTGAAATACCATGCCTACTCGTCGACGAACTTCAACTGGATCGACATTTGGAGCATATAGATTTTGGCCGTTATAGACGGTACTCCCTTCTACTCGAGCTCCTGGAATAAGATCATTCATTCGATTTAGACAACGAAGCATTGTACTTTTTCCGCAACCAGATGGACCAATGAAAGCGGTTACTTTTCCTTTGAATAAGGGAAGTGAAACCTTTTCTACAGCGAGTCTTGAATCGTAATATACGGACACATCTGTGAGTTGGAAAGCTACCTGAGGTGAAGGTTCTTGATCGATATGTTTACCTTCAGTATTAGGTTGTGGTCGTTCTCCAGCCATAGGAAATCCATTTTGTTATAATTAACTCAGAAGTATACAAAATATTTTAAAAGAGTGTTGAGTGTATTGAAGAGAAAAAGGGAGTAGTTTTAGTATTTTTCTATTTAGATGGTCATTCGTTTTGAGCCCAATTCCAATTTGCAACAATGCTTCGAGCTAATTGTATTGCTTCATCTGTTGACATATCTGTCGTGAACTGTGATTCAATACTTCCCCACCCAACTTGTTGAGCAGCAATTTGACGCATTATTTTATAATCAATGAAAACAGATCCTTCAGTGCCGGAGTAATAAACATTTTGATCCTTCAGGTTCTTCACTATTGCTTCTTTTCTACTCACATATTTATCAGTATCTGCCGCTATTGGCAGATCAAAATCTCTTGCTCTCACACACAACATTGTCACAATTTGTTCTAATAGTCTAATCGCGAACAACTCAACATTATCTTCATTCCCCACTACTTTATGTGGAGGCATCCAACCCTCAGGTATTTCAAATTCTATGCTCATATTAAAAATTATTGCTGAGTGTTCTCGTCATTTTTGTATTCCAAAATGTCTCCAGGTTGACAACCTAAGGTTTTACAAATCGCTTCTAAAGTTGAAAAGCGTATAGCTCTTGCCTTGCTATTTTTCAAGATTGAGAGATTAGCCATAGTAATACCAACCTTTTCTGAAAGCTCAGTAACACTCATCTTTCGCTTGGCTAGCATCACGTCGATATTTATTATTATTGCCATAAATTCACCTTAAACTGTTAAATCATTTTCTGATTTTATGTCAACAGCATTTTGAAAAAGCTTTTGAAATACACCTGCGGCGGTAGCAATCACACCGAATGCTAATGATAAATAAATGCCAAGTGCTGTTGGACCTGCTGGATCATCACCATGCGCAAAGAAACGGAGGAAGAAAATTGCTAACACAATAAAAGCGATAATACTAAGTGAAGCATATTTCATATTCTTGAGTGTATTAACAGCACCCTGGGAAAACGCTTTATTAGCATCAATGAAATTCAACAATTTGAATGCTTGGTATAACCCCACAAAAAATGGGATTGAAGCTATGTAAATATAGAGAATAAACGGATCTGTATAAATACTAATGAGGTTTAAGTTAACTGCTCTTCCTTCAGTTTGAGGAAACCAAAGCATACCGGTAAGCACACCGATTGCGATGAGACAAAGTATGGCTTTTAAGAATAGCGTTGAACTTCTTTTCATAATGAATACCTCACTTTAGATGGTTATATTGTGACAGATAATTTATCGATTGTCAATATATTATTATCGTTATTTTGAGTTTCATCTTAACTGCGACTATAACCCAAAATAAGATATTCGGGTTCATCAACAGGTGTATCTACTGGATATTTATCGAGGTTTATTATCTTTTTCAACATTGCTCATAGTATATAAAAATTAGCTTTATATTGATATACTTGAGCTACCGAATGATCTCTGTGATGAACGCACCTTTTGAGAGAACTGATGGCACGTTGTGATCCGTCTTAGCTACAGAGATCGCCTTTTTAAATATGCAAAAACTAAAGATAAAAATCGAAAATTGTTATGGAGTTAAAAAACTTGAACATGAATTTGATTTTACTGGTTTTAGAACTGCTGTAATTTACGCCCCTAATGGAGTAATGAAAACCTCGAAGTACACTAATTAAATATGTCAGAACAAAGTCAACACTCAGAACCTAAAAAGATGAATCGTCGGGAATTTTTGCGTTTAGCAGTGAAGACCGGTGTAAGCCTTGTCGGTGGTGCTGTGCTGTCTGATCTCACTTTGAGAGGAAACCCAAGGGCTTCATCCAATGAGGAGGATTCGAAACTACAAGAGTCAGAGCTAACTACTAGAATTCAAGAGCTGATTACAGACATAAAAAAAATGTCTTTGACAGAACTGGAACAACAAATCTTTAATGAATGCCCTGTTATTCCTCATTTGGCACAAGTGAAAGAGCACTTGCAGCAGATCACAGACATCCCTAAAGGAAGCATACTTTTAAAAGCTGGGACATCTGTGGCATGGAACATGCTTCAAAGCATTTACGGAACAGACGTCAATCCAGATCAAATCAATTTTGGCGCTGAACAAGAAAAACTCCGACTTGTTTTAGAATATTTTCAGTTACCTTCGTGGGCATTGGAGCAGGCTTCACTTCTGGGTGAAGACATTGACCAGCTGCTGCATGATCCTCTATTTTGTAGCAAGAAACCTCGAGATGTTGTGACTTCTCCGTACTCGATGCCGTGTCCGCCCAACCTGTCAGTCATTGACGCTTATATTGATTATTTTCATTCCAAAGTCGCGATTAATTTTGTTGGGACCAACTTGATGCACAATGAGGTTTCTTTAGAAGAGTTTGCAATGAAGTTGAAAGACCTCATACAACATTATTTATCTAAGAATGTAATTCCTATCCTCACAACTTTGCCTCATCCTCCAAATGACAATAGTGAGGTGTATAGAGAATGGTATGGAGAATCAAAGGAGACAATATTTTTGCCGGAGAATGCGTTGAGATACAATCTGCTGATCGTAAAACTGGCAGAGCTTTATCAAGTTCCCCTGATCAATTTGGAAAGAGGGGTTGTTGAATTAGCCGAGCATGATGGTACTGTCTTCCTTAGTTCAATGACAACGCAAATAGATCCAATCCACTTCTCGCATACTCCTGAAAAACACCCTTTAAGAAAACCTGAAGCTGATAAGAAATTTCAAACAGGTGAAGAAGCAGTGAGTTATTTTACCGTTCTCACTCTCTATGAATTACTGAAAGTGATGGGAAAGTAATACTCCTCCATTTATTACATCTTAGGGGTCCGACTCCGGTTGCCGGTATAATTTTTTTCCAGGTTAACTCAAAAATCGCAGAAATTGTGGCTCGAACTTGGGGAGAACTTGATTTATTGAGGAAATTTAAGAAAAAGACAAAAACAATTACCGTATGGAGCTGGTGACCGTAATTGGCTCGAACCTAAGTGAATTAGTTACTCCAGGTTTAATTTTACAACTTAATGCTCTAAAGAGCCATATAAGTGTCAAAAGTTTTAAAGTACGACTAACTCCTCCACAGTAATATTCTTGAACGACTTGATAATCTTATTTGCTATGTCTAATTCCTTAACAGTATGAGTCGTAGTAATTCCAACTACTTTCATCCCCGCTGCTTGAGCGGATTTGATTCCAGAGAGGGAATCTTCAAAGGCCACGCAATCTTTTGGGTCTATTGAGATTCTTTTTGCAGCTAAGAGGTAAATTTCAGGATCTGGCTTACCTTTAGAAATTTCTTCGGCAGTAACTATTTGCTTGAAAAATTCTCGTACATTTAAACCATCCAAAATAAAGTCTGTGTAGGGTTTTCGAGCACTTGTAGCTATAGCTAAAGGAATATTTTTAGCTTGAAGTTCCTGAAGAAATTGCAGCAAGCCTTCAGTCAATGCAAGTTTTGGTTTAAATATAGAGATGGCGATCTTCACTCTCTCTGAGGAATATTGTTGTAATTCTATACGAGAAAGTTGTTTGTGAAATAAATAGGTAAATGTATCTGCTTCTGTTCTACCAAAAACCTTATGTTTAAAATCATCTTCTGTTAAATGAAACCCATACTTTTGACACAATTGTCTCCAAGATTCTTGGTGAATTCGTTCATCGTCAACGATGACTCCGTTCATGTCAAAAACAACTGCTTTAAACATACGTATTAGTATAACTTTATGAGCTGGTGACCGTACTTTGCTCGAACCTATCTAAATATATCACTCCAGAGTTAACGCTTCAATTAAGTATCCTGAAAAAACATTTAGGCATCAAGAGTTTCAAAAATATCAAGTAAACTTATTTACCTTTGACTAATTTTAATGTTCTAGCGTTTTTTGCACTAACTACTTTTCTACTTGTTTTCGATTCAATTTCTTTTCTTGCATTCCCGGCAACAGTTCCACCTTCTCTAGCAACTTTTTTACTTTGATTAAACCCTTTTGGTTGACGTTTTTGTGATATTTCGGTTGTCGCTGTTTCTGCCAACATATTGAGTACCAATTCAAGATTGGTCATGTTATCTCTAAGATTCTCTTTCTTCAAACCTTTGAGGTTTTTGTATTGTTTTGTCGTTAATCCGGCCCATGCTTGGCTAATTTCATTTGTTAAAATTGCAAACTCTAATCCTTTTTTCACTCCACGGTTTTCCCATTCATCAGTTAATGCTTTTCGTACTTCGATACTTTTTAAACGCTGATTAACCCAATCTTGACTATATCCTTTCTCAAAGTAGGTCTTCAATGCCCTATTTATCGCCAACTCAGGATCAGCAGTTTCTTCCAACCTCTCATACCCCACACGTGCTAACCAGAGTTTAAACGGTTCAGCATTGGGAGAAGGAACACTTTGGATGATACGCAACATTACTTCTGTATCGGCTGCGTCTGTTAGATAATATTTCCCATCATTGGATTGCATTTTGAGTTGGTGACACCTTGTCACCGACTCACTTCCTTCTTTTCGTAATCTTTCAGCTAGTTTGTTCCAATATTTTCTTGGATTCTTGCTACCTGACAGTATGGCAATTACGTCCACTACAGAAAAATACCATTTTTCTTCTTTTTTGTTCCAAAGACGACGGATATTTTTTCCTTCAAAAATAGCAATTTTAGTAGAAGTCGACATATTCCGATTCTAACAGATTTTGATATACTTAGATTACCGAATGATCTCTGTGGTGAAAGTACCTTATCATTAGGGAGCGAATGTCGACAGTAATGGATTACTGATTCGTCTCGGCTGCAGAGATCGAAATTAATTCTATGGCAGCACCTGCAACACATATTATTCTAGCTGATAAAATTTTTGAGAAATATTTTCAAAATACAACCAAGTCTGATTTTTACATAGGAACTAGTTTTCCTGATATTCGGTATCTTGGAGTTATTGATCGTGAAAAGACACATTTTATCGATTTAAGTATCCAAGCACTTATTTCATTGCCTCCCTTTGAAGCAGGCTTAAAATTCCATTCACTCGTTGACAAAGTGAGGGAAAAATTCATGAGATCGCAGAATGTTTATTCATTGGTCCCTGAGTCTCCATTTATCACACAAGCACTGAAGTTCTTTGAAGATGAGGTTTTATACGAGAAACGTAATAACTGGAACGAAATAGCTTCTTACTTTGGAAAAGTTACAAATGAAGAATCGTGCTTTGGCATAAAAACTGCTGATATAGAGAAGTGGCATAAATTCTTGCAAACATATTTCACGACTAAACCCCATAATCAAAATATTCGTGAGTTCGTAGCAGCTATAAACAAACCAAAAGAGATGGCTAAGGAGATAATACGACTTACTGAGATAATGGAAGACAACATACAGTTAAAAAGAATTGTTCTTGATTTCTATAACCATTTTGGAGATCTTTTAACAGACCTTTAGGTTCAATTCCCGTTACTGGTAAAATTTTTCTTTTCTCTTGGCTAAAATTTGTTGGCTCGAACTCGTTTTTAGATTGATCTCTCGTTATAATTCGTTGTTTTTCAAATTTTAGTACCGTTTGGAGCTGGTAACGGTACTTTGCTCGAACCTACACCGTCTTGTAACTCCTGATATGATTTTACAACTTCAAGCATTAAAAGACCATCTAGGCCTCAAAAGTTTTAAGAATATGAAATAATTTTTGTCAGATATTCCGCGAAAATTGGTGAGATGGTTTTGTTTACCTTTTTGTTTGGATGGCTGTCCCAAAGCAACAATGGAGTTTCGGTCTTGATTCGGCTATACTTTATCAGCTTTGAAAGATTACTGGTTTTTTGTATTTATAAGTAATCTCAATCTATGGTAGGAAAATCACTATGAGAGGCATCGAAAACGGAGGTTTTTATTTAGAAAATCCTGAAAGTGACAAAGATAAAGAATATTACAATAGACTAAAACAATTAGTGGATCAAGGCAGAGTTCTTGTGAAGTTGATTATAGGTCCCACCCGTAGTGCATCAACACTAATGGAAGAGTGCCTATCAAAAAGCCCAGACATCGATTATAAATGTCACGAACCACTTCTTGCGTACAACGCTGATGGTCCTATCATCAACCCTTCAGGCTATCAGCTCATATACGAAAGGATTGGTGGAGAAATTTTTGAAAAATCAGGGCAACAAGCCACTATCCTTATCAAGGATATTACTTACTGGCTTTATAACTCTGGGGAATACAAAAAATTATTTGATTTAGCTCAAGACCCTATTCTTTTTCTTATACGAAACCCATTTATTACGATGGAATCTCGCATGAGAAAAGTTGCAGAGAGTCTCCCTTCAAATCTAGATCAGCTAACCAAACGAGCCATACTATCGTTATGTGGCCATGAAGGCGATGAAGGACTGAGTGATGAGGGAGTATTTGCGTTATATGCCAACATGCAAGGATTTTTAAGTTGGGAAGAATTATTAGCTCATTCGTTTGCGAATCATGACTACCACTCTATTGGAAAAGTTCTAGAAGTGAGTGAGTCATGGTTCAACGTAGACGCTTGGGGCTCTAATTCATTAGAGGGACAAATAGCATATTTGGAGGGGTTAAGGAGAAGTGTTATTTTGATTGATAGTACCACATTTCGTTTGAATGCTCAGGCAGCTGCACAAGCAATCTGCAGCCAATGGGCTATAGAATATCAGGATGAAATGATTTACTGGGGAAAAGGAAATCTGAAGCTTGATGAACGCGCAGATTCGATTTGGTTCACGAGAATAGCATCAAGTAGTGGAGTTGAACCTCCTACTGAAATTCCTTTGCTTCTTGCCGAGTTACCTGAGTTTATTCAAAAGCAATTGCTACAAAAAGACCTTCCAGCCTATGCTCGGTTAATGAGGCATCCTGCAATGATAGCAAATCATAGTATAGGCGATATTACCTTTGAAATGCCATTAAATGATCAAAATCTTAGTAGATTACTTGAATTAGGAATTATTAATGAATCAGATCCTCAGCCGAGAGTGACAATCCAAGATGTTGATCCCATTTTCGCAGTTTGTAAAAATCCCCAACTACTCAATGACGCCTCTTATTTGAATAGAAAGAGGGCTTACCAAGATATTTTTAATATCATTAGAGAATCTTGATTTAGGATATTACTCACTCTGTCCAATGACATGAGATGCATGACGAAGCGCATCGTTAAATTCCCGTGGGTTTCTTAGAACTACATTAGCAGTTAATAAGAATTCCGTTGCATCTGAAGTTGTATCCAAGTTGCCCTCAATGCCAATAACTACACCATTCCTTATGCTAGTAACCCTTGATAAGGGAGCATCGCCAAAACCATCAGCTGCAAAAGCCCACGTACCTTCAATGTGCTGTGCAGCTATTCCTTTGTCTATTAAGTTACCATCTAGTTTTCCTTTGATACCAATAATAGCTAGATTACCGTTTTCTTCATTTGGTTGCATTCGAAACGTATTAACTGCAACGTCTCTATCGTAGTTGAGTCCAAATTCGATTGCTAGTTGATGAAATATCGGTTCGAATTTTCCCATCACTATTTTCCTGTCCTGGGAAGGATCTCCATCATAATGGAACCAGAATGAGGACCTACACTCTCCTTGCCATTGAAAATTACCTGGAGCAAAAGTGAATTGACCTACCTTAGCTGCTGACTGAACAAGATGCCATTCTGGGAGGAATTCAGGATGGCTTTGTAAGGTGGCTTTTATAGCATCCATATATGCTCTATGATTTGGATGTCCCAAGTATTCAATTTGGCCATTTTGAATAATTGTTTGGCCCTCTTCTAAAATAGCAGGACCAGAAAGTTTCAATTCTTGTTCTCGTAGATAATTAACAACATGTATTCCTCTTCCTGTAGCGGGACCAATCGATACGCCCTGAGCTTCAAGCAATCTAAGTGTCACCAGAATTTCAGGGGTAGTTAATTCTGGCACGTGGAGACTATCGGCTCTAAAAATGACCCCATCCATGTCTAAAAGGAGTTTAGGATTTGGTTGAGATAGTAAATGTTCAGCAAGTAAATTACCAGCTGTTTCAATAATCCTCTGTCTCTCTTTAGATTCATCTCCTTCTGGAGAATAGGGTGATGGTCTTTCCTTCATAAAAATGTGTTAACTTAAATTGTATTTATTATAATTGACACCTACTATACTATAGTGTCATAACAAAACTTTGGATATGAACAAACAAATAACTTTTGCTTCTCTTGGTGATCTTTGCATAGACGATTATCAAAAATATGGCAGAATTTTCCCTGGTGGTACCGCTTTTAATACAGCCGTTCATGCAAGCAAGACCGGAGCTCAAGTTAGCGTATTTTCAGTCATTGGAACTGATAAGTTCGCACAAACATTTCAAAATGCTTTTAAGTTATATGACATAGATAGCTCTCAAGTTCAAATTGTAGACGGCCAAACTAGTTCTATCAAGATAAGCATTGATAATAAGGGACAACCCACCTACTCTGATTGGGAGCTTGGGGTATTGAAGAATCACGTATTGACGCCGATTCAAAAAGCAAAGCTCAAAGAATATGACATAGCTAAAATGGCCTTCTTTAAACCACTTCGTACATTTTTTAACGAATTTAGCCAGCTCAATTTACCACTAACACTAAAAGTCGCCGATTTTGCAGGTTCATCAATATATAGTAGCAGTACTTTAATCATTGAACGATATATAAAAAATTTTGATATTGTCATCAAAAGTTTAAACTTCAACGACTTTTATTTTTTTTCGTTCTTACAAGAACTTTCAATTAAAAACGAAGGGAAAATTGTTCTAATTCTGCTAGGTGAAAAAGGTAGTATTGCTTTTTTGGACGGCAAACAATATCAACAACCGAGTATAAAAGCTATAGTTAAAGACGCCAATGGTGCAGGTGATGCTTACATTGCTTGTTTTTTGGATTCGTATTTGAGGAAAAAAAATATTGCTGAGGCAATGTTTAGAGGAGCAAAAGCAGCTACTGAAAAAATTAGTAAGATTGGAACTATAGTCTAGTTGCTTTCAATCTTACTTTACTTCACCTTTATATAAGTTATTATCTCTAATGTATCTTGCTACTTTTTCACCAACTAGCTCAGTGGGGTCTTTACCAGCTAATATTGTTTTTCTGACATCACTGGATGAAACTGCTACTTCATCAACTCCATTTAAAGGAATCATTCCTGGTAGTAGTGGGTGCATGGGGTTTTCTGGCCGAGGATAAACATGAACGCTAAAACGCTCTAACATTTTCAAATAATTATACCAACGGGGAAAGTTGGCTAAGTTATCGCTCCCAATCACCCACGCAAATGTATCCAATGGTTGTGCTTCTGCAAAGTGAACAAGTGTGTCATATGAATAGCTGACGCCCTCCTTATCCAACTCGTACCGATTTATTTCGACTGGTTTTCCAACAAAGTCCTGCAGCAACAACTCTAACATTGCAAGACGATGAATAGGGTCAGTTAGAGTTTTTGAAAAAGCGTGCTGTCTTGCTGGAACCAACCAAATTTCATCAGGTACAAGTTGATCCAGAAGGCCTGAAACAATCTGCCCATGACCACGGTGAGGTGGATCAAAACTTGCCCCCATGATTTCGATTTTTTTCATATTATTCGACCAGTATAAGAGTATAATTTCAAATCTTCAACTGATTTTGGCAAAATCATGTGAAGGAGATTATTCTATGGAACGGTGTCTATGGAGCGGGCGAAGGGAATCGAACCCTCGTCACCAGTTTGGAAAACTGGCGCTCTACCATTGAGCTACGCCCGCGTTGTCTTTATCAGACAAGGGTTATTGTACCAAAAAAGTAGAGTTTCTCAATGATTGGGCGTCGTAGTACACTAGTTAAATATGTCAGAACAGACTCGAGAGTTGGACCATACCTCAGAATTAAAGAAAGAGAAAGAAACTCTATCAAGAAGAGACTTTTTGAAGGGTTTAGGGGTGGCTGGTGCTGCTCTCACTACTGCTGCAGTTGTGCCTTCGTTCCTGTCTGAAGGGAAAGTGAGAGCTGAAGATGGTATTGAGGAGCTTTTGTCTCAAATTGAGAGTATGTCGTTGGTTGAGCTTGAACAAGCTATTTTTCATGAGTATCCAGTCATTCCTGATTTAGAGAAAATTGGAGAAAGACTGAAAAGTATTACTGACATTTCAAAAGGAGGTACCCTGATGAAGTCTGGTACTTCAGTAGCTTGGGGAATGCTGAGGAGCATTTATGGGGATAATGTGAATCAAGAAAGCATTGATTTTGGAGATGAAAAATATAAACTGGAAAAAGTACTAGAGTATTTTCAAATTCCTTTTTGGGCTATAGATATTTGCGCAATATCAGGTGTTGATATAGGTCAGCTTATTCATGATTCTTATACCTGTATTGGTCTTACACAGGAACAACGACCATTTGATGTGCCTCCAATGCCTTGTTTACCAAATACTGGGGTGAACGATTCGTACATCGAACATTTTAAGCCAGATGTTGCTTTAAATTTTATAGGGACCAATTTAATTAGACATGGAACTTCTTTGAATGATTTTGCACTGCAAGTGCAAGAGCTCATTACTTATTATCTCAGTAATGGCATCATTCCCATTTTAACAACTTTTCCTCAACCCAAGAATTCAACAGATGAAGTGTATAAAAACTGGTTTGAACATCCAAAGCTCTACATACCTGCTGATAAAAAAGCAGAGGATGTTGTCAATGAAGCACTGAAAGATCGAGTATTGTTTGTCCCTGAACGGGCTTTTAAATATAATATACTTTTGTTGAAAATGGCAGAGATGTACCAAATTCCAATTATCAATACCGAACGCGGAGCAGTTGAACGTGCGCAAAATGATGGAATTGTTACCACAGAATATGGAGGCGCGGAGATAGATCCACTTCATTTTTCAAAATTGCTTGATATCCCCCCTTTTGAAATGCCCAAAGAAAATGAAAAATTTCGATATGGTGAGCAAACTATTACTTATTTTACAGTTCAGACCTTATATGAATTATTGAAAGTAATGGGAAAATGAGAAAGCAACGATTAATTTATTTAACAAAATATTTTTTCGCTTTTAACTGCTCAGGTAACAAGCTTTCTTTACTATACATTTCATATCCTTTGCCATAATCCAACTTTTTCATGAGTTTGGTGGGCGCGTTTCTCAAATTAAGAGGAATTGGTAAATTGCCATGGGTTTTGACATCGGCTAACGCGGCAAAATATGCGTCGTATGCTGAACGATCTTTTTTGCAATTACAAAGATAGGCAACTCCGTGTGCTAAATTAATCTGTGCTTCGGGATAGCCAATTTTATTGACTGCTTCAAATACTGCATTTGCTACGACTAATGCTGTGGGTACAGCAAGCCCAATATCTTCACTAGAAAATACGATCATTCTTCTTGCGATAAATTTAGGATCTTCTCCAGCGTCAACCATTCTGGCTAAGTAATACAATGCAGCATCAGTATTGCTCGCGCGCATCGATTTGATAAAAGCCGAAATAGTGTTGTAGTGCTCTTCTCCTTTTTTATCAAAACGCAAATGTTTGGATTGCAAAGTATTCTTCAATGATTCTAGATCGAGATTCTCATACAATTGAAAAGCATTTCCGATCATTGTCAGTGCTTGTCGTGCGTCGCCATTGGCTAACTGCACTAACCACTCTCTGGCATCCTTTTTCATTTTTTGCTTTGATTTAAGACCCAACATTGTGACTGCCCTATCCACAATTTCACCCATTTCTTGGTCAGTGAGTTCTTGCAAAACAAATACTCTTGAACGGGAAAGAAGCGGAGAAATGACTTCAAAACTAGGATTTTCAGTTGTGGCGCCGATTAAAATAATTCGTCCACTTTCGACATAAGGTAATAGAAAATCTTGCTGGGCTTTATTAAAGCGATGAATTTCATCCAGAAAGACAATCGGAGCTGCGTAACTTTGCCCTAACGTTTTCTGACGGTAGGTTTGATCGATGATGTCTTTAATGTCTTGTTTATTCGCACTAACTGCGGACAACTCAAAGTACTCGCGACCAGTTTCTTTGGCAATGATGCGAGCTAACGTGGTCTTCCCTACTCCAGGCGGTCCCCAAAAAATCATAGAGAACGCTTGTTTGGATTCAATGAGAGTGCGAATTGGCTTACCCGGTCCGACTAAATGGGATTGGCCAATATACTCACCAAGCGAAGTAGGACGTAAAATATCAGCTAGCGGACGATTTTCAATCTCAGAGTTCATATGAATTCATAATAAAGGAATTTTTATCTTCGGTAAAGATTCGGATTATCTGTTTTCCTCTAGCTCACAAATTTTTTTAACGTATCTATAATGAATTACAGTATGACCGAACTTCAGGATTTTGTTGCCCAGCTCCCTGAACCAATCATCCAAATCAAGCGATTAGGTGGTCAGGATGGTTTGGACTTCACTGTACAAAAAGGCTTCATTGCTGAAATTCCAGGTAAAGAATACTTTATACATTGTCGAGCGATGCTCCCGCTTAAAGATTTTAAAAGTGGAGTGGGATTTGGGCTATGGGTAGCCATTTCTAAACCAGATTTTGACCGCTACTTGCGTGCAACTGACGATGATGAGCTCTATCGACAATTTGCAGCTGTGGGATCACTTGCCAACGACTGGCCCGGTTTTCCTGGGACACTGGCCGATCGAGTCAGAGTCAGAACCGTACATCTTTCTGAAAAAGTCTACATTACCGAGTACTTATCCGAACCAAAAGACGTACTGATGCGAGTTTCTTTACTTGCTCAGCCAGATAATTTTGAAACAAAAGAACGCATCCGTGACCAAGCCATGAGTTACTTGATCGAATTAAACCAGTTCGCTCAGTCCCATCATGAACCAAATTTCTCCTCAACAGAGACAAATTAATCTGGTAGAATACACCATGTACGGGGCGTGGCTCAGTTGGTAGAGTGCTCGCTTTGGGAGCGAGAGGTCGTGAGTTCGAGTCTCACCGCCCCGACAAATTCCCAAGTGATGTTTTAGTTCTTTTTTATGCGTCGGTAGCTAAACAAGCGTCGGTAGCTCAGCTGGATAGAGCAACTGCCTTCTAAGCAGTAGGTCGTGAGTTCGAGTCTCACCCGACGCACTTTCCTGTATTGCCAACTAAATTTGCTTGTATTGTGTCTAAATGTGATTTAGAATCCTCTGAAAATTGATGTATAATGTTCTTAACAAATCCATGGTACCTCCTTCCTTAACCCACCAGCCAAAAGTGATTGTTTGTGATGTCGATAAAACCTTAACCGCTGCTAACACGTGGTTTTCTTTGACGACAGCACTCGGTGGTGATATCGAGAAACATTTCCAAATTTATAATGCGTACTTCAATGAAAAAATTTCGACTGAGGATATGAAAAAAGGGTTATTTGAGATGTGGGAAAAAGGACACCACTCAAAAATACATCGTGACGAGCTAGAAGACATTTTATTTAAGATACCACTCAGAGGTGAAGCATTTTCGACTTTTGCTGAGCTAAGAGATAAAGGGTACACCCTCTGCTTAATTTCCAGTTCGATTGATATCTTTGTAAAGATGGTTGCTCAACGCTTGCAACTTGATCATTGGTATGCCAACTCTGAGTTCATTTTTGATGACAAGGGCTACTGGATCGATTTCAAATATGATCGAGATGAGGCTGGTCTAAAACTGAGACAGATTAGAGAATTCTTGAGAAAACAAGGTGTTTCTGATGATGAATGTTTGATTTTGGGCGATGGATCAAGCGAAATTAAGCTATTTGAAAATTATCCTGGAATTGCTGTAGATTCCGAGAATGAAACAATCAAGAAACTCGCTTGGCAAGAAATAAAATATCTTCCTACCGTTCTTCAGCTCCTACAAGAAATTTCTTGACTTTGTGTTAAAATATAGGCTGATTTATGCCTGAAGCTCTCGAGAGACGCCTATTTGGTGCACTAATAGATATTGATGGAACCCTGACACATTTGGGTTCTGTTTCTTGGTTGGATTTTACTGAGCAGATGTATCTCATGGCACATAAACCAATTGGAGTGGCAAAAGAAGCCAGAGAGACACACAAAAAGATTTTCGGTGAATTCTTGGGTGACATTGCAAAGTTAAAAACTAAGGATGAAAAAGAAGCTAGAATTGCAGTGCTCAATACAGACTTGTTTGGACAAGTTTGGCGTGCTTCTGGATTGGTTCTGGATAGAAAGACTGTTGAGCAAATTTCTAGGACAAGTCTCTCAATGAGACTAAGAGATGAGGGGGTCCGATTCTTAACCTTTTTAAGAATGTTGAAGGAGCAACTCGACATTCCCGTTTTTGTGCTTACTGCAGCGTACTCCATCCTTTCAGAGGTGGTAGCGAAGGATTTTGGTTTATCTGGAGGAAGAGCTGCTTCACAAATGATTTTTGACGGAGATTCACCTGAATCTTTGTGGGTGGATTTCACGCTGGATTACGACTTGAATAGAAGTAAGGTGAGAAATGCAGATGAGTTAATAGGTGAAGGACAACTGCCTCATAAGAAAAAAGGTATCTTTGCATTTGGGGATGGACCAACTGAGAGAGAGTTACTTGAGTATTACCCGAACAATGCAATCCTCTCTCATTATCCAATAGATTCGGATAGGGTTTCTGCTTACGTCACAACTCTAGATGAAGCAATGATACTCATTTATGACCAGTTAGGTCCTGATGGTGAAAAGTTAGTCTTCTCAGACACAGACGGTATTGCTAAAATTGTTCGAAATCGAGACCAAAATGGATAAAATTGTTTCTATAGAAAGCGCTTTTCCTATCTGGTAAAATACACTCTATTGGTGGTCGTAGCTCAGCTGGTTAGAGCGCCGCTCTGTGGCAGCGGAGGTCGCGGGTTCGAATCCCGTCGGTCACCCATTAAGAGATTTTCAGACAAAAACTGTTTGAATTCCTCCTTATTAGCAGTGTTTTCAAGAGGTTCTAACCGTTTCACAACTTCATTTATTTCTTTTGCGATTTTTTCTAGCATTTCTAACGGTTCTTTGAGTTGTATATCAAGAACGTGATCTTTGAGCACGAGGTTCGATCCTAAATACGAAATGATCTCTCTCCGTTTGTAGTCATCTCCTTTTTCAAAGCTATTTTTGGCAGTAACAGCAAAACCCACTTCCTTATCAACCTCTACAAGCCTTTCGTCAACTCTTTGGTCAATGTCATTGAGAACTTTTGCTAAAATTTTTTTGTTTTTTTCGAATTGAGCCAGTTTTCGGTTATAGAAATCTTCTGGAACTTTGCCATCAAGGTATTTTTCAACAAGGGTATCCATTTGATCAAGACAGTCATCGTAGCTTTTTCTCGCTCGTTCTAAACTCTGTCCCCTATCTCTGACTTCTTTTTCTTGGTCGTATTTAATTTCTTCCATTGCCCACTCATGGAAAGCTGAAGGGACTTTGATTCTAGAAAGAATTGAAACAAACTGTTCTTCAAGTTTGACTACATTGATACATGGCTGATTACATTCGCCTTTTTTCTTGGTGCATCGATAGTATGTGTAGTCATGCTCGTTGCCGTTTTTTTGGACTTTATGCTTCTCCTCTGCTGTGATCGAACAACCGCATTCACCGCATATCATCAAACCTGTGTAAGGTAGAAAGTGCTTCTGTGCTTTAGTTTTATTTTTTCTTCCTAAAACGACCTGAATAGAGTCGTATTCTTCTGGGGTAATAGCTTTGGGTGCTTTTGACTCGTAGAACTTACCACTTCCTAATGGGTATTCAAAACTGCCCGCATAGAGTGGATCAACCAATAACTTGTACCAAGTACTTGAAGAGAGATCATTGCCTTTTCGACCTTTAAGACCTTGGCTAACGAGATACTCCAACGCCTCCACTGGTGTTTTTCTTTTTGAAGCGACTAATTTCATCCCTTCTTGAATAAGGTGGAACTTTTTCTCATCAACAATAATTTCTTCATCACCTAGTTTCTTATACGGACTGTGTAAATATCCAAGCTGTATAATTGCATTAGGAAGCCAGCCACGCTCTGCTTTTTTAGTCATTCCTCTACGGGTATCAGTGCTTAAATCTCTACTGAACTGATTGGTGAGTCCGAACTCCACGTACATCATCATGACGTTGTCTTCGGGATACCAATTTCTCTCTACTGTCCGAATGTGCTTAATTTGAGATCTTTGCAATAAACCCATTATTTTGCCCGCATCATCTGGGTTACGGCTCAAGCGAGATAACTTCCACACGACGATACTATCCGCTTCTCCACTCTCAATTTTTTCCAACATTGCATTGAAAACTGGTCTACCAATTTTGAAGCCTGAACCTGCCTCACTCATAACCTCGGATATTTCAAGATCGTGTTCACGAGCAACTTCTTTCATGACTTCGATTTGAGATTCAATTGATGCAACCTGTCGGTCTTCAGAAGTGGTTGATTTACGAGCATACAGAATGTATCTATTTCTTTTGGGTGGTGTGATTCTGGATTTTCGTTTCATATTTATGATTACAAAAAAAGACAGTTCTGGTTGATCTAGTAATTGCGAGAACGACTAGCAGAACTGCCTTTTTCAACTCACAAATTATATCTAGATCAACATAAATAATTATAAACTATTTTTGCTGAAGTTTCTTCATCACCTCATGCCAGTTAAAGCTGTGAACGCAATCAAGGCTCGGTCTCTTTTATCAATTTCTGAGTGAACCTCGAACTGGCAAAGAGCTTTTACTTGCTGAAGTGTGGGGTATTTTTGAGCTTGCACTGAGGTTGCTTGTCTCCGTTCTTTTTTGCTCAGTTGCAAATACATCACATCGCTTGCCGATACTCGTGATTTGTATCCAGGCTGGCTGGAAAGCCACATGAAGAAGTTTTTTACATGCCTGAGGTGATGATACTGGCTCGTGATCCCTAATGTTTTATCTGACCGCTTGTTCACGTTTGTCTTTAAAAACTTTTTGAATTGTTCAGCTCGTTTATCTGAAAATTGAGCATAATCTTCTTGACCTGAAAATTCTTCATACTTCCACAGTGCCTTTTCTATGGCAGTAATTGATTTATCCGAGAAGCCTTGAGCTTGGCTCATCCAGTGCAAGTACTGTCTTTTGACTTTCTCGTTTTTTTGTTTGGTTTTTGATTGGTTAGACATAGCAATTCCTTTCGTATAATAAGTGAGTGTTACAAAGAAGGTGAAAGTCCTGTATTAATGACCTGTCCTGTAACTGAGTTGTTTGGCTTGCGACTATCAAATTTGTTGACCGTTTTCCCACACTTCACGCATGTACCTTGAATTCGTATCGAGTCTTTATTTTTACCAATGAGTTTGTTTTGAGAGACAATAGTGGTTTGAAGTGAGGTGGTCTTTGTATGACAACCAAGACAGTAAAATTCTTCTGGAGCGAGTTTGATCCGCCGACTATCCATTTGGCTTTTAAGGTATAACTGCACGTCTGAACCCAGATAAAGTGAGTAGTGAGTTGAATCGTCAATCGGTTTGAGGTTATCTTTTCTCCAACTGCGAATGGTTTGAACGTGTACGCCTAGAACGTCAGCTAGTTCTTGCGTTGAGTAGCTTTTTTTAGCTTTGAGTGTGCGTAGGTTGTGGTTTCTTTTCATAGTATTGATTCATTTGGTTATTTTTCGGATTTAGGTAGACAGCCCGATAAAGGTTAGAAAGATTGTTTGCCAGCTCGAATGCTTGATCATCAGGAAGATCAACACCGTACTCTTGTTTGTAAATGCGTTTGAACTGGAGGAGAGATTCTTGGCTAACCACGTTCCTCCAGATTGCTATAGAGTCGATTCTTTATGGCTTTTAAACTGTTTGCGAATGAAAGTGGCGAAATGAGAATCTGATCTTTGAAATAGTCATCAATCTTTTTGAGGAGGTCGTCTCGCCTTTTAAAGTAGAACAATCCTTTTGATTCTTTTCTTTCAATTTTTTCGAGCGTGAAACCCAGTGCTAAAAGGGTTGCACTGAGATTCAGGTCGTACGTGGTGAAGTAGTTGTGTGCTTGTTTCATAGTTAGCCTTATGTTGGTTAATAATGAAAAAATCCACTCTTTCACCGAGTATCTTTGTCAAGAGGTTCAGGGTGAAATCTGATAAATTGCTTCTTTAAAGTGAGTGATACAGAGAAAAAATGAAGACGTTTTGAAAAGAGGAATTTTAGAAAAATGCTAAAAATCTACACAATACATCCTTCACCGTCATTTTTGGTGAAGGGCTTGGTGCAGTTTTCTTGTTCTTATTGTTGGATTTATGAAATGTGTCTCTGGGTTGGGTAAGAATACTTTTTGGGGTGTTATCATACAGTTATGTCACATATTTCAATACAGTTAGCTTCTAGTGAGGATGCTCAACCGATAAGACTAGTACAGCATGATACTTGGATAAAAACCTACCCAAATGAACAGTTGGGCATCACTCTTCAAGCAATTCAAAAGAGAGTTTCAAAAAACTTTTCGCCTGAGTCAATTAAAAAAATGGAAGAGACTATTGCAGATGTCGATAAACGTACATGGGTAGCAAAAGATGACTTGAAGGTAATTGGTTATTGTACTGTTGCAAAGAATAAGGACATCAATCATCTAGAAGCGATATACATTTTCCCTGAGTATCATGGGATAAATGTTGGGAATATGCTTTTAGAGCCTGCTCTGAAGTGGTTAGGAAATGAGAAGGACATTATTGTTGAAGTGGCTTCTTATAATCATAGAGCGATTCGCTTTTACGAAAAAAACAATTTCAAAAAAAATGGAGTGACAGGAGAAAGTAAAGGAATTCCAACAGTTAATCTTGTTAAAGCTAAACATGCTAATAACCATTTCGCAAAGAAGGATTGATGTAGTGCCTGCCGTCCGAATCAGTGACGATCAGTTCAGGAAAGTTTTTATCAGTGAGGATTTTATTTAGTTCGATGATGCGAGTTGTAATCGTTCTTTTACGTGTGGCGAGTCCTCCACTCTCCCAGAGCTCTGCCGAAGACTTCTTTGCGTGGTTAGCAGGCAGTTTATATAGATGATAGACAATGTTAAATGACTGAGGTTTGATGCCGATGACGTACTCAAACTGTCCATTCTGTTGTTTGCCAAAATGAATCCAACACTTTTTTTTGCCTCGTTCTCCTACTTCATTGAGTAATAGATCGTCACTGATCTTAACGATCAAACCATCAAGTTCTATATGTACTGAGAGATCGCTCAAGAGTTTTTTGTTATCTAGATGGAATCCTTTTTCTGATGCAGACAAAAGTGATAGAAAATTGATAGCTTCCAGCTCTTGATGTTCATTCACACCTAACATCAGAACAACTTGATCTGGAGAGTGTGGAACAGAGGCTATATTTTGAGCTAGGGTGAAGTAGATCTTTCTATTTTTTCCATCCCGTTTGAGAATACCTAAGTACCATACTCCTTCACCGATTCTTTTAACTTCTTCAGCTAATTGAAGTTGTTTATTTATCCAAACAGCAAGCCGTTCAAATGAAAAAGAGTAAATAATTAGTTCATCTTTGCTCAACTCTAAAGGTTCTGCATACTCATCGGTATCGCATCCAATGAAAAACCGATTTTGGAGAAAATGAACTTCATGTGTTGCTCCACACTCTGGGCAAAGAAATCTCTTTTGATAGTCTTGGATAAGCCAGCCATCTTGATGAAGAAAGTCGTTAATACCGCCAAAGTGACTGTATAATTCAGTCTTTGAAATCTCGAATTCATCAGACTGAGAAGCAGAAGAAATGAGATTAGTCAGTTGTTGAGTCAGCGTCATGCAGGAGTCCCCATTTACCGATGTACTTCTTTGCCAGCTGGTTTGAAGCCGTTTCATTTAAAGTATCACGATCAGGAGCAGTGAGTTGTGCTGTTACTCGATTATTTCGACCAAACTGTTTGAACTGAAATTTAAAGGTAGCTTGTGCAACTGTGTAGTACTCCAGATTAGTGCCAAGTAAATTACGATACTTTAGTTCTTCTAACATCGACTCAATTCCTTTGCCATCATCGATCTGCACAATGAACCGTTTTTTACGATTGTACTTGTTGTCCAATCGTATTTGACTCAAGTAAACTGAATCGACTTGATCCTCTGGTTCTGTGATCAGCTTAAATTCTGAGTGAAGAATCTTGTCTAATCTGAGGACTTGCTGATTTGCTGGTACTGGACTCGGGTCGTTTAGCACGATCCTATTGAACAAGTTAAACAACTGTTGGCGTTTTTTATAGCCCATTCTGGTGGTTAGCTCAATTCTTCCTTCTTCTGGATAATACACAAATATCACATCAAAACTTGGATGGTGTACTTTACGATTGAGTTTTTGACCTTCATAAAATAAATAGGAGCGTGGGTGATCCTCTGGGTGAGCGATGAAACAAACCCTGTCTCTGAAGTGATATGCATCAGCACTACAACTTTTTCCTCTACCTTCGGCTTTTTGTAGAAACGCACTAAGTTCAAGCTCAAGTTGACTCTGTTTAGCCAGCACTTCATTAGCTTCGACTTTTTTTAACCCATTTCTGGTATAGAAGTTTGTTGTATTGACCAATTGTTTGAGTGTTAGTGCGTCTCCAAATAGGTCGGGTTTTTCAATCAAACAGTAGAGTGCACGACAAATATGATTACCAAATGTAGCCATTTTTTCGATGAACTCATCGCTGTGATTTAACTCATAAACGGCTTTGATTCCGCCATCAGAAGCAAGTTCTCGTGCTGAAATGAAATCGGTAAGAATCGCATCATGCTGATCTAAAGGGACATTATCAACATACTCGACCATCTGATTGACTAGTTCGTTTTGATCACTGAGTTGAAGAATTGGAAGTTTTCTGAACTGAAGATATTGATTAAATAGATCGAGATCTACGTTACGAAGAAATTCTTGATGAAAAAAATCTTGAGGCATGGTGGATTTTTGTTTTGATAATCATGAGCTGTTGAGGTGCATTTTACCTCAAAATCATCATTTTTTCACGCTGTATTTGAGGTATAGAGTGAGTAATACAATCGAGTAACAAAGATACAAAAATGACGGTATAATTTGTCTCAACTTTGAGTGTATTTTTAAACGCATTATGATAATAAATTTGGTTACGTCTACTGCTCGCCCCACCGAAAAACAAATTCAAGAGTTTGAAAAACTTGGTGATTTTAGAATAATAGATGCTCAAAAATGGACTGCAAGTGATGTAATCTCGAATGTATCAGATACAGAAATTCTAGTAGCTGGAACTTCTGGTGTTCAGCAAATAAGTCGAGAGTTGTTATTAGGGTTGAAAATCTCAAGTATATTTCAACCTTAACGGTTGGTATGGATTGGGTAGATCTCAAAGCTGCTCAAGAGTTAGGTATTCCCATAAGCAATATAAAAGGTGCAAATAGTGAATCGGTTGCTGAACATACTTGGGGAATGATTTTAGACCTAGGTAAGAGAATTACCGAGTTTAACAGAGACGCAATTAGCAAAGGTTCTTACAAATTTGGCGACTACCGAGGTGTCGAAGTATATGGCAAAACAATTGGAATTGTTGGCTTAGGTGATATTGGTAAGAAAGTAGCTCGAATTGCTCATGGTTTTGATATGAGAGTTCTGGGAATAAATAAGAGCGGTAACTCTGTTGAAGGTATTGAGTTAGTTGATTTTCCAACTCTTCTAAAACATAGTGATGTGATTGCTGTTTGTGTTCCTTATAGCTCAGAAACTGACAATATCATTGGTAAAGATCAGATCGCACAGATGAAAGAAGGTGTCATTGTTGTTAATCCAGCCAGACCTGAGATGACAAACAAAGAAGCCATCTTAAATGGATTAAGAAGTGGTAAGATTTTTGGGTTTGGAATTGAAACAGACATTATGCAACCTATTCCAAAAGACGATCCTTATCTTATTCATCCTCGAATTATTGCAACTCCACATAATGCCTTTAACACCGTTGATGCTGAGGTTAAATCTTTTGATACAGTAATCGAAAATATACGCTCCTTTTTAGAGGGAAAGCCACAGAATGTAGTTCTTTTTGAGGGAGAGAAATAAATATGGGATTCAAGATTAACGTAAATAACATTCTGAGATATGACATCGATGTCCCCGTGGAAGGAAAAGAGTACTCATTTGAAAAAGAAGAGCTCAGTTTATTAGCCGATGATATCCAAATTTGGCTAACCAAAAAAGATTGGACAGCATTAGCCGAAATACTTGTTACCTCTCAGACTCGCAAAGACGGCAAAACAGTTGGAACTTTCATTGTTAAACATCTGTATTCAGATAATGAGTCACAAGGTTTAACTGATATTTTCAGGAGAATGTATGGTTGGAAGTAACTGGGCAAGCGTAAATACACTTGATTAGAGGTCTTTTAAAAGTTGTGCTGGTTTTACTCCCAACCCTGAAGCTATTTTGACAACTGTAACCAGTTTTGGTGATCGGTGTCCTCGTTCAATTTCGTTTATTGAAGTCAAATCCAAGCCAGTATCTAAAGCGAGCTTCTCTTGAGATAAATTTTTTTCTGTCCGATAAGATTTAACAGTTTGTCCGAATATCGAAAGGATGCTGGAAGTTTTTAGATCATTTTTCACTATGGCATTTATGCCAAATTCCTCCTATGATGTCTTTGGCGTGCGTGCCATACATGGCGTTCTAATTCAACCAATATATGGAAGACCAGAGAGAAAAAAGCACTTCAGATTTATTTGATAGAGATGATGCTGGGATTTTCCTTCCCACAATAAAAAACAAAGAGATCATTAATAGGCTCATCAAGAAGCACAACCGTAACATTGAAAAAGTAAAAGAAGAATTAGGAAATGAATTGTGGCTTGAGTATGTTAGATCTACGACTCTCGATCCAGAAAACGGAAAGATTAGTTACCTCACACAAGAAGCAGCGACTAAGGGCATTCAGAGACAGCGAGTAATCACTGAAATGAATGATGTGTATTCGCCCAAACCAATATCTAACCCAGTTCATCCAACAGTACAGCCCAAGACAGAATTTAACTATTGGAGTTGGGCAATCATCGTTGGTTTCATTACATTCGTGTGTATTTGGATTTACGCTCTGTTTACTTGGGGATTGCTTTTAGGTCTACTGGTTGGTTGGATTCCTGCTCTGATTGGTGGATTTGTAGTAGGGCTAGTTTGGCCAGTGGCAGTGCTTATTGTGGTTGTTCTCATTGTACTTATTATTTACAACTCAGGATAGAATATGGCAAAAAAACTCCCCAAATGTCCTCAATGTGGTGAGGAATTAGTCGATAAACCAAAAGTGGGTTTTTTTGGTGGTCATAAAGAATATCTCTGTGAGCACTGCAAATTTAAAGCTGGCCTCCCTCTTTGGACTTCGACACGCATTCTTTACTGGACAATGACTGTTTTGGCTGTATTGGTCGTTATTGAGATGGCAACTGGAGGAAAAGGAAACATTGGTATTTTTGGTTTAATTGCTCCTTGGCTTTTGTATAAGGATTGGCAAGACAAAAAGAAGATTAAAGAATATGAAAAAGTGAACGGCTGGAACTATCACAGTACTCAACCTTCTGAAAAATACGGAGTGTTGAAAGGTATCGTGTTCTCGATATTGTTCGTACTGATTACGCTTGCCGTTAGTGCTTTTTATTATGGTGAAGGGAATGCCTTTGACAATTCAACAACGACAACTAAGCCTACAAGTAATACCATTACTGCCAATGCCCAGCAATCCACTTGGCAAATGTTTACCTCTGTAGAAGGAAATTTTCGTATAAATCTTCCTACCTATCCTACTCAGTCTTCAAGCACTGATCAGATAAAGGGTTTGGATGTGCCAACGACTCAATACACTTCAATCGCAACTAATGGTGATCAATACATGGTTCAATATGCAGTTTATCCAGTGAAACTAGACTCGAAGTTAACTTTAGAAGGCACTGTAAACGGTTCTGTGAATTCTGACCCTACTAATAAGTTGGTAGAATCATCTTTTACTACTCATCAGAATTTTCCAGCAGTTGATTATGTGATCTATAACAATGGAGAAAGTTTATATATCAATGGTAGAAACATTTTGGTTGGCAGTACTCTATATATGACTTTGGTTGTTTCAAAGGATCGTTTACCATCTGATTACACCAAATTTATTAACTCTTTTGAGCTAATACCATCATCAGGTAAATAGGCTTCATGTTACCTAAAAAGGCTATCCAAGAGTTTCAGCAGATTTATAAAGAAAAATGCGGAATTGAACTGACTGAAGATGAAACCAGAGCGCACGCTGAAGACTTCATTCAGCTATTTGATCTCATTACGAGAGTTGATAAAAAAGACGAACCGTCTACACAGCTCCTAGAGAAAGTGTAGTTTCATTCGAGTGATATAATTGAAAAAGGGTTCTAACGTACTCTCGTACTCTACCCCATGTCTCACGTAAAAGTATTTTGTTCTCCTTTTTAAGCACGCTAAAGATTGGCGTATCGGATACTTTTACGATTTTTTTATCCTTCACATATATCTTGTCAAAGAATAATCGTAGGTAATGTCGTTGCAAAAACTCTGGTGCATCCAGATAAGTCTGGTGAAGATTTCGAGTAAGTGCCAAGACTTCTTCAATAACAGAGAAATCAACTTGTTCTTCATTGTCCAACTGATGAACTTTTCGTTCAATATTTCCAAGTTCTTCTTGTAGTTGTTTGTACTGTCGTTTGAAGATGTCCCTATCTAATGATTTATCAACTAATAAATCTTCAATGTTTCTCCGCCTTTGAGTTAACCCACGCTTCTGATCGAGCAAAGCCCTTCTGTAGTCTGATTGATGTGTACGACTGTTCTGGATATGTTCCTTCGCTTGAGTTTGGACGAGTTCTATAAACTCTGGTGAAAACTCATACTGCTTGAACAAATTGGCTACCTGCTTCTCTAGTTTCTTCGTATCATTGTAGGAGGGCTTACATCCACCTCTGTTCGAGCAATGGTAGTAAGAGATGGTTTTATTCACTCCTCCCGATTTAAGGTCGTGATAATCAGCGACAAGTCGTCGTTCATGAATGGGGCAGTAGACAAATCCACGAAGTAAAAATGTTCTTGAACGTTTGCGTGTGAGAAATGAATTATTGCAAGCTAAGACATGCTGAACTTGATCGAATAAACTCTTAGTTATAAGAGGCTCATGATTACCTTTTGCTTCCTGCTTACCCCACCGCATCCATCCATAATAGAGAGGACTATTAAATATTCCCGTAAGTGTTTGAGGGCTGAGAATTGTCTTATTCCTCTTGCCACGCAACCCTTTTTCGTACATCACTTCACAAAGTTCGAGTTGACTATATTGACCTGTTGCATACATTTCAAACATTTTTTTAATAATTGGTGCTGTGGTAGGATCTGGCTCAATAATCTTACGTTCGTCCCTCGTGATATTTCGATAGCCAAGTGGTGCTTGTCCTGGAAAATAGCCCTGAAGAAACTTTTGATTCATGCCTGCTTTAGTTCGCATCCCAATCGTTTCGCTTTCATGCTGTGCTAGCACCGAGAGTATGCCTCCCAGTACTCCTCCGGTGACATCCCCTTCAGCCGTTGATAACAGTTTCACATCCTTTTTCTTCAACAATTCAATCGTATTAGAAAAATCTTTTGTGGATCTGAAAATCCTATCAAGCTTGAAGACGATGATCGCATTCACGGGATTTTTATCCAAAGCCTGCATCATCGCTTGGTATTCGTCTCTGTGTGTGTTTCGACCAGTTTTGCCTTCGTCAAAAAACTCACCTGCTATTTCATATTCAAGAACTTGAGCATAGTTTTTACATGCTAGTTTCTGATTATCGACTGAATATCCATGACTGGCTTGCTCGTCCGTACTGACTCTGCCGTATGAGTATGCAAGATTCATTTTGCCTCCTTGTTTTTAATAGATGCTAACTGCCCAATTTGTTGTTTATAGAAATGTAGTTGCTTACCAATGGCCATAGACTTCAATGGCTCGTAGATGACGAAGTGAGTGGGTTCACTAGTTAAAAGATCTGGTTTGTGCAACCATTCAAATAACAGTCCATACCAACGATTGGTGTGGAAATAGAGTTCAGATTCCTGTGGACAAACCTGCTTAATTTCCTGTGAGATTTCTCGCAACCACTTTTTCTTACGTGGACGATCCAAGTCATGTATTTGGATTTTAGTATCTACATCATCGACTGCAGAATCCGGATGAAGTAAATAATTAGCACCAATACAGAGTACAAAGATTTGATCGTAATTTTTCTCACAATAAGCTAAGGAGTATCTGAAGTAACTCGATGATGAGAAGTGTTCTCTGACGGCTACATTAGAACCGTAATTTAATTGCCGTTTGGTGGCACAAATAAAACCAGTTTTCATACTGATCCTTTCTGTTGTTGCCACTACTAACGCTGTTTGGTAGGATACCAATAACGAGTAGCGGAAACGCTATTTGCTGATAACTAAAGAGGACTACTTTTGCTAAAGGGGGTCCTCTTTTTTTTATTATATGGCGATAAGGCTAACTAATAGACCTTCAATCGCCAAGTGAGCCGAAGGCGAGCTTCCTGAGCTGTTAGCACTTCAGTGCAAGCTCAGGCAAGACTGCTTGCCTCTTTCTTAATGAGTCTTCTTAATATCATTAGTAGGTCGTTTGGTTCCTCCTTCCTGCGTTAGAGTTCCTTATTCTTTAACATTAATTTCCTCTTCATTTTGTGTTGCCACTTCAGACTTATCAATCACATTCACTTCTTTAAGTCTAAGTACATTACTCATGTCATATTGATTCGATCGAAAATGGTGTCCATCAGTTGATATATCAAGATTCGTCTTGTCAATAATTATCACTGCTCCAAACTCCACCAATTTATCGAGATGCTTCCTTACTTGCCTGGCACTCAATGCCAAATCGGCACCGATTCTCTGTTGTGATGGCCAACAAGTGGCCTTTCCAAAGAGTCGTGATAGCAAATTAAGGAAAACTAGCTTGGCTCCACTACTCAATTTTTCCTTAGGGGCTGCGAGAACCAATTGTATTTTCTTCCGATCATTAACATAGATTGTTTTCTTTTTGATCATTTCTTTTTTCATATTCATTCCTCTTTATATGTTTTTTATGCTCTATAAGTTTCAGACAGAGGGCAATCCATTGTCGAATAGCTTCTTTTGTTTCATCATCCAAAACGAGAGGTTGTTCATTCATATTTGTTCCCTCGCTTAGTTGATCCATCGGAAGAATAGTCCTGAAAAATAAGCTGTTTTGCTTTGTCTAAGTTAGAAGAAAAATCGAGAGGAGAGAATGTAAATGGTTTACCCATATAGTAGCCATTAACAAGTAAATCCAGATGGGAGTCTCTTTCAAAAAGGAAAAAAACCTTACTTGAACCAATTCTCTCAATGCCTAGGAAGGCTTGGGGTTTCATTGTGCGTAAAAATGCTTGAAGCTTAATGTCAGCTGTGGTGAAGTTTTCCATATTAATCTTTCATTTCAAAAGCGAGTTGCTTCTTGAAACAATAGATTAATCCATTAATTGTAATTTTAGGATTCTCGACCTAGGTATGGGAAGTAAAGGACTCAACGTAGTAGGCCATCTTGAACTTTCTCAGCCTAGTTTCATAAGAGCGTACTGATTGTTCAACGGATCTCATGACATCTTGAGTTTCTCTAGCTATCTCTTCATAGGATTTTTTGACCTCAGCTGGCCTTCTATTCATCCAAAAACGCTCTCTATCTCTGCAAATTGTTTCTGCCCTACCAATAGTCCTACCCACGATATAATCATCTTCATGAACTTCGTTACAGATAATTGCTTTGAGTAATACTTCTTCAAACTCACCGCCTATCGTCCATTTTTTCAACACATTTTTCACGATTAATCCAAATGTATATAGTGGATCATTCCATCTTACAATCTCTTCTTCCAAACTTGTAATTTCATCTTTTCCCTCGGGAGTTAAAACTCTCACCGGCTGTTTTAAGTAATCAATTCTTTCCAGCATTTTCTCAAACTGTTCTCTTTCATTCTGAGAAAGTTCATAGCTGATTTTTTGAAGGTACTTGGAGTATTCGGAATAGGGTACGGGTTCTGTCAAATGTATTATGTTTCGAACAGATTGTATTTCATTCAAAACAATTTTTTGGTCTAAAAATAGAACAATTGGTGTAAATTGTTCAAGCCGAATGTTCTGGGTGTCAACGGGTACAAAGACCTTTTTCATATTCATTTTAATTTAAGGTGATTATACTCGAGTATCTCGATTTGAACTATAAAAAAGGCATCTGTTTCCAAATGCCTTTAAATAACTAATTACAATTCAGCTTTTCTATTTCCATTCACCATACCAAAAGGCGTGAGTCATCTCATTATCACCTTGGCAACTAATGCTGAAGTTTTGTACTTTGGTGCTGTATGGGTTGAATCGACTACCATCTTTGTCGGCAAACTGCATTGAGCCAACAGTATATTTTGTTCCTGCTTCAAGGGTATATCCATCTAGGGAGTACTTTCCATTCACTTTCAACCAAGCTCCTACACAATCTTTTTCATCAAGATTAGTGATCGTAAACTCACCGTCAGTAAAGTTCACTTTGGCATTAAGTTCAGTTTTTCTGGGTGGTTTTGGTGGAGTATCATTACCTTTATCAACTGAAGAGAGAGCAAGATTCCCGATCACGAATGGAGCAACAAGGATGATTCCTAATACTGTTAGGATCGGATGTCGTGCAAACCAGCCTCTTAGATCCTGACGACAGTGGGGACATTTCTTTGCTTTGGCCGAGATGGTTTCGTCACAACTTGGGCATTTTCTGGTTTCTTCATTCTTAGTTCCCATAATATCTCCTAAAGATTTCTTTTAATTTCTGATTATATCGCCCTTTTCATTGAAAATCCAATGTTTACGCATACCACAATCCAATGTCTACAACGGTGCGTAAACATGGGATTCAGTCGAAAATACATATGTGGCATCACCAAAATACAAACCATCCTTACCAAGAACTGAAGTAGATCAGCAAAGAAAGCAATTTACTCATAAATTGGCAATTCATCTTCGATCATTGAGAGATGATAAGGGATTCACCCAAGAAGAACTTGCTTTTAAAGCTGGTATCAACACAGCCTACTACTCGCACCTAGAAAGAGGTGTGTATTCTCCGACCATGTTTATCATGTGGCGTATCGCTCAAGCTCTGGGAATTAAGCTTGAGGAGCTGATGCGGGGTTATGAGTAACAATAACATTAATTGCAATTAATGTTATTCAATCGCACTTCAATATCTGAGAAGTATTAATTGTAATTAATACTTTCGATCTTATCTGTTGTTGATGCCTCAATGATAGCTTTCACCTTTTGAATCTCAACTTCAGGATCATACAGTTGAACCTGATCTCGATTGCCCCATTCTTCCTTAGTCAGATTACTTTTCAAGGCAAACTTGAACAGAAAATCAAGTTCATCCTTTGAAAGTTGTTGCGGTTGCATACCTTTGCGGACGTTACCTATCTGTTTTTCAACGATGATATGAAGCTCTCTCACAAGTGAGTTATTCACGAGGACTGAAACATACTGTCGAAAAAGCTGTATTTTCTCTCTAAAAAACTCATCCTCATTCATGTACTTATAAAACTCTGAGTTAGCAATATTTGTCATTCTCAAGGCTATATTGATGCTCAAACCCGTTTTGAGATAAGGTTCAATTCTTTGGAGAAGGTCTGCCTTTCGCTGAGCTTTCTGCTCTTGAGTAAGCAATGGTCTTCCGATCTTTTTATCCATGCAGAAACTTTATCACAACCATAATTTTCATGTCTTTACTAGCTCTTACATAAATCCGAAGAAATCATAAGATTTGTCTGGCGTAAACATAGGATTCGCGGTAAAATACCCTAATTTAAAAAATGACTGTACAGACAATATTAATATGAACACAGTAATTACTGACATACTTGCTTGGTCACAAGAAAAGCTACCTGCATGGCAACAAGGTATCCTTATTTTGATACTGTCCAATGAGGTGATTGATGAGAAGAAGATTCAAGAAATAAAACCCTTATGTCTTGAGGAAAAAGATAATCAACAATCAATACCTGCTTCCTCGCATGCCTCGTCTACTCAAACTGCTGAGTCTGTTTCACTTAAAGAAGTCTCTGGAATTATTGGAGTGAATACACTTGCTCTAGATCAAACGGTTAGTTTTTCAAAAGATGGTTTAACAATTATTTACGGAGATAATGGTACGGGTAAAACTGGTTATTCGAGAATTATAAAATCCGCAGTCCGAGCAAGAGCTGTAAAGGAAGCAATTCTTCCCGACTATAAAGTTGAAGAAGAGGTTGAGCAATCAGCAAAGATTGTTTACTTTGAAGGAAACAAAGAAAAGGACTTTCAATGGTCAAATCAATCAGTCGTCTCACCTATAGAATTGTCTAAAATAAGTTTTTTTGACGCTAAGTGTGCTTACCAGTATGTTGAAGGTAAAAATACAGTAGCATATCGACCATTTGGGTTAGATATCCTAGACAGATTAGTTCAAGCTATCGATCAGGTTAAACATCAAATTGGTCACGATATTCAAGAGTTAGGTGCTTCTATAATTCAACCAGAGTCATTTCGAGCGGAAACTGAAGTTGGAAAATGTGTACTCTTAATGAAAACAGATCCAACGATCAAGTTAGAGAAAATACAAACACTCGCTACTTTGAGTCAAGATGAAGAAACAGAGCTTACAACACTCACGGAAGTAGTTAAAAAGACTAATGACGATGAAATTAGTAAGGAAAAAACAAGAATTACCAGTTACATCAACAGACTTCAACGGTTTGTTGATGATTTAAAAAAGACAAGAACGGAATTAGGTGCTGAAAAAATTAGCAAGCTCTTTGAGGCAAAGAGTAAAATAAAACTCACTCAAAAAGCTCTTGAGAAGGTCGCCAATGATGCCTTTAGTACTGCGTTGCCTAATACCGGAGGTAATGAATGGCTGGAGTTGTGGCTTTCAGCGAAGAAATATTCACAACTTGTTTATCCAGATCATACATTTCCTGTCACAGAGTCAGATTCAAAATGTCTTCTTTGCCAACAAACAATCGGTGATGAAGAAGTTAGGCTTCGGCTGCACAATTTTGAAGATTTTGTAAAAAATGATCTCAATTCCACACTTGTTGATGCTAGAAAATCTTACGAACATGCAAAAGCAGTACTCGATTTAATTACTATTCCTACAGAAAATTGGACTTTAATCAGTCAGGAAATTGATAACACCTCCATTGTTGAGTCAGTTACGAAGTTCATTCAGCACTTAGAAAGTTACAAAAGTCTTGTTATTGATTCGGTTCACAATGACTTAACTTTGAATGTAGCAGATCACTTGAATGTAGCAGAAAAATCACTTACCCAGCTTATATCTGATGGACGTCAAAAATTAATAGAATATGCCAATGCCTCTAAGGATGACGACAGAAAAAAACTAATCTCTAGATACCACGAGCTTAGTGATAGAAAATCGTTGGGCAACAGGCTAGAAGATACTAAAAAATACTATTACTTATGTCAAAAGCTTATTAAGTTGACTGTCTGCTTTCAGCGAATTAGCACTTCCGCTATATCACGGAAAAGCACCGAACTTACTAACCAGCTTGTAACTCAACAACTCGCTAATACTTTCCAATCTGAAATGGACAAATTAGGTGTCAAATCAGTAAATGCTAACCTTCAACAAATCCATAGTGAAAAGGGCAATGCTTACTTTCAAGTCGACTTAGTTAACAATCTAAATGGAAATGCTAGCTTAGCAAAAATAGCGAGTGAGGGAGAATACAGGGCAGTAGCATTAGCAGGATTTTTAACTGAGCTAGCAACAGCAGATCACATATCTAGTATTATCTTGGACGATCCAGTCACCTCTTTGGATCATGGACGGAGAAAGAAAATAGCCAAGAGACTTGTTGCTGAATCTAAAAAAAGACAAGTTATTGTTTTTACACATGAGATTACTTTTTTATTTCAACTGCTTGAGGATGCAAAAAAAGAGGAAGTTACAGTTAACTCTTTTTGGCTGGACTCTAGGGCAGATGTTACAGGAATAGTTAATGAGGGACTTCCCTGGTTGGCCTGCAGTTGTGTGAGTCGGATTGGTATTCTCCAAGAGAGATTATCAAAGTTAAAGCAACTTGAAACAAGTCTATCAGGATCCGAATACCATCAAACCGTCCGATCATTTTATAACGACCTACGGCAGACTTGGGAACGATTTGTTGAAGATACTCTATTCAAAAGTGTTGTGCAAAGGTTTGGACGAGAGGTTCAGACTAAAAAACTTCGATATATACAAGCCATTAAGAATGACGATTTAGATTGCATTGAGAAGAATATGGATAAATGCTCGGAAATTGTTCATGACCCGGCTCCTGGAGAGACAATTACAATCCCAAAAGTGGCTGAAATAGAAAATGATTTCAAGCAACTCACTGATTTAGTTGCCGATTTTAAGGTTAGACACAAGCTGTATAAGTAGTTTATGTCTGATAAAATTAAGAATAATTGATGCGGTCGCAGAGTGGTCATGCGTTCCGTCCGCAAGATGGAAAGACGGAGGTTCGATTCCTCCCCGCATCTCAACATTTTTATGACACCACAGGACTATTTACACCAGCTACTCGTTCAAAGCTCCCAGCACGACATCACTGCGAACGAGCAACAATTTTTGGAATCCAGAGGTTTAGAAGATTTCATATACTCCAAGTTGACTAGCAAAAAGTTTCGCAAGTCAAAAATGGAAGGCGATTGTGTCACTCGTACCAAAGAAGCAATTAGACTTCGGATTGAGAAGAAAGAACCCATATCGATTGTCTATCCACAAGGTGGGTACAAATTATGGCGATTTCCATCATCACCAACAGTGGATTGGGCTGAGTTTTTCAATATATCCTATCTTGTGGAATATATTGCTCCCATTGCAAAGATGTATGAACATGGTGTCCAAATTACCTATTACATGCATACACTCCTTATGGAGTTGCATGACAATTTGACAACCGAAGAGATCCAAGCATATGTAGATTCTTTCGATCATTTGCTAATTGGAATTAGCAAATACCTTCCGAAAAACATAACAATTTCAATACTACGTGATGCTGATTTATATTCCCGAGATGAATACTTCACCGCATTAGAGGAGGGTAAAAGTCTAGCTGAGAAGGAATACAACTCACTTCCTAAAATAAAAACAGATGATTTGGCACGGATGGCAAACTTAAATATCAAGTGGGATGGAAAAGAAGATTGGACGAAGCTAACGCAAGCACAGAAAAATGAAAAAGTGTATTTGGCAGCACTTTACGAAATGGCCGCAACTTCTCAACTCAAACGAGTTGGTGAAAAAGTAAAGTCGCCAGATAATGTGTTGGTATTTACTAAGGCAGCTAAGGACTTCATTGGTATTGGAAGCACTAAGGCCTCAATTGCTAAGTATTGGGTAGGGTTTGGTGTTCTGCAAAGAAAAGGCGACTCATTTTTGCCTGTCATTTTAACACCCAGTCAGTATGAGCAAGCAAAAAAGCTCGATCATACAACAGTCGTAGTCGACCTTATTCAGTCGCAAAACTTCAAAGAGATACTTGTGTTCGATAAACCATTTTTATTTACCAATATCACGAAGAAGTAACACCAAAATGCATATGAACCATACACATTTTCTCGACTTATTCTTTGAACAAATCCAAAAAGCAGGACTAGACATTACTGGTTTACCACTCGACCACATTGCATACCAGTCGTCTTCGGCAGACGATTATGAGCAAAAACTGCCTGAGTTTTCAGCATTAGGTGAATTAGTCAGTGAAGAAAACATTGGTGACAGGCGTGTGGCAGTATTTAAGTTGAATGACCCTATCCAATACAATGATTACCAGATTCCTGCACTCGAACTCATCGAGCCAAGAGCCGGTCAAGTCTGCGAATCGGCATTCCAACACGCCGAGTTTGTAGTCAACAAACCATTTGAAGAATACATCAAGCAGTACCCAAACATCCAGTGGGATACTAGCTCTATGCATCGAGATGAGTTCTCCCATTTGAAACTTAACTTTGCCAACGGACTGACACTCAAGTTTTTGCTTAAACCAATACTAGAATTAGTTGGAGAGAAAAACTCATAAGCCTATGATAAAGCACCACATTGTCTACAATCCTGTTGTTGATTGGAAGTTTGATATATCTAAGGCTCTAGACAGTTTCATCTGGGATAGCGCAGGAAAGAAATATATTGATTTTAGTAGTGGATGGAATACTACAAATCTGGGCTGGAATAACCAAGAGATTGCAGAAGCGATAATCGAACAAACGAAGAAAAATGTGTATGCTCCTATGTGGACTGCTGATGAAGTGCAGATTGAATATGCAAAGGTGCTTACAGATGCTTTTCCAAGAGAACTAGACTCTGTTTGTCGTGGTACTGGTGGTACAGAAGCAAATGAAATGGCGTTGAAAATCGCCCGTGCTGTTACAGGTAGATCACAAATCATTAGTTTTGCCCACACGTATCATGGACAATCTTTTGGAACTTTAGCTCTAGGTTTCATCCCCGCGTATGTGAAACAAATAGCACCCTTAGTCCCAGATTTTATTCAGATGGATTACCCAGGCATTAATGCCTCAGGAGTTCCCGAAAATGAAATCCTTAGTTCGTTTTTAGATAGACTAGAAGATCTCTTGAAAACTGAAAAAGTAGCCGCAGTTTTTACAGAACCTGGTCTTATTACAGGATGGGGTTCAATGCTCGTTGCACCAAAAGGTTACCTGACTGGAATCCGTCAGCTCACACAAAAATATGGCACTCTGCTTATTGTTGATGAAGTCGGGAGCGGGTTCAGTCGAACGGGCAAACTATTTGGAATTGAGCATGAAAGTGTAATTCCTGATATGGTAACCCTTGCAAAAGGCATGTCTAACGGGGCTTCTCCACTTGGAGCTGTCCTTGTAAAAGGTGCAATGGTCGAGGAGTTTGCTGGAGCCTTTAAGCCCACTTCTACATTTGGGTGGACACCTTTGGCCTGTGCAGTCGGACTCAAAACACTACAGATCCATCAGAGGGATAAAATGTGGGAAGTTGCAGAGAAGAAAGGCAAATACATCAAAGAGCTACTCAAAAAAGAACTTGCAGACAGTCCAAACATGAAGAACTTGCGTGGATTTGGCCTAGAGATTGCGTTTGATATTAGTACTGACAATAAAGATGGTGAAGAGAACAGTGACTTATCGACCACAATAGTTAACAACTGTTTTGAAAAAGGCCTGCATCTAGCTGATGCTGGTGACTGTATTCAGCTTATGCCACCACTTACTATTCCAGATGCTGTCTTGTCCGAGGGAATGGAAATACTGGTAGAAGTCATAAAAGCCTTGTGAAGCTGTTTTGTTAAAACACTGATCTCAGCAGATCTCAATTTAACTAGCCCAGACTGTAAAGTATCATCAAAAGCTGTTAAAATACGTTCAATTGATCTGGAAACTACCACACTTGTATTTCTGGGTAATGGACCCATTGCGGGATTTTCAGACAAATATAGTTTGAATTGTACCGAATTATCCGCATTTTCAAGCGGTTCGAACCTTTTTGCAACTTCATTTACTTCTTCTGCGATTTCTGCCACCAATTCCAGCGGTTTTCTCAACTCAATGCCGAGTGAATGGTCTGTGAGGATGAGGTTCGAGCCTAAATAGGAAATGATCTCTCGGCGTTTGAAGTCGTTGCCTTTGTTGAATCGTCTTCTGGCTGTTACGGCAAAATCTAGGTCTTTGTCGATTTTCTCCAAGTTTTCATCAACACCTTTGTCTATGCCCTCCAAGATTTTCGCCAATGTCTTCTTGTTTTTGTTGAGCTTGGCAAGGTTGCGATCATAGTAGTCTTCTGGAACTTTACCCTCAAGGTATTTCTTCACCAGGTTATCAATCTCACTCAGGCAGTCATCGTAGTTTGTTCTGGTTCGTTGTAGGCTGGTGTCACGATCCCTGATGACTTTTTCTTGATCATACTTGATTTCATCAATAGCCCATTCGTGAAAGGCTAACGGGATTTTGATACGTTTCAAGATGGACTTGTATTGCTTTTCCAGCGTATCGACAGGCGTACATGGCTGACCGCAATCGCCTTTTTTCTTAGTACAGTGATAGTAAATATAGTGATGGACATTGCCATTCTTTTGCACCTTACGTTTCTTTTCAGCAGTAATGGAGCAACCGCACTCACCGCACTTCATCAAACCTGTGTATGGCAAAAAGTGAGTCTTTGGTCGAGGCTTATCTTTTCTGCCTAAAACTACTTGAATTGCATCGTACTCAGTTGGTTCTATGGCTCTGGGTGCTTTGGAGTCATAAAATTGACCACTACCTATCGGGTACTCAAACGTCCCTGCGTATAGTGGTTCAACTAACATTTTGTACCAAGTGCTTTTAGGCAATGCTTCGCTTCTTTTTCCTACAACACCTTGACCAACTAAATAGCTATGAGCTTCAACAGGTGTTTTCTGTCCAGAAGCTACCAGCTTCAAACCTTCTTGTATCAGGTCAAAGCGGTTTTCATCAGTGATAATTTCTTCATCTCCTAGCTTCTTGTATGGGCTGTGCATATACCCAAGTGGGAGAATGGCGTTCGGCAACCAACCACGTTCAGCTTTTTTGACCAAGCCTCGGCGAGTGTCTGAACTCAGATCACGACTAAACTGGTTAGTCATGCCAAACTCAACATACATCATCATCACGTTGTCTTCTGGATACCAGTTGCGATCTACCGTGCGGATGTGCTTGATCTCACCTCTTTGCAGTAAGCCCATGATCTTGCCCGCATCATCAGGGTTGCGAGACAAGCGTGAGAGCTTCCAGACAATGATGCCGTCAGCTTCACCGCTTTCAATCTTCTCGATCATAGAGTTGAATGCTGTTCTGCCGATCTTGAAGCCTGAACCAGCTTCGCTCAGCACCTCTACAACTTCAAAGTTGTTGTCACGAGCCACTTCGGTCATCACTTCAATCTGGGACTCAATCGAGGCGACTTGACGGTCTTCTGAGGTGGTAGACTTGCGGGCGTATAAAATAAACCGATTCTGATGAGGCTGACCAGATTTCTTTGGCTTGAGGCTAGTAAGTGATTTTCTTATTCTCATATAAAAAGACAGTCCTGGTTGACCCAACATAGTGCATACGTTGGCAGAACTGCCTTTTTTCATGCACCACTATAACTTGGGTCAACACTAACATTATAGCTCAGTTCTTCCTAATTTTTTAGCGACAAGATCAGCGATTCTCTCAAGTTGAGCTTCTTCTGCTTGGTTCTTGGGAAGACCTGAAAAATCAATCGAGCTAACGAGTTCATTGACCCGATATGTGTCAATTGCTCCGTAGCCGTGAAATGTGGTGCTGATGTTTTCGTGACCGAGATTCTGACTCAGAGCCTTGAGTTGCTCAATGCTGGTGATGTGCTTCTGAGCCTCATTGATGATGAAGTGCCGAAACTTGTGAGGAGTGTAGTATGGCACTTCTGTTTGTTTGCTTCGTTCCTGAAAAATCTTTCGCATTGGGTTGGTGTCTGCCCAGAACTCTTTGCTAATCCCAATCGAGGTAAAGGCGTGGTGATTTTTGCCAATAAAACCTACCTCAGTACTCGGAAACATCGGGTCTTCCAGCCCAAAATGCTTCTCCGTTTTCAAATAGTTGTACCACTTCATAAAGTAGCCAGCCAGCGTTTCATCCACTTGAAAAAGAGTGGTGTAAATATCCTTACTAAACTTGGTTTGAACACCCTTACTTGGGAGCTGTAACACCAACATTTTCTCTAGGTCAAAACAGCCCAAGGGTAGGGTGACAATCGCCTGATCTCTCATACCTGTCAAAGCAGTAAAAGCAATCAATGCCCGATCCCGTTGGTCTAGCTCACTATGGACTGAAAAACTACAGAGCTGTTTGATCTGCTCAAGGGTGGGATACTTTGGAAGTGAGGCAGAGGTCGCAACCCGCCGATCTTTTTTGCTCAGTTGCAAGTACTGGACATCGTAGGTTGAGATACGGGACTTATACCCAAGCTGACCAGATAACCAAGTCAAGAAATTGCGGACGTGCCTGAGGACATGATACTGCGATCTCAGTGAGAGGATTATGTTACTAACCCTGTTTTTGTTGGTCGCTAAGTACTTTTTGAACTGTTCTGCCAGCTTGTGATTGAACGTGCTGTAGTCAGCGTCCTTGGTGAACTCCTCATACTTCCACAAGGCTTTTTCTACCGCCGTGATTGATTTCTCTGAGAAGCCCTCAGCCTCTTGTAGCCAGTTGAGATACTTTCGTTTGATGCGTTCGTTTTTGTCTTTGGTTTTTGACATATTGCCTTTCTATTTCGAGAGTAATTCGAGTGTGATAATTACTGCCAAAATTACTAGATGCCATGGGAACTCTTTCTTAGCAGTTGCCTGATAGGTTATTCCAACCCAGAGCAGTATTGCTAAAAACGATAATTGAGCGTGATTCAACATAGTTATCCTTTCATTTCTGCGTTATTGCTAAGTGAGTGATTACGAGAGTGTTCAAGTACTGAGATAATGACCTTTGCAACATCGGGTTTGTTTGGCTCGGATTTGAACGTGTGGATTACCTCACCCGTCATCAACTCAAAGCCATCCTCTGGATAAAGGTTTTCCTGAGTGAATAAAATCAGGTGATAGGCTTGCCCGATTTTCTGCAAAAAGTACCCACTCCAATCACCAGAGCTTGATGATGTTTCGTAGTACTCTGCCAGCATCACGCTCGGCTTGCTGAGGAGCTGTTGTTTGGGTTGATACCAGTCGCCAGGGACATCGTACCGTTTATGCGTCAGGAGCATATTTTCCTTTCTGTGTAGTTGATACTCGGCTAGAAAACTTATTGACGGGGCAGTTGCACTGTGGACAGTGGGCGGTAAGTAAAATCGAGTCTTTGTGCTTGCCGATGGTGACATGACGATCAACCTCAATCACTGACTGTGGCGTGATGGCGATTCGACATCGTAGGCAGTAGAACTCACCAACTTGGAGCTTCACTTTGCGGGCATTTTGTAGCTGTGAGAGGTAGGATTTGACGGTTTGACCTAAAAACAATGGTCTGTGAACATCAGGACTGAGGGGTTCTAAACCATTACTTGCCCATGATCGTACGGTTTGAACATGAACACTAAGTAAGTTAGCCAGCTCCATAGATGAGTAAGACTTCTTAGTTTTGATTCGTCTGAGTTGATGTGTTCGTTTCATATTTTTGACTTATATTTTTTGTGTCTGGTAGGTAGACACTGCGGTACAGGTTTGCAAGGTTATTTGCCAGCTCGTAGGCAGTCTGCTCATCTATGTTGATGCCGTACTCTTGAAAGTAGATTTGCTGGAACTTCGCCACTGAGGCACGACTCAACATGGTTTTTACTTCCAACCGCTGTACAGACGGTTCTTGATAGATTTCAAACTGGTAAATAGGGTTTGCGGGGAGATTTGTAGCTGGTTTTTCCAGTAGCGATCAATTGTCTCTAGCAGTGCATCACTTTTTTTGAAGTAAAAAAGGGCTTTCCCGCTTTCAGGTTTTTCTATTTCTTCTAAAATGAAGTTTTGTGAAACCAATACGGCTGACAGGTTCAGATCGTAGGTAGTGAAGTAATTGTGTGCGTCTTTCATGCTTATCCTTATTACTAATTTTTATGTTCGCAATGGAAGAATAAGCCCGTCAAAAGCCTATAACACGCAAAATTGAAGTGGATTGAAGTTTTGATGCCGTAAAAACTACAGCTTCAATCTCAAATTGAAGTGGATAGAAAAACTAACCCTTGACGAGTTCTGAGGAATTGCTGAGAGCAGAGCTGATTTTTGCTTTTGTTGCTGGGGTTAGCTCATCGTAGTCAGCTTGAGTGATGGCACGGCGAAAAGTAAAAACCGTCTTGCCCGATTGATAATCTCTCGATAGGAGTAAACTCATCAATTCTTTTCCTGGTGAGCTGAGAATCTGCCTATTTTGCACTAGGTTGTATTTTTCAAGCTCGTCAATTTTTCTTGCTGGGTGTTGGCTGGTTACAGAATCGAGGGAATGAAGGCGTTGCACTTCTGGAGCATATTGCTCATGAACTTTCAACAAAGTGCTGAGGATGCGATAAAAGGATGATTTCCTTGATCCAAATAGCGGGATTGATTGCCCGCCCAAGATTGAGCCAGTCATCATCACCATATCTGTACCCTGCACCAACTCAAAGGCAAACTGACCGCCTGATTTAGCTTGGGCAGTGTCTTCAATCACACTCAATGATGAGCTGACATCGATGCTCAAGCTGTTATCTTGAACTACAAGATACTCAGTCAAGTTGATGTCATATCCTTTGTGACTATCAAGAGTGAGGCTGAGGTACACAATCACGACTTGGTTGGCTGGGTGATCCTGATAGAGCTTTTCTCTGGATTGTGACGAGCTATCGTGACTGAAAATAAACAATCGCTTGTTGTCGTTTACCATGCCTTGACCGAGTGCTACCTTGCCGTCCGAGGCTTTGATGTTGCCCTGCAGGGAAAACTGGCTTTGTAGCCAAGAGTAAAACTTGGATGTTGAAAAACGATAGATCAATAGATCATCCTTACTCAGTGCTTCTAAACCAGAGTCGCCGTCCACATCACAGCCGATAAAATACTTGCCATTGAAAGCCACCACCTCATGAACAGCTCCACACTGCGAGCATTGGTAACAAGTAGCATAATCTTGGGTAAACCAGCCCAGATTGAACAGAATGTTGCCAATCTGCCCAAACTGTTGATCTAAATCTTTAGCACTTATTTGAAAGTCCTTGATGTTGATACCTGCATCTAGTAGCTTATTCAGCGTCTGTGAGTGGCTCATTGATGATTTTCCAGTCCTGTAGACACTTCTTTGCAAGTTGATGAGGGTTTGTTTCATTGAGCTTTATTTTGTCTGGTGCGGTCAGGAGCGTAGTCACTCGATTGCTTCGTCCAAACTGCTTGAAACGCAATTTGATGGTAGCTTGGGCAACCATATAGTGTTGCAGACTATCACCTCGTAAATTGCGATATTTCAACTCCTCTAAGATTTGTTCCATGCCGTTACCCTCATCAACATGGGTGATAAACCGTTTCTTGCGGTTGTACTTGTAGTCAAGACGAATCTGAGTTACGCATATAGAATCAACTTGGTAGCTCGGGTCAAAAATGAAGCTAAAACCATCAGTAAGCAACACATCGAGGTTGAGTGTGTCTTGGTTGTTTGGCACTGGCTGAGAGTCGTCTAGCACAGCACGATTGAAAAGGTTGAACAAAGTTTGCAATTTTTTGCTTCTCATGCGGGTTGCTATTTCTAGCTGTTTCAATTCTGGGTAGTAGACAAAAACCAACTCAAAGCTAGGGTGTACCACTGTCTGACTCAACTGTCCATTCTGGTAGTGGTTGAGCGATCTAGGGTGATCTTCTGGGTAAGCAAAAAAGCAAACTCTATCTTTGAATTGATAGCTATCTATCTGGCAGTTCGCTCCTTTTGCTTCCTCTTTTTGCAAGAAAGCAGTCAACTCAAGTTTGAACTCAGGGAGCTTCGCTAATACTTGGTCAGCTTCAACGCTTTTTGTCACCCTGCGAACGTGGAAGTTTTCAGTCGCAGTAATTTGCTTCAACTTGAGAGCTGGTTCAATCAAATCTGGCTTGTATAGCAAGCAATACAGCACCCGATTGATGTTACTGGTCAGCTCCGAGAGGGCTTGCTTGAAAGTAGCTTCCTCCGATAGCTCCATAATGGCAATCACACCGCCGTCTGATGACAAATCTCTCACTACCATAAGATCATTGACCACAATATCGCCGTCCGCATCGGTCAAACTGACTAGATAGTCAGACATTGCTTGAGCTTTATCAGCCTTACGATCTGGAGTACTTATTTCAGTTAGATTCTTGGAAAGTAAATACTGGTTGAAAAGATTGAGATCAACGTGTCTCAAAAAATCTTGATGGAAAAAACTTTGTTTCATACTTATACTTGATAATTCTTGAGAAAAACTATATCACCCTTGTAAACAAATGTGAATGAGTGATACTATCAATTCAGTGCAAACACAGACGCTACTCACCATTGAAGAAGTCGCCCAAGCTCTCAAAGTGAGCAAGATGACTATTTACCGCTATATCAAAGCGAAAAGGCTACCTGCCTACAAATTGGAGCAAGAACTGAGGATCAAAGAGGACGATCTCAATGAGTTCCTCAAGAAAAGAAAAGTAAAAGTGTAAGGTTCTTGTCAGACTCTTGCACTAAAATATAAGTATAAAAATGAACATTATAAAAAACTACCTAACCAGTAAGGCGTTCGAGTGGTCGGATGCCGAAAAAGAAAATAAGAACTCAGTGGCGGGGTATATCCTCAGACATATTGAGTCCACTGGCAAGCTCCGAGATGCCCAAGCCGAGGCTCTAAAGGTATACCTGTGGCTCAAGTGTGTCGCCAACAATAAACCCCTTGTTGAAGTCTTCAAACAAAATTACTCAGACACCGAGGGAGATAGCCTTACGACACTGCTCGTCCATATTGCAGGTGAATTAGAAAACAAGAAATTAGAAAAGTTTGCTAAAACAGCTACTACTAAAGAGCTGGAGGGCTTTTTTGTTGATCTCTTTGGTGGATACAACCACATTTCTAACGTCTTGCTGAGTTTACCAATGGGAGCAGGAAAAACCTTTGTCATGGCTTCCATGATTTACATTGATTTGTACTTCAATCTCAACAACTCCGATGACCGTTTCGCCAAAAACTTCTTAATTTTTGCTCCTAGCGGATTGAAAAGCTCGGTTGTGCCGTCACTACGGAGCATTGAACGCTTTGATCCCACTTGGATATTGCCTGCTGATGTTGCTCAACAGATCAAGAAGCACATCAAGTTTGTGGTGCTAGATGTTGCTAAGACTGCCAAGAAAAGCAACCGAATCGAAAACCCTAACGCTCGTAAAGTACAGGAGTGTTTGAATCAGGCTGACCCAAGTGGCTATGTTTTTGTCACCAATGCTGAGAAAGTCATTCTAGATAAAGTGCGTGAAGATGATCCATACCAAGGTATGATGTTTGAAAAGACTCAAGATGAAAAAAGCATCCAAGCTAATGAGCTTCGTCATACACTCGCCAAAGTACCAAACCTCAGTATTTTGATTGATGAGGTGCATCATATTCAGAAAGAAGAAAACAAACTCAAGTTCGTTATCAACAATCTATTCAACCAAGGCAACACCATCAATATCATCGGTTTTACTGGTACACCGTATTTCAAACGCAAATTGACGGCTGGCTCACTCACTCTCACACTCGATCAAATCCCTAGTACCGTATACCACTACGAGCTAAAAAATGGTGTTCGCAACTTCCTCAAGCAACCAGTCATCAAGAGCTTCTCTAGTAACACCGAAACTATTGTCAAATCAGCACTAGAGGACTTCTTCACTAAGTTTTATGAGAAAACGTACAAAGACGGCAGAAAACCCAAGCTCGCAATTTATTGTTCCAATATCGAGAGATTAGAAGAAGAAGTCATGCCCATTGTGTTGAGCTTCTACGCCGAGAAAGGCTTAGATTCAACAGAGGTCTTCAAGTACTACGGTAAATCAACCACGACTTACACTCTCGACAAAGACTCAGACTTGGAGTTTGGCAAACTCGATACTCCATACTCCAATAAGCGAGTCATATTGCTAGTACAGATAGCCAAAGAGGGCTGGGATTGTCAGTCACTCACGGGCGTTGTGTTATCTGGTGAGGGCGATAGCCCAAAAAACATGGTCTTGCAGACTTCCTGCCGTTGTTTACGAGAAGTAGATGATGCTCAAACAGAAACGGGCTTGATCTATCTCAATCAAGCAAACTATCGCCACCTGGAAAAAGAGCTGGGCGACAACCACAACATCACCATCAAAGAGTTCGAGACTGGTAAAGAAGAAGAACCCACTCTACTTAGAGTTGATCGCAGAAAGTATCTCAAATTGCCACCGCTAGAGTATAAACAACTACTTCTTGAGTATGAGGTATTGAATGATGTTGTTGAGGTAAACCCAGAACCCGCTTTGACCAGACTAATTTCTATACTCAAAGCTAAGGAAAGTCCATACTTTGTACCAGAAATTAGCAGTACTAGAAGCGGGTTAGACTTGGATGATGAGTCTAGCGTTAGCCACTCACCGCTCGATTATGCCTACCAGAAACTCAGCTTTTCAGAGTTCCTCAATCTAATTTTCAAGTCGTCCTTTAGCGGTGTTACTTACAGCCAACTCCATCAATACAGAAAAAGTCTGTTTGATGTCTATGGTTTGCTCACTCAAGCGAGTGAGTTACGCTCTGGATATTTTCTAAGTAAGGTTATTACCGCCATTCACTTGAGCTTTACGCCACAGTCAGCAGTCAGAGTCCACGAATCACTCAAGCCTGAATCTGTATCTTGGCTGATAGCTGACATCAACAAAAATCCCATCTCAACTAAAGCTAAAATCTATCCCGATAACATTGACTTCATCAATAAGATTGCAGATTATGACAAACACAAGACTCCCGCTGATGAGATTACTTCCTCAGAGGATGACAAAATAAAACAACTAGAGGCTACTAAACTCGCAATGGGCAGTGACGCTACTTTCTCCGCTGGACTTGATACCAAAATTGATGAGGTCAAACGCTCTAAGCTCCCAATCAAGTACAAAGACCGCTCTTTCCACTACCTTCCGTACGAGTTCACAGCAAGTAACTTCGAGAAAACAATTCTGGAGCATATTTTCACGCTCAACGCCTTTCAGAAAAACCAACTTGAGGTGTACTTCAATGGTGATCGCTTCTTGTCTACGTTCAAAATCAAGATTTACAAAAAGATCAATGACCAGTGGAAACTGATTCAAGACCAATACACCCCTGACTTCGTGGTTATTGAGCGTAAGGGGAAAAAGGTTGCAAAGACGCTCATCATTGAAACCAAAGGATCACACCTCGCTCACGATTTTACTGACATCAGACAGTTCATGGAACACACCTTTGTTGATCTCAACGCAAAAGCGTTTGATTTCCTTTACCTCGAAGACGGCAAAGACCTTGATTACCACCGTCAAGCTATCACTGACAGAATCAATCACTACTTTAGTAACACAACAACATAAAGGAAATACATACTATGCCAATCAAGTACATTCCATACAAAGTTGAGCCTCTAAGAGGTCAAGCAGTTTTGCCATTCCTACGATACCATCGTCAGTACTCGGCAAAGGACTTTCAACTTCAAGGAATGCCGTACTTTGAAGTGGAGTTGACAGAAAAGGTCAATCAGAAAGGCAAAGAACCAAGTGACAACTTACTCATTCACGGCGATTGCCTCAATGCTTGTGCGTACCTAAAAGAGCAAGGCATCACGGTTGATTTAGTCTATACGCCTGAGCAGAGAACGCCGGGCTTTTAAGCCCGGTGGTGAATGCGA
>JBDTME010000005.1:0-92029 GCA_039934415.1 Patescibacteria group bacterium
ACTAAGCACAGCTCAGTTGGGAAGCTCCGGGCTTTAGCCCGGTGAGCTTCACTCATTTTTTTTGATATATCAACATTTTACACTAAAAACCAATGTGTAACAAATTGTTACACAAAATGTTACACATTTTCATTTAGCCCAATTTGAACATGTAGAAAAAGGGATTGTGGAGCAGACTTGGACTTAGGTAGGCAATTTAATCTTTAGAAAAGTTGTCTGGTGTTCTCTCCAGTTTATTTCTCTTTTTAATCACAAAAACCTTATCAGTATATTCCAGTTCAATTTCTTCCTTAAATTCTTCTGCTAATTGAATCAAGATCTCTTTCTTTTTTTGTCTCATGCCAATGAGTAGTTTTTTTTCTAAATCCCAAAGTGTTCGCGAAACGTGACGAAGGCGACGTTGGTTTAAGAAGTCATGTTGAATGCTTTCAAATGAAATTTGTTTCTTGAACTTTATGTCATAAAATAAACCTGTAAGCACTTCAAAATAGAGTGAGCTATTTCTTTTTAACTTTTGCAAAAAACCTGCTTTCTGCAAGCCAATTTTTTCTAAAAAAGCTTCTGCTTTGTCTAAATCTTCATGTAACTCAGCATAATCTCTATTTTGCTCATATAGCTTTTTATTAAATTCGTTCATATCCAACAGGGGAAAGTCATCATCTTGGTTTCTTATTTTGAGCTGCTTCATTCCCATCGAATCCCTTTGTATAGCCGGATGATCTTCAGCATATCCGGCTACTGCAAAAGTACCACCCTGAGACAGTTTTGAAATTACTGTTCGGACTGTTTGTTCAAAAACTTTTGGGCCCATATATGTAAGAGAGAAAGTAGCTAAAACTAACTCGGCGTGATCGACGTCTAATTTTTCTAGAAATTTTTCCAGAGTTTGTTTTGCTGTGAGTGTGTACTCTATATTTTGAGCAGTGACTTGAGTATCGGTTTCAGAGGATTGAAGCTGGGTAGCTTGAAAAAAAGTATCGATGCTTTGTGCATCAGTTAGTCCTGTACAACGTATTGTGAGTTCTGGATGTGCAGACAGGAGTGCTTTTGTTTTGGGTAAACTGAGTTCAGCAACTGTCGCAATTTCTGTCAAAAGCTGTCCTGTTGGTCCACTTCCGATATCGAGAATAGTAATATTTTTTTGATCGTTTTCTATGGCTCGTTCAATTTGTTGGTTGATCAGTTCATCTAAAGAGCCAATCTGAATTTTATTTTCAAGTTGCCATACTTTTTCAATTGAGTTAATACCTCTTTTTAAACTACTAGAGTCATCTGGTCCATCGTAGCCTTTAACACGAGCTCGATTTTCTTTTAGTTGATCGTTCATGATAATATCCTTTCACTTCGTTTCTTGTTAAGATATCACGTATGACTTCAACTTCCCAGATTATTTCTGATTATAAAAAATTACAATCACTGCTTGAACAATTTCGTAAGGATAAGCAAAGAATCGTATTGACTCAGGGTTCTTTTGATATGGTACATATTGGTCATGCACGTTATTGTGAAAAAGCCAAGAGCTACGGTGATGTCTTAATTGTAGGTGTTGATAGTGATGAAAAAGTGAGAGAACGTAAAGGACCAGATCGACCGATTGTTCCAGAGGAAGAGCGGTTAGAAATGTTGATTCATTTACGTGCGGTTGACCTGGTCGTTTTAAAACCAGTTCACGCGCCGAAATGGGATTTAATAAAGTTGATCAAACCTGACGTTTTAGTCGCAACAAAACAGACCTATACTGCTGAAAAGATTGAAGAATTAAAGAAGTGGTGTGGCAAGATTGTTGTACTCGAACCAATGGCGACCACTTCAACTAGTGCTAAGTTGCGCCGAATGCAGATGGGTGCTGCCAAAAAATTAAGCACAGTATTTAGTCAAAAACTAATTAAAAGTATTGAAGAAGTATTGGCTGAATTAAAAGGGGAGTAGGAGAGAATTTATAATGACACAATCTTTCGTCTTTCTAGCGTATATCCCAGTCTTGCACCAAGGATATTTACAGTTTTTTTCAAGACATCCTGAAGTAAAAAAATTGTATTTAATCGGTTCTGAATTTGCCAATCAGTATCGATCTTTGCAAAAAGACTTACGAGCACTAAGTCCTGAACAAATGCAGTCATTGATTCAGGCACTCAACTTGTTTGAAAAAGTTGAAGTCGTGCGGGGTGAGGAATTAAAGACAGAAAACACACAAGTTATTATGCCTGATGAAGAAGTCTCACACGACTTTGCAGAACAACATCTAGATTCTGAAAAAGTTCAATTTGACAACATTTTTCTACGTTGGGATCGCACGAAATCACTGACAGGTTCTGATATCGAACCAGATGTGACTATCTCAAGCGACGAATTTGATCAAAAAATGATGGTTATTGCGTATGAAGAAGCTAGTAAAAGCTCTGATTGGTGGCGACAAACTGCAGCCGTTCTCGTCAATGATAATAAAGTACTAGCGACCGCTCGTAATCGACACGTTCCTCAAGACACTCAACAATATGTTGACGGTGATCCTCGAGCAGCGTTTGGAAGTGGAGAACACATTGATTTATCAAGCTCAATTCATGCCGAAGCAGCGGTGATCGCGTCTGCAGCCCGACAAGGTATCAAGACGGAGGGGTGCTGGTTGTATGCTACGACTTTTCCTTGTCCGTATTGTGCCCCAATAGTTGTTGCGGCAGGGATAACCAAACTCTTCTATTCGGAAGGGTACTCAATGATTGAAGGTGAAGAAATGTTGAAGAGTAAAGGTATTGAGATAATAAAAGTGAATCGATAAGATGGTTATTCTTTTTTTCTTCAAAATCCTATATCCTGAGTATATAGAGGATTTTCATGAGTATTTTAGACGATAGTTTATATCAACTACAGATGAACGCTGGCGATCAGCCAGTCTCGAAAAAGAGACGGTCTTCAAACGGGAAGAAACCTTTCGTTCTAGGTGCTTTAGTTCTTGTCGTGGTAATGGGCATTTTCATTTCAGTAAAACTAGCTCAAAAAGGGCAGGATGTTCGTAATCAAGCATCGGTAGATAATGGACAAGTTCTAATTACCAGTACAGCAACTGGGTCGCTGGCAGTTGGACAGCCAGCGAGTGTGACGCTTAAAGCAAATACCCAAGGGGTGAATGTCAATGGTATTGCACTTACTTTTACAATAAACACATCACAATCTCAGCCATTAACCGTTGCACCTACGGTGCAGACTGTATCTTCCTCAGGATTAGATTTTCTTGTGCCTCCAATGATCACACAAAATTCAAATGGTATGTATCAAGTTGCTTTAAATCTTGCAAAACCAGTCGTCACAGAGGTTTTTTCATCATCAACTCCTCAGGACATTGTGACGGTTAATTTCAGTCCAACCGCAGCAGGGATTATTTCTTTTCAATTTGACAATGTAAGTTCCAAAGCGCCAGTCGCTAACTCAGTAAATGGCGATGATACCTTAAAAACAATACAGCCCATGGATTTCAATGTAGTATCACCAACTACTGTTTCAACGATCACACTGACTCCAACTTTAACAGCAACTCAAACGCTTACTCTCAGTCCAACGCTTACCCCCGTCGTTACGCTTGCTCCTAGTTCAACTGCCGTACCGAGTAACACCCCAGCAACCACGGTTCCAGTGGGAGCAACTTGTAATTCTATTCAAATACTCAATGCCAGTACTGGCTTACCCAATACCGCACCACATCGTGGTGATACTGTTCAATTTGAATGTGGGGCGATCAACGGAGCAGTGCGGTATGAATTTCAGATGATAGTACCTGGTCAAACAACCTATTCACCGCTATTAGCTGTATCAAATGGAGCTAGAGTTTCACAAAGCTACACGATCAGTTCAACTGGAGATTTCATTGCGCAATGTCGCATGTGTACTGGAGCAGCTGCATCCACATGTCAGGCTTGGGAGTAGAGAGAGTCCTCAGATTTTTTTATTTTTTTACCTTTTGTCTTTATCTTTTCCCAACTTGAATCGCACTGGTTCAAAATTATCATTGTCGATGTCTGGAACGATAAATTGGGCATGAATATGTTTCACCGTCCCAGCAGAGTAGTTTGTGTCACCAAATCGAACTGCAAAGCCTCCGCCTGTAACCTTTAATTTTTTTTCAAGTTTTCCAAGAAGCTGGATAAGTTCAGCACCTTCTTCGTTCGTAAGTTCAGAGACGAGTTCGGCGTGTCGTTTTAAGATGGCCAGATAGTGAAATTTGGTGTTTTTATATGGCCATAGATTCTTGGTAATAAACCAATGATCGCCTTCTAATTCATTTGCCACCGTGTGGTACAAATGCAGATTTTCTGAACAAAAGGGACAGTGACCTTCGTTTATGATTTTTTTCATGACTTCCCGCTGCTCATCTACTCGGGCATTATCAAGATCGACGAATTGAGTATGGGAAGATGGAGTGGACGATTTCATATAGCTACGGGAATATCTTTGATCGCTGGATGCGGATTATAGTCTGATAATTCAAAATCATCTTTTCTGAAGTCAAAAATATTATCATGAGTGTTGATCATTTTGACGGTAGGGAAAGGACGAGCCTCTCTTGCAATGATTTCTTTGACCCGATCAACCTGATCAACGTAAATATGAGCGTCTGAAAAGCTGTGAATGTACTCGTAAGGTTCGTATCCAGTGATGTGTGCAATCATCATGAGTAGTGCGGCATACTGCACCATATTAGCAGGAACGCCGACTGGTACATCGGCTGAGCGTTGGAACATATGGAGAGTCAATTTGCCATCGAGAATCCGTAGATGAATCCAGCCATGACAAGGACAGACGACGACTTTTTGGGTTCGACCTTCAATTCGAAAGTTATATTGAGGTATCCAAGGGGAAATGAAGTGAGTACGCAAATGTGGACGCTCTTTAATTTGTTGGATGACGGCGGCGAATTGATTGAATGATTCACCTTCTGCAGTGGGAAAGTTGTGAAATGCTGCGCCATATGAACCAGGCCCCAGATCACCGACTTCCAAGCCACGTTTTTTTGTTTTAGCTTCTGTTACCCATGGATGCCACCATTTACAACCATATTCTTCGAGTTCTGCTTGAGTTCGTGCGCCATTCATGAAGGCAATGATTTCGGCGATCGCTTGTTTCCAGAAAGACCGAATGCTTCTTTCGGTAATAATTGGAAAACCTTCTGACAATTTATATCGCAAAGGGGGAGGCGCAATGTAGGTGATAGCATCGGTTTCTTGCTGAGTATTGGTGCGAACTCCATTATCTAAGATTGTTTGAAGAAGGTTTTGGTATTGAGAAAGCATAATAGAGTTTATAGCACACAACTTTACATATTTGAAATGATTAATAAGTAAATTTGCTGTATCATCAGCGTATGCATGTATTTCTAATTGCCGCTATTTCACTCGATGGTTTTATCGCAGAAAAAACTGCTCAAATTTCTACCAGTTGGACGAGTAAAGAAGATAGGAAATTTTTTTCAGAGCGAACTAAAAAAGCTGGGGTGATCGTGATGGGTTCGAGTACGTATAAAACAATAGGCCGACCATTACCTGGTCGGGTAAATGTCGTTTATTCCAAGAGTGCATCGTACGAATTTAAAAATGAAAACGAAGGATTCGTTACGGCGCTTGAGCCAAAAGCATTGTTAAACGAATTAGAATCTCTAGGTCATAAAGAAGTCGCTATTTGTGGAGGAGCGTCTATCTACTCAATGTTCATGAAAGCTGGTTTGATTGATACTGTATATTTAACAATCGAGCCCGTCATTTTTGGAAGCGGAATTAAATTACTCAATGATGACATTAAAGTTACACTTCAGTTAGTGAAAGTAGACAAAATGGGTGAGAACGCAGTGCTGTTAGAATATAAAGTGAACAAGTAGAAGACTTTTCCGAATGTTAGAAATTCCCATCAAACGATTTGATACTTCTTTACCTCTTCCTGAGTATAAAACTGCTGGAGCTGCTGCATTTGATTTGTATGCCAGAATTTCCGTAGTAATCCAGCCACGATCTGTGGGATATGTTCCATTAAACATCGCCATCCAACTCCCACCAGATCATTTTGCCCAAATGTCAGCACGAAGTTCACTCCATAAAAAGGGTGTGATGATGGCTAACGGAATTGGAATTGGTGATGCGGATTTTTCGGGAGACGGTGATGAATATCAAGCTGCACTTTTTAACTTTTCTGACAAGACCGTGACTATAGACAAGGGAGAACGGATTGTCCAAATGATCATTCTCAAACGTGATTCAATAACATTTAAAGAGCTAATGCACTTCGACACCAAAAATCGCGGCGGTTTTGGGAGCACTGGTACAAAATAAAATACAAATACATTTCAGTTTCTACCAACAATAGTATTTTTCGCTTTTTTTCAGTATTGTCAGAACATCAATTTTGATGCATCTTATGTGAATCAAAAAAGTATTGAAGATGAAATGTTACGTATCATTATTTTTTGTTCAAACTTATGAGTTTTACTGGCATCATCGAATCACACAACAATCTCTTACGCCATCCAGGTGATCTTATTCATATTGAGAACTCGCTCAATTTTTCACCAGGACAGTTAACTCATCCTGTCATTCGGTGGATCTTAGATCGGCCGCCAATGGCTCAAGAAAATAAACAAATTTTGTACATGGCAGTGCGATTATTTGATGAAATCAATGAGCTTGAGGAAGAAGCTCAGCGCCAAGGGACAGCGTTTGACCGAAAAGCGTTGGAGAAAGAAGCACTTGATACACTGTTTTTTGTGATCAGTTTGGCCACGAATTTGAAAGCAGGATACCTAGAGGATTTGCAGTCTGACTTACCTACATTAGCGTATTCATATAATGGCGCTGGCTCACACAGCAATATTTATGACATCATGCGGGAGATTGCTGCTAACTTAGCGGACAGTAACAACGTAGGCAAAGATTTAAAGGAATTTTTGCGTTATTGGTTTAGTTACATGAGACATGCGCCCATCGAGGATTCGCCGGAAAAAATACTTTTGGACGTTGTGAGGAAAAACGGATCCTGGAATCGAGGAAATTATCCCTCTGTCTATTTTTCAGGAAAGCATCCTGTGACTCATGAAATGCTAAATCCTGATCAACTTCGGCAACAGTTTTTTCATTCAAAATCTATGTTGCGTATGTTACGAGAAGCCTACGGTAACTCACCAGCAGGTTTGACGCTTGAACAGCATCAACCTCACGCACTTTTGATTTTAGATTTTGAACATGCAGACGAAAATCAAATAACATTGAAGCGACTTTTGGCATTTTCTCAACAAACTGAGGCTAAAATTGAAACATATCTTGAAAGCGTGAAACGAAATCCACACACTTCGTGGCAAGGTCTCAAAGAGCAGAGACAATCACACTAACTTAGGAGTTGGCGTAAAGACAAGACATCTGTTACGATTTATATATGTTTAAGTCTCACCGATCTTTCACTTCAGGGTTCACTCTCATCGAACTGTTAGTCGTGATTGCAATTTTGGCAACCCTGACTGGTTTGGTCGCAACAAATTTTGCGAATACTCAAGGGAAGGCGCGTGATGCACGAAGAAAAAGTGATTTGACTCAAATCCAGCGGTCGTTGGAACTCTTTTACAACGATCATGGTCAATATCCACACGAGTCTGCCAATCAAATTGCCGGATGTGGCGCTGCTAGTCAGAGTGTCTGTGTTTGGGGGACAGCATTTCAGGATGCAACAGGAACTATTTACATGGAAACGATCCCCAAAGATCCTAAAACTAGTTATGTCTATTACTACAATGTAGATACCACGAACTATTTGCGTTACCAAATTTTCGCCCGTTTAGAAAACACTAACGATCCAATCCTCGATAGGACTGGCGATGGAGTAGCTGACAATTACTCTCAAAATTGCGGCGGCGGTAGCTGTAACTACGCTGCGACGAGTCCCAACACTGATGGGACAGCTTCATTTTAGAAAATTCTATTCTAAATAGAGTTTCTCTACTTGCACTACTTTTCTGAATTCTTTACACTAACTCCTCAGTGCATAGTAAAAAAAGGAGCAGCCTATGAGGCATTTTTTGCGCATCACTGATGTTACTCGTAAGGAACTTGACGAGATTTTCGCTCTTTCTCGTAAACTCAAAAAAGAAATAAAAAAATCAGATCACCATAAAAAACTCCCCTTTTTGAATAAGACACTCGCTGCCATTTACGAAAAACCCAGTTTACGAACCCGCATTTCCTTTGAAGTTGGTATGACCCAATTAGGTGGTCATGCTATTTATCTAGGACCTACTGATATCCAGATGGGCGCCCGAGAATCAGCCAATGATATTGGTATTGTGACGAGCTCAATGGTAGATATGATCATGGCTCGCACGTTCAAACATACGACAGTACAAGAGTTAGCAAACGGGTCAAGCGTGCCTGTTATCAATGGGTTATCTGATTTGGAGCATCCTTGCCAGGTACTCGCGGATTATCTGACCATTGATGAGGAGTTTGGCAAGTTGACTGGTTTGAAAGTGTGTTTCGTTGGGGATGGGAACAATAATGTAACGCACTCTTTAGCACTCATCTCAGCCTTGTTGGGTAACCATTTTGCGGTGGCTTCTCCGAAAGGATTTACCATGAATCCTCAAATCGTTGCAGAATTCCAGGCATTAGCCAAAAAATCCAAAGCGAAGTTGACTCAGACGCAAGACGTTCAGGAAGCAGCTGAGAATGCAGATGTGATTGTGGCAGATACTTGGGTAAGTATGGGAGCAGAGGCTGAAAAAGAAAAAAGACTGAAGATTTTTAAATCATATCAAGTCGATAGTTCTGTCATGAAACTCGCCAAAAAGAAAGCTATTTTTCTCCATTGTCTACCTGCATACAGAGGAAAGGAGGTATCAGCAGAAGTGATAGATGGTCCGCAGTCGCGCATTTATCCGGAAGCTGAGAATCGACTGCATGCTCAAAAAGGATTAATGGTGTGGCTCGCCAAAAACAACTAAATTTATTTATAATTATTTTTTAATCATATGTCCAAATCAGTTTTCTTTAATCAAGATTTCATTTCAATCGATCAGGTTAAGAAAAGAGAGCAAATAATTGAGTTATTTAAAAGAGCAGACTTCATGAAAAAAACAGTTGAGGCGGGAAAAGTATATGAGCCATTGAAAGGGAAGAGCGTTGCTGTTTTATTTTATCAACCAAGCACTCGTACCTTTACTTCTTTTGTAGCTGCTGCTCAACGATTGGGAGCATATGTCACTGCAATTCATGGTATGGAAGAGTTTAGTTCCGTCTCTAAAGGAGAAGATCTACCAGATACTGTCCAGAGCATTTATCAAACGACTGGAGCCGATTTATTGGTGTTACGTCATCCTGACAACAATTCTAGCCAAGTTGCGGCTGAAGCAGCACCTATGCCGGTTATTAATGCAGGGAGTGGCAAACTAGAGCATCCGACGCAAGCGTTGTTGGATTTGTATACGATATATGAGCATTTTGACATGAGAAAAAAACTTGATGTCGTAATGGTTGGGGACTTGCTCTATGGTCGGACAATCAAGTCGCTAGCAAAATTACTTTCGTTGACTGATCCCAGTTCCAAGATAACTTTTGTAGCGCCAGATGAATTGAAAGCACCTCGTGAATTAGTGAAGCAACTAAAAGAGAAGCTGAGCATTACTGAAAGCGATATGCTAAATGGTTCGCTGAAAACAGCTGATGTGGTCTACATGACTCGAGTGCAACGCGAATGGTTTGAGCATGCTGGGAAACTTGATGAGTATGAGAAACTAAAGGACCGGTTTATTTTAACCCGCCATATGGTTTCTCAAATGAAAAAGAATGCAATAGTGATGCATCCATTACCACGCGTGGGAGAGATTCTCAAAGAAGTTGACGAAGATCCACGTGCGAAGTATTTTGAGCAGATGAGATCGGGATTGTATATCCGTATGGCACTCATTGAAGCTATTTTATTAAAATAATTAAAGGGCCTTATGAGTCTTCAAACATTTCCTGGTTTCATTGATGTGCATGTCCATTTGCGCGAGCCTGGTGCTACTCATAAAGAAGATTTTTACACAGGTAGTCGAGCAGCGATCAAAGGTGGTTTTACGTTTATTATTGATATGCCAAATAATCCCACCCCAACTATTACAGTGGAAAAACTGAAAGAGAAGTTGTTGCTTTCTAAAAAAGGAGTCTGTGGTATTGGTTTTCATTATGGAACAAACGGCAAGAATATCGCCACGTTTTCTAAAATTTGGAATAATAAGAATGTGTTTGGTCTCAAATTGTATTGCAATCACACGACGGGTGAGATGTTGATTGAAGATTTAGGTTTATTAGAAAAGGTGTTTGAAGCGTGGGAGTCTGACAAGCCTATTTTAGTTCACGCTGAAGGAGTCCAACTCGCAGCAGCGATCAGTCTGGCTTTTCTGTATGGGCGCAGGTTGCACGTGTGTCATATTTCTCAAGCGATCGAAGTGGAGTTGGTCAGAAAAGCCAAAGCCAAAAAATTGAAAATTACGGCTGGCGTGTGCCCGCATCATCTTTTCATGACTGAAAAAAATAAGGAGAAGCAAGGGGCGCTGGCGATGATGAAGCCACCACTAGGAACGCAAGTTGATCAAGATGAGTTGTGGAATGGAATTTTGGACGGCACGATTGATATCGTTGAAACAGACCACGCGCCGCATACCCTGAAAGAAAAACAAGGTGATCCAGCACCTTTTGGAGTGCCAGGTTTGGAAACGGCTGTCGGCTTGTTATTTAAAGCTGTCAAAGAGAAGAAAATTCCGCTCAAAATGGTGAAAAAATTACTCTACACTCAGCCTAAGAAAATTTTTAACATTCCGGATCAACTGAAAACATATGTACAGCTTGATCCTGACAAGCCTTGGATATTGGGTGAAGATAAATATGAATCAAAATGTGGTTGGTCACCATTTGATGGGTGGGAGTTGTATGGAAAACCACAACTGGTAGTATTCAAAGGTAAGACTATTGTTGAAGACGGGAGGATTCGATGACACAACTGTATGACTTAACAAAAACATTTGAAGAAAATATTGCATATGGTCCTTTTTGGGAAGGGAAACTGCCAAAAGTCCCAACCTCCAAGCATAAAAAGAAGTTTTTAGGATTCTCACTGAACTCACCGTTTGGTGTAGCAGCTTGCCCGTTGACGGTAAACTCTCGTTTTATTTCATTAATGAGTAAGCTGGGATACGATTTATTAACATACAAAAGTGTTCGCTCCGTCGAGTGGCACGGTAACCCATTTCCACATTGGCAGCATGTAAATCTTAAAGATCAATTGACGTCTTTTGCTTCAAATGATGCGGTAGTGGCAGGGTTTAATTCGTTTGAAAATACGGAGCCAAGCATGGCGAATAGTTTTGGAATCCAATCCATTAAGCCGGAGTACTGGCAAGAAGATGTGGATGTAACACTATCGAAGTTAAGTACTGGTCAGTTGTTAATTTTGTCACTAATGTGTACGCCTAAAGAAGGTGAAAAGTTGGTGGTGGATGCGAAACGACTGGCGAAATTAGCGAATGAGACTAAAGCGAAAATGTTTGAGATTAATTTGGCTTGTCCAAATACGGATGGAGGACAGGGGTTGATTTACGACGATATTAAGCACTCACTGAAATTGTGCACGATCATGAAAAAGGAGCTGGGAAATAAACCGTTATTGGTGAAAGTTGGTTATTATCAAGATCAAAGCGCAGTCAAAAAATTTCTTGAGGAATCAAAAGGAATTATTGCTGGGATTTCCTCGACAAATACGTACACTCGCAAAATTGTGACGGATTCTGGGAAACCGGGTTTTGATGCAGCGCGGCCAATGGCTGGAGTATCAGGAGCAGCGGTACGAAATTTATCGATGGAACAAGCTGAATATATCGTGAAATGTAAACAAGAACTCCAATTGAAAAATTTTGTTGTGGTCGGAATTGGGGGAGTTACAAAGCCAAAACACATAGATCAGTATTTAGATCTTGGTGTCGATGCTGTACAGACTGCCGTCGGAGCATTTGCAAACCCAATGTTGGCTGTTGAATACAAAAAAAGATGAAAAAAAAGAAAACCTACGAGTTGTTCATTTTTGACTTTGATGGGACATTGGCTAATTCTAAACTTAATATTGCCAATAGTTTGAACTTTGCACTCACCATACACGGACTTGAAAAAGTTGCTTCTGAAAAAATATTCCCGTTAATCGGGAAGATGTCACTTGATGAAACGTTTCTGTTTTTTTATCCTGAACTTAAAAAATCAACAGTGACTGAACTCTTGAAAGATTTTCGAAAATATCAGAAAGAAAATATTGAAAAGGAACTGGTTTTCTTTCCAGAAGTGTTATCGACATTACAAGAACTTAGTGATCAAAAAAAATCACTGGCAATTCTGACTACGAAACACATTGATTCCATTTCTTATATTCTCAAAGTTTTCAACATTGAGCGACTTTTTGATGTAATACTGGGTGAAGGGTTGATTACAGAGAGGAAACCAGCGAGACAATGCGTTGAATATGTTTTATCATCTGTATCAATCAATAAATCAAACGCGGTAATGATTGGAGATTCAGAAGTTGATGTTTTAACCGCCTTGAATGGAGGAATTGACATGATCGCAGTTGGTCATGGCACAGATTCATTAGATTTTTTGAAGGAAAAAGGCTCGACATTTAGCGTCAATTCGTTTTCAGAGGTTTTAGAGTTTGTATAGTTTGAGAAAAGTTGAGTAATATTGGATAGAATTATGGAAAGGTCAGCATGAATAAAAGTGAAAGCATTTCTAGAAAAGTTGCCAAGGGTTTACTAGAGATTGGGGCGGTGGGTTTTTCTCCAGATAAACCAATCACATTTAAATCAGGCATTGTCTCTCCAGTATATGTGGATAACCGTTTAGTTCCTTCTTACCCTGAACTCTGGCATACTGTGATTAAAGGGTTTATTGCATTGATAGATGAACAAAAACTTGAGTTCGATATGGTGGCAGGAATTGAAACTGCTGGAATTTTGCACAGCGCAGCGCTTTCATATGCATTGAATAAACCATCAATCTTTATTCGCAAAGAAGTGAAAGATCACGGTAAAAAGAAGCGAGTAGAAGGCAATGTTGCTGAAAAAAAAGTTTTAGTGATTGAAGATCATATTACAACGGCGGGAAGTAGCTTAAATGGGATAGTAGCAGCACGAAAAGAGGGCGCAACAATCACGGATTGTTTAGCGATTACTAGTTATGGATTCCCCGAAGCCGCACAAGCATTTGAAGACGAAGGTATCCATTTATATACATTAACCACTTTTATGGTCATTTTAGAACAAGCGAAGACAATGAAGAAAATTTCAAAAGATCAAAAAGGGATAATTGAAACATGGTTACAAGATCCTTGGAGTTGGGGAAAATAAAATGAAACCTTTAAGCAAACTTCACCAACGCGTTGATAAAAGCAACTCTGTGTTGTGTATTGGTCCTGATGCTGATATCACCAAGCTTCCGTCGCAGTTTCTGAAGCAGAAGTATCCACAATTTGAGTTTAGTAAATGGATTATTGAACAGACGCATGAGTATGTATGTGCGTTTAAACCGAACTTAGCTTTTTTTGAGGCGACTGGCGATCAGGGGATTGCGGAGTTGAAGATGACGATGGAGTACTTGCAAGAACATCATCAGGATATTTTTACGATAGCTGATGCGAAACGGGCTGATATTGGTTCTACGAATGAAGGGTATGTGAAAAGTATTTTTGATTGGTTTGGGTTCGATGCGGTGACATTGCATCCATATTTGGGTCAAGAAGCATTGCAGCCATTTTTAGAACGTGAGGACAAAGTTAGTATTATTTTGTGCCGAACTTCCAATCCCGGAGCGCCAGAGTTTCAAGATTTAAAAATAGAGGGCAAAGAGTTATGGAGAATTATTGCTGAGCATGTATCCAGAATGTGGAACATTCGAGATAACTGTATGTTGGTGGTGGGAGCAACATATCCAGAAGAGTTAGCTGAGGTCAGAAAAATTGTCGGAGAGATGACTTTGTTAATTCCTGGCATCGGTGCACAAGGTGGTGATATCGAAAAGAGTGTCAAAGCTGGTATGAACAGCCAAAGAACTGGTCTGGTCATCAGTACCTCACGCGCCGTGATCTTTGCGTCTGACCCAAAGCAAGCCGCTCAACAGCTTAGTGATGAGATTAATCAATTTAGAGTTTGAGAAATTTTTCAAAAGTTTCAGCTTGAAATAGAATCAGAATAGTACTATCGTGGCGATGGTTAGAATAAAATAAACACATATGAACACAAAAAAAGGCTACTTAATCACATTTGAAGGTGGAGAAGGTGGTGGTAAGACCACCCAGATTGTTCGATTGCGAGACAAACTGGCGAAAGAGGGATTTGACGTCGTTGCGCTGCGCGAACCGGGCGGAACTGTCATCAGTGAACAGATCCGTGAGATTGTATTGAGTGCCAAAAATATAGGTATTGCATACACTGCTGAAGTCTTGCTCTTTCAGGCAGCTCGAGCGCAGATTTATCGTGAAATTGTTCTACCTTCATTGGAATCTGGTAAAGTAGTCCTGATGGATCGATCAAGAGATAGTTCTGTGATATACCAAGGTGTTGTAAGGAAGTTTGGCGTCGATAAAATTGATCAGCTAAATAATATTTCAACAAAAGAAACATTTCCTGATTTGACCTTCTTGCTTGACGTGTCAGTTCAAACTGGTCTAGATCGAGTAGAAAAAGCTGGACAAAATAACCGTTTTGAAATGGAAGATAAAAATTTTCATCAAAATGTTCGTCAGGCTTACTTAAACTTAGCAAAAAAGAACGATCATAAACGGTGGATAATTGTAAATGGAGAATCAAATCTGGAAGAAGTAGAAGCTAAGATATGGACCGAGGTTGCAAAAAGGTTGGAGTAGGTTAGGAAAACTAGCTCTAGCGTGTAGCTGTTTCGCTTACTACAATCGGTAAGATCTAGAGTTGAAAACATCCTATAATTCAGATAGAATACCGGGAAATGCGACAGATGACTCATAAACTCTGCCAAGTCCATTACAATCTCCGCATGGGGATTGGTGAAATTTATTAAACAAAGCAACCGCCACTCAGGGCGGTTTTTTTATGGCTAGACAAGAAGGAAGTACCACCGACGCCATGATGAATTTTGGTTATGATGGGGTTCAAGTGCCGAATTCTCCTAAAAAGGAAACCGATGAGTTTCAAGTGTTTTGGATGAGTGCAGTTAGTCTATTGGCAGAAAGAAAGAAGCTCATCTCAACAGAAGGGTATCGTCTCATTGATCGACTCAACGATGGTCCTATACCTACTGAATTTGGTGATTGGACACTTATTGCAATGGGAGATCAGCTGAGTGGAACAATTCACGAAGTGCTTGTTTATGGTGATATAGCAAACGGAGCGCTTGGTGATGGGGAAGATGTGCCAGTTTATATAGCTTTTAGTGATCATTTTGGAGAAGTATATCTTCAGAGAGGTCGAGAAAAGAGTAAGCGAAATTTGCATGGTGCGATGAAACATATTGGAACGGAAGGCAGAGGGGTCATTATCACTCTCAAAAATGATGGTGAAGGCAAAGGTGTCACAACAGAACTGGAAAGATTGAATCATCAATATTTTTGGGTGCAAATGATGCAATTGAGAGTGTGTATGATTTGGAAGACGAGATAGTGCGTCACGAGAGTCCAATGTACGACGGTGAACAATTAAAACAAATACTATCAACTCTAAATGTAAATCCTGAGACAGTCCGCTTCTTACCAGGCGGCATAGATAACTTTGACCAAGAAGTAGTTGCTTTTTCACCAAATACAGTCCAAGAAGTGGGTAAAGATGAAGTGATACGTCACGTTCGTACAAACTATAATCGGTGGTTTCTCCCTCAGGAGGCAAAAAACCGACTGAAACGCTTTCTTGAGTCAAAAGGCGAAAGTGTTTTAGAATTAATTAGTTCGGCTCCACTTCCAACTGCTTACGGTGATTGGACAGTTGTAGCATTTGGAGACAAAACTGATGGGTGTGTACATCATGCTTTGGTTTACGGTGATCTGGACAAAATTGATTTCAGTGGTAAAAACGTGTTAGTTAGAGGGCATAGTGCCTGTCATACCAACGAAAATCTTAATGCGATAAATTGTGAGTGTCGAAAAGAGTTACACTTCACGATGCAAGAAATAAAAGAAGAAGGAATGGGAGTAATTCTTTATTTGCAACAAGAGGGCAGAGGTAATGGCGTCGTTGGTAAATTGGATCAACTTCAGAAAATGTTCAAGTGGGAAGATGGGAAAATTGTGCAGAGTCAAGATGAAGATGGGTCAGTCATAGATACTATACAAGCATATGAACTATCTGGATATCCAACTGAGCAAAGAGATTTTGGCATTATGGGTGAAATGTTAAAATTCTTGGGGGTAGAAGTGGTGAGACTCATCACGAATAATCGACATAAAATTGAGGGAGTAGAATCTGCTGGAATTCATGTAAACCCTGTTGAGATTTTTATTGAACCTGATAATCAAATCATTGCTGCTGACCTCAAAGCAAAAGCTGACTCCACACACTACACTGCTTTCTATAAAGGAGAGGGGAATGGGATTGTAGTCAAGCCGGTGAGCGAACAAGATATTTTAGAGAAAGGTAATGGTCATGACGTTCAATGAAAAACTCACCAGTTCTTTAGATTCCAAAAACTCTCACGTGTGTGTTGGTTTGGATAGTCGATATGATCGCATTCCAGATTTTATAAAAAAAAATAACTCAATTTCTGATGGAATTTATGAGTTTAATCGACAAATAATAGAAGCGACGAACGATTTTGCTGCCGTGTATAAAAGTAACATTGCATTTTATGCAGGTTTTGGTGAGGAAGGATTGCAAGGTTTAGTAAAAACAAATTTATACCTCCAAAAGAATTATCCTGAGATTCCTTTACTTGCGGACTGCAAAAGATCTGAGATGGGTGAGTCGGTAAAAATGATCAAACAAGAGATTTACGATTGGTTGGGATTTGACTGTGTGATGGTAACACCTTGGTTTGGTTTTGATACTGTGCGTGATTATCTTGATGATGAGAAAAATGGAGTTGCAGTCTACGTACATGATAGTAACCCAACAGCTGTTGAGTTTCAGGAACTTGAACTCAAAGACGGTACTCAACTCTATGAATACGTAACGAGAAGGGTCTGTGAAGTGTGGAATACGAATGGCAATGTCTTTCTTGAAGCTGGTGCAACATACCCTGATGCATTGAAAAAAGTAAGGGAAATTGCCGGGGAAGAAATGGTGATTTTAACAGCAGGGGTAGGAACTCAAGGGGGAACACTTGAAGATATCAAAGGCACCTTTGGCAAAAACGGCAAACGAATGCTTGTAAATAGTTCTCGAGGCATTATTTTTGCAGGAGAAGGGAAGAAAGAGTATTTCGAAGCAGTCAGAGATGCTGCAGAATTACTAAGAGTGCAACTAGAAAAAGTATCCGTTATAAATGCATAACTCACCAACACTAATTTTTGTTGGTTATACCAACATTGATATCAATATAACTCTGTCCTCAAGGAGTGTTCTTCCAGGTGGTGGTGCATACTTTGCAGCAATTGCAGCTTCACGAATTTTGCCTTCAATTGGTTTAGTTACACGAATTGGGAATGATTACGACTCTTCTTTTTTGTTGTCGAGGGTTTTACCAGATGGAGTGCACGTCATTGCGGAAAAACTGACTGCCAAATCTATTCAAACGTATCACTCAGACGAAGATCTCACGGATCGTGATATTAGTTTGGAATGGGGAGTAGCACCAGATGTAAATCCGAATGATTTTCCCAAAAAATGGTTGAAAACAGTTAAACACATTCATATCTCTACTATGCCACCCCATCAACAGGAGAAGTTTATTTCTTTTTTACGGACCGAAGCACCTCAGGCAAAAATCTCTCTTGATACCGATCACTTCTTCTTTCACGATCAGAATTTATTAAAAAAAATTAAAGAAAATTTCTCAAAGATTGATTTAGCATTTGCCAATCGCCATGAGTATAAAGCGCTGAAAGAAGTCATAGATACTCTTCCTGAAGCAATCGTGAAATTTGATGAAGATGGTGCAGATTATATGAAAAAAGGGAAGAGGATTTTCCACGTGTCTACTCCAGTGACTCAAGTCAAAGATGCGACAGGAGCAGGGGACCTATTAGCTGGAACATATTTAGGGCTAATTATGAAAGGTAGAACTCAAAAAGTCGCATTACAAAAAGCAGTTGAACTCGCAACAGCATCAGTTAAAGAGGTAGGCGTTGCACACTTATTTACGAAATAAATTAAAGATTGATCATGACCGAACGGCAAAGTGTTTTTTTAGATACAGATATATTTGGTGATCCAGACGACTTATTTGCTCTAATTTATTTGTTGGGCCAGGCGGAAATAGCTTTAGAAGCAGTAATGACTGTAGATGAGTTGAAACAACTGAGAGCTAGGGTTTTACAAGGTTTGTTTGTTCAACTCAATTTGTCTGTTTCAGTATTTAGCGGCAAAGATATTGGTGATGGCAAATATTTTGTATTTGAGGAAAGTCAGGCTGAGTACTTGGAACCGACAAGCTCTTTTCTAAGTCTTATTAGAGAAAAGCTAGCACAGGCAGCAGATCGAACAACTTACCTTTCAATTGGTCCTTTGACTAATCTAGCGGAGTTGCTAGACCAGCTAAGGGAACAAGCTTCACAACTCAAAATTATTGTTATGGGTGGTTCTTTTCAACCTCAGTTTGGTCGTGCTGAACATAATATTCGATTAGATATTCCTGCAGCACAAAGAGTTGCGTTAAGGTCAGGTATTTACTGGATCACTGCTGATAATAGTGTGAGTTCAAAACTACAAATTTCTCAAGACCATTGGTGGATTCAAGAACTTAATGCTCAACCAGGAATTCTAGCAGAGATATTGAAGCAAAATGTAGGTCGGTTTCATTCCCGTTTTTATCCAAACTCATACCTTCATGACCCACTCGTTGTCAGTGCCGCTTTAGGAAAACACATGACGTTTGAATCAAAAAAAGTTCGTCTTTCTGATGAAGGATATTTTGTAGAAGATGAAACAGGAGTTGAACATTTTTTTGTTAAAACAATTGATTATGAGGGTTTTCTTGAGGATTTTAGGAAAGCTGTGATGAGTAAATTGAAGGCTTAAAAGCCAGATTAGAATTTTCTCGCTTGAAATTAATTTGAGTTTTTGTTATCATTACCAAACATAAAAACAGTTGCGAAGGCACCTTACGAGGCTTTCGCTCCCAAGAAACCGAACTCTGAGAGTACTCAGAGGGGAAAACCAAGCGAGCGCAAAGCAGAAGACAGGTGTCTTTTTTATTACCTATTTAACAAAAAAATATGGTTACAACGGCTGCCCAACGATCAACTCCTGAATTTCTCGAAGGAGTTGAGCTCACTGAACTTCATACTCATGTTGGTTTTTCGGTGTCGCCTACGATGTTGTGGGAAATTGCTCACGATCAAGGCATTCGTCTCCCGACCAAGGATTATTGGGAGTTTGAAAGAATGGTGACAATTCATGAATCGAAAGATTATGAAGAGTACCTTAAAATGTACGACTGGACTGAGAAGATTCAGTCCTCTCCAGAAGCACTCTTTTTGGGCATTCAAAACATTATCTCCGGCGCTTACCGCAAAAATAATATCACCAAAACTGAACTGAGATTTAATCCGATTTTACGTACTCAAAAAGGGGAGAAAGATCTCGATCATTTAATAGTGTTTGCTCTTCAAGGTATGGAACGAGCGATGCTGAAATATCCCGTCAAAGCGGGAATCATTTTGATGATGGATCGTCGATTTACTCATGAAGAAAACACCGGAATCGTCAAAAAAGCCATTAAATATAAAAATAGGGGAGTAGTAGGAATTGATTTAGCTGGTCCGATCAAGCGAAATGAAAATTCACGAGCATTTGAACCGAAACAGATTGTTGATCTGGTCGATGAGGCTAGAGATCATGGTTTGGGAATTACGATTCACACAGGAGAAGCGACTGGGCTGGATGAAATGTGGGAAGTGATTGAAATTTTGAAACCAACTCGAATTGGTCATGGGATTGCATGTGTAAAAGATGAAAAAATGATGGCCAGACTTGTCAAAGATGATATTGTCTTGGAAACATGTCCGACTTCTAACTTGAATACCAAACTCATATCTGGTTTTGATGAGATGAGAGAAATGTACGGCACTTTGAAAAAAAATGGCGTCAAATTTACGATCAACACGGATGGTCCAGAAATGCAGTTGATTTCGTTGAGAGCCGAGTTTGCCAAACTCATTGAACAGGAGATTTTATCTGAAGCCGATTTACTTGAAGCCAATCGGATTGCAACTGAAGTCAGTTTTATCAAAAATTAGGTATTATTTTTCTCAAGGAGAACTTATGAGTAACGATCCCATTCAATCACGATCACTACCACAGGCATTGACTTTCGATGATGTATTGCTCAAACCAGGATTTAGCGATTTTTCCAGAGAAGAAATAACTATTGAGTCCAAATTAACCAAAAAAATTACTTTGAAAACACCTTTAATTTCTGCACCAATGGATACAGTTACTGAAAGTGAATTAGCGATTGCACTCGCTGAAGTGGGAGGCATTGGTATTATCCATCGTAACTTAACAATTCAAGATCAAGCTAATGAAGTAAAAAAAGTCGTTGAAAAAGGATTACTTGTTGGCGCAGCAATTGGAGCGAGTCATGGTTATGAAGAACGGATTGCAGCATTAACAGAAGCGGGTGTTCAAGTCATCGTAGTTGATACTGCACATGGATATGTCAAATATGTGATGGATGCCATTACAGCGATTAAGCAAAAGTACCCACAGGTTGAAGTGATTGCAGGAAATATTGCGACCTATGAAGGTGCTAAAGCATTGATCGAAGCTGGTGCGGATGCGCTTCGAGTTGGCATGGGACCAGGAGCGATTTGTACGACTCGAATTGTTTCTGGAATGGGAGTGCCACAAATTACCGCTATCTGGGAAACTGCACGCGCCGCAAAATCGGCTGGAGTACCAGTTATTGCTGATGGAGGAATCAAGTATTCTGGTGACATGGTAAAAGCCATTGCAGCTGGTGCGAGCACGATCATGATGGGAAGTTACTTTGCTTCATGTTCAGAATCTCCAGGGGATAAATTTGAACTGAGTGCTGACAAAGTACCCGGCAGATTTAAACATTTAATCGTCAATGAAAAACAAACTTACTCATTTAAATCGTATCGAGGCATGGGTTCAGTAGGGGCGATGAATAAAGGTGCCGCTATCAAATCTGAAGACGAGTTTCATGGAAAAAATTATAAATCAAAAGTCTTAGTTGCCGAAGGTGTTGAAGGACTGGTCCCAATCAAAGGGACCGTGAAAGACTTGGTTGATCAAGCCATTGGCGGAATTAGATCAGGCATGTATTATGTAGGAGTGAAAAACATTGAACAACTCCAAACAGAAGGCCAGTTCATGCAAATCACTCAAGCATCACTTAGCGAAAGCCACCCACACGATCTGATTATTACCAATGCCGGGAAGAATTACTAAAAAGGAAATATGGCTCGTATCAATGGTTTTGATTGGCCAACATATAGAGATTTAAGAACTGATAGAGAACAAGCGGAAGAGTTTATTAAAGGTGTGTTTGAAATATTTGTTCAAAATGGTTTTGTTAACTGGATGTTGGATGAATTGGCTAGAGAAAGCGCTGATCCTAGTGATCCTGAAGAGCCAGATAAACCTTATCCCGCACAAGGGTTGCGATTCACTGGAAGAGAAGGGTTTGGCCAGGAAGAGCCTGCAAGAGAGATGATTAGTGATGATTTACAGAAACGCAGTATTCTTGCCTGGTTCTATTACCTTTTTTTAAACAATCATCCTGATAGGCTTGAGCATCTTTTTGAAACTTCTTTGCAAAGGTTTGAACCTCCCAAAAAACATAGAAACACACTATTCTCACAAGCCAGAAAAGAACGAAAAGCAATTACTATTGCTGATTTAGCTTTAGAACCTGGTGGTTCAAATCGTAAGAGGAGAAGCAGAAATAATCTTCATGAGGCTGGCCCTTTTGTTAGCTACAATCATTCTGAAAAAGGTTTCATTGCTCGTGTTAGAAATCTTTTTAGGAAAGAAAAACCTCGTAAAGGTCGTGAACAAGCTAGAGGTATTTTTGCAGTCGGTGCCAATCCAGAAATTACCGGAAGTCCTATAGCTCTAGCAACAGCTGTAATGTCACATTATTTAGCGTGTATTCCCAGAGATGGTTTGTTCCAGACAGTAGTGAGACAAGTAGACCTGGCAAAGCAGACAATTAAGTGGATTGAAAGAAGTCCTACTTATTACGGCAAATCTGAAGACGAAAAAGAGAAATTACAAGATTTTTATGTTCACAACCTAGTTGGCGTTGTGGAACCCGACCAAAAGAAGGCAGAGGTGAGAACGCGGGCACTTTATGAAGCAGGGATAAGAACCTTTCGTATTTACTCACCTGAACCAGGCGATGACATCCTTTACACCTTAAAAAGGCTAAGACAAATAGAAAAGGAAGAAGGTTGGGAGCCGATTGAAATTTTTATCGGACAAGTTGTAGATGTGCAACAAGCTCTTGCTTTAGAGGCGGCAGGTGCTGACGCCATTTATATTGGAATTGGTGGCGGAGGAAGATGTACTACTGGAGTTGTTGCAGGGTTAACAATTAATTGGGTACAGCTTGTTTGGGATTTAAGAGGGAAGATCAATATTCCTGTGATTGTAGAAGGTGGGGCAAATGATAATATCGGGCCCTCTATTGCATCAGGAGTGAGTGGTATTGGAGTTGTAGGAAAGCTGGCAGGCACAATCGAAACTCCAGGAGGCTTTTCATTCTTTCAAGATGCTGATGGTAACTTAATCGTATTATATGGAGGTGAAGCCTCAGATCGCATGAGAGCTTTTGCAGAACGATATGGACCTTTTGGTATTATTCAAAATACTGAAGGTGGTTCTACTGAGAAACATCTTAAATCAGATGAGAATACTATCCCGACTATGCTTCAAGTATTCGACATTTTGAATCAAGGATTAGTGGGCAGCTTTGTTTTTCAAAATGTAGACTCAGTAGCTGAAATGCAAAATGTTGGGGCAATGAGATTAGTTTTGGGTGCAATTAATGATGCTTATTCCAGAAATACGCATTAAGGAGTACATATGATTCTCATCATCGATTTTGGTTCACAGTATACTCACTTGATTGCAAGGAGAATCAAAGAGCTGGGCGGCGCGACGAAAATTACGACGCCGGAGGAAGCAAAGGGCGAAATCAAGAAATTGAAGCCTCTGGGTATTATTTTATCTGGTGGTCCAGCTTCTGTATATGCAAAAGATGCTCCTACAATTGATGCAAGCATTTTCAACTTGAATATACCTATTCTTGGAGTGTGTTATGGCATGATGTTGATAGCTCATCTTTTAGATGGCAAAGTGATCTCGGGAAAGAAAGAGTATGGTCCAGCAAGGATAACCATTAAAGAAACCGATCAAAAAATGACTCAAAATTTACCTCAAAGTTTCACTGTTTGGATGAGTCATGGTGACGAAGTGGTAGCTATACCTAAAGATTACATCGTTATTGGTTCAACGGAACATGTTCCGTTTGCATTTATCAAACATAAGAAAAAAGATATTTTTGGAATTCAATTTCATCCAGAAGTCCACCATACAGAATACGGTGTCGAAATCTATAGAAATTTTATTACCTTGTGCAAATTAAAAACGATTGAATACAAGCTCAATCCGACAGAGCTTGAAGAAAATATTGTAAAAACTGTCGGTGACTCTTACGTAATTGGTGCGGTCTCAGGTGGTGTGGACTCAACTGTAGCAGGAGTGTTAACTGCAAAAGCAATCGGTAAGAAATTTATTCCCATTTATGTGGAAAATGGACTCATGAGGGACGGAACAAAAGAAGATGTTGAAAAAATTTATAGAAGAGTAGGCGTTGAACCTCTTATTGTGCATGTAGAAAAAGAAATGCTTACAAAGCTAAAGGGGAAAACCGATCCTGAGGAGAAACGAAAAGTGATTGGAGCATTTTTTATTGAGGTTTTTGAGAGAGAGATGGAACGACTAAAAAAAGAAGGGAAAAAAGTTGACTTTCTTTTACAAGGTACTATCTATTCTGATGTGATTGAAAGTAAAGGAACAAAACATGCTGAAAATATTAAAAGTCATCACAATGTGGGAGGTTTACCCAAGCACTTACAATTAAAGTTGCTGGAGCCGTTACGAGAATTTTATAAAGATGAAGTTAGAGAAATGGGTACACAGCTTGGAATTCCTGAAGAATTTGTTCAAAAACAAAAATTCCCTGGTCCTGGATTTGGAATTCGTATTAGGGGAGAGGTGACTGAAGAAAGATTAGCGCAAATCAGACAAGCTGATCATATAGTCCTAGAAGAACTCAAAAAGGCCGATCTTTTAGAAACAGTTTTCCACTCGTTTCCTGTTATGACTGGTGCTCTTTCTACTTCTGTTAAGGGAGACGGACGATTTTTCGGTGAAGTGATCGCTTTGCGTGTTACCACCTCAGTCGATGAGATGACATTTGATTGGGCTCATTTACCCTATAAAGTTCTCCAAAGCATATCATCACGTATTGTGAACGAAGTACCCAAAATATCTCGATTAGTCTACGACATTACAACTAAACCCCCAGCTACGGCTGAGTGGGAGTAATTTAAAAGGAAGCTTATGAATGCCTTGCAAGAGCTTCAGCGATATTTTTTAGAAGTAGCTTACTTAAAAGATCCAGTGAATGATCCTGACTACATTGTTGCAACGCAGATTAATAAAGAGCCCGCTGCACAAGTACTGGGCTGGTTGTATCAAATTTGGGTAGAAAAGTATGCAGGAATAAAAGTTGATGCAATTTTACCTGTTCCAGACGCTGCCAAAAAATTTGCAAAAACCTTTCAACAAGCTTCTGGAATTCCACGAATTTTATCGACTCGCAAATTACAAGAAGGAGAGTCAATCCCGCAAGACGCTGTTTGTTATCAAACTGAATCTTTCACTCACGGGAAAAAACCTGCCGTTAGTATTATTGAAGGCCTGACTGAAAATATGTCAGTTGCTATCCTTGATGATGTGGTCGATGATGCCAGTACATTCTTGGCTCTTATGGAAGCACTGCGAAATTCAGGTATGAAAATTCAGGTAAATCTGATGACAGTCATTTTCAGTAAACATCACAATAAAGGTGGCGAAAAAGTAGAAGCATCTGGAGTTCCGTTTTTCTCAGCAATCCCAGTTGTAATTCAGAGTGGCGTTATGCATTTAGTTGCCTAGGTTTCAGCAAATTCTTTTTCACTTTCAGGGGCTAACTTTCTTTTTGGCCGATACTCCGACACCCAGACACCAACTGCAATAAATACTACAGCGATGATCATCGGTGTGCTGACTTTTTCACTTAACCAGAGTACTGAGAGTGGAATGAAGACGAGGGGTTGGAGGTACGTAAAGACACTCGCTTCTGATGCTTCCATGCCGTCCTGACCGCGTATATAGGCTGTTAAGCCGATGATTGAACCGAAAGTGGCCATGTACAACACTGCAATAAATACGGCTGGATGAGAAAGTTGTACCCACATCGGTTGGTTGAATCCGAGTGCTTGACCATGAAGTGTAAATGCGTCAATGAATAAAAAGCTAATCATGCCGACGTAATAACTAATGGTCGTCACAAATAATTTGGGGATGCCTAAATACTGTTTCTTAGCAAGTAAGAAATAAGCGGCTGTGGCTAGATTTTGACCAATCACAAAAACATTTCCTGTCCAAGAAATTGGGCCAAGTGCATCGGTACCCTTTAGCATTGGTTCCAATGTGAGAAGGAGTGTCCCGATAGCTGCGAGGAGTAATCCCAACCATTCGTGTGTTTCTTCTTTTTCTCGCAAAAAGAAGATACCACCTAGAATAATAAAGATAGGAGTTGTGGTGGCAATCAAGCTGGCTTGAATAGAAGTGGTGTAACTCAGACCTTTATACAGCATGCCCAACGCCAGCGTTGTACCAATCAACTCAAGTATGACAATTGTGCCAATTTTTTTCCAAAGATGTTTAATTTTTGGCAGGTAATACACAAGTAATGGAAATGAAAAAATTGCTGCAAAAATATAGCGATAGAGCAAAAATTGGTATGGAGTAATGTAAGACAGTGCTGGTTTCACAATAGGCAGCGCAGCACCCCACGCTACAGTATTGAGTAGCATCAAAAAAATAGCAAATCGTCGCGAAGGCTTGCGAATTTGAGGCATGCTACTAGAGTATAGGGTTGAATGGCTAGGGTAAAGGGGAGGGTTATTTTTGCAGCTCCAAAATGAGTTCTTTTTCCGAATACAATGCTTGTTCACCAGTTTTCATATTCTTCAAAGTAATCTGTTGATTTTTCTGTTCTTCCTCGCCGATGATGACGACGAAAGGAATTTGTTGTTGATCTGCCAGTTTAAATTGTTTACCTAATTTATCCAAAGCAGGGTAGATCTCGGTAATAATACCTGCCTCACGAAGCTGAGTGGTGATTTTTATGGACGCATCAACTGTTTTTTCATCAAATAAAGTGACCAATACTTTGACTGATTGCACACTGGCTGGCAAAATACCCAGCTGTTCAGCTGCTTCGATTGTGCGATCAAAGCCGATTGCAAAACCAGTGGCAGGAATATCGCGACCTGAGATTTGATTGACTAATCCATCATAACGCTCACCACCCATTACAGAACCGGCTGTAAACTCAGGAACAACAATCTCCCAAATTGGTCCATCAGAATAAGAAAATGATCTGGCAATCGTGGGTTCAAACCGATACCACTCTTTTGGAAAACCCGCTGACTCTAAGTAGGAAAAAATAGTGTTCAGCCGATCATTTGGCTGCATCGTCTCAATCCGATTAAGAAAAGATTTGGCTTCAGTTTCTGCGATGCCTTTCTCGATCATTTCTTGAATGACACCGTCTTTACCGATTTTTTTGAGCTTATCAATTGCCACAATTGCGGCATATGGGATGTCCTTCATCAGAGCGCGGTCACTGATCAAGGCAGTTACATTTTTAAAACCAATTTGGCGATAAATTTCTAAAGACAAAGCAATGACTTCTGCATCTGCATATGGAGAAGTAGTACCAAAAATATCCGCGTCACACTGCATAAACTCGCGATAACGACCTCGCTGTGGTTTCTCAGCTCGAAAAACATTTTGAATCTGGTAGCGCTTGAATGGAAACACCAACTCATTTTGGTACTGCGCCACAAACCGAGCACTCGGAACGGTTTGGTCGTAGCGTAACGCTACATCTCGACCACCATAATCTTTGAATTTATAAAACAACTTTTCATCCTCGCCAATTTGACCTTCGAAAAGCGCCAGTTGCTCAAGCGTAGGAGTCTCAATCGGTAAAAAACCATACGACTCGAAACACTTGCGAATAATATCGACTACATAATCCCGCTTTTGCTTTTCTGCCGGCAAGAAATCTCTGAAGCCAGATAGCGTTTGTAGTTTTTGATTTTGCATAAGTTCCTTTGTTGCCGCTGAAGTGGAGGAGTGCTCCATCAACGGACAGTTGAGTTAGATTGTAACATTAAAAAAACGCCACCAGGTATAAAAAAACCCTCGTGTGAGGGGTTCCTGATGACGTTATTTGTTTAATTAGTATTTATGAAACAACGCAAAACCCCTCACACAAGATATGTGAATGGTGATGAGCGACGCTAGAATTTCTAAAAATAACGGACATGGAAAAGATTATAGGATGAAATGGAGCAAGTGTCAATTTGGGAGGTATTACAGCAACTCCTTGGCCGATTTTTCGGTAATCAGGATTGAGTTCTCAAATCGGTAGCCAAATTTATTTTCGAGGTAGATGCCTGGTTCAATCGTAATAATCATGCCTGGTTTGAGTTCAGTTTGATTCCGTTGGTTGAGTGAAGGTTGTTCATGGATGTACAAGCCGACGCCGTGCCCGGTGGTATGAATAAAGTCTGGTCCAAATCCAGCGGCTGAGATGTGAGAGCGTGCAATGAGGTCTAAGTTGGCGGCTAAAGTCGTTGAGGTTTTTTGATCTAGGTTAGTTAATTTAGCGAAAGTTTTTTTATAAGCTTCTTTCACGACTTCTTCAATTTCAGTGAACTCTGGATCTGGTTGAGTTCCAAACCAAGAAGTGCGTGTGACGTCTGCACAGTACTTTTGCCACTTGGCGCCACAGTCGATCAAAACAGGATGATTGTCTTTCAATTCACGATTACCTGGCTGGTGGTGGGGTAGAGCAGTGTGGTCTCCGAAACAGACAATGGTGGGGAATGCGAACTCGGTCACACCCAATTTTCGCATTTCTTGCTCTAATAATTGTTGGACATCGACTTCTGTCATACCCACTTTTAATTGAGTAAAAATAGTGTTCAATGAAGAGTGGGTGATGGCATTTGCTTTGGAAATCGCTTCAATTTCTCGAGAATTTTTGACCATGCGCTCGTTAGAAAGTGGAGAATCCTGGCTTGCAGTCAAACTGACGGTGGTTGGGAAAAACGGTTTGAGGAGCTGATACTCATTGTATCTGAGGGAGTTGCCATCAAATTGTATTGAAGTGATTTGTGAATCTAGACACAGCTTGGGGAGCAATTCTTTGAGTTGAGTGGACATACTTCCAACGTGAACGTGCATTCCTTCCAGTTCTGTTGGTGTCGAAAACGAACTCAGAAACAAATGTGTGGATTGTTTTGTGATAAAAACATATGCCTCCCGTTCTTCGGGAGTGAGGCAAGTAAAATCTGTGAGGTAAAAAATTTCAAGCGGATCAGAGATGAGCAATGCTGAAGAGGAAGAGAGTGTTTTTTGGACAGACCTAATTCTAGTTATGTGTGAATCAGACATGTAATAAATTATTACCTTTATGTTTGAAAATTCGTAAATACTCTTCCTACTCAGTAGGTGTCGCAGTGGCTTTCTTGGCAGCTGCGGCTTTGGGAGTAGGCGTTGGCGTTGTTTTGTCTACAGTGGGTGCATCAGAAGCAACTAACGAATGAACTCGGACAATTTTTCCAGATGAGTCTTTCGCTACCTGAGCGGTTGGTTCTTCAGGAATGGTGATAATCAATACATCCTGATCTGTTTCCAAATCAGTTGATTTCATCGTTACCCCTTTGTTGTCTTCGATGACTGGTTTACCAGATAAGGTGAATGTTTTTTCTTCCCCCGATCGAGTTTGGATCGTAAATGCGACTAAGTTTCCAGAGACTATTTTTTCCATTTTCTTAATACTTCCAATCCAGACTGATTTTTGATTGGTTTGTAGTGGTTTTTTCATGACCAAAATACGTTTAGGCGTAAAATCTTCACCATTTTGATATCCCATGATAGCAACTTGAGAACCAATCTCAATAATATTCACGGTGGAAGCCTTACCGTCTTGGATAATTGCGACCTCTGTCGACAGAGTAATAATTTCGGTACCTTTACGCGTATCAACAGTCAGTGCCTCTTCAGAAACGCGTTTTACAGTTCCGATGAATCCACGTTTGACCTGACCATCAGTTGTTACGCCTTTGACCTGATTCTCGGCGGCTTTCTTTTTAATTAATTCTTGAATATTTTCAGTATCGTTTTTGGCAGGTACTAAAGTGTCAGCAGGAGTTGGAGTGCTTGCAGCAGCGACAGCGCTGTAAGACAGAAGTAGAGTGATGACAGTGAAGATAGAGATCAGTGCTGGTTTTTTCATTATTGATTCTCCTTTGGTGTGGCAGTTGCCTTAGGAGTAGCAATTGGTTTTTTAGTCGGAGTTGCTTTTGCTGAGCTTGAGGCTTGATCTTCTGGAGCAGCTTCGACAGCTTCATCGAGTGAAACGCTACTAACAACCACATTTTGAGTAACTGAAGTTTGTTTGCCGTCGGAAGCAATTGCGGTGAACTGCAAAATATTTCCACCAGCGTCTAACTCTACGTCTTGAGCAAAAGCGCCAATTGAATCGGCTTGAGTGATGTACTCTTTGTCATTGATGAAAACGACGATCATTTCATTGGGTTCTGCACTGCCACTGACTCTCAAGGTTGTTGATGTCAAAATGCTTTCGTCTTTAGGAGAAGTGATCAATAATTTTTGGTTAGCGTCGGCGGATGGAGTAGGTGTGGCTTGTTGATCAATTTTTTTGAGTTGATCTTCTGTTGATGTAGCCGAGCTTTTTTTCAACTTATAAATGCCAAATGTAATGCCCAGTCCGACGATGACACCCATGATAATGGCAAAAATTGCTTCTTTTTTCATACTGACAATATTACGGTTGTCTTCCTCCTTTAATAGAAAGGGTGTTTCGGGGGGGTGACTCGTGAGTTACCCAAGCAGGACTATCGATTTTTTAAAAATCTTTGCTTTCGCAGAATCTCTATTATAGCAAATCGAGCTGGCACGCATAGAGTAGATTTTCTCGACAGTATTTGTTTTTGTGGACATATATATAATGAGGCTATGGATCTTTCACGTCTTTCTATTATTGTCCCGACCAAAAACGAAGAGAAAAATATTGTTCGCTTTCTGAAGAGCATTCCAGCTGGAATCGAAGTCATTTTGATTGATGCCAGTACTGATCAAACCTTGGAGCTTGCTGAGGCAGCAAGGCCCGAAATTATCACCATCCGAAACTCGGAACTCAATATTGCTGCTGCTCGGCAGCATGGCGCAACGTACAGCAAAAGGGATTGGTTACTATTCACCGATAGTGACATTCATTTTTCACCACTTTATTTTAAACATATATTGGATTTGCCTGTTGGTGATGCATATTATGGAGAAAAAAGGACTGCAAGTTCGAAATTTAGGACATATGATTTCTTATTTCGACTCGGTCAAGGAATCATTGATCGTCTAGGGATTCCTAGCGCTAGCGGATCAAATATGATTATCCACAAACAAGCATTCACTGATGTCGGTGGGTTTGACATAGAACTGTCGTGCAATGAGGACACTGAGATTTTTTTTCGGTTACATAAACAAAAGAAGCACATCCAGTTTGTCCCTCAACTTGTAGTTGTGAGCCATGATGATCGTCGATTGGAAAGTGGAGTAGTGCGAAAACTCACGCACTCTTTTTTACGTTCGGTAGGGTTATACTTCGACATACTGAATAAAAAGCAGCGGAATTCTGACTGGGGATATTGGAAGTGATGTCCGATGATCAACAATAGAGTGTGTTAAACTAGTCCTAAACTTTACTCAGATTTTTGAAGGGGTCGTATGGAAATCACATATCTTGGTCACTCTTGTTTTAAATTAAAAGGCAAAAATGGAACGGTTGTTTGCGATCCATTTCAAGGCAGTGTGGGTTTTGAAATGTCGAGTGTAAGTGCCGATATTGTGACGAGTTCTCACGATCATCCTGATCACAATGCAATTTCCAAAGTAAAAGGAACAGCTCGCCGAGAAAAGCCATTTGTAATCAATATGCCTGGAGAGTATGAAGTGGGTGGGATCTCCATTTTTGGAGTGCCAACCTACCACGACAAATCAAAGGGGACAGAGCGCGGTAGTAATACCATCTACATTATTTATATGGATCACTTACGTGTTTGCCATCTGGGAGATCTCGGTCACGAACTTACCGACGCCCAAAAATCACAAATTGGCTCCATCGATGTCTTACTCCTCCCAGTAGGAGGGAAGTTTACAATTGATGCGGCAACCGCAGTGAAGTTAATTACCGAACTTGATCCTTTTTATGTCATTCCAATGCATTATCGCACTGAAGAGCACGACGCCGAACTTTTTGGAGAACTCATGCCACTCAAGAAGTTTTTGGATGAATACGGTGTAAATAAAGAACCTGTTAAATCGTTAGACGTTGATGCAGAAAAAATGCCAGAAGAGGCAGAGGTGGTGGTATTGCAGAGGAGTTAATCTGCTTCTGGTCATGACCTTGTTTTGAATTTTATTTCTTGTGCTTCGAATTTGCTAGAAAATAGTTTGTTACACATTCTTATCTTCGGTGTAACTGAAGTGCAGAAAAAAATTCGACCAAACGTACACAATCTGCAAAAAGTGTAAATACCTCGATTGACTTCTTTTCCTAGACAATATATGGTGTTGTTGATGTGGGCCTTGTTGAGTCCGATTCGGAACATATTTAAAACTTAAACATTCGAAAATTGTTATGCCTCCTGTTCACGTCCCGCCACATAATGAAGAAGCCGAGAAATCTTTGCTGGGTGCAATCTTGATTGATCGTGATGCGATTGTGAATGTCGCCGAGATTACGAAGTCTGATCATTTTTATTTTCAAAACCACAAAGAAATTTTTGAAGCGATGGTTAAGTTGTATGATGCTCGATCTGCGATTGACGTTGTGACGTTGTCAAATGAATTGAAAAAACGCAAACAGTTTAAGAGTAGTGGGGGAGCGAGTTATTTAGCAGAGTTATCCACATTAGTACCGACGAGTGCACATGTAGTCGAGTACGCCAAGATTGTCAAACAGCTGTACACCAAACGTGCGTTGATCACGTTGGCGACTGAAGTAAATGAGTTGGCTTTTGACGACTCGAAAGAAACTAATGATATTTTGGATAAGGCAGAGTCGGACATTTTTGCACTTTCATACAACGAAACTAAAGGCGGTTTTTTGCCGCTGCGAGATGCCTTAGCCAGTAGTTTCGAGCGGTTGGATGAGTTACAGCGCAACAGTGGTCAGTTACGCGGGGTGCCGACTGGGTTTGCTGATCTCGATCGAGTACTGGCTGGGTTTCAGAATTCAAATTTAATTATTTTGGCTGCTCGACCTGGAACTGGAAAAACTGCCTTTTCGTTGAACGTTGCGCAAGCGGCAGCAGTAAAGTACAAGAAAAAAATTGCTTTTTTCTCGCTGGAAATGAGTAAAGAAGAGTTGGTAGATCGTTTGTTAGTCGCTCAAGCAGATATTGATGCCTGGAAATTGAAAACTGGTCGACTCGACGATCAAGATTTTTTGAAGATTTCAGATGCCATGGGGGTTTTGGCCGAAGCGCCGATTTATATTGACGACACTCCAGGTATGAGTATTTTTGAGATGCGGACGAAAGCCCGCCGGTTAATGGCTGAGCACGGCATTGATATGATTGTGGTCGATTACTTGCAGCTGGCTCAAGGTCGCACCAAAGATAATCGTGTTCAAGAAGTCGGCGAAATTTCCCAAGGCTTGAAAAATTTGGCCAGAGAGTTGAAAGTCCCTGTTTTATCACTGGCGCAACTGTCTCGTGCCGTTGAGAGTCGAGGAGAGAAGGTACCTCAATTATCGGATTTAAGAGAGTCAGGTTCTATTGAGCAGGATGCCGACGTGGTGATGTTCCTGTATCGCAAAGATGACGATATCCGTGATTCTGTCAGTTTGAAAATTGCTAAACACCGAAATGGTGCTCTAGCTGATGTCGAGCTGTACTTCCAAGGCGATCGTATTCGATTCTATGGAATGGAGTCGAGACGGTTGACGTAGCTTCTTTTTCTTCAGGATGGTAAAATAGGTGTTCTTGCCGATGTGGCGGAATTGGTAGACGCGCACGACTCAAAATCGTGTGATCGCAAGGTCATGTGGGTTCGATTCCCACCATCGGCACAAATACGTAGCTAGCCAGTCAACATCCAACAATCAGGGACGAAATGTACAAAAAGGGCTACAATAGAAAAAGAGTCCTAACGTTCGAAAATTAGCAGATTGAAATTTCCTACCCATGCTTTCTATTTCTCACGTTGCCACCGGTGCATTTATCGCTTCCAAAGTGAGTAACCCTCTTATCGCCATTCCTTTAATCTTGGCGTCACATTTTTTAGAAGACTGGATTCCTCACTGGGATGTGGGAACTGGGTTGACAAACGGCACCAGAAAAAAAGAATCCGCATTTGGGATGGAGATTGTTGAGTTGGTGCTATCTTTTGTGATTGTCTACTTTTTCTTTCAATTTCATCAAACAACTACTTTCCCACTGTGGACATATGTTGGTGGATTTGTGGGTCTGATTCCAGACTTTCTGGAATTTCCACGTAACTTTTTTCATTGGGAGCCATTTTGGTTAGAACCTATCAATAAGTTTCATGGCATTTTTCATCATTCCACGCCAAATATGGTGGTGGGATTAACGCCACAGTTTATACTACTACTAGTCATTTTTTTGTTAAAATAAGGACAACAGGTTTTGCGGTATTGTAGAAATTAAAAATTAGAAATTAAGAATTCAGGCATGTTTCCAATCATTTTCAGTTTCGGTCCATTTACTCTTTATACTTTCAACATCTTTTTGATCGTTGGAGCGGTTGGCGCAGCTTTTTTGTTTTGGCAACGCACGCATGCTGAACATTTTGAAGATGACGAGGTTTTTGACGTGATGATCATTTCAACAGTGATGGCACTGATCATTGCTCGAATAGCGTATATCGTATTGCATTTGACCACCATCTTCATGGAGTGGAAAGAGTGGTTGGTTGTGTTGACCAAACCTGGTTTTGACGAGTTGACAGCTTTAGTAGTCGGTCTTTGGTACATTTGGTTTTTATCAAGACGAAAAAAATGGGATGCTTACGAGTTGGCCGACTTTGCGACGGTCTCGATCAGTTTTTTGTTGATTTTCGTCTGGATTGGACGGTTTTTTGCTGGAACTTTCCTTGGTGACGTGACAAAACTCCCTATCGGAGTAACGTTTCCAAACGTTTTTGACATGCGTCATCCTTCGCAACTTTACTTTGCCTTTCTGTTTTTATTTGTTTACGTGTTGTTGTTGTGGATCGAAAAAAAGTATCGCTTTTTTCAGTGGTACCGAGCTGGAAGACACACAGCCAACTCAGGATTCGTTTTATCAATTTTTCTATCTCTGTATGGTTTATTCCACTTATTGATGGCAACTATAGATTTGCAACAGGTCGTTGTTTTTGGCATTAGACTAGATTTATTCTTCTATATTGTGATGATGTTCTATGGATTAGGTTTGTTGTTCGCTCGATCTGGGTCTAATACGTTTTCGAAGAAGAAATGGGGCAAGACTGCAAGTACTGGAGACAGTGCGAAGAGAAGTAGAGTGAGGTTTTGGGGGAAGAAGTGAGTCAAGGAAAACTCCCTTTCGTTCACACACTCGGCTAAATAAACTTCAAATTTAAAAAATCTCAGCCTCGTTCACATGAGTCACTCTAATTTATTATTTCAACGTTTTTAGTTTTTCAATGAGTGACTCATAATGGTTCGCTACAGGGAGTCTTTCCTTTTTTGTTTTATTGTTGAGAGGAATAACTATGAAGAATAAATTTTCTCTTTCTTTCTTGGTATTTTCCGTGGTGATTGGGGTTGATCAGCTGACGAAGTGGTGGGCGAGGGGACAGGGTGGGGTAGTGCTGAATGAGGGGGTGTCGTTTGGGTTGGGGCAACACCAAAGTGTGTGGGTTTTTGTTGTGCTAACAGGTTTGGTCCTGCTGAGTTTATTCCTGCTTTTCAAGGAGATTTGGCAAAAAAACATGGTGATGTTTGGTGTGTTGAGTGGAGCAGCGATGTCGAATGTGTTGGACCGACTGATCTGGGGTGGAGTGCAGGACTTTTTACCTATTCCTATTTTACGTCTTCAAAATAACATTGCTGATTGGGTCATTTTTGCGTGTCTAGTCTGGCTGGGGTGGCGGTTGCTACTTCGAAAGCCTCGGATCTGATTCAAAAGTATTTAAAGATGGATCAATCCCTGTAATGAGAGTGTATTGTGTCGTAAAGTCACTGATGTACTGTTCAAATTGAGTTGAACTTGAGCTGATGCTGGCTAAGTACTTTAGGATGATTTGGCTACCGAGTGAAGTCTTCTCGATATTGTATTGTTTATTTCCTATTGCAATGGTTCTGATCGTGGCGGTTTCTGTGAACATATTTGGGGTCAATGTGACTTCCTGAATCAAGCGTGATAATTCATCTGCAATTCTATTGTTGGTATCCCAGAAAAAAGTTTGAAGCGTTCCGCCATCAATTATTTCCTGGTGTACCTTAGCTGCGGTTGATACTGTTTGGTATTGCAGTTCGGACAGGGTAAGTATCAAAAAAGGGTTGAGATTGTGTTGTGTAGCAATGAGTTGAATCATGCCTGATGGAGGCATGAACGTATCGGGGTTTTGCTGTTGACCATATCGTACGGGTTCACTACTCAGTAATGGACTCTGGATGGTTCGAAGCCTTCTTTCAAGGCTGGTAGGATTTGCGACTCCGAGTAGGCTGGTGGCACAGGATTGGTAAAAAATCTTGCAATTGGCAAACAGAGATGGAATTTCCTGGAGTGCATCAGAACTATTGGTATCTCTGGAGCTATTTTTTAGGACAAAAAGAATGGGTATGGAAATGGCTAACAGACTAATCAGAAACAAAACAACAAATATGGGGAACGAAACACGTCGAGCAGATGTCGATCTATTTTTGATTGATTTAGGTGGAATCCAAACACTTTGTTGATCAGTCATTATTTTATGGTAGTACAGAAACGTTAGTAGGGGAAGGGAGAAGCAGTGATACCAAATTTGGAATGTTACAAAACGACTTTTTTTTGGGAATATTTAGGCCGATAGTATTTTTGTCTCTTGGCGAGATTGGCTCTTGACCCGGTATAGGGGAATGTCTTATAATAATGGCTTAGAGCTTATAGTCAAGCATCTAAAACATGTTCGATAAAGACAGTCTTATCAACACAATATATAGTATGCCGACCACCGGATAAGGTGGTCTTTTTGTATATTAAGGAAAAATATGGTAGAAATATATTCTATGAATAAACTTACAGAAGATGAATTAGGAATTGACGCTGTTAAAACGCCAGAAGAAGGCGTGCAGAATCCTTCAAGAAGGAGATTTTTTGACTACCTTTTTAGTCCACGACGAAATACTGAGCAAACTAGCTCAACACAAGGACAAGGACAAGGACAACAGGAAAATGCTCAAACCCGAGCCAAAAACCAACCAGCAGCAGAACAAGGACTGTATACCAGACGTGAGTTTAATAGGGGGATAGCAACTACAGCAGTAGCTCTAGGAGTAGCGGGTGTAGTGGGAGAACTGGGTCCAAACCGTGCCGAAGCAGAGGCTGTAGAGTCGCCTGATGTGTTTCAATTGTCTCAAGCTGAAGTAAGTGCTGATCTATTGAGTACGTTGCAACAACCTGAACTGGACGCCTTTATTGCCTCACCTGGTAGTCCGACACTCTTCATCATGACACAGGAACAATGCGGATTGTTAAAAGACGCAGGCATTTTTTCTGATGCTTCTTTCGAGCCAGTACTAAGTGCATTGAATACTTTCCCAGATAGTGTTCAGGCAGAATGTATTTGTCGGGTCGATAAAGATGGAAAATTTCATCTTTCTTTACCCATTCTCCGGATCATGGAGGAAGGAATTCCAGGAGAAGGTGATTTGACCTTTCATATTGGTGATGTTTTAACCTATGACGGAGATGGGTATGATCATTTTTTACAAAAGGATGAAACCATTAAAAATACGACCATCGAGTTTATTGTCATGAATGATTCGGTGAGAGCATATTTTGATGAGGTGCAGTTTACCTATCGGGGTGTAGCACTAGACATGGACTTATTAGACGATGGAGCCATATTTATGATTGAGATGGATAAGGATCGTCGTCCACTTAAGCTAGTACTCGAAGATACTGTCTTTCCTCTGACTGAAATTCGAGTATCAAAAGATGGTAGTCGTATCCGAGCTGAGCGCAGTACTCGCTCAACAGAGATTGGAAGAACCAGTAACACATTGTACAAAACATTAAACACATTGACTCCTGAACAAATACTGTCACTGCCTAGTACCTACAAAGTCGATCACAAAGGTAGAATTGCCGTTAAAGGGATTGATGGGTATATATGGTTTATGGTAGAGGCGGGAAATGGAATAGGTTGGGTGAGAGAAGACGTGGCAGGAGATGAACCTGAGCCACAATCTACAGCGACAGCAATGCCAAATGAAGAAGTTGCATTGGCACAATCAACGCCAGCACCCTCACCAGCGCCAGAACCTATTCAGTCGGTGGAAAAACATAGAGGAGCTGACTTTTTGAAGAGAAATGAGTTGAATTTATTCACTATTGTGGCCACCATCGATGAAGTCGATTATAACGTCATACAATTAAGTGAAAATATAAAAGTGCAGGTAAGTGCCACCTTGAAATATAAAGATGAATCTGGGAATGATCAAAAGGTCAAAGTACCACTACTCTTTAGAAATACAGTGACACAGATTACGGCGTTGGCCGGTATGGGTACTTTTCAGCCAAGTCCAGAGTTCATTTTGACTAAAGATCAAGCTAATTCCATGATTAAAAGTGCCGTTGGGTACAATCGGGAGTTAGAAGGAGCGACAGTAATTTTCATGTTTAGTGATCGAGTTCAAGAGTATATTAATTCACAACCATATAGCATGGGTGAGAATTTTGGAGACTGGATTAGTGCTCATCAGAATGAAGGGATCATCCACGGTTTAATTGAAAGTGGAGATCCTTCTGGAGTTGAGCAAATGATCATTCCTTGGACTGTGACTCCTGATACTGGTCTGAATAGATAATCATCAAGTTAAATATGGTAGAAAACGACTCGAGTATGCGCTTCGATAGAAGAGAGTTTCTGAGAAGGGTGGTTACTTTTTCTCCGGTACTCCTTACGCTTGTTGCGTGTGATGGTGTAGATGTTAACAGTTTTTTTTCTGCAGTAGAAAAGCTTTCTGATGCTAGTATTGCTTCTACTTCGGAACCTGCAACACAAGAGGCTCAAGGCATACAAGAGCAATCATATCCTCTTCACAAAGAATCTTTTGGTACTTACACACTACGAGCCACAGTAAAAAAATTGCATTTTGCTAGTGGTGGAGAAAAGATGGTACTTGAGAATACAGATGCAGATGGTGTTAAAAGAGACATCGATTTAATAGTTTGGGCTGACGTAATATTTAAAGATGCAAATCAACAAATTCAGACGCTGGTCATGCCATTAATGTTTGGACTAAATAAAAAAGAAGGTTATTTAACGATTGTGCCTCCATATGGGCCGTTCACTCCAGGACCTGAGTTTCAGGTGACGCCTGAAGAAGCTGAAACTATGATACTTAATATCTATGGCCAGAAAGGGTACTCTGTTCCCAATCTAGATAAAATGTCAATCGGAATTGCTTTTGGACCACCAGGTGTCTATATAGAAGGTCCTAATGAAATAGGAACAAACATGAAAGGTTGGTTACAAGAAAATCAATCAGAGGAATCAATTGACCAATTAATTAAAACTGGTAAAGTTGGAAATCTTAGGATTATTATTCCATTTGATCTGGGTGATATAAGACCTCAATAAGTAGATTTGTTTTTTTACAGAACGCATGTACACTTAATACATATGCGTTCTTTTTTTTCTAAAAGAACTTTGATTGTTCTGTTATCAGTTTTGTCTGCTGTGCTAAGTGCAGCAGTCTTTTTGTGGTTCTTTTACAGTCGCTCGGCACTACCAACTGTAAATGACTTTGTTACCAAAAAGATCCCTTTTCAGCAAGATTTCCCTTTTGGGGTGAACGAAGCCGGGGGTCATGAGTTTCTGTGTAAAGTCAGATCTACTCAATTGGAAAATAAAATGCTAGTTAACAATGCTGATAGTCACATCATTTTGCAGTCGTCACTACGTTGTTACTTCATCGATCAGCAAAATACTGTTCAAGATGTGCTTATTCCTATGATGATTGTTAATGAAGAAAAGAAGCTGACCTGGATTGCAGGTAAAGGAACATTCAATGGATCAGGGTTTGACGATGCTGCCAAACTCAAATTAAAGGAAGGGTATAAAGTGGGAGAGTATGTGTGGATCGTTTTTGATCATGACTTGAAAACATATCAGGAAGGTTCCCAGTATAGTATGGCGGAAACATTTGGCGAATGGATCTTAGCCAACCAAACCTCTGATCATCTCAAATCTTTTATTGAGAGTGGTGATACCAGTACGTTATCCAAATTAAACTCATTACCCTTTATTATCCCTTGGACGGTTCCAGATGGTTCGTTACCTTATTAAAAATCTCCGCACATCTTTTCCGGTTCTGGTCATATTCCTGTGTCTTTTTTTTGTGCTCGGTGTAAAAAATGTTTCGGCAGACGCACTTTGTGGTGGTGGTTGGCACTGTACCGGTACCGGCTCGTATCTGCGTGTCGGTAGTTGTCAGTGGACAGGGAGCTACTGTGCTAATGTGGGTACTTCTCATACCAACTATAGTTGTGCGTCAGGTACCTGCAGTGCGTATGTTGATAATGTGGAGGGGTGCAACGCCAACCCGAGTGGTTCTACCAATACTTCGGGATTTTGTAGTGCTGGTGGTGGATCGTGCAATAACTGTGGTGGTTCATGCGGAGCGGCTGCTCCGTATGATGGGACATGTACCTGTACTGGGAACGGCTCTGGTGGCTCGAGTGGTTGTGGTGTTCCAGTCAGTGGTGTCCGTGGTTGTTGCGCTCCTGGTGATGTTGCTGTGTGTGGTAACGGCATTTGCGAAGCTGGTGAAACAAACGCTTGTATTGATTGTTACGGTGTTGGGTATTGTGGAAATGATGTCATCAATGCAGGGGAAACGTGTGCTAACTGTCCAGCTGATGTAGGTGCGTGTCCAGCTATTTGTGGTAATCATGTTATCGAGACTGGAGAGACGTGTGCGACTTGTCCCCTTGATGTAGGTGTTTGCCAAAATGCTTGTGGAAATGGATACCCTGACGCAGGGGAAACATGCAGTAACTGTCCAGCAGATATGGGAGCTTGTGGTGGTAGTAATAGTGGTAGTTCAGGTAGCTATACCCCAGGATGTCCGAACGGATACGCTGATCCTGGAGAGACGTGTAGTAGTTGCCCAGCCGATGTCGGTGCTTGTCAAAGTACTTGTGGAAATGGGTATGCTGATGCTGGAGAGACCTGCGCGAATTGTCCTCAAGATTTGGGAGCGTGCCAGCCACCTACTTTTGAATGTGTTCCAAATTGTACTGCTGGTTTGTGTGGTCAAGCAGATGGCTGTGGTGGACTATGCAGTGATCTCGACGATCGTGCTGCACCGCCGCCAACATTAGTTTCTCCAGTAGATGAAGCACTTGTAGCACCGTTTGATGAGTTATGGGGGATTTATGGTACTCAAGCTGTCAACCTCACCATACGTACTCAAGCAAATCCGAGTTACGATGCAGATTACGTGTTTTTACAAATCTATCCGGAAGGAACGAGTTGTGCTCATGTTTTAGCGGCTTGTGGGAATCTCGCTATTAACACTGATCATGATCAGGAAATTACATACACCTTTCATGTTCGAAATGACTATTATGGTCAACACGCGCGTTTTCAATGGCGAGCATGGCATCAAAATGCGACGTGTAGTCAACGAGTCGGTGTTTCATCTACTTGGCATACATTTGTACTGGGTGAACAAGTCAGTGGGAGAGTTTTAAAAGATGATGGCATTGCAGGTCTGTCTGGGGGAGTGTGTACTTCACCATTGTCACCTGTTCCATACGTGCCACAAGGTGATGAGGCGATCACCATCACACATACTGGAGTGCAATACAGTACACCTTTAAATAGCGATGGTACCTGGAGTATGTTAGCTCCTGTTTCAAACACCGGTTTGAACACAGTCAATCTGTCTAAAGGAGGCACGGCTGTGACCTGTGGCTGTCCAGCTGGTTGTCAGTATAGCGGTATTAACTCACCGTCTTCCGGTCTCGTCTTTTACTATCAAGCGATAGACGTCCGTGATAATTGGTGGCAAACCATTGGTGGAAGTGTATATGCTGGAAGAACGACTGGGACTGCAATCGAATCACTCGTTCCAGTCGATACTTGTACCGGTCCGGCATGTCAGCCATACATGAGTTTACGCAATGATGCAGGTGATGCTGATAGTTCAGGCGTCGCGTTCACCGGTGGTGGTCAAATTGACACATCGAATGCAACAGGTTATCAAAGCGGTAACATCGATCAAGATGGTCGCAATATCCAGTCCGTCAATGCGAGTACTGATACTTTAGTCGAAAACTATTCGTACTTTTATCGACTCTACAGTATGGGGATCAATCCAGTCAGTGATTTGACCGCCTCGCCAACCAAGCCAAGTGTAGCCCCTGCCAACGCTCGAGCGTACTACCGTAACGGTAGTATGACGATCGATAATGCTTGGACATTGAGTAATACCGACAGCATGGTTGTCTTCGTCAATGGTGATCTGACAATCAATCAGAACATCACGGTTCCTACAGGCGGCTTCTTGGCATTCATCGTTTCAGGTAATATCACAGTAGGTTCCGGCGTGTGTCAAAGTGATCCAGCAAGCACAGTCGCATCGGTCCAAGGCGTCTTCGTTGCTAACGGCAGCTTCACCGTCCAAAACACAGGCAGTGGTGATTGTAAATTTGTCGGTGAAGGCATTTTCACCGCTTGGAATGGTATGAGCTTAAAACGAGATTTCCGCAATGGAGGAGCAGGAGACGCTTTGAATGCGCAAAATCCTTCCGTCTTACTCCGCTATCGACCTGATTTCGTCGTTAACATTCCAGCTCGCATGACCAGGCCACTGTATCAATGGCAAGAAGTCGCTCCGTAAATATTTTCAACTCTTATTCGTTACAAGTGTTCTGGTTCTGAATAGTATGGGAGTGACAACCTCTTCAGTTGTTAATCTGGTTGTATCAATATCCCAAACCCCGGGAACTCTCTTCATATTTTTTTCAAAATCTCTTTGATCTCTAATTTTCAAATCAGCCAATACATCTTCAAAGAGAGTGTAAATACCTCTAGATTGTAATTCTAACCGTCGTCGTTCAGCTCTCACCAAAGGATCAGCATCTAAAAAAATTTTTATCTGAGCGTTTGGCAAGACAGCGTGTGTGATATCTCTTCCTTCCATAACCACATCTTGTGAAGCAGAAATGTGTTGTTGCAGTCTAACAAGTTCCTCTCTGATCCCTAGATGTTGTGCTGTGACAGAGGAAAGGTCACTGACTTGTTCTGTTCTTATTTTCCAGGTGACATCTTCATCATTTAATAACACTGTGATCAGTCTGCCATCTTTTTCATTGTCAGTTGGCTTTTTCAGCAATATTTGATGGTTTTTCAGCTCATGAATTAATAAACCTTCATTTTCTGGAGGAGTGTGGGTCATGATTGCAATATACGACACACATCGATACATGGCACCGGTATCCACGTACAAGAAACCCAATCTATCAGCCAATAATCGAGAAACACTGCCTTTCCCGGCTGCAACTGTGCCATCAATGGCTATTTGAAACGAGAGAGGAGTATGCTCTTTATCTTCACTAAGTTTGGGTTGAAACTCATGCATAATTACCCTAAAGAAAAATTAATACCACGTCTTTTTCCAGTCCGAAATGATTTTGGCGATCATAGAGACCTCCATGGGCGTAGTACAACATCTTTCTTTTGAAGTGTCACAAGTATACAACAACTCTTGATTCCAAAAGGCGAGAATCTCAGCCCCACTGTTTCTCACAGATTTTTTCGAGAAGAGCGAGAGCACTCTTCGTGCTAAAATAGAGCTACTCATGGCTTTGCAATTTCCTGAAATTCCAGTTTTGTACGAAGATGAAGACTTGTTGGTCATTAATAAACCACCAGGTATTGTTGTCAACCGATCCCAAACACAGTTTGAGCCAACGATCCAGGATTGGGTGGAGGAGCGGGCCGGCAACTTTAAATCTTTAATTTCAAATTTTCAAAAAGAAGTGCTGACTGATTCTCAAAAGGAATCTCTATCCATCATTTTGGGAGAGCCAATTCAGCTGTTTACTGAGCGGTCGGGGATTGTGCATCGGTTAGACAAAGACACGTCGGGCGTGTTGCTGATTGCTAAAAATCCGGCAGCATTAATCGCATGTATGTCTCAGTTCAAACTTCGTCAAACTCTTAAAAAATATCTGGCGTTGGTGCACGGGAAGTTCCAACCACAAAGCGGGGAGATCAACTTACCAATTGGCCGGAATGCTAAAATGCGTTTGCAGTTTGCAGTACGTGAAGATGGTAAAGCCAGCGTGACAGAGTATCAGGTGCTGGAATATCATTCCCGATTAGATATTGAAAAAGTTGTCGCAAATGTGGAAACAATCGACAAACCATCGTTAGACTTTTATTCAAAAGAGACTCACGGTTTACCAAAAAATATTCGACATGCCATTAAAATGTACCAAGGTTTTTCACTTGTTGAGCTGACACCAAAGACGGGGAGAACGCATCAAATTCGTGTGCACCTATCGCATTTGCACCACCCTATAGTTGGAGACAAAACTTACTCAGGAATCAAAAGAAGACTGATTGATCAAATCTGGTGTCCTCGCATATTTTTACACGCAAAGAGTTTAAAAATTGTTCATCCACGAACAAAAGCCGAAATAGAGTTTGCGGCACCGTTAGCGGTTGACTTAGAAAAAACGTTGGGTATGCTCAGTCAGTAGCGTCGATCCAAAGTTTGCAAAATATGGCCAAGAAAATCCAGTCCTTATTTATGGGAATGTGCGCCAGCTTAATCATGTTGGTCATTGTGAGTATTTTCAACAATGCGCTCAAACCATTTGTCATTTCCCAACTGGCCGAGTTTCAACCCATCCCCAGCCTTGCTGTAACAGTAACTCCGGCGGTTTTAGGAGATACAGTCAGTACCGAAAGTGCTGAACTCGCAAAGGTCAAAAGAGTGGTCGATGGAGACACTATCGAGCTCGAAAACGGGCAGAAGCTCCGTTATATTGGCATGGATACTCCTGAGAGTGTAAAGCCAAATACACCCGTTCAGTGTTTCGCCAAAGCAGCAGTCGCCAGAAACAAAGAGCTTGTTGAAGGAAAGGAAGTAAGACTCGTCAAAGACGTGTCCGATAAAGATCGTTTTCAACGCCTACTGCGCTATGTCTATGTTGACGACGTTCTCGTCAATGAGACCTTGATCAAAGAAGGTCTCGCTTTTTCTCGTTCATATCCACCTGACATTTCCATGCAAGACCAATTTCGTCAGGCTGAGGCACAAGCCCGAGCAAACAACATTGGGCTTTGGGCAAGTTGCACCATCATTCCCAAAGGGAAGACTGAGTCAGCTGTTGGGGAGTAGTCGGAAGTGCTATACTTTTTGACATGCTTCATCGATCGCGTGTGACTGCCCATCCACTTTCTTCAAATCGTTCCCGAAAAACAGTACGAGTTGCTCCTAAAAAACGAACACAGAAAATACTCAAAAATTCACGCTCACGCACCCGGCAAAAGCATTCCGAGATTAATGTTTCGTATTTATTTCGTCTATTTTTATCTGGACTGGCCGTAATGATGGTGATGTTAGTCGTAGTGTTCCTAAAAGGGATTATGACTAACTCTTTGGACACTCATCACTCTTTCACCTTCGTGATCAGAAACGAAGAAATGACCGATCCTCAAATTGCCATCGTTTCTTTACGAGGGGATGACAACAGTGTGAGCTACAGTTTGGTAGATGAATCGAATGGAAATGTCGTGCAGTATTTCCCCATAGATGCAGTTATAGAGTTGGATTACCCGATTGCTCTTCGCGACAAAGCGAGTTTGCTCACTATATTAGCTCCATGGAATAGTGAAGCACATAGCGAGCTATCTTTTTACACTCGGTTAAAAATTTGGCGATATGTCATGTCAGCAGACTCAGCGCATGTTCAAGAGCACAGTGTCTCTACTGATGATCCTACTCAATTATTGTCGACTGTCCAAAAATACTACTCAGACACTCTCCTGAGACAACTCGCCCCAACTATCGCACTTATCAACACTACAGCCGAAAATGGTCTAGCTAAACAGGTAGGAGACATCTTAAGTGCCTGGGGTTTCACTGTCATTCAAGTCGATAGTACAAATCAAAATCCCAGGGATGTCTCACAGTTATTTGTCGATCCAACATTCCAACAATCACTTGCAGTCACTCGTCTGCAACTTACCATTCCACACCTGAGTGTGAGTCAAGATGATGCCCTCATTCGTTCTTATCGTAGTCAATTAGTACTCTTTCTCGGAACAGATTATCAACCGCTTGGTGTGGAGCAATAAGCTAGAGCACTCGTTTATTGAGAAGCAGGCTTGACTTCTGAGTGAGAGATGCGTAAGATTTCCAGGATTATGAATCAACTTCAATACCTTCAAAAAAAATCTATCGATTTCGCTAAGACTGGTGACTGGGAAAGTGCTGCAAAAACAAATCAGGACATTATTGAACAATCTCCTCAAGACGTGGGTGCGTTAAACCGTCTAGGATTCTGTTACATTCAGCTGAATAAAAAAGAAGAGGCGATGAGTACTTATCAAAAAGTACTGACTATCGAAAAAGTGAATCCAATCGCCAAGAAGTATCTCGACCTTTTAAAGCAGAACATTAAAGTCAGACGTCAACAAACCAATGTGTACGAAGACTTTGTTGAAGAACCTCGCAAGACCAAGATTGTCAGTTTGGATCGTTTGGCTGGGTCAAAAGTGTTAAGCAAATTATCGGTGGCTATGTTATGTACCCTGAAAACCAAGGGACGGTATGTCTGCGTCCAGACTGAAGACGAAGAGTACATTGGTTCACTTCCTGAAGACATTTCTTTCCACTTATCCCAATTGATCAAGACAGGTAACGAATACTTGTGTCTGATTCGATCAGTATCCAAGCAAGAGTGTGTCGTTTTCATTAAAGAAAAATTCGTGAGTGACGAGAATAAACACACGCCTTCTTTCTTTGTGCATAGCAAATTTTCACAAATTGATCAGGATGAAGATGTTATTTTGCCAGATTTGATGGACCAAGAAGTCGGTTTAGAACGAGGTGAGAAAGAAGCTGAAAGTGAAGAAGATGGTGATGAGGAAATTATGAATGAACAACTTCCATCTGATATTTTGGGCAAAGTGTCAGAGGATTAGATCGCGCAAAATGTGGAGATTGGAGGTCTATGTCAGGACATAGCAAGTGGGCGAACATCAAAAATAAAAAAGGCGTTGCCGACAAGAGACGTGGCAAGCTCTTTAGTCAATTATCCAAGAATATTCGAATTGCGGTGAAGGAGGGGAGAAGTGGTGATCCCGCTCAGAACGCCTCCCTACGACTTGCCTTAGAAAAAGCCAAAGCGGCCAACATGCCCGCTGAGAATATCAAACGTGCGATTGATCGAGGTTCAGGAATTGGTAAGGGTGGCCAGGTCGAAGAAGTGATCTATGAAGGTTACGGACCGCATGGTGTTGCCTTCATCATCATGGCCATCACTGACAATAAAATGCGCACCGCTTCCGAAATGCGTATACTTTTCAACAAACATCAAGGTTCTTTGGGTGGTCCTGGTTCAGCTGCATTCATGTTTGAACGTGCTGGATCTGAGTACAAAGTGTCTATTCCTTTGGAAATTGCAGATGAGATTCAAAAAAATGAGATCGAAGCACTCGAGGAAGCGTTGCATGAACACGATGACGTTGAGGATGTCTTTCACACTGCTGTTTTTTAATTTTCGAGTTTAATATACCATCGCCAACTCGATGCAACACTTTTTCCTTTCCTTTCTGAACAACCCCAAGTATAATAATCGTCATGAGACGCCGAGAAAAATTTATCATTAGTTCTATCTTGTTGGCTTTCGGTTTGCTTGGCGTCCAGTATGTCTCGCTTCAGTTTCGTTTTATCGCTATCTTAATTTTTTTCATCTTTTCTTATCTAGTTTCCGTCTGGTCACTATATGAGGATTTATATGGAGTTGAGTGGTTAACGATCATCCCTTTGCCAGCCATGTATGGTATGGCGGTCAGTCTTTTTTACTTTCTACTCCCAAATAACTGGATCAGTCGCATTTTTATCATGGCTCTTTTTGGAGTGGGAATGTATGCACTGTACTTAACTTCAAATATTTACTCTGTAGCCAAGAGTAGAACTATTCAACTGCTTCGAGCAGCTCACACGATTGGCTTATTGTTTACCCTTCTGACTTCAACCCTGATTACAAACTTCGTTTTTTCTCTGCATCTTGAGTTTTGGCTCATTGGATTGTTGTTCTTTCTGATTCATTTCCCGTTGTTTTTGATGGCACTGTGGTCGGTTGATTTACAGCCCAAACTCGATAAAAGGATGTGGTTAGCGACGATCATTTTCGCTCTGGTTATCGCTGAGTTTGGAATGACAATTTCCTTCTTCCCTGTGTCAGTATGGAATGCTTCGCTGCTGACAACCTCGCTGTGTTACATTCTGCTTGGTATCTTGCAGAACCATCTCCAGCAACGCCTGTTCAGAAACACGATTTTCGAGTATTTAAGCTTTGCAGGCTTGGTCTTTGTGTCATTCTTCTTGCTCCTGAAGTGGAAGTAAATCTTCAGAGGTATTTTTAAGTAATGTGTTCACATGGGTAGAGAAGTGGTTGGTCAATTTTTAGGGCGTAAAGGCTGTTTATTGCTCTATTTCTAGTGTCTAAATGAACACTTTACTTGAGGTCTTCATGGTGCTTTAAGTCAAGCACAAAAAAAGACTGGCGGCAACAGCAGAGGAGAGGACCAGGGGAAGATGGGGAGGATTGCGGATCAAATGATGCTATTTGATATATTTAAGTAATGTTAGGTATATTAATAATTAAAATTATAGGACGTTTTGTGTGAAAATGCGACATTGATAGGTTTAGCCTGGTAAATGTGTTTGAGTACTAAAAGTTTATGCCTGAATATGCAAGAATACCTCAAGAGCTCTTGAGAATAAGGGCTTATGAGACCTCTCGAGAGAGAATACCGTGAAAAAACCCGAATGAATGCGAACGGCCTCAAATAGGCTGAAGATAGAATTTGGCCATTTAGCCGAGTGTAAGAGCAGCAGAAGATAGAATTGACTGAATATAAAGATAAAAACGTGTAAAGAAATGAATTAAATATATCTGGCGTGCTGTCTAATTCCCCGGTTGAACTAGCCTCAAAAACATGCTTCATGTCGCAAAAGTATTATTGTGCGACATAGAATAATTTAAGTTGGAGGAGGGTTGGAGCTGCTTTTGCACTCTTTGGAACTGTTTGTGCATCACTGCTTCTCCGTTGAATTACTGACGATTTGAAAGTGATAGGTTCTCCATTTAATTGGTGTGTATATGTCCAAATTGCCAATTGTAGGTTTTCCCGAACACATTTTGTGTTTTCTCTTCGTCACTTGTTTTATTGGGCTTGCCAATGTGTCGTCTTTACAAATCAAAGCCGTTTTTAAGGCATTTAAACGCCTTATATCTGGAGTCAACTGGATTTTCCAGGCTAAAATGGTTTTCTTAGGTGCTCGTATTTTGGATGGTTAGGAGAGACTGTAATTGCTTCTTAATTTTTCGTTTACTGGCGTTGAAATGAGATGCGACCCAACCATTTTTTTATGCGACATTTATTTTTATGTAAAAAAATATTTCTATTTATATTTTTCTCAAGTAACTTGTGATAAAAGTTTTAATCATTTCTTTGTGTCGCATAATACCGGTGTATAACTTTTTTTACAGGCTTAGTTATGTCGTATAATCCTATTGTATGTTTTAAGTTTTTTTGATATACCAAGGGTAGTCATTATTCTCTACCTTAAAATCCTTTGTATAAATTGAACAATTCACCTCAAGTGAATGTGTAAAAAGGATTGATACATGAGTATAATACAAGTTTATCATGCGTTAGCAATTAAATCAATAGACTGCTAGTATCTTATGCCACTCCCTACTCTCCCCCGTCTCCTCACTCTTGAATTCTTGGAACATTTAGAAGTTGAGCGTAATTTGAGTGCGTTAACAATTCGCGATTACAGTCTCTACTTGAGGAGATTTTGCGATTGGTTTGATGGAGAAGGGCATCAAGATATCCGTGATTTGGACATGCATCTTCTAAGAAAATACCGCGTTTATCTTTCTCGCCACATAGACGAACTGGGTCGATCTTTATCGTTATCTACACAAAGCTATCACATTATTTGTCTGAGATCGTTTCTCAAATGGTTAGTCAAAAATGATGTGGCGGTCCTCCATCCAGAGAAAGTTGACCTCCCAAAACCAGAGCCACAGGCCATGAAGTTTCTCGACACGGAACAAATGTCTCGACTTCTCTCTCAGCCGCGCCTCTCGTCAAAATCAGGCTATCGTGATCGGGCCATTCTCGAGGTACTTTTCTCAACTGGGCTGCGTGTGAGTGAACTTGTGTCACTCAATCGAGAGCAAGTTAATTTAAAACATAAAGAATTTGGGGTCATTGGTAAGGGTAAAAAACCACGTGTCGTTTTTTTAAGCGACCAATCTGCTGACTGGTTGACAAGGTATTTATCAACACGGGAAGACACTTGGAGCCCAGTTTTCGTTCGTTTGAGTCGGGATCAACCTGACCCAAAGAGTGACGGCGAAGAGATGCGTTTGACGCCCCGCAGCGTCCAAAGATTGGTTAAGGAATATGTAGAAAAGGCCCATTTACCAATCAAAGTTACACCTCATGGAATTCGTCACAGCTTTGCTACCGACCTGTTAAGAAATGGTGCTGGACTTCGTGATGTCCAAGAAATGTTGGGTCATAAAAATATCCAAACGACTCAAATTTATACCCATGTGACTCGTCCGGAGCTTCGTGAAATCCATAAGAAATTTCACTCAAAGGAACTGTAAAGATCTTACTCACTTTCTCAAAGCGGTTTGATTGCTGCTTGACTCTTGTCTTTCTATTTCAGTACACTAGTAATACTCCTGACCTGCCATCTCAAATATATTCTGACTTAGTGATTTTTTTGTGCTAATTAGCACTAGTTTGGTTTAGTTGCCATCAGTTTGAAAGCTAAAAATAGTTTCATGTATCAATCTAAAATGGCTACCAGATCTGGAGAAGACAACGTATTTATTGCCTTCATTTCAGGCACTTTCTCTTGGATATCGTTTAAGGTACTCTGATGAATATGTTTTGGAAGAGAACTGTATTATCACCTAGTGTAGAATCGTGGCAGATGTTGCAGTGGTGGCGAACCCCACAAGAATACATCGTGTGGTCAACGATAGATCCCAAAGAACCTTTTGGAAAGCATTTTCAAGAAACTGAAAATAATGTTGTCGTTGAGTTCGACGATGAAGTGAGTGTCCTAACAACTGTCTTAGAACTAAAAACAGTCCTAGAAGAACTGTGGAAAAAAGCAGAAAGTAGTTTAATTAGTGATGCTAAAGATTTGCAATCCAAACTGTTACTAAAGAGTACTCAACTTGCTTCAAAGAAATTTCTAGTTAAACCTTTTTTTAGAGAATCAACTCTTTTGAGTTTTTGGCCGCCCAAAGAAGCTACTGGTAATGTCTTCCTCACTTTAGCTTTCTGGCATCCTTCTCAGTCAGCACTTGAAGTGGATGGTAGGGTGCGGCAATGGACGGACCTTCTTCAAACGGATCAAATCAACACTTTTGTATTCAGGCAATCCGTGCAATTATTCCAAGTATTATTGCAAGACCAGATCAAAAAGAAGCCTTTTGATGCGTTAATAGATGTATTGACGCATTTTGAGACTGTGATCATGGATGTAGATTATCAGGTTTCGCAAGAATATCTAAAAAAAGTATGGAGGGTGCCGTTGTTTATTTTTGCCAACCAGCCGGAGCAAGCAGCGTTTACGCGCCTAATATTACAAAAATCTTTTCAGAAACAACTGCCGGAAATACGATCTGCTTGTACATCGCTGTATGAAGCGCTGCAACTCAAAACCTAATTTAACAGAAGCTAAATCTCATCAATGCCGATTTCTAATTTTTCACCTTCTTCTTTGTGAGTGATGGCGACTGCGGCGACCTTGTCTCCTGATTTTAGTCTCATCAAGATGACACCTTGTGTCGGGCGTTTCAGAACTGGTACGTTTTTGAGTGGAAGTTTCAAGGCAATCCCATCTTTCGAGGTAAGGACGAGTTCTTCGTGGTGTTCATCCACCATGATTGCTGCAGCCACTTTTCCTGTCTTGCTGGTGATTTCGGATACCTTGACGCCTTGACCAGACCGTTTCTGCAATGGATATTCGGACATTTCTGAGCGTTTACCCATACCGTGTTCTGTAACGAGAACGAGTTGACGATAAAGTTTCTTGGCTTTCTGTTGTGCTTCAATATTGGCTGGAAAAGCTGCAGCCCCAACGACGTAATCGTTTTTGTGGAGCATGATACCTTTAACGCCTTGAGTATCTCGGTTCGAAGCTTTGACTTCAGTTTGTGAGAAACGGATTGATTTCCCTTCATGACTGACAAGCAAGAGATGATCGTCATTAGCCGTAATCTTGCCTGCGACGACTTCATCAGCATCTTTGAGTGTAATTGCAATGATGCCACTCGTGCGGATATTTTTATAGAGTTCGAGCTTTGTGCGTTTGACCAGGCCTTCTTTAGTCACCAAGGTGATATTCTTGTTCTCTGTGTCTTCGTCTTGCATTGTGAGCAGAGATTCGACGTGCTCATTGCCTTGCAGGCTAATTAAGTTGACGATGGCTTGACCTTTAGCTTGACGTGATGACTCAGGGATTTCATAGACTCGTGTTTTAAAAACCCGACCCTTATTCGTAAACAGCAATAAGAAGTGGTGAGTATTGGTAAAGAGAAGATGCTTGATCGTATCTTCTTCTCGAGTTGTCATGCCAATTGCGCCTTTACCACCTCGTCGTTGAGTACGGTAAGCGGTTGGATTGATGCGTTTTATATAACCTGTTTCAGTCATCGTGACGATGGTTGATTCTTCAGCGATTAAATCTTCGTCACTAAACTCACCGGCTTTGCCTTTAATAACTTTGGTGCGACGTTCGTCTGGGTACTGGACCATCAGATTGGCAGTTTCGTCTTTAACGACACTCAGAATCTTGTCTGGATTTCCTAATAAAACCTCGTGCTCTTTGATCGAGCTTTGAATTTGTGCATACTCTTCTTCGATTTTCTTGCGCTCGAGGGCAGCAAGCCGTTTGAGTTGCATTTCCAAAATAGCCGTAGCTTGGATTTCACTCAAAGCGAACTTCTCCATTAAGCGTGTACGTGCCACCTCTTGATCAGGAGACTTTCGAATCGTTTCAATAACGTCATCCAGGTTTTTGAGAGCAATTAATAAGCCTTCCAAGATGTGTGCACGATCGCGTAATGCAACGAGCTCATACTGAGCCCGACGTACGATAACGAGTTGGCGATGACTGATGAACTCCATCAAGATCTGCTTAATGTTCATGAGCTGTGGTGTGCCTTCAGAATTGAGAGCCACCATGTTCATGGCAAAACTGGTTTGTAACTCAGTGTGTTTATACAGTTTATTTAAAACCACTTTTGGCTGGGCATCTTTTTTGAGATCGATAGCAATACGCATTCCGTCTCGATCCGATTCGTCTCGAAGATCTCGGATACCGATAATTTTTTTGTCACGAACTGCATCAGCGATTTTAGCGACGAGTTTCGCTTTATTAACTTGATATGGAATCTCGGTAATAATGATTTGGAAACCTTGTTTGCTCTCCTCTATTGCCGCTTTGCCACGGACCACTATTTTGCCTCGACCAGTTGCATAACCTTCTTGAATCGCTTTTTGGTCGAAGATGATGCCAGCGGTTGGAAAATCAGGACCTTTAATCTTGGTCATGATATCGGTAATGGTGGCTTCTGAAGAAAAAGTACCAGACAGGAGCTGAGGCTCTACTTTTTCGAATGGTAACTTTTGATCTGTTTCAGAGAGAGGTTCTTTGTTTGCTTTCCCCTTCTCTATCATGAGTAAAATGGCCTGACACACTTCTCCCAAATGATGTGGGGGGATCTTTGTTGCCATTCCTACGGCAATTCCTTCTGCTCCCATTAAAAGGAGGTTTGGTAACTTACTTGGCATGACGGCAGGCTCTTTGGTTGAGCCATCAAAGTTATCCACAAAAGGAACAGTCTGTTTGTCCAAGTCGGTTAGAATTTCTTGAGCAATTTTATCCAATCGAGCTTCGGTGTACCGCATTGCGGCTGCGCTATCTCCGTCGACAGAACCAAAGTTACCCTGGCCATCGATCAAGGGATATCTCAAAGAAAAATCTTGTGCCAGTCGGACCAAGGCGTCGTAAACTGCCGTATCACCGTGAGGGTGGTATCGACCGAGCACGTCTCCAACAATACGCGCGGATTTTTTATATCCACCAGTATGATGAATGCCACTTTTGTACATCGAGTATAAGATACGTCGATGAACTGGTTTTAATCCGTCGCGAACGTCAGGCAAGGCGCGAGATACGATCACACTCATCGCATAGTCGAGGTACGATTTTTGCATCTCCTCCACGATTGAAATGTGTCGAATTTTGCCAAATCTCGATTCGGTTGTTGTTCCGATCAATGGCGAAGTTTCGGCTTCTTCAATTTGGGTTTCGATGGTGGCTTCTGTGATTGGATCAGGCATAAAATTTTATTTTCTTTTCTGTGCTGCTTCTAGGATTTTGTTTGCTTCGTCAATCCCCTTCCACTCTTTGAGTTTTACCCATTTTTCCGGTTCAAGATCTTTGTAGTGCTCAAAGAAGTGGCGGATTTCTTTTTTCTTGGCTTCTGGAATATCGTCGAGTGAAGTCCAAGCTCCGCAGATGGGGTCAATTTTAGTTTTCTCTGGAACGCATATGATTTTGTGATCCACACCTTCTTCGTCTTCCATCTCGAGTAAGCCAATGACTTTGCATTTGACAACTACATTTGGCACTACTGTTCTAGATAAAAAGACGAGTGCATCGAGTAAATCACCATCTTCACCTCTGGCACCTAAGACTGCTGCATAGTTAACAGGATAGGTCATGGCAGTTGGCATCAAGCGATCAACCATCATGTCGCCGGTTTCTTCATCAAGTTCGTACTTGATGTTTGAACCCTCTGGGATTTCGATTAAGACTTTAATTGTGTCAGACATAATGTTCACCCCGCCAACGGCGGCGGCTCCTTTATAGCTAATCTATTTTTTCTCTATATGATATCTAGACCTGTCGTGATTAGTAGGATCTCTATTTACTGTCACAATAATTCCATACTCTTGCTGATTAGTTTCTAGATTTTGATACATGCTTTCGCCACTATTTCTTCCTTTTGTGAGTTGAGTTGAGTTTTCCCAAGCTGTAACGGCTCCAACTTTTAACAGCTCGACTATAGCTTTTCTAATGACTCCTTTGAGTTCACTGGAAGCCATGTCTCTGCTCATCGCGTCACAGTACATAAACAATCCATCGTTTTCTAATACAAGTTGTCCATCCATGACTCCGACTATTTCTTGGTCCGGATTTATTACTTCTAAATTTGCTCGATATGTATTTTCACTACTTACTTTTTTTTCAGGGTTACCGAGTTGTAGAGTCAATTCTACGTTATCGATAGTGAACTTGATTGGCAGCTTTTTTTTTAAATCCTCAACTCTTATTTCAAACTCATTTTGATTTTGCTCTGGGGTTTGCATACTCTTCATATTCTACACATCCAAATTTGCCATCTTGGCTCTCGACTGAATAAACTTCTTGCGTGGTGGGACTTCACTTCCCATCAAGATATCAAACACTTGGTCGGCAACGACAGCATCGACGATCGAGACTTTTTTGAGCACACGGGTCAATGGATTCATGGTCGTAGACCAGAGTTGCTCAGGATTCATTTCTCCAAGACCTTTATAGCGTTGTGCTTTCACCTTGTCACGGTCTTTGGCGGGAACCTTGTCCATGAACGCAATTCGTTCTTCGTCACTGTATACGTACTCTTCAGTTTTACCGTAATTTAATTTGAATAAAGGTGGCATGGCAATGTACAGGTATCCTTGCTTTACGATTTCAGGAAGATGCCGGAAAAAGAAGGTTAGGGCGAGCGTCGTGATATGTTCTCCATCGACGTCAGCATCATTCATGAGAATAATTCGGTGATAACGAAGCTTGGCAGGATTGAAGGTCTCCCCTACTCCTGCGCCCATCGCGATGACGAGATTTTTGAGTTCTTCAAAGGCAATAATTTTGTCCAAACGAGCGCGTTCAGTGTTCAGAATTTTCCCCCGCAACGGGAAAATGGCCTGGAAACGGCGATCGCGACCTTGTTTGGCTGAACCTCCGGCTGAGTCACCCTCTACGATGTAAATTTCTGATTCAGCAGGGTCTTTTGATTGACAGTCGGCTAATTTTCCAGGAAGTGAACTTCCCTCTAGTGCACCTTTTCTGATGACGGCGTCTTTCGCTGCGCGTGCGGCTAATCGAGCCCGAGCGGCCAACATGATTTTGTCGATGATCGCTCTCCCCGCCTTTGGATGTTGTTCCAAGTAAGCTTCGAGTTGATCTTTGACAATTTGATAGACTGCAGATTGGGCTTCAGCGTTATTTAACTTACTTTTGGTCTGACTTTCGAACTGAATGTCATTCGATGACATTTTGATAAAGACGACACCAGTCAAGCCTTCTCGTAGATCTTCAGAGTTGAAGTTCTCTTTCTCTTTGAGCAAGCTGTACTTTGTTGCGTAATCTTTCAAGACTTTATTCAATGCCATTCGGAAACCAGTTAAGTGCGTTCCTCCATCTGGGGTTTTAATGACGTTAGCATAGCTTTGCAAATTTTCACTGAATGAGTCGTTGTACTGCATGGCGACTTCGACGCCAATCTTCATCTTCTTGCCGTCACCATCCCCTTCCCAGTTGCCATTCATGTAAATGACACTGTGGAGGACCTTTTTGTACTGATTGGAATGTCCGACTAAAGCTTTAATTCCACCTTCAAAGTAAAAGTGTTTTTCGATGTCTTCAAATTCATCATAGAAAGTAAAGTACAAACCAGCCATGAGGTAGGCTCGATCCTGAATTAACTCACAAATGACCGAATGTTGATATGTTGTGGTAGAGAAAATAGTATTATCAGGTACAAAATGCAACAAAGTACCAGTTTGATATGTTATGAAATCTTTTGATTGTTTAGGAAACATTTCGACCACTTTTGATTCTTTAATCTCTTTGACTGGAGCTTTTGGTACTCCAATTGAGTACTCTTGGAAGTAGTACTTATCTTTTCGTTTTACCACGACTTGTAGCAAGATAGATAAAGCATTGACGGCAGATGAACCTACGCCATGCAGACCACCAGATGCTTGATAGGCGGTTTCTTCAAATTTGCCACCAGCATGGAGTTTGGTCAGAACAACCTCAAGTGCTGAGACACCAGTAGGGTGCATATCAGTTGGGATTCCTCGACCGTTATCGACGACAGTAATACCCATCGGTGATTTCTCAAAAGTTGTTTTTGTTAGGAAAATTTCAATTTTTTCGCCAAAACCACCAATTGCTTCATCAACGGCGTTATCCATAATCTCTTTTACGAGATGATGCAGTCCTCGGGCATCAGTTGCACCAATGTACATACCAGGACGCTTACGAACAGGTTCGAGTCCTTCGAGAACTTTGATATCAGAAGCAGTGTAATTTGATGGTGCGGCCATAGTTTCCTATCAGATGAACAACTCTATCATATTTAGCTTGAAAAAGAAAAGGCCGATTTTGGGACAATACAAGAGGGCGGAAAATCAAGTCCCGAATCACCTATAATAACCAGGCAGAATATGCTTACCCGTCAAATGTGGAGAACAAACCATTCTACACACAATTTGGGGTTGGTCTTTGCACGCAGGAGTTCCACTGTTTGTTCAATCAAACGAATGGTCCGAATAGTTTGAAGTGTTGGGGTGTTTTCAAGCGTTTTCAATTGATCATAAAGAAGTTGTAAGAGAGATGTAACCGGGTTGTCTTGAGTAGTTTGTTCTGCTGCCCACTCGATCTTCTGCCTAAGGGAGAAAGACTGTAGAAGTTGTGTTATATCGGCTGATTCTGGCTGACTCATTTTTTCGTCTACAAGCTCTAACTGCACTCTCGACAGAATAGTCTGCAAAATCATCGCTGGATACTGTGTCGTCAAGATAAGGCGAATGTGTTGAGGAGGTTCTTCAAGCAGTTTTAAGAGTGCTTGTTGTGATTCAATCGTTGCCAGTTCTAGGTCCTGTATGACAAAAATCCTATAATTTTCAGAGTAAGGTTTGGTAAGGACGTCGTGTTGCAATGTTCTGACCACTTCAATACTCAGTGCTTCCTGCTCGGGATTTACCCATATCACATCAGGATGATTTTTTGGATTTGAAAACGGGATGAACGACAGGAGTATTTCCTCAGATGTAGTTTGAATCAACAACGGTATTGTGGGAAGAATCGTCATGGAAGCCATGATCCGATTGTAACAAGAATTTAGACAAAATTACCTTGGGTCTGTTGAATCGTTGTCAGCAGATATTTGAAACCTATTTTACTTACCCTTTACTCTTCTCTTGTCATTGGCCATAATGGAAAATGATTTGGTCGTTCAAACTGGCCTTTTTGGGTGAGTTTTGAAATTAGAAATTTAAAATTTTTTTGTATGGTCGACGTTCCTGCCACTGCTCCCATCGATATTAATTCTCCTGATACAACAGGTTTGGATTCCGCCCCTGCTGTGACTTCTACTGCTCCATCACTAGCTACTAATGACGGTGGAAAATATAACTCGGTCTTAGACGTTCTTGTGGCCAAACAACAGCTGAGTAAAGAAGAGGCTGATACCATCTCTTTCGAGCAGATCAACACTGGTCGAAGCGTTGAGGAAATCGTTGCGGAGAAAAAAAGTGTAGATGAAGAAACTTTGACTCGGGCCAAAGCCGAGTTTTATCATGTTCCCTTTGTAAAGTTGCAAACGACGGGAGTTTCTCCTGAAGCACTTGCGAAAATTCCAGAAAGCGTTGCTAAGTTGTATCGAATGTTTCCATTTTCTTGGGACAAGAATAGTAACATTTTGCAAGTTGCGATGTTCAATCCCCTAGATTTAAGCGCTGTCGATTTCGCTGAGAAAAAGAGTAACTGTAAAATCGAACCGTTCATTGCTGAACCATCAGAATTAGATCGTATCATCGCTGAAAAATACGCTCAGAGTTTGTCGTCAGAAGTGACTGCGGCACTGAAACAAACCAAACAGGTTTCCCAACAGGAAGTGCGAGATCTCTCTCAGTTATCTGGTGAAGTTATTCGAGATGCTCCAATTACTAAGATCGTTGAAACAATTTTATCTTTTGCAATGAAAGCCAAAGCTTCTGACGTTCACATAGAACCACAAGAAGATCGCTTGAGAGTTCGTTATCGTATTGACGGTATTTTGTATGAAAAGCTGGTTTTGCCAAAGAGTGTCCAAGACGCTGTCGTATCAAGAATCAAAATTTTATCTCAATTGAAAATTGATGAAAAAAGGATTCCACAAGATGGTCGTTTTACTTTTTTCTCAAATGGTGAAGAAGTTGATTTACGTATCTCTACCCTACCGACCGTACATGGCGAAAAAGTCGTGATGCGTTTGTTAAAGAAAAATACTGAGATTCCCACCTTGTCCGATCTTGGTATGCAAGGTATGGCGTTAAAACAATTAGAGACTGCGATTCACGTCCCCCACGGCATTATTTTAGTCACAGGACCGACGGGCTCTGGAAAAACCACTACACTCTACTCAGTTTTACATAAAATTAATACGCCAAAAGTAAATATTATGACGCTCGAGGATCCTGTCGAGTATCAAATGGAAGGCGTCAATCAAGTGCAGATTAACCCCCAAGCTGGTCTCACTTTTGCGTCTGGGTTGCGGTCGTTTTTGCGACAAGACCCAAATATTATTATGGTTGGAGAGATTCGTGATAATGAAACAGCCGATCTGGCTATACAGGCCTCATTGACTGGTCACTTGGTTTTCTCTACTTTGCACACCAACTCTGCCGCTGGTGCTCTCCCTCGTTTGTTGGATATGAAAGCAGAGCCTTTCTTGTTGGCGTCTTCCATTACACTGGTCATGGCACAGCGTGTTGTGCGTAAGATCAACGAAAAGTACAAAGAAGAGTATCACCCTCCCAAAGAAGTCATTGATAATATTGCTGAAGTATTGGGTCCAGTATTTACGGCTTGGTGCAAACAGCAGAATAAAGAGCCAAGTCAGATTACCTTGTTTCGTCCAGCACCTAATCGTCCCGCCCAAGAAAGTGAGTACACTGGTCGAATCGGTATTTTTGAGGTCATGCCAATGACTGATAAGCTTTCCCGCTTAATCCTTGATCACTCTTCTGCTGGAGATTTAGAAAAGGTAGCAGTGGCTGATGGGATGCTATTGATGAAGCAAGACGGTTACGTGAAGGTGTTGCAAGGGATAACTACACTTGAAGAAGTGTTAAGAGTTGCAGAGACATAGGCTTACTTGCCAAGTCTTTAGCAGTTGTATGAGTGAAAAAGTAGCAATTAGAAATTTTGGTTATGGTCATCGCTGAGTTACTCCAACTAGTTTTAGATAAAAATGCTTCTGATCTGCATTTAATTGTGGGTTCTCCGCCCTTTTTGCGAGTTAACGGTAAGTTGTTGAAGACTGACGCAGGTCCCCTCACCGCCGCGGAAACTCAGGAGTTGATATTTAGTTTGTTGACGCCTGAACAAAAGCAATTATTTGAGCAGCAAAAAGAGTTTGACTTTTCCTATAAATTTAACAAAGTGAGTCGGTTTCGCGTCAACGCATATACACAACTTGGAACAGTAGCAGCTGCGCTCCGTTTCATTCCTAGCACAATTCAGTCGATTGATGAATTGCGATTGCCTCAAGTCTTTCATGATGTGACAAGATTGCGACAAGGTTTGGTGTTGATCACCGGACCGACTGGCGAAGGTAAAAGTACTTCATTAGCTGCGATCATTGAAGAGATCAATCAAACTCGGGCCGAACACATTGTTACGATTGAAGATCCTATCGAGTTTGTGTACAGCCCTGTGCAAAGCATCATTTCTCAACGTGAAGTACATTACGACACAATGCACTGGAATATCGCCCTAAATAGTGTGTTGCGAGAAGACCCTGATGTGGTTCTGATTGGTGAGCTGAGGGATTTGGAGACAATCGCAACAGCGCTGACGATTGCAGAGACTGGTCACCTCGTTTTGGCAACTTTACATACTAACTCGGCCGCGCAAACTGTCGATCGTGTGATTGATGTCTTTCCTGAACATCAACAAGAGCAGATTCGTCAACAATTTGCAGCAACAATCGCTGCGATTTTTTCACAACGCCTGATTCCCACCCATAAGGATACTCGAGTAGCAGCGGTTGAAGTATTAATGGCGAACCCAGCCATCAAAAACCTGATTCGCGAAAGCAAGTCATTCCAAATTGATAACGTGGTGCAGATGTCAGCTGAGCAAGGGATGATTTCTTTGGAGGCGAGTCTAGTGAATTGGGTTCGAACAGGTTTAGTCGATGAAGAAATTGCTCGCCAGTATGCCAGTCGGCCAAGTGAGTTTGATCGGTTAATCAAGGGGATGGTTTAGATTTTTTTCGACACAACCTTTCATAACAATGAAAGAATGACAATAGATATTAAAAGAAATTAAAAATTTTGTTTCATGCCAATCTACAAATACAAAGCTAAAAATAATTACGGTGAGACCGTAACTGGTAAAGTCGAGGCTCAACTTCGAGACCAGGCTTTCGCCGTCTTGAAGGATCGTGGCTTGTTTGTGATTGAAGTGCACGAGGCAAACGAAGGTGGCAATATCAAAATTCCGTTCCTAGGTGGCATCAAACAAGATGATGTGATTGGTTATACTCGCCAACTGTCGACAATGATCACGGCTGGATTATCATTGCTTGACGCGTTGACCATTCTCGAGCGCCAGAGTAAGCCTGCGATGCGTAAGCTCATTGCGGATATAAAACGTGAGATTGAAGGTGGTACTTCATTTGCAGAGGCATTGTCTAAGCATAAGCAGTTTTCTCGGGTGTATCAAAATTTAGTTCGTGCTGGCGAAGCAGCTGGAGTGCTCAGTGAGGTGTTGGCGCGAATGGCTGACAGTTTAGAAAAAGAAAAAGAATTTCGCGGAAAGGTTAAAGGCGCTTTGATCTATCCGGCAATTGTTATGTCTGCGATGTTTATTGTCGCAACTGTGATGATGATTTTTGTGATCCCACAACTTTCTTCCATGTATAAAGATTTTGGTGCCGATCTGCCGCTCATAACTCAGATCTTAATCAGCACATCTGAAATTTTTCAATCCTACTGGTATATCATCTTCGCTGTTTTAGGTGGTTCAATTTTTGGAATTGTTAAATGGCGACAAACTCCTCAAGGTCAACACATGTTTGATAGCTATTTGCTTAAGGTCCCTATTTTTGGAATCCTGCAGCAGAAAATTATTTTGACTGAGTTTGCACGAACACTCTCGTTACTATTAGGGGCTGGCATTTCACTGCTCGAGGCACTGGAAATTGTGGCTGAGTCGATGGACAACGTTGTGTATCGCGAAGCAATTAAAGAAGCGTATGGTTATGTGGAAAAAGGAAGTTCCCTAGCAACGGCTATTGAGCAGTATAAATTTTTCCCTCCAATTCTTGCACAGATGATCTCAGTAGGAGAAGAAACTGGGCAACTTGATGATGTTCTACTGAAACTTTCACACTATTTTGAAACCGAAAGTGAGCAAGCTGTAAAAGGTCTGACTACCGCAATTGAACCTTTGATCATGATTGTTTTGGGATTGGGCGTAGGTTTCTTAGTAGTCGCTATTGTCATGCCTATCTATAGTCTGACTAGCCAATTCTAAACAACCGAATCATTTCAGCTCTTGCAATGAATTATCGACTTAGTATAAAGTTGAAGATGATTAAAATTTTGTTACACAAATAAAAGGAAGAATTATGAATATCCACTCATTGCTTGCTCAGCTCAAAACGCGAATGAAGAAGGATGGTGGTTTCACCATGATTGAGTTGTTGGTTGTGATTGCTGTTATAGGTATTTTAGCCGTAGCAGTTCTCTCCTCCATTAATCCAATTGAACAGATTAATAAAGGTCGTGATACAAGTAAACGTTCAGACATTGAGCAGCTGATTAATGCTTCTGATCGCTACTACGCAATTCAGACCTTCTATCCTTGGAATCGAACAACTGGTACTTACACAGCATCGAGTGTTCTTCCTGATAGTTTATTCCAATTGAATCCAAATGGTGGAAACTGGAATTTCTTGGACGACTTGGTTACAACTGCCGAGACTAAACAAGGGTTCGTCAATCGTATTAAAAACGAGAGCGTCATTTATCTTTACAAAGCTGCAGTCTCAAATGCAACGATGTACGGTTGCTTTGTGCCAACATCATACGCCTTCAAACTGGAAGCAGCTCGATCTTGTCAAAATGATACATCACACCGTTTGACTATTAGTGGAACGGCAACATGTATCACCACAAATGGCACAATAAATGACAATAATATGATTTGTCTACCGTGATGACTTTACTTGTCTTTTCAAATGACCCCTGCGAAAGCGGGGGTTTTTGGATCTAGCTGATACTTGATACCTGCTACTCGATACTTCATACTTCACTCGATGTTCTTACCACTTTTTATTATCGGATTCATTTTATTTTGGTTTGGTCTCATCATCGGGAGTTTTTTAAATGTTGTCATTTACCGAACGTTGAATGATGAATCATTTGTGACCGGTCGGTCTCGGTGTGATCACTGTAAAAAACAAATTGCCTGGTATGACAACATTCCTCTTCTCTCATTTTTGATACTTGGAGGCAAATGCCGTCATTGCAGAAAACCGATTGCTTTGACTCATCCTGTAGTAGAGTTATTAACTGGTGTTCTCTTCGTTTGGTGGTATGCCGGAGGTTTTTTCTTTTTCCGATTCTTCCAGCTCTCCCAGCATCCATTTCATATCATTCAACCAGTTTTCTGGCTGTTAGTTGGAATTTTCTTACTCATCATTTTTATTACAGATAGCATTTCCTATATTATTCCTGATTATGCTGTCGGTTCTCTACTCGGATTATCAATTGTCTATCGCGTAGCGCTAGTGGTGTCTGGTATTATGAAACCAACAGATTTTTTGTTTTCCATTTTGGGAACATTATTGATCACAGGTTTCTTTTTCGCCTTGTGGTTCTTCTCAAAAGGGAAAGGAATGGGTTTTGGAGACGTAAAGTATTGTTTGCCAATGGGGTTATTACTAGGTTGGCCATCGATGCTTGTTGGGACTTTTTTAGCATTCATTCTTGGTGCAGTGGTTGGATTATGTTTAGTTGTGTTGAAACGCAAGAATATGAAGGCAACTATCCCGTTTGGCCCATTTCTAGTAGTTGGGACCGCGCTTGCTCTGGTATACGGTAATAGAATTGTAGAGTGGTATTTAGGGATGTTATGAGAATCGTTATCTTACTTATCAAATACGTGTTGATGATCACTATAGGTTTAAGTTTGATTGGGTTGATTACTAGAGAGGGTCTTCTTTTCTGGGGAACCCAGCAAGTACGAATTGCTGAGAACAAAATGGAAGTTGTGGCTGGGGCGAAAAATAAAAGTGAATATGATGATCAATGCTTTGAAAAAAGTAGTGGTAGATCTGGATCTGGTGTCAGATCGATCCAATTGCGCTTCACTTCTGATACTGAGTATCAAGTTGATGTTACCTGTGATTTCTTCTCAAATGATCCGATTGTAGTTCAGACCTACAAACTCCCACCCTTCGTTGAAAAAGTGAGTGGCCAATCTGGATTTTTGTATGACCCGGTAGGAATGAGCGGAGTTGTTCTTGAAGTATACCATCGACGTACTACGCTCCTACTCGACGGGAAAAAGTTTAAGATGATTCAAGGGATAAGCAGTATTGCCGGAAATCAGCCTCAGGCAACTTGTGGCGGATTTGGCTACGCGTGTTGTAATGCAGAAACACAAAAAGGCACTGGTGACCTTTTTAAGCAAGCGACTGATTGTCCAAAAGAATGTTATCCTATCTGTGTTGCTCGGCCATCTGTATTGAAGTTCACTTCTGATCCTAACCCTGATTTGAAAAATCGAGTAGTTATTCTTCCTAAAGGTACACCAATTACCTTTTACTTTGTCAGCGATCCAGGTATTAGTGGACAAGCTACTACACAAATCAAGTTGGGAGACGGCCAAACGAAAGACTTTTTAGAGCAAGACGGGAATTACACTCATCAGTATCAATGTGCACAAGCTGAGTGTCTGTATCAAGCCCAATTGGTAGTAACAGATCTGACTGGTGATACGAGTGTCCTGACGCAAATTGCAAAGATTGACATTGTGATACGCTAGATGTGACTGGCTGTACTGTATACTAATATTATTACCTCTCTTTAATTATGAAAAAAGGTTTCACACTCATTGAACTTTTAGTCGTTATCTCGATCATGTCGATCTTGATGTCATTAGCAGCAGTCAGTTATACGACGGCTCAGCAAAAAGGACGTGATGCAAAGCGTCGTGCTGATATGACAAGTATCCAGAAGGGGTTTGAAGAGTATTTTGCTTCCAATAATACATATGATGCAGTAGCCGGTTGTACGACGATGGGTGGAAGTACCGCGCAGTTCCCTGCAGGTTTACCTCGAGATCCTAAGAACGTTTCACCATACACGTATTCATATCGTTGTTCTGCCTCCGCATACTGTGCGTGTGCACATCTAGAATCGACAAATTCAGGTAATAGTACTGCAGCTTCTTCGGCAGTCACGTGTTCTTTCGCATCCTCTGGTGCTACCAACTGGTTTTGTATCAGTAATTTACAGTAAAACATGATGAGAAGAAAAGTGACAGGCTCGAGCGGGTTTACATTTATTGAGATGCTTGTTGTCTCAACCTTAGTTGTTGTTTTCACTTCAATACTCGTAGTTGCGTACACAACTTCTTCTCATGCCAATCGGGATAGAAGACGAGAAGCAGATGTAAAACAAATGCAGGTAGCACTTGAACAATATTACGAGATATACAAAAGTTACCCAGTGGCTAACAGTGTTAGTTCTCTCTTATCCAATTCTAGTTTTACGGAGTTTCTACAAAATAGTAGCATTGATGATCCTCTAAATACCGGGGTGTACAAATACACGGTAAGTTCCAACGCTACTACCTATCAACTTGGATACACAAAAGAATCAGATCAGAGTCAGGTTTTTGTTAATAATATTGGTAAATAACAATATGAAAAGAGACACGCTTCAGCATGGATTCACACTGATTGAGCTACTTGTAGTAGCAGCTTTGATCATCATGCTGACCGCGATTAGTTTAGTGAATTTTCGAGGTACCAGTGAACGAACTCGGAATAGTAAGCGCCAAGCAGATATTTCTCAAGTCAGGTCGGCCCTTGAACTCTACAGAGCGACAAATCAGAAGTATCCTATTTATAGCGCAAGTAATAAAGTGACCAATTTTACCAGCCTACTAAACGATGCTACGTTCAAACCTTATCTGTCTACACCCTCCCTTACGGATCCTAATAATGTAAGTCCCTATCAATACGAATATCAGGCCGCTGCCAATGGTTTTACCTACTCGATTTGTTACACTGTTGAACCTGCAGGTACCCAAACCTGTTTGACGAATCCGTAATGTTCAGCCATACTCGATAATATCTGCTCTACTCTGTCACCTCACCCTCTACTCAGCGTGGTTTTACTCTCATAGAGATGTTGATTGTGATCGCAATTTTTGCGCTACTTACCGGAGGTGCCGTAGTCAGTTATCGGGCGTTCTATCAACGTCAACAAGTGCTTCAATCTGCAAAAAATCTTCAAGAGGCCATGCGCTTTGCTCAAAAAAAAGCTCGTGTAGGTGAAAAACCAGCTGGCTGCCAGACACTCAACGGATATATCGTCACAGGTACCACAAGCAGTGCCATCATCACTTTGACGGCTGATTGTACAAATCAAGATTATGTAGTGACAACTGCTACCTTAGCTGGAAGTGCATTACTTACAACCAACCTAAATAAAACATTCCGTGTGATTACTGGTGGTGTAGTAAATCCTGGTACAGTATCACTTGTTTATGGCACATACACTTATACCTTTAACGTGAATGTTGGTGGTGAGATCACTGAAGGTGCGTATGAATAGCTAGTAAAAACATAAGTGATTCTTTTGGGTCAGTTGTCAAAGCAATATTTTTATATCAGAAGATCAATGTAGCAACTCATGAAAAACAAAAAGTTTTGGTCCAGCGGTCAATCGTTAGTAGAAGTGACTGTTGCATCTGTGGCGATGATTTTTGGCCTAGTATCAGTCATTTCAGGCTTGTTGTTGGCTGTAAGAAATTCGTCGGTGTCAAATAACCAGTCACTTGCCACTCAAAACACTCAGGAAGTCATTGAGGTCTTTCGAAAATTTCAACGTCAGTTGGGTTGGGAAACCTTTTACAGCACTATCCAGGCTGATGGTAACTCAGTGACGTACTGCTTAACTGACTTACCTACAGATAATGCCAGTTTTCAGAATATGTCGATTGGAGCATGTACGGTGAGTGCGAATAGTACCGCTTTTGTGCGTCAAGCGAGTGTTGTGGTGGTGAGTTTGACTGAAGTCCAGGTAACTGCAACAGTCACATGGCGAGATGGGACAACCACACGAACAGCGAGTGCTAAAAATATTTTTCGGTCGTATAAATGATCAGCTTTATGCCAAACCTAAGACAAGACCAATCATTACTCCATTCACAATCAGGTTTTTCTCTAGTTGAAATGCTCATCGTTGTTACATTGACGGTTATGATCATTGTGACAGCATCGTCTGTGTTATTGACGACTCTACTCAGTGGCGGACAAGTGAATACAACAAAGACGATTAAGCAAAATGGCGATTATGCGATGGGACAAATGACCACATTGTTGCGAAACGCCGTCAAACTCTTACCGAATGATGTCGGGCAAACATGTGTGAATGGGATGACGCAACTTCGATTTCGTTCTCTGGATGAAGGCATCACAACTTTTGAACGTACGATAGTATCGCCAACCGATGCAAGAATCGCGTCTAATTCTGCTATCTATCTGACATCGGATGCTGTTTATGTAACAAATGGCCTTCAATTTGATTGCCAACAGACCGCAGATGGAGTTGTAACAAACGTAACAATTTCTTTCACCCTCTCAAAAGGCAATCAGTCGAGTAGTCGTGTAACAGATGTGGGTACACAAGATTTTACGAGTACAGTGATCGTTCGTGGATTTTGATCAGTCTGCTTGTCCTCCTCCTCTAGTTTGGTTATACTCATTTTATGAAGTTTTTTTCTGATTTTTTTGTTATGAAATCTGTGAGTCTTAAGCCTTTTGATCAAGCGACTCGCTCAGATTCTGGGCAGGCTGGATTGGTAGTCTTACTACTAACTGTTATTTTGCTCACAGTAGGTATTGCTGTTGCATCTCGTGCAACGACTGATGTGGCAATTTCCCGTCAGGAAGAAGAGTCAAACCGCGCCTTGAATGGTGCTGAGGCAGGTGTAGAAAATGCATTAACTCAAGACCTTAACTTCACTGGGTCGACATATTCAGGCTCTGTAAGTGTCGATACTGGTATATCTGTGAACTACACGATCGATAAAGTAAACATACTTGAGACCCGATTATTTAAAGGTGTTTCTGCGCAAGCAGATGTTTCTGGTGTGGCAAATGGTCAAGGAATTCAAGTTCGTTGGGCAAAAGAAACCAACTGCTCACAAAATCCGGCTTCACTTCTGATTACCGTTTTTAATAAGGTGGGATCAACGGTTAAGGCACGGAATTATGCGTACCAACCATGCAGTACCGCTAATACAGGTTTCACCGATGTGTCAACAGATCCTGCAGGTGAATTATTTCGACAAGTTACAATCAGCTTGTTACCTGGTGATCAGTTTGTTCGTGTACGCCCAATTTACAATGATACTTCCATTCAAATTCAAGGAAGTGGTTGGAATCTTCCCACCCAATATTATCGTGTCAAATCTGTTGCAGATAGCAATCTTGGTAATGAAAGTCGAGCTGTTCAGGTGAACCGAACAAACCCAGTGGCACCTTCGATTTTCGACTTTGTTTTGTACTCTGGTACTACTATCACGAAATGAGCTGCGTTTAATTATTAATGTGGAGTGTTTATGAACTGTGTGGCTCTTGATATCGGCACATACTCGATCAAGGTTGTGAATGCTCGAGTGAAAAATAAAAAATTGGAAATTGTTCGCGTGGTTGAGGTTCCAAACACGGTTGGAATGAGTATTCCTAACGATGAGATTAGTAAAGAGAAGTTGTCACAACTCATCCAAGCTGTTTTTACAGATAACTCGCTTCCTAAAGAAGACGTTCGCCTGGCTTTACCTGAGTCTGCTGTTTCCACTAAAGTGATTCAAGTTCCTCTCTTGACAGACGCGGAGCTAGCTTCAGCTATTGGTTGGCAAGCTGAACAGTTTATTCCAATTCCTAAAGATGAGTTGGCCTTGGAGTATCAAGTCCTATTTCGTCCTGAAAAAAATGATCGTGAAACCCCAATGCGAGTGTTATTGATCGGTGTCAAAAAAACGATTGTTGAAGATTTGATGGGTATTTTTTCTAGCTCTGGGATGGAGCCCACATTCATCGAGACGCAAACGATTGCCTTATGGCGATCGATCCACACTGCAGAGAACGATCCAGTCAGTCTTGTAGCTCATATGGGACTTTCTACCTTAGACATTAGTATTGAACGGGCTGGTGAACTTGCTTTCATTTTCTCCCATCCTCAAGGTGGCATGTTGCTTACACGTGCGGTTGAAAACATGTTGACATTGCCAATCCAGCAGGCTGAAGAGTATAAGCGAACTTATGGTCTAGACCAACAGTATTTTCAAGGAAAAGTTCAAGCGGCTTTGTTGCCAGTTATTAAATCGATGGTGGAACAGATCCAAAAGGCAATGCAGTACTACACAACCCAGTTCCCGCAAGAAGCCGTTCAACGCGTGTACTTGTCAGGTGGTAGCGCCCAGTTGCCTGGTTTTGTTTCATATGCTGCATCTTTATTAGGTGTTGAAGTTCAGTTAGTTACTCCCTTTTCAAATGTGACTGGCAATATCCCCGAGGCTAATCAGGCAGCATATAGTGTTTGTATGGGTTTAGTGGAAAGACAAGAGTAAAACGCCAATGTATGTCAACAGTATCGATTAACTTTCTCCGCCAGCGACATAAACAGCTCTCTATCTTACAGAAAGCTGACCGTCGTTACGCTACCATACTGGCCTATATTACGGCTGGTGTTGTACTGGTTTCTGTTATTTTGATTGGTTTACAACTTTTCTTATCTGCATCTTTAAATAATGTTAAGAAAAAAGAGAGTGCTGTGACCAGCCAAATCTCATCTTTATCTTCGGTTGAGCAAGAATACTTAACACTCGCGCAAAAATTTGATGAGATAAAGACTTTTCTGAAAGGAAAGTTTGTACAACAAGAGGCAGTTGAGTATTTTTCTTCCTTATTTGCCAGTCAACAAGTCACACTTGTTGAAGTGAATAGAGAAAAAGAAGGTTTGATTAACTTTAAAGTATCTGCAAGTAATGTGTTTCAATTACAACAACTCATGAGTTTCATGCAAACAAAAGAAGTGTTAACGAAGTACCCTACTCTGGCTGTGTCAGATCTTTCTCGAGAAAAGACGGGTGTGTATTCGACAAACGTGTCTGTGATTCTGCCATTAGCGTCACCAACTCCAGCACCTAAAAAAACAATTAAACCCTTAAATTTGTAATTCGTTAAAAAGAAAAAGATGCCAGAAGCGAAGAAAAAACCACCAATCAACTATCAATATATCCTTCAGACTCGAAGGATGTTGGTCATCGCTTTTGGTTTAGCCGGGGTTACCTTGTTTGTTGGAATGGCCATTTTAATTCCAAATTTGACGAAAGCGCGTACTGCTTACGCTAATCTCAATGCAGAAAAAGGTAGACTTGCTAACCTTGAGAGAAAGAATAGTATTCTGCAAAACGTCCAGAATACTGATCTTTATAGCAAGAAAAGCGATATCAACGCGATTTTGCCCTCGTCAAAACCACTTCTCCAATTATTGAATCAAATTGACCGAGTATCTGCTGAGACCGGTGTCATTATCTCTGAATTTGGTGTCGTTCCTGGTGAAATATCGACAGCCAGTGGTGAACTCAAAACAATTAAACCTCCTGTGGGCGCAAATCCAAACCTGGGCTCTATCGAGACTCAAATCATACTGATTGGAAAGATTGAGAATGTGAACAGTTTCTTAAAAGCAATCAATAACATCACTCCATTAACTGAGACTACAGAACTAGCTTTGAAAGCGATCAATCGCCAAGATCTAGTTGATCAACAAAAGCTTAGTGATCCTCACGTTTTTGAAGCAACGCTGACACTCACCTCCTACTTTTTTACAGGAAAAATTCAAACGGACCCGAATCAAGATTTGCCTGACTTGAGTAAGTTTACGAATGATGAAACGGCAGAACTCGACCAATTTCAGGTGCCAGTATCATCACAAATTCCAGCTAATCCAACTGTAGGTGGAGGTGGAAAAGAGGATTTATTTCAGTGAGATAGTTGAGAGGGATTAAGCGATGACTTCTTCAGCCAGTTGAATCATGATCTTGCGTTGTTCTTTCATCGCTCGAACTTTAGCAATGGTACGGATAGCTTGAATGATTCGACCGTTTTTGCCGATCACTTTACCGATGTCTTCTTGATTTACTTTGATCAAATACTCTGTGGAAAAGTCTGATTCATGTTCTTCCACGAGAACATCATCAGGATGGTCAACGATGTGAATCAACAGGAAAGTGAGTAAGTTTTTCATCTTTAAACGGTTGGAGTTACTGTTTCTGCTTCAACTTTGGTTTCTTCGACAGCTGCTGGTGCTACTGGTTCTGTCGGAGCTTCTTTTGCTACTTCAACAACAGGTTCTGCTGGTTTGGCCAGTTTTGCCGCTGCCTTCTTAGACAACTTTTTTCTCTTAGTGTGAGTTTTACCTGTACGAACCCGCTCTGCTAGTGAAGCAACGGTTTCAGTGGGTTGAGCGCCTTTTTTGAGCCATTCATCATAAGCTTTTAGGTCAAGCTCTAACAATTTTGGTTCAGAAGTAGGAGCGTAGTATCCAAGACTGACCACGTACTGTCCGTCACGTTTATCACGTGCTTCGGTGATGACGAATCGGAAATGTGGCTGGTGTCTTTTGCCGAATCTGGCAAGTTTGATTTTCAACATGGTTTTTTACCTTAATCATCTCAAGAGAATGAACTATATCATTTCCCCTTGAGTTTCTCAAGTGCAACTTTGGCAGCGGCTTCCTCAGCTTTTTGCTTACTTGCACCAGAGGCTTCAGCTATTTTTTCTTGTTCTATGAACACGCCAACGGTAAACTCTTTTTGATGATCTGGACCTTTTTCTGCTAAAACGGAGTATGTGGGGGTGGGTTTGCCTTGTGCCTGGACAAGCTCTTGAAAACTACTCTTAAAATCACGATGTAGCTGATTTTTTTGAATCATTTCAAATCTAGGAAACAGTTTTTCATTTAAAAACGCAAAGACTGCGTCATAGCCTTGGTCTAAGTAAATCGCTCCAAGTAGTGCTTCAAAGGTATCCGCCAATAAAGAAGGATTATGATGGCCGTTCGTTCGCTTTTCTCCCTTACTCATATATAGAGACTCACTCAAACCCATCTCTTCTGCTATTTCAGCGAGAGTGGTGGTTTTGACAAGTGCCGAGCGATAAGAGGTCAAAGTACCTTCTTGCTCCTCTGGGAGTTCTTTAAATAGAAAGTTAGTTGCGCACAGTTCTAAGACTGCGTCACCGAGAAATTCAAAGCGCTCGTTTGACTCTTTAGAAGTTGATAAATGCTCGTTTAAAGCACTCCTATGGGTCAATGCTGTGACGAGGAGGTCTGGATTGTTAAAAACTGGTAGGATGGTTGAAGTGTCAATCAAAATTCGTACTCTTCAGCAATAATATCTACGACGTCTTGAACTACTTCGGCTTCTTTAAATAGTTCTTCTTTTGCCTCAGTTGAAAGCTCAATCTCGAGTTTATTCTGGATTTTTTTGACAATATTGAGTAATTCACTGTTACTGATACCCAAATCCTCAATCAGATCTGATTCTGCTCGAATATCGTTGAGACCGTTACCAGTGACTTCTTCGATAGTTTTCTTGACCACTTGATCAATTGAAGTATCTTGCATGTGTTGGTGTGTATTTGACTGGGCAAGCATAAGCAAAAATTAATATCTAATAAATGTCGATAAGACCTTCTCGAACTGAACAGTCCGATTATTTAGTCTACTCGTTGTTTTGATCTTGTTTATTCTGGCTCAAAACATTCGCCAGATATTCACGATCTAACAGGATTGATTTGGAAAGTTTATCAATCATGTCAACAATAATACTTTTTCTTCTTTAGAATCAATAAGTAATTTTCCCAAGACTCCATTTACGAATTTTGGTGAACTATCTGTTCCAAAGTCCTTAGCAATCTCAATTGCTTCATTGATGACGACTTTCTTTGGCGTTTTTTTAGTTATGACCTCAAGAAGAGCTGAGCGTAGAATCGCCAAATCGACGTTATTCATCTGCTCTATTGGCCATTCTGGAGCAGCTAAGTTAATTTGTTCATCAATTTTGGATTGGTGAACTATAAACTGCTCGATGTAGCTCTCAAATGAGGGATCATAGGTCTCTTTACCAAACGCAAAGGCAAAGAGTGCCTGAAAACGACGAATCCGTTTTTCGTGCCGTTGATCTTGGTTGGAGTCGTCAATTGGATCCATATGTTAAGTAGCTTCGACCAAAGAACTATCCTTTAGCGGAAAGAAGCGAGTATCAAGATTTTATGTCGAGTTCAGCTTTCTCTGTTTAACTCATTCCCAGTATTTTCTTGAGTGAGTCAACTATTTTAGTCTTATGTTTTGACACGATGAACTGTTTCACGATCTTACTCTTCATTGCGTCAGCAATGCGTCGACGACCTCGACGACCAGATGAAATACGGCGTTTTGGTAATGCTCCCATATGAATCCTTCAGTGAAATCCTAGTTGTAATTTTAAAAGGAATTTGTTTACCTAATTTCTCCTTTTTTCGACCTTCTGTCAATTCTCAAGTTGGCTTGAGGAGAATATTTGAGTATACCTAGAGAAAGGATAGTGTCAAGCGGGAACATTATGGGACTCATAGCTCACTTCCTAATTTGCCAATACTTTTGTTTCAATCGAGACTTTTAGTAGTGGAGACTGGTACTTAGCTTTGTTTTTATTTAGTTGTTCAATAATTGATTTGGCTTTTCTGATCAGTTCAAGGTCTGTCCAGCTGGCAAACTGTAGGTTGTCGAAACCATGTTGTTGTGTCCCAAAAAGGTCTCCCGCTCCCCTATTCTCTAAATCAAGCTCTGCAAGTTCTTGACCTGAATGAATAGTTTCAAATTTTTTAAGACGCTTATGTGCGTCTCCAGATTTTGAATTACTAAAGAGTAAACAGTATCCCTGTTGGCCTGCTCGACCTACACGCCCACGCAGCTGATGCAAACTTGCCAAACCAAACCGTTCAGAGGCTTCAATCACGATAGCAGAGGCTTGGGGCAGGTCGACACCAACTTCGATAATAGGGGTTGTCACAAGCACGTCAATTTTTCCACTGAATAGATCGGTTATTACCTGTTGCTTTTCTGCTTTTTTAATTTTTGAGTGCAGCAAAGAAACAGTAATTGCTGACTTTTTAATCTCTGTTTTTAGTTCTTTACTTACCGATTCAAACATCTCTTTGGCTGCTGCTACATTTTCTAATGCTTCAGACTCAGAAGGATTGATAAATGGACATACAATCAGTGCTTGGAATTGCACACCCTCCTTTTTCCCTTTTTTAATTTGATCTTTCAACCATTGATACATAGAGCCGCGTTTGGTTTCAGGAAGCACCCATGTTTTAGTAGGTACTCGATTTTTTGGCAGTTCATCAATCGTAGATAAATTGAGGTGAGAAAAGATAGTTAGCATCAAACTACGCGGAATAGGTGTAGCTGTCATGGTTAAAATATGAGGGTGAATATCGTGATGTACTAGTTCAGATCGTTGAGTAACACCAAAGCGATGCTGTTCATCAAAGATGATCAGTGCTATCGATGGGCCTGTTCTTTCTTCTTTCAACTTTTTGATGAGATTTAAAATTGCGTGCGTACCGATAATGAACCCAGGCTTTTCGATTTTAACTTTCGATTTACTTGTGATCAGATAGTTTGGAATTTCAGGGAAAAATTTTTGTAAGGTCTTCGTGTGTTGTTCAGCCAGAATTTGTGTTGGTGCAATGATAGCTGCATGATGACCACTTTCTACAATTTTTTGCATTGCTAGGCCAGCTACAATAGTTTTGCCAGAACCAACATCCCCAATTAATAATCGATTCATTGGCGAGTCTTGTGTTAAATCATCGATAACTTCTTGTGCACTTCTCTGTTGTGAAGTGGTAAGTTGAAAAGGAATTGTACTTGGAATATTGAGTTTCTTATTTTGTGTTTGAATAGTCTTCTTATTTTTCTTCCATTCTTCCTTCAGATACAAAGAGTGTTGGATCAACAGTACTAACTCTTCTAAAGCGAACCGTTCTCTCGCTTCAATGACTGAATCAATTTCGTCGGGAAAGTGAACGATTTTTAACGCTTTTGTCAATGAAAGTGGTGATATGTCAGATTGTGAACTCACCAGATCAAGGCTTCCTAATTTGTCTGGAATTTCTTCAATGTTATCTATAAGGTCTTTTTGGACTTTACGAAGTACCGTTGGTAAGAGTCCGGGAATATTTGAATAGATCGGGACAAGTCGATTGGTATGAATTGATTCTTTATTAATATCTTCAACGATGGGTTGTGTGAGGAAGATTTGGCCTTTTTTAGAAATGCCTACTTGTCCACTAAACAAGTAACTCTCACCGTTCTTTAATCTTTTCACAACATAAGGATTGTTAAACCAGCTTGCAGTAATTTGACCAGTTTCATCTACTAAAGTAGCGGACTGCATTGATCGTCCTCGAAAAAAATTATTGCGGGAAGACTTCACGATTGCTTCTAAGGTAAATAGTTTTTTCTCTGGAGAGTCAGCGAGTTGTTTAACCTGATCAATGGTAAAGCGTTCCGATCTATCTTCGTATCGAAAAGGCAAATGTAGTAATAAATCCTTGACCGTCGAAAATTTAGCATCTTGAAGTTGTTCGAACAGTTTTGGACCAACGCCATGTACTTTTAATAGGGAATCAGTAAGACGATACATGATCGAAGTGTAGCTCAAAAAGTTGTTGTAACAAAATGCAGCATTTACTGGAACAAGACGAGCAACCCTGAAAAAGCACTACCGACCATACCGAGAATCATAAAGATGGCGAATACAGTAACGATGCGTTCTTTGGTTTTTTTCGTCATAATTTAAAAATATTACATTTGTAATCGAGCTGAGCGAGCAACTCGAAGATGTTTATCTTTTACCTGTCTCTCTAGTTGCTCTTTATTCTTCTACTAGGAAACCATTTGCTTCTATTGTTATATATTAATTTTTACAAATTTTCTTTTACCTATTTTTATCACATCAATATTCAGTGTGGCAAATTTATCAAATGCGGTTTGTGGTACGACTTTATCACGATTCTTCATGATCAGTTCTACACCGCCTTGAGTAATCAAACGTCGAAGCTGTGATTTGCTTAAATCAGGCTCGGCTATGACTAAAATATCCAATATAGATAATGACTGATCTTTTAATTTAATTTCAGGAATATCTGTAGGTAATTGTTTACGCTGCACAGTAGCCTCGAAATGTTTTTCTGCCGCAAGCGCGTCTGCTTTCGTATGATAAAACTCAGTGATCATGAAGGCAAGTCGTTTCTTGAATGGTAATGGATGCTGACCACTGTCTAATGCAGTTTTCATTTTTTCAATAGAATGCATTGGCTCATCTGTTAAAACAGTGAAGTACCCAATGATCATCGAGTCATCGATCGACATGAGTTTGCCGTACATGTCGTTGGGATTTTCAGTCAAGGCAATAAAATTATCGAAGCTTTTACTCATTTTTCGACCGTCTGTACCGTTGATGATAGGAGTTGCCAACACCCATTTTTCATGGTTATTGTAGACGCGTTGTAAGTGTCGTCCCATCATCATGTTAAAAGTCTGGTCAGTTCCACCTATCTCTAGGTCAACATCCATAGCAACTGAGTCATAGCCTTGTATAAGTGGGTACATGATTTCATGACCAAAGATTGGCAGATTCTTTTTCAACCGCTCTTGAAACATGTCACGTTCAATGAGTTGTTGAACAGTGGTTTGCGCCATGAGCTTAATGATGTCCGAGTAGTTTAATTTGTCTAACCAATCACCATTATATTTAATCGTAATTTTGCTAAAGTCTAAAATTCGCTCGGCTTGTTTTTTCCAGTCTTTGAACCGTTCTCTGATTTGTTCATCAGTTAGGACTGGTCGCGATGAATCTCTGCCTGTGGGATCTCCAATTCGAACTGTACCGTTTCCAATCAATAGAATGACATCATGACCCAGCTCGGCAAATTGTTGTAGTTTTCTTAGGACTACAGAGTGGCCAAGTGTTAACAAAAAACCGGTAGGATCGATGCCCAAATAGACTCGGATTTTTTTCTTTTGCATGACCTCTGCTAAAGTATTCACCGACGGCAAAACTTCAGCCACTCCTCTGCTGAGCACTTCTAAGAGTTTATCTTGTTCATTTGATTTCATATGTCTCCTAATTATACTTCAGGATTTAACAAAAACCCCGACTAGGAGTCGGGGTGTGAAATTTTATTTTTGATAAAAACTTACGACACCATTCTCCCTTTTACGAAGTTGCAATAGACATAATAGTAATATGAGTGCTTAAACATCTAAACAGATTATAACGAAAAAAGTAATTTCTTCAAGTGATGTGCTTACTTTTACAATGTCTCGTAACTTAAGGTTACGGTATACGTATATGAGCTTGAGCCGGCTTCGATGTTCGTTGCTTGATCAAGTGCTCCCCCAGCAGAAAGAGATATAGCTGATTTTGACGATTCATACATGATTGGACGAGCTGGAGTGAGTTCGGAAATGTTGACAATTTTTCCAAGTTTCATGCCTGCTAAGCCGGATAACTCTGAGGCATTGTTCTTGGCTTTATCAATGGCTTCTTTACGTGCTTGCTGTTTGACCTCAGCTTCTTTTTCATCACTCAAGGTGAACTGGACGTTACCAATCTCAGTGACGCCTGCCGCGGTAGCAGTATCGATAATTCCATTAATTTGATCAAACTGTTTGACATTGACTCGAAGTGAAGAGCTTACTCGGTAACCATTGGTTCTTTGTGTGCCAGTAGTGTAATCATAGTTGGGGTTGACTGAGTAATTTTGAGTTTTGATATCTTTAGCATCAATGCCCATTGTTTTTAATTTGGTTGTTAAATCACTGATCACTTGATTCACTTGAATTTGTGCTTCAGCAACTTTTGGTTTGGTAACTTCAAGGCCTAAAGTGAGCTCTGCGTTATCTGGAACGACTGTCACTTCACTTTGGCCTGTGACATCAAATGTCCCTTGTTTCTGAGTTGTGGTTTGACTGACTGAAAGAGGTAAAGGGCCAAATGTTTTTGCGGTTAAAATAACTGCGACAACTGAGACAGCACAACACATGACACCGGTCACAAAAATAGTGAGGGCAGATTTAGAAGTCATAAACACCTTTCAAGTTGATTCCATCATAACATAATTTTAAACTCGAAACCTTGTGCTCAAAATGCTACAATGACCACGATGCAAAAGCTCGTTTCTCCACCCTGGTACCATCATGTTCAAAAGAGACTCATCGATAAAAATCGAAAGATTATGGGGCTGACTGAAAAGGACACAAAGCAACTGCGGTTTTTGAAAATCTTTCGCTTCTTTTCATTTGGGTGTTTGTTTTCAACTATCTTAGGCATCCTCATTTTTACAGCAGTGTTTGCCTGGTTTACCAAGGATTTGCCTCAGCCAGGGAAAGTTGTTCGTCGCGAAGGGTTTAGCACTCAATTACTCGATCGTGAAGGCCGCCAGTTATACGATGTATATGGTGATGAGCGTCGGGAGCCGGTGACATTTGATCACATTTCACAGTACATGCGTCAGGCAACCGTAGCAACTGAAGATAAAGATTTTTATGTGCACGGTGGTTTTGATCCACTCACTCCAATTCGTATTGTCTACAACTATATTTTCCGTCGAGGACGCGTTGTGGGTGGTTCGACCTTAACACAGCAGTTGGTCAAAAATGTTTTGTTGACGAATGATCGGAGTTTAATTCGCAAAGCCAAAGAGTTAATTTTGTCAATGCAGATTGAACGACAGTTTACTAAAGATCAGATTTTGGAGATGTATTTAAATGAAGTTCCGTATGGAAGTAATGCTGCTGGTGTCGAAGCCGCTGCCCAACTCTATTTTAATAAAGATGCTTCACAGCTTTCGCTTGTTGAATCATCGATCTTAGCCGGTCTCCCTCAACGCCCTAGTGCTTACTCACCTTTTTCTGGGAAGAAAACAGATGATGGCGTTGATTTATGGAAGTGGCGCGCTTTGGGAGTATTACGTCGAATGAAGGAAGATGGATATATCTCAGAGGATTTGGAGAAAACTGCCGATGCTGAACTCGATGCAGTGGTGTTCCAACAACAATCCACTTCTATCAAAGCTCCACACTTTGTTTTTTACGTAAAAGATCAGTTGGAAGAAATGTTTGGACCACAACTCGTAGAGAATGGTGGACTCAAAGTCTTTACTACTTTGGATTTGCAGATGCAAAACGTGTCACAAGACATTGTTAAAGAGGAGATTGAAAAAGTTGAATCGTTAAATATCACCAATGGATCGGTGATTGTATTAGATCCGCAAACCGGTGAAATTTTAACGATGATTGGGAGTAAAGATTATTTTTCTACTTCAATTGACGGAAAGTTTAATGTGGGTGTTAACGGTCTACGTCAACCAGGTTCGTCAATTAAACCGGTGACCTATCTCGCTGCACTTAAAAAAGGATATACCCCATCAACGATGTTGATTGATACGCAGACTGTTTTTCAACCCAATGATCAAATCAAAGCGTACGAGCCCAAAAATTACGATGGCAAATATCATGGCCCTGTCCCATTCCGAACTGCCTTAGGGAGTTCGTTGAATGTCACTGCTGTTAAACTATTGGCAAACGTGGGCGTCCCTAATATGTTGCAATTGGCATATGACATGGGCTTCCCTACTCTAGAGCCTACTGAGCAAAACTTACGAAACTTTGGCCTAGCTGTGACATTGGGTGGTGGTGAGGTTCATTTAATTGATACTGTGAGTGCGTATAGTGCTTTCGCAAATGGCGGAACAAAAGTTGAGCCTGTTTCGATTCTCAAAGTCGAAGATCATGAAGGGCATGTGCTCTATCAGTACAAACCGGTTGCTGGAAAACGCGTGATGGAACCTGGAGAAGCATTTTTAATGGATGATATCCTGACCGACAACAATGCTCGGTTGCTCGCATTTGGTGCAAACTCACAGTTAAATACCAAAAAGCCAATTGCTGTCAAAACCGGTACCACCAATGATCAAAAGGATAACTGGACAATTGGTTGGAGTAAGACGACGATGGTTGGAGTGTGGGTGGGAAATAATAACAATACTGCCATGAAGAAAGTTGCTTCAGGTATTACAGGTGCCTCACCTATCTGGTTACGTGTAATGAATGAGGCAATTGCTCAAGGTCGTGAAACACCAGCCTGGGAAATGCCTGATGATGTCGAGCAAGTTGATGTTGATCAAGTTTCTGGATACCCAGCACATGATGGTTACGCGACTAAAAAAGAGTACATTCTCAAAGGCACTTTGCCTCAACTTCCAGATCCAATTCATGCCAAAGTAAAGTTGTGTAGAGGTCAAAATAAACTCGCACCTGAAACCCGAGTTGCTCAAGGTGATTATGAGGAAAAAGAGTTTATAGTTCTCAAAGAAAATGATCCTGTAAGCCAAGATGGCAAGAATCGTTGGCAAGATGCTATAAATGCTTGGATAACTGGTCAGTCGGATGATAAGTTTAAAACTCCAACTGAGTACTGTAATGATCATGACACTGGTGACCAGTTATTTGTAAAAGTAAATAAACCTAGCGATCAGACGAATTACCCTGAACAAGCCGTTGATGTTGAGATTGACGCAGTTGGCGTGAATGGGATTGCTCACGTTGAGATTTGGGTGAATGGCAATAAGCGTGAAACTTTGACCGATCGTCCATATACGACGCGGTTGCAATTAGGAAATGGGCGTTTTGAGATTTATGCAAAAGCGAAAGACAATTCGGGGACAGAGGTCGAGTCAAGCCATCTGCATATCGGAACTGGTGGGGCAAACTGGCAAGAACCAACTCCAACTCCTCTGCCTAGCAGTACACCAGAGTCAACTGCTGCGCCGACGAGCACGCCAATAGTACCAGCCGTACCACTCTAAATGAGTTGGGAATTTTCAAGATTTACTCGATTCGAATGAACAAAGAACTAATAATCAGTTTCAAGTTCATGACCAACGCCTCTTCTTTGAGCTGAAGTAGTTTGAACACCGTTCGCACTCAGTACTTGGAGGAGATTTATTGTAGGATATCTTTTTTTGTCTTGATAAGTTTCTGTGGTTGGTGCCGATGCAAATACTACGACATAATTTGTGAGGGCATCCAAAAGAGCATCCCAGGAGTCTCGTGTAATCTGATCATCGCCTTCTTCAAATCTTTGAATTAATTCATGTGTTATTGTTACCAAATCGTATTCTTTTGAGGCCATATCACTCCTTTTGTTAATAAAGTTTGCCAACGAGGATGGCTTTATAATCTTCTTTTAATTTTTCCACGATCTTTCTTCTGACAGGTTCAACGTCTACGGAGCTAATATTTTGAGTTGGATTCAAGTATGTAATTGTTAACGTCACATTTTGTTTAAACACATCTTTGAGCTCAACAAAAGAGATTAGTGGTGATACTTTTTTAACTGATTCGATTACTGGTCCTAATTGTGTTTTTTCTAGCATTGTGAAGGTAAGGTCTTCAATAATTTGAGCGGTTTGCGGAATTGGCTTATAGGTAGGGTGTTTTTTAGTTACGCGAATCAGATTTGTAAGTTCAAGTTGAATAACAGTTCTTCCGTTCTTTAACACTGCGATTGTGCCTAATTGCACCACTTCCCCACTATGTGTCGTCTTCAGTATCGATGACTGGGCAATGGTTGGAATTTGTGGGTTTTTGAGTTCTTGGGACAGATTTGAAATATGGAGTCGGTCCAATAAAGCCTCGAGATCACCTTTGACTTTTCGAAACTCGCGATTCGAGACCATACTTAGCATGAGTACTTCATCTGGCAATCCGGTGGTAGTTTTCCAGTATACATTTGCAATTTCAAAGACTGAAAGTGAGCTCTCGTTAGGATTGGAATCAATGACTTCGTTCAGAGATGGCACTAATGAGTTTCTGAGATACACTCGATCATCAGTCAGGGGGTTTTGCAATTTTAAATGTTCATCCAATGCCCAGCCTGATTCAACTGCCAGTTTTTCGCTGACTAAGGAATAGGTATACAGTTCTTGCCAGCCGATATCACTCAAAAAATGTTTAATTTTTTCTTCCAACTGGAAATTAACACCTTCTTGTCTTGATAATGGAATGGGCGTGTGCATCACTACACTTGGTAAATTGTGATATCCATAGATACGTGCTACTTCCTCGACGATGTCTACAGGAATTTTTAAATCAGGTCGGAAGGATGGTGGAGTGACCAAAAAAGTTGTATCGTTTGCTTTTTCAACTTTACAGCCTAACTCTTCCAAAATATGTTCTACTATCTTGTTTTCAAGTTCAACCCCAAGATAGGTATCTATCGTGTCTTTTTTGACTGAAATCGGTTCAAACTGGCGGGGTTGTGGATACTCGTCATATACTTCACTTGCGACTTGTGCATCACATAATTCTTGATACAGTTCGACCCCTTTTTTCAACACATCCATTGCCAGTTCAGGGTCGACATCCTTTTCATTTAGCTGAGCTGCGACGGTGCGGATAGCATGAGTCATTGAGCCAAAACGAACTTTTTTAGGATCAAGGGATTCTATCCAAAAGAGTACATTTTGTGTTCGATCATCGATCGAGGTATTGGCAGTCCCTTTGATAGCCGGGAAATCAATGATCTCTCCTTTTTGATTTTCGAAAACTATTTCACCTCCGATTGTTTTATATTCCATTCCATCTAAAGTGGTGAATATTTTTCCAGGTGTTGCTTCTTTGACGATGATCTCGCCGCCCAATTTCATGATTTTGTCGTAGTCAAAGGCGTGACAAGGGTGACCAAGTTCGTGGGTGATGTAATTAGTAATGTCGATGACCGCGTCATGAACGCCAATATCAACTTGACTCAATCGTTGTGCCATCCAATCAGGAGTTGCAGTACGTTTGACATCTTTTAAAATGACGTACAAAACGCGTTTGCAAAACTGTGGATTATTCACAATTTTGGGTTCAGGGAATAAATTACTTCCAGCCTCAATTCCTGGTAAATGAAGTGGTTTTAGTTTTGCAGCGACACCTGCATGTTGCAGAATCACGGCACATTCGCGAGCAATTCCGCGCACAGACATCGTGTCAACTCGATTAGTTGTAACTTCAATGTCATACACGGAGTCACCATCTCGTTCATAGATTCGTTCAATCGAGGGACCACTAAGAGACACTAAACGTTGAATGTCTTGTGGTGAAGCATCTGTTTCTAAATGTTCGAGTAGCCATTTGTGTGGGATGAGAATATTCATATGATCCTTAGAATTGTCGTAAAAAGCGCAAGTCACCCGAGAATAAAAGTCGGATGTCGTCAATATTTAAACCTTCTTTGAGTGTATACGTGCGTTCAACTCCCCAGCCGAAGGCAAAACCAGTATATTGTTCTGGATCGATACCGCCTGCTTTTAAAACGTTTGGATGTACCATGCCAGCGCCACCGACTTCGTGCCAACCAGATTTACAAAACTTACATTTATCACCATTTTTAATACCAGTGCCGTTACAGATGTGACAACTAAAATCAACTTCAAATGATGGTTCAGTAAACTGAAAATGAAACGGTCGAATTCTTGATTTGGTGCCTGGTCCGTAGAATTGTTGCGCAAAGAAGTCCAAAGTACCTTTCAAATGTTGAATATTGATGCCTTTGTCTACGACGAGTCCTTCGAACTGGTGGAACATTTGGGTGTGGGTGACGTCTTGTTGTCGGCGATAGCAGCGGCCAATGTTGATCATTCTAATAGGTGGCTGAGAGTTGACTCGTTCCATCTCGTGCACTTGGCCATTTGAAGTGTGGGGAGTCATAACGATTTTGCCGCCGACTAAACTCGGGTGACGCATGCGAGGATTGTTTTCGTCGTACTCTTTGGTTTTAGTGGTATCAGGGACATCTACAAAAAAGGTTTCCCATTCATCACGAGCGGGATGATCAGGTGGCATATTGAGACCTTCAAAAGCGTACCAATCCCAATCAGCTTCCGCATAACGGACTCTGGTGAAACCTATTTGTTTGAAAATGTCAGAAATCTCCTCAATCGCCTGCGAAATAGGATGCATGTGACCGACATGAGGCTTGAGACCTGGGATCGTTAAATCAGTCCAGAGACGTTGTGAGTTATGAGTTGCAAGTTGCAAGGATGAAAGGTGGTCTTCGATTTGTTTTTTTAAATCGTTGAGCAACTCGCCTGCCATTTTTTTGTCGTCAGCCTGACCGATCATTTTTGCCAAAAGATTGAACTGTCCTTTTTTGCCAAGATATTTGATGCGTTGGGTTTCCAGATCACTCTGGTCTGCTTTGAGGTCGTTAATAACCGAATCAATTTTAGTTTTTAATTCTTCTGTTTGCATATTTCGTATTGTAACAGTAATCCTGTTGTTTTTATATTTTGTGCTTTATAAACAAAAAACCCCGCTTTCGCGGGGTATTCAATTCACAAGAATTACCCCACGTTAGATGGAGGTAAAAAAGAAAAATGTATTTAATGTGAGTGTCATAGGTTGGCGATATTTATTTGACCACTTGTTTGACGACTGCTTCAAAGGCTTTAGGATCATTGATTGCGAGCTCTGACAGCATCTTGCGGTCGAGGTCGATCTTAGCGGTTTTGAGGCTGTGCATGAATCGTGAGTAGTTCATAGACGGATCAATGGCTTTTACAGCTGCACTGATACGAACAATCCACAGTGAACGGAAGTTGCGCTTGCGCAGTTTGCGTCCGATAAAGGCGTATTGACTGGCGTGCAAGTCGGCTTCCATTGCGACTTTGACCAAACGATTTTTGGTCATTCGAAAACCCTTGGTTCTCTCAAGCAACTTTTTGTGGCCTCTTCGGCGGACGACGCCGGTCTTTGTTCTTGGCATATATTTCCTTCGGTCTTCTCCACTAAGGCGGAGAAAGTTTTAAAACCTAGTGCATAAAGCACTTATTAAATAACTTCAATTTAAGCAATTCCCATCATTTGTTTAATTTTTTTAGCGAATCTTCCTTTGACTTCAATTGGCTTGCGACTGGCTCTGATAGCACTCTTGGATTTCTTACGTCTCAGATGTCGCATGTTTTGAGCTCGGCGTAGTACTTTACCAGTACCGGTGATTTTAAATCGAGCTAAGACTCCTCGTCGGGGTTTTTGTTTATAGCTTTTCATAAGGTTCCTGATTCACTGTAATTACTTATTCTGGTTTTTCGTCAACTTTTTTTACTTCAACTTTTACGAGTTTTTTCTTGACTGGCATGAGTTGTAAGAAGATCTTTTTACCGAGTAATTTGGCTGGGATTTCAATCGTTGCCAAGTCTTGAGTCTTCTCTACAATTCGTTCAATTAGTTTAAAGCCGAACTCTTTTCGAGTGATTTCTCGACCTTTAAACTCGACGTAAGGTCTTACTTTGTCACCATCTTCCAAATACTCATAAATTTTCTTCATGCGGTAGTCAAAGTCGCCATCACCCATAAAGGGTCGAAAACGTAACTCTTTGATTTCCTGCTTTTTAGCAGCTTTTTTGCCTTCAGCGCGTTTCTGATCAAGTTGATACTTAAACTTTGAAAAGCTGATGATCTTAGCTACTGGAGGTCGTGCCTCCTCTGTGATCAAGACGACATCTTTATCTTCAGACTTTGCTTTTTCTACTGCTTCTTCTCTAGTCATCACGCCTATTTGTTTACCGAACTCATCGAGTACGCGAAGCTCCGGATGGGTTATCCGATGATTTGTCTGAAAATACTTTTTTGCTATCTTGCCCTCCTTGGGTCAGTTGATTCTTCATTATACAAGCAGACTTGTGATTCTACCAGAGGTGAATGAGTGGGTCAAGACTACTAAATGACTCGTGAATTGACCTCTTCGTTGACTTTACTAGCAAACTCTTCAACTTTGACCACCGTTGACTCTTTACTCCCTCGCTGTCTGACCGAAACTGTCCCGTCTTCCACTTCCTTCTTCCCTACTACTAAAATGTACGGAATCTTTTGTCCGGCAGCCTTGCGAATGCGGTTTTGCATGGATTCTGCTTCGCCGTATACCTCGACTCTAATTCCTTGCTTATCCAGTTTTTGTTGGATTGTAGCTGCGTACTCATGTTGGTCTTGAGAAATCGGTACGATGGCGACTTGGACCGGTGATAACCAGAGAGGAAACGCGCCCGCAAAGTGTTCGATCAAGAACGCCATGAAGCGTTCATGCACTGATAACGGAGCTCTGTGAATCACAAAAACGTCGTTGTTTTCTTTGCCCTCTGAGTCAATATAATTCAGGTTAAATCTAGCCTTAGCCAAGAAGTCGAGCTGGATTGTCGACATGGTCTCTTCCCGACCAATTACCGATTTGAACTGAACGTCGACTTTTGGTCCATAAAAAGCTGCTTCATCGTCGACTTCGACAAATTTCACTTTCATTTCCTGCAAAACTTCTCTGAGCATCTGTTCTGAATACTCCCAGTTTTTGGGCTCATTTATGTATTTTTCAGGATGCGCTGGGCTCCATTTTGACAAGCGGAACCAATAGTCTTTTAGTCCGAAAATATCGAAGTACTCTTGAGTAAGTTGTAGGACTTTTTTGAACTCGTCTTTGATCTGGTCTTTCCGAATATAAATGTGAGCATCATTCATAGTCATGCCGCGGACGCGCAGCAGGCCTTGGAGAGTTCCAGAAAGTTCATTGCGATAACAGGTCCCATATTCTGCAAACCGAATTGGGAATTCTCGATAGCTACGTGGTCTGAATAAGAACATTCGATGATGATGAGGACAGTTCATCGCTTTGAGGTAATAGGTCCCATCATCCATCTCCATCGGTGGATACATGCTGTCTTTGTAGTATGGGAGATGACCTGAGGTTAAGAACAACTCTTCTCGAGCGATGTGGGGCGATGCAACGCGCTGATACCCAGCGTCGTGTTCTTTTTCTTTCGCTAACTTTTCAACTTGATCACGTAAGATTGTGCCTTTAGGTAACCACATGACGAGACCCTTACCCACCATATCATCGATGAAAAACAGTTCTAGTTCTCGACCGATTTTGCGATGGTCTCTTTTTTTAGCTTCTTCTTGTTGAAGTAAATAAACATCCAGTTCAGCCTGAGTCGGCCAAACTGTGCCGTAAATACGCGTTAACATGGCATTTTTCTCGCTTCCCTTCCAGTATGCACCAGCCAGTGATGTGAGTTTGAAAAATTTCAGTTCTTGATCAGGATGCTCAATGTGACCACCTTTACATAAATCGCGATAGCTTCCTGATTTATAAAAGCTGATCTTCTTCTTACCATGTTCCGAAAACTCTTCAATGAGCTCATGTTTATACTTATTACCTGGATATTCGTCTTTGGCATCTTGTGCAGACAGCTCTTGTTTTTCAAAACCTTTCCAACTTTTGACAATCTCGTGCATCTTGGCTTCAATTTTCGGCAAATCATCATCTGTTAGTGGTTCTTGAAATTCAAAGTCAAAGTAAAAGCCATTTTCGATTGAAGGGCCAATGGTACGGTGAGTAGATGGAAACAACTCCATGACCGCCGCTGCGAGCAAGTGCGCACAGGAATGACGAAGATTGCTTAAGTATTCTAGTGAGTCGTGTTCTGACATATATGTTTTCCTTGTTTAAACGTATTTTATAGTATTTTCCTTCTGTGTGGGGAGGACACAAAAAACCCCGAGCTCAGCCCGGGGTGGAAGTTGCTTTGATGAGGTATTTCACTTAACAATCGCAATCATCTCCCGAGCTGAGCTGGGTAGTAGTGCGAGTAGCTAATAAAAAAGAGTGAAACATCAGCTGTGATTTTAGCGAGTCGTCGTAGGGGTGTCAAGTTCTATCGATTTTGAATTTTTTTGAAATAGACCATTCAACATACTGCCGGGGTTTTGTAAACGTTCCAGATTATCCTGAGTTTTTTGAAACGCAGTGAGAAAAGGTGAGATTTTGGGTAGAACCAGGGCAAGAAATGCGTAATACACGATTACTAACAGGATCAGGTATGTCGCTAACCCTCCCAATCCTCGCGCAAAACCCACTAAGAAATTTTTCCAAAAAATATCCCAATAAGAGTTTGTGTACAACGAGTTTTCTTTGAGTTCGTTTGTCATCTTAACTCACACTGTACAAGAAAAAAAAGAGATTGAAAACCAGAAAAAAGGTAGCAAAAGTAAAGGATATAGATGCTAGATCTATTGAGCGCCTTGCGCTCGTTCGTACGCAGTTCTGACTTCATTTCGGTAAAAAGAAAACAGAGGGTCTTTTAGGAGCATTGTTCCTCCCGGGAACAATTGTTCAGGCGAGAGTAAAGCTGTGTCCTGGAAGTATGCAGCCTCGTTATAGATGATCTCATAAGCTCTGCCCAAAACGAGAATACCATACTTTGTTTTAAAACCGTCTGCATTGACGCGCACTCTGCAACCCATCACATCGACAATCTTTTCAGCAGCCAACTTCACATCGTGACGAAAATCATCATCTGATTCTTTTGGACTACATTTTTCAGCGGCAGCTACGACAGCTATGGATACTTCATGAAGAGTTTTATCGTCAAAAGGAGGTGCTTTATCATTGATCTTGCCTTCTTTGAGCGTTCCGTATTTACCTTTTAAAAGCATATCCAGTCCTGTGACTCCAATCTCTGGGGTGTCAGCTGGTAAGTTGTCTGGTAAGTTTTCTGAACCGAGTGGCATAGTGGCTTGTTTAATTCTGTTTATCTTAAACTTTGAAAACCTAAAATGTCGAGGAGGGATTTTAACTAGTCATCATCTCCTACAAAAGCTGCGTCTGCACCTCCGTTTATAGGCAGTCTATGTAAAGTGTTATCAAATTTTTTAGTAAGAACATTGATGTTGCTAGGAAATTCCGCAAGAATAATGACTTCTTCTCTTCCGGAAGGAAGAATTTCAGATGATTCAACGATGATTTCTCCTTGATGGTCAGAATCAAAAACGACATCTCTCGCTCTTTTTAATCTCTCTTCTTTATTCTTTTCATCAGGCGAGAAGATAAATTCAATCCTAATTCTTCGTTTGTCAGTTTCTGTCATATTTTGGAAGGAAAATCTTATCTTTTTTTGGTGGACCCGAGGGGATTCGAACCTCTGACCTCTTCAATGTCAATGAAGCGCTCTAACCAACTGAGCTACGAGTCCATAAACTAACAAGACCACCAATTATACCAGGCTTTTGGTTACATCTCAAAGCCATCCTTCATTAATAGCTCTGAGATGGTTTGAGCGATTTTCTCGGGATCGTGGCGGACAACGCTACGGTTGAGAACGTCTCCAAGAGCCTTTTTGGGGACGCGTTGCGAGAGTAAGTCCCTACGGATAAATTGCACGCCTGGATGGACGTCAGTTTCTTTTATGTTGTCTTGGATTGGCATGTCGTGTTCTTGCTCGTAGAGCTTGAGCAAATTCGTCGGGAAATTCATGTTATTGTTGATGAGCACATAATCGACTTGATCTAGTGGCATGTATTTTTCTAAATCAGTGAAAAAATCTTTCAGAGAGTACCCATAAGTTTCGCCATATTTCGCCATCAAATTTGAAATAAAACAGACTTTCCCTTTTGTATTTTTGAGTGCCTCAACGACTCCTCCCACAACGAGATTAGCGACGGTATTGGTATAGAAGTCGCCTGGACCGAGTATGACAAGATCAGCATTTCTGATGGCTTGATCTGTTTCCTCTGAAATGTCGCATGCTGGTTCAGTGCGCAAATGTTCTATTCGCAATGTCCCATCATGCCCCTCGCCCTTTGGATCATCGATGTGGTGCTCTCCAAAAACTTCAGAATGGTCTTCATATGTTGCTACAAGTCGGGCATCACAATAACTAATCGGTAAAATTGTGCCTTTTACATTGAGCAATTTGCAAGTTTCTTCAATTCCAGCTTTTTGGGAACCCATGATATCTGCCATCGCTGCCATGAAAATATTACCAAATGTCATGCCATTGAGTCCTTCTCCTTGATGGAAGCGGTAAGTAAACAACTCACGCAGCATTGTTGGATTTTCTGAAAGAGCGACGATACATTGACGGATGCCGGAAGTTGGCAATAAACCAAACTCGTCGCGTAAAATCTTGTTTGAACCCCCGTCATCAACCATCGTTAAGACAGCAGTAACGTGGACAGGCAAATTCTTCAAAGCCTGGGCAACCACAAACGTGCCCGTGCCTCCGCCGAGAATTACTACTGATGGTACATGTTGATCTTGTTTCATATTGACGTGCAAAAGATTATACCAGAGGAAGGGCTTTGTCGAGGCGGAATTTGGTTTAGGTTGGTATTAAATGTGTTTCAAGAATAACCGAAAATAGGAGTTTTTCTTAGCCTCTTTTTGAAGTTTGTGAACGTAGTCAAAATATTCTTTCTGAATCTTAGAAAATTGATCTTTTGCCCAGTAGTGATAAAATAAATGCTCGTTGTGTGTGCGCAGCTTCATGTATAAATTGCCAAAAACTAAGTGAAACCAAGACCATTCCAAAAAAAGATGGAGCCCTCTTTTTCTGAGGATTTCTACTGATTTTTTCACGCGTTTAACAGAATAAAACTCGAGCCAATCGAGGTCATGAAGAATTTGGGCGGCGGCAGTGTTGAGCTCAAACCATTGGTAGTTTGAATGTTTTCGGATTGCATAAGCGCTGGCTTCGATTTGATCTTCAGCAAGTTGAACTAGTTTTGCATTCTTTCGGAAGAGCCTTGCGCTGGCGATGCCTTCAATTGCCTGATTAAACCAAATTTTCATAAACCAAGGTGTATTGCGTTGTGAAATCCAAACATCATGCCAGGCTATTGCCAAAACAGCAATTTTTTTCTCGGCCTTTTTCAGTTTCAATTTTTTTTGTTTATCTAACTCATGAAAAAGAGTCAGCATAGCCTCAATATGACGCTCGTCATGTAGTGGGTCTAAAGAAGCTCTCATTTTTTTGACAGCAGCTTTAAACAATGTTTTTTCTGGTTGAGTATCAAGATATGTGCTGGCGATCTGTTCAAAAAAATCTGAAGAATGACTCATAAGGGTAGTATCTCACTTACGCATACTGTACCACATATAGGAGGACAACATGAAAAAGAGCTGAATTTGGAGTAACTCACTTCTTTTTTAAGTAAAAGAAAGCAAATGTAAAGTATTGACCAGGTAAAAAACGAACCTGGAGTTTACCTAAGTATCTATCTTCACTGACTTCAACGATCTCATCCAGAATTAGCCGCAGATACCAAGGATTTGGCGGGATATTGTAATCGATTTTAATAACCTGTTGATTATCGCGAACTCCTTTGGCCACAAACGTCTTGAAGGGAAATTTCTCATCTAGATTTTCGCCGTTTTTAAATACATTTATCCCAGTTGAATTTGTTTCATCAAATTTCTTCCCTTGCCACGAACCGTTATAACCAGATGAAGAGCCTTGATAGATGCCATTGGGCAGTTTTTTAGGGACTATACCAGCAGAAAAAGTTTTTTGTTCAGCTGATTTTTCGAGAAAGAACGTACGCATGAAGCCAACGAAACCGACGAGTACAACCAATGCCAAAAAAATTGTGAGAAGATCAAACATACCCGAAGTATTTCACTCCAGGTTACAAGAGTCAATCGAAAATGGTGAG
>JBDTME010000006.1:0-82668 GCA_039934415.1 Patescibacteria group bacterium
CGAACCCAGCCTGCGAGATTATGAGCCTCACGTGCACCGTACACTATCCCGCGCGTTGATGATTGAACCGAATCGAATCAAGATAGCCATTATATGTGTATCTGGTGGGTTTGTCAAAACTTGGCTTAACGGCCGCTAAATTCATTCAACCATTGGTGGTAGATTTGAGGGGTAGGAGACGGTATAGGAGTAGTGTGAGGAGAAGGGGTGGGTAATGCGGGGAGTTGGATGATAATTTCACCTTCTTTTTGCATATTCAGTTGATCCCGAACAATCTTTTCCTGTTCAAATGGATGTTGGTCTTTTTCCAAGTTTTGCTGGAGTTTGTCAGCAGTTGCTTTGAGCTTTTCGAGTACCTGTGTTTCTTCTTGAGTATGATCGGGTTGGTGACTGAGTTTCCAGGAATTTCTGACCAACGAACCACTCGTTACCAGAGAGAAAAAAACAACTCCCCACGCAAACCAACGATGGTGTACAATCCGCCCGATGCGCATAAAATAGAGGTTCTCACTCTTGCAAATGAGCCCTTAAAATGATACTATAAGACATTTGGAGGGCCCATAGCCCCATATTTTTACCATTCAACTATCAAGATTATACGCCCATAGAGGATAAGACATGTCATTCGAAGACCTTCACCAGAAATTTTTAGACTTCCTACGAAAACAAGGCCGTGCAAACGCAACCGTTTTGGCATACGGGAAGGATATTGAACAATTGCTCGAGTTCTTAAAAGAGCGGGAAGTGCAAGCGATTGATACAGTTTCAACCGATCATATTGAAGAGTTCAAAGACTCTCTCAAACGACTCCGCTACACGCCAAAGTCTATCTCTCGAAAAATTAACTCGATAAAGACCTTTTTCCGGTTTCTGAAACGAGAAGACCACGTCAACCAGAATCCAGCTGAGGCAGTCATTCACCCAAAATACGAACAAAACAGCCCAAGAATTCTCACTAAAATGGAGTACCGAGCTTTGAGAGATGCTTGTAAGAATGACGTTCGTATTGCTGCAATCGTGGAATTACTTCTTCAGACAGGGATGCGAATCAGTGAGTTGGCTGGCTTGCAAATGCCTGATGTTGACCTGGAAAAAAGTCACGTTCGAATTCGTGAACAGAACTCTCAACAGGAACGTAATATCCCTCTCAATAATGCCTGCAAAGTAGCCATGCAAAGTTACTTAAAAATTCGTCCAAAAACGATTGAACAAGAAACAGTATTTTTGACCAAAACATGTCGACCATTTTTAGTTCGAAACATTAGAGCTGCGATTGATCGCTTTTTCCGAGTTGCTGGCATTGCCGAGGCCAAAGTTAACGATTTACGTCACACCTTCATTGTTGAACAGCTCAAAGCTGGGACACCGTTGACCTATGTTAGTCGATTAGTCGGTCACAAACGCGTTACCACCACTGAAAAATACCTCGAATTTGTCAACGCTTTAGACATCCAGAAAGAACACAAACTGGAAGAGTTGTAAGCATCGTCAGACAATTCTGATTAGTTTATTGGAAAATTTAAAAACTCGTTTCGGCGAGTTTTTTTTGTATTTGGAGATATGTGATACAATTCTGAAACTTTTTACCAGAGGGAAACTATGGAACCATTTTCAATTTACTTACCAAAAGAAAAAGAGGAAGTTATTATTGGTATCTATGAACTCTTCAAAAATGATCAGATTGAAAAAGAGAGAGTGATGAAGGGTGATACCGATCCTGACAAAACGCTAACACTCCTGATTGTGGATGCCCTTCTTATAGATATGTTGGATTTTGTTATAAGAAAAAGCGTGATTACTCACAATGATATACAAGATTTGAAAGATTTACTTAAAGACCTAGGATTAGCTGAAGTCACAGGGCCCAGTTTTGATTTTGCTATTGGAAAAGCTTTATCGAGTTTGAAGACTATTTTGAGCTCTTCACAAGAAGAACTCAGTGTTAGGATAAAAAAGAAGTCGAGAAAATCGCAATAACTTATATGTACATTTTTTTGTATAATAGGAAAGAATTATGAAAGCTTCAATCCAATACCCTGATTTTGAAAAACTAGATATTCGCGCGGGAACAATCTTGTCGGCAACTGCTCCAGAATGGAGTACAAAGCTCCTGAAATTTGAAGTCGATTTCGGTGAAGAGATCGGCAGAAGAGTTATTTTTTCTGGCATTCGCAAATGGTATCAGCCTGAAGAGATGACTGGGAAACAATTTATTTTTCTGGTCAATTTGGAGCCAAAGAAAATGGGTGAAGAAGAATCACAGGGTATGATGTTGATGGCCGATGGCGAGACGCCAGTACCACTGATCTTGCAGGTGCCTGTGAGTAACGGCGAACTGGTTCGCTAATCTGGAAATTCAGATTAGGTTGCAATTTTCTAGTTGTTTTTTTATTTTCAGCCAGGTTTTATAGTTCATAGTTTACTGTTAACTATAAACTATAGATTTAAGCGTCTTTGAGAACCATGAATGAAAAAAGTTGAACTTCGTCTAAGTTTTTGAAAATTAAAAATTTGAAATAAAAAATTTTACTTTCTCTGTTATAATGTGCGTCACCTCTGGTAAGGTTAATTATGGCAACTAAACAATCTGAACAACAACCTCAATCTAAAAAGCCACTTCGCGTCAAGCAAATGAAGGTCAATCTTGACTTCACTCCTCGAAGAATGATCATTTGGTTAATCATCGGCTTATTATTTGTGCCGTTCATTATCTCGATGCTCACGAGTCAAAATCCAAATGCGACTCCTTTGTCCCAGGTCATAGCTGACGTCAAAGATCAGAAAATTGAAAAAATTATGGTTACCGGTGACAGTTTGGAAATCAAGTACACCGATGCGAGCCAAAAAATCTCCCAAAAAGAACCAGGTCAGAATATCTATGACGTCTTTAGTAAGGCTGAAGTGCCACTAGATGGCGTAGAAGTGACTGTGAAAGATCAGTCGATGAGTCAGATTCTATGGGAGTTGGCATTGCAGCTCGTATTCCCTGTTATCTTAGTATTCGTACTTGGCTTTTTCATTTTGCGTCAAGCTAAAGGTGCTCAAGATGGCATTCTCGGATTCGGCAAAAGCAAAGCCAAAATTTTTGTAAAAGGTAAACAAGATACTAAGTTTGCGGATGTTGGTGGTATGGATGAAGCGAAAAAAGAGCTCGAAGAAATTGTTGATTTTTTGAAAAATCCAAAACAATATCAAAAATTAGGTGCGCGAACTCCTAAAGGTGTTTTGCTCGTTGGTCCAAGTGGTACAGGTAAAACTTTATTGGCTAGGGCAGTTGCTGGTGAAGCGAATGTACAATTTTTGTCTATGGCTGGTTCTGAGTTTATGGAAATGTTAGTCGGTGTCGGTGCGTCACGCGTACGTGATTTATTTGACACTGCCAAAAAACTTGCTCCGTCAATCATTTTCATTGATGAGATTGATGCCATTGGTCGAATGCGCGGACATGGCAGCATGGGTGGACATGATGAGCGCGAACAAACCTTGAATCAGATTCTCGTTGAGATGGATGGTTTCACTACTAATGATAACGTGATGGTGATGGCAGCAACCAATCGAGGTGATTTACTTGATCCTGCATTGGTTCGACCAGGTCGGTTTGATCGACGTGTCATGGTTAGTTTGCCAGATTTAGAAGAACGCAAATATATTTTGAGTATTCATGCTAAAGGCAAACCATTTGAAGATGATGTGAAATGGGAACGTGTAGCAAAACGCACCGTTGGATTTTCTGGCGCTGATTTGGAAAACATGTTAAATGAAGCAGCTATTGCTGTCGCTCGAGAAAAACGAGAAAAAATTGCCTTCACAGATATTGAAGAGGCTGCGCTCAAAGTAAAATTGGGTCCATCCAAGCGACGCTTGAAAGATCGAAACGAGCGAGAAATGACTGCGTACCACGAAGCAGGTCATGCAGTGATCGCTCACGTCCTGCCAAATGCTGATCCAGTGCATCGTATCTCAATCGTGTCACGGGGAATGGCGTTAGGGTATACCTTAACTCCACCAGAACAAGATAAGTTACAGCAAACCAAATCAGAACTCGAAGATAATATTGCTGTCATGCTCGGTGGTCGAGCAGCCGAACAACTTATCTTCAATGAACTCACTGGTGGTGCTAGTAGTGATATTGAACGAGCAACTCGAATTGCTCGGGCGATGGTTTTTGAACTTGGTATGAGTAAGCTTGGTCCAGTCAACATGGTGCCAGAGTACGGGGACAATTATTCTCGAGCAATGGGTGAACCATACGTCATCTCTGAGCGATTCAAACAAGAGGCCGATGGAGAAGTTTCTCGAATCATAGATGAGCAAGTTCAAAGAGTTAAACTATTGCTGAAAAAATACAAAAAGTCTTTAGACGTCATTTCCAAGAAACTAGTCGAAGTCGAGACTTTGGATGCCGACGAATTCAGCGCATTGATGGGCGTTGATAAGGCGAAGAACTAGTCTTGATCTGTCAGAAGCTGTTACAATATCTCCATGTCTGAACCAGATAATCGTTTGATTTTAATCGATGGGCACGCGTTGCTCTATCGTGCTTTTTTTGCATTCCCGACTTTGACGACCAAAAGTGGTTTGATTGTGAATGCAATTTATGGTTTTACTAGAGTTCTTCTTAGTGTCATTAAAGATCAAAACCCCAAATATTTAGCCGTCGCTTTTGATACACCTAAGCCCACTTTTCGTCACACCCAGTTTGTTGGTTATAAAGCCCAGCGCAAAGAAATGCCTGAAGAGCTGCAAGGACAGATCGATGGTGTCAAAGAAATTGTGAAAGTACTAAACATTCCTCAGTTTTCTATTGATGGGTTTGAAGCTGATGACGTGATTGGAACTTTAGCAAAAAATGTGACCGCAGGATGTAAAGAAGGGAAACCTGGGACACATGTTTTGATCGTAACGGGTGATAAGGATGCCTTTCAACTCGTTAATGATTGTATTCATGTATTAGTTCCTCCTCACGGCAAGCAAGGTGAGCAAGAGTTCGATCCAGCTGCTGTCGAGGCCAAGATGGGCGTGAAGCCCGATCAAATCGTTGATTACAAGGCCTTGTCTGGTGATCCATCGGATAATATTCCAGGTATTGCCGGAATTGGTCCTAAAACAGCCGTCAGATTGCTCCAAGAATACGACACCCTCGACAATCTGTATCAGGAGATCAAAGACAAAACGAATACCGTCCAAAACTCTAAAGTGCTGAAAAATGCAGTACTGACGAAAGTCGTTGAAGGATATGAAAGTGCGAAACTGAGTCAGATGTTGGCACAAATTGATACCGCTGTACCAATTAAAATAAATTTAGACGATTGTCGAGTTTCTGGGTATGATAAAGCGAAAACCGTCGAAAAATTTAATGAATTTGAATTTAATAGTTTGATTAAATATCTGCCGCCTGATGAAGTGGAGAGTTTAGTCATGGATTCATTATTTTAATATGTTCAACTTATGAAAGTTGCTTTGGTTCACGATTATTTATATGAGTATGGTGGCGCAGAACGCGTCATTGAAGCGTTGCATGAACTGTATCCTGACGCACCGTTGTATACTTCGTTTGTCGATTCTGAGCGATTAGGTATTCACTGGCAGAAGTTTAAGGATTGGGATATTCGCGAAAGTTGGATGACGAAAATTCCATTTTATAAAAAAATCTTCTCTCCTTTGCGATTATTTGCACTCAATTTTTTTGAACAGTTTGATTTCAGTGAGTATGACGTAGTGATTAGTTCTTCGAACGCTTACTTTGCCAAAGGCGTCATTACCAAATCCTGGACGCCGCACATTTGTTATTGTCACACTCCGCCACGATCTTTATATGGATACACAACCATGACCGACTGGAAGAAAAATCCTTTGACGCGGTTGGCCGGTAACTGGATAAATTCTCAAATCAAGGAGTTGGATTACTTAGCTGCACAGCGAGTAGATCAATTCATTGCAAATTCAAAAGAAGTTCAATCTCGCATCAAAAAATTTTACGGCAGAGATTCAGTCATTATTTACCCGCCTGTTGATGTCAAAGCAACTTTGAAAGAGGCAAAGCAAGAAACGAACCCCTATTACCTCTTTGTGAGTCGCCTTGCGTTCAGCAAACATCCACAACTTGCAGTCGAGGTTTGTACTCGATTAAGTCTTCCTCTCAAAGTTGTTGGTCAAGGGAAGATGCTTTCTAAGCTGAAACAGATTGCTGGACCCACGATCGAATTTTGTGATGATGTTGATGATGATGAATTACACAAACTCTATCAAGGTGCTAAAGCCCTACTTTATCCTGTTGAGGATGAAGACTTTGGGATCGTGCCAGTTGAGGCAATGGGATATGGGATCCCAGTGATAGCGCACCGGTCGGGTGGACCGAAAGAGACAATTATTGATGGAAAGACCGGAATATTTTTTGATGAACTAACTGTCAAAGACTTAACCGCCGCTATCCAAAAGAGTGATGCTAAAGTTTGGGATAAGAAAGTGATTCATCAACACGCTCTTATCTTTCGGAAAGAACGATTTCAAAAACAAATCAGTGATTTAGTGAATAAAATCTTCAAAGAATTCACTTCAAAGTAATGATGAATTGTGTGCATTTTAAAAAATCCTTCGAAGTGTCAATTGACCAGGTGTACGTCGAGTGTCTATAGTAGAGAAGTGCGAAACCAATTCGTTATTGGTTGTGTTTTAGCACTTTGAAACTGCCGTCATGACAAAGCCCTTAATACGAACACTTTTTTTACTCATTTTAATTCTGATTGCCGGTGTTGTTCTTCCTACGTCAATCCAAGCCAGTGTGCAATCCTGTGGCATGAATGTCAGTCCTACCACAACGACTCGAGATACTTCTACAACTTTTAGTTTCTCCGGTTTTGCGAGTTATTCAGGTTCAGGAGTGATGTGGGTTAGATTTACTCGTCCGTCTGCGAACTTTACGATTACCAGTGGGCTTTCCACTGGCGCTTGGACGGCCTCTACAAATGGTACCCAACTGACGTTTACTGCTCCTTCACAAACAGATTTACCTGGAAATTTCACAATCTATGCGACTTCAGGCGGTAGTGACGCAAGTTCCGCAGACTGGACAGTCGAAATGTCCGATAGTGGTGATGGTTCGGCAGCAGCAGGTTGTGATGGGACGCTGGGCGTCTCGATTTCAGGTTCTAACAGTGTCACACCAACGCCAACTCCAACCTTTACCCCTACTCCCGATACGACAGCTCCGACGATATCAAATGTTGTTGTGTCTGGGGTCTCAGATAGCAGCGTCACAATCACTTGGAACACGAATGAAAGTGCAAACGCAAATATCAATTACGGAACGACGACAAGTTATGGTTCATCAGGCAGTGATACGACGAGGAGCACGACACACTCGCTCACATTGAACAATCTTTCGAGTAACACGACGTACCATGGTCAAATTCAAAGTACTGATGCAGCAGGGAATACTGCGAGTTCAAATGATTTCACATTTGCGACTTCGCAAAATACCACAACTGTGACGGTCACCACCACTGTAACGACAATCGTGACACCCACACCTACTCCGACGCCAGTGCCAGATCGAACGCCTCCAAAGGTCACTTTGACCACTGAATTAAATCGAGTTTTTCTTACTGCTCCAGTAATTGAAGGGACTGCAACCGATAACAAGGCGATTGCAAAGGTGGAGTACTCAATCGATGATGGTCAAAACTGGACAGATGCTGATCACATTGACACACTCGGTGAGAAAAAAACAGGTTTCTCATTTACGCCGTTGACTCGAGGCGATGGCATTTACTCGATTAAAGTTCGCGCAATTGATACCAATGATAATGAGACAGAAACAGAAACCCAGACGATCATTATTGATCGGTTACCGCCTGCAATTGGCGGGGCCATTTTCTCGATTGGGCCGCAGATTTTGCAACCAAGCCCTAATGGTTCGATAGTGACACTTGCTGGGTTGATGCCCAAGTTAACATTTGCAGCGGTAGGGGGTCCGACATCCATCAAGCTCATGGTTAATGATCAAAGTGTTCCGATGACACAAAACATTCAGACCCGGTTATGGTCGGGTAGCTTAGTTGGAGCAGAGAGTGTTACATACAAACTTGAAACGGAATCAATTGATGATGCTCAGAACCGAACCGCAAAATCATTGAGTCCTGTGATTGTTTTACCAGATGGTACTGTCTCAGATGTTTTGGGTGCCGTAAACGGGGCAGAGGTTCGCGTCTATTATTTTGATTCCCAAGCGCAGGATTTTCGACTTTGGGGAGCTGAGCAGTATGGACAAGAAAATCCACAGTTTACTGATGCACAAGGTCGATACAAGTTGTTGTTGCCGGCAGGGACATACTATTTGCAGATCAACGCTTCTAGAACTCGTCCACTTCGCACAAATATTTTCACATTAACGACGAGTACTCCTATTGCCCAAGATTTCACTGTCATCAAAAAAAAGTCATTTCACTTCGGGCTGTTAAACATCCCATTTCCAGACTTCGGACAGAATGATGTTATGATTAATCTACCGGAAAAATCGATAAATGAAGCCGACACAAACTTTTTAGTTGGTGAGTCGTTTCCGAGTTTCAATCTTGATGGGGTTCAAGATGATGCGTTACTTGGAAAACCAACCGTGGTAACCGTATTAACGACTTGGCTGCCACAAAGTTCCGGTCAAATGAGTATTCTTGAAGAGTTATCACATGATCAATCAGTGCATACGTTAGTCATCATGTCTCAAGAGTCAACAGCGAGTGTCAATGTCTTTGCTAAACGAGGCGGGTATTCGCTGCCAGTCGTGGCAGATTCTGATGGTGTGTTGGTAACACCTTTGCGAGTGACGACGTTACCCACTCACTATTTTTTGGATAGAAAAGGGGAAATCACTAAAGTGGTGAGCGGAGTGTTGAGTAAAGAACAATTGGAACAATATGTACAAGAGAATTTGTAAATTAGTACCTGGAAAATGAATTTTATGTGGTCTCAGTTTTTATTTGAAATTGCTCATTTCGCAACCTGTTTATTCACGGCATTAGTGTTGTTTGCTACATTTTGGTTATACCAGGATGCTTGGAAAGTGCGAAAGACGATGCGTGGTTTTTTGCGCACGTGTGGTTTTTTGTTTCTCAGTATCTCGTATGTCGTCTCTTCCGCCATCTTAGAAGCCACTGTTCTGAAAGTATCGCTATTTAGTGCGTCAAATATGGTTGGGTTGCAACTTTTCTTTCGGAACCTTGGATATCTTCTGATTTTTCTAGAACTCGCTTCGGAAAAGATCGAAAGTCGACCCAAAACACAGTTAAGCTATGTGGCTCTGCCAGCAATGGCAGTTTCTCTCGTTGCGTTTCAAGTATTCTCACCAGTTCTGGCTTTACTTGCTGCCATCTTTTACTCAATTAAAGCAGTTATTGGGCTCGAAGCTCACGTTAAACCCGCTGCAGCAGCCTTTTTCCTGTTTACAGTGTCTGAGTTATTGTCACTTCTTTCATTGTTCCGTCAAACTACAAATGTCACTCTATTTCATTTGCTAGCGCCATTTGGGATTATCTGGATTGCCCAACACGTTGTCTTGTTATTGGCCACTCTTGTATTGGGGAGATGGGTATTTGGTTATTTATTAAAACAGTTCGAACCACAATTATTTATGATGTTTAGTGCTTTAACTTTGGCGATCTTTTTGATCACCACGACTGTTTTTACCGGACTCCTTTTAAAAAGTGTCCAAGATGAGTCGCTTAACCAACTAGAGAGTGACGCAAAAGTATTGCAATATGCATTGGACAGCAAACGAACGGAAGGTGTTGCTGATGTCATTGCGATTGCTCAGAATCCGGAACTTGAAAAAGGAGTTGCAGATAAAACTAAAGAACAACTTGGCATGCTTGCTGAGCAGTTTTTATTATCCAAAAAATACAGCACGTTACTCATCTTGGATGATCATGGTCAGGTGATTGCTCGAGGCGAAGATAAAGATAATATCGGAAGTTTCCTCAATGATGATTCGTTGGTAAAGCGAGCGAAAGCGGGTGAAGCGGCAGGTGGATTCATTACGACAGACGGAGTGTTGGCGCCGGTTATTACCTTACGTGCAGTTGCCCCTGTTAAAACAGGTGATCAGATTATCGGAACTGTAGTGATTGGTACGATTATTGATAATGCGTTTGTAGATGGGATCAAAAAAGCCACAGGTTTGCAGGCATCGCTGTACGGTAACAATACTTTATCTGCAACAACATTGTTGGCTGCTGATAATACAACTCGATTGACCGGGATTACAGAAAATAATCAGGACATCATTCAACGCGTCTTTATTGCTGGACAGAATTTTAAAGGTGGAGTAACCATTGGTAACACGCTCTACTTTGCTGCTGATCTGCCTTTGCTTGACACAGATAATACGCCAATCGGAATGATTTTTGTGGGGAGAGAACAACAGGAAGTGTTACAAGCCGCTGGTCACTCAGTCGAGTTGACGTTCATAGCGACTGCAGTGATGCTTGTTTTATCTATCATCCCATCATTTTTCATTTCTCGTCATATTACTCAACAAATCAGATAGGGTAACACTGAATTATGGATGCTTCTTCACCTGCTCCAGTTGAAAATTTACTCATCGATGCTCAGATGATTTTGTCAGCGATGGGTGATGCAGTCATTCTGATCAATAAAGATCAAACGATTGCTATGATGAATCCTCAGGCTGAAAAATTATTGGAAGTGAGGTTTGCTGATATTCAGGGAAAAAAATGGAATGAGGTGACGGTTGCGTACAATTTGAATGGTGTTCCTATCTTGAGCGGTGAACGTTCGATTACTCGGTGTTTTACGACCGGAGAGACAGCGTATACGACTGTGGATGATGAACATTATTATAAGACAAAGTCTGGTCGACTTTTTCCTATTTCTTCCAGTACTGCTCCGTTGAGAAAAGATGATCAGATCATTGGGGCAGTCAAAGTATTCCGAGATGCGAGTCGTGAGAGTAAGTATCGTCTGGCTATTGCTCAACAGATGGGTCAGCAAACCGAAGATATTAAAGTAGAGCAGCTGAAACTCCTTTCTTCCATCACGAATCTGCCCATAGGTTTTATCATTGCAGATGCAAATGACAAAGTGTTGATCAGTAATCCTGCTGCTCAAAAGATCATGGATAGTTATGTCATTCCTGATTCTGTATCGAGCATCAACTCTGCACTCGGTCAACAGTTACAGCATATGTGCGATGTGTGTAAAAAAGATCAAAAAAGTTTGACAGTCAAAGACTACACTTTTAATAATAAATTTCTAAAGTTACTTGCAGCTCCAATTATTCTTTATGAGTCAAATGGGAATTACGTGGGCACGGCTATGCTTCTCGAAGATGAAACAGAGCAAAAAGTACTTGAACGATCAAAAGACGAATTTTTCTCAATTGCTTCTCATGAGCTTCGTACACCTTTGACTGCTATCCGTGGAAATACTTCAATGATTCTCGATTATTTTGTGAATGAGTTGAAGCAGGATAGTTTAAAAGAGATGATCCAAGATATTCACGAATCCAGTATTCGACTGATTGCGATGGTGAATGATTTTTTGGATCTGTCTCGTCTGGAACAACAAAAATTAGAGTTTAAAAAGGAATTTGTTCATTTGAGTGATCTGGCGAATGAAGTTGTAACTGAGTTAGCGCCAACGCTGCATTCTGGAGTGACTTTAGCTGTGAGTCCAGCTGGAGATGGTTTGCCTGTGGTGAAGTGCGATAAAGATAAAATAAAAGAGGTTTTGATTAATCTAGTTGGAAATGCGATCAAATTCACTGAACAAGGGAGTATTCAAATTAGTTTCGCAATCAAAGATAAATTTGTCGAGACTACTGTTAGTGACTCTGGTAGAGGTATCCCAATTGCCAATCAAGCATTGTTGTTTCGCAAGTTTCAGCAGGCAGGAGAAAGTTTGTTGACTAGAGATACGACTAAAGGAACTGGATTGGGTTTATACATTTCAAAACTCATGATTGAAGGAATGGGCGGTTCAATTTGGCTCGCTCGGTCAGAACCAGAAAAAGGTACCGCATTCAGTTTTACACTTCCAACAGTTTGATGTAGTATTAGGACAGAAAGATAAAAAGAATTGATCAAACGGAGTGGATTACATTGAATAACACTCTAGAACACTTATGGCAAAAATTCTTATCATTGAAGACGATCCACTCATGTCTCGCATGTATCAAAAGATTTTTTCTTTTGAGCAGTACGATGTCGATATGGCAAATGATGGTGAAGAAGGTTTGCTCAAAGCCAAGAATCTCAAACCAACCGCTATATTGCTCGATGTCATGATGCCTAAATTAAACGGATTTCAAGTTTTGGAACGTCTAAAACTCGATCCAGACCTCAAAGATATTCCAGTGATCATGTTGACCAATCTAGCGAGTGAACAGGATGCAGAAACTGCCATGCTGAAAGGGGCGGTAAAGTACATTGTCAAAAGCCAGTACGATCCCAAGGAAGTAACAAAAATGGTGAAAGAAATTATTATCGCCAACTCTCGCGATGAAATCCCCACAACAGATGTGGTGGCAACACAACCAGTTCCTGCTCAACCTGAGCAAAGTATATAATTATTTTCATTTAATAAGTCTCTGTCAAATGCTTATAATAATTAGGCGTTAAAAAATACTTGAAAAGGATAAAAAATATGACACGAATAAATCCATATATTAGCTTTAAAGACAATGCGAGTGAAGCAATGGAGTTTTACAAAACTGTCTTCAATGGCAAGCTTACCCTGACTACCTTTAAAGAAGGTGGGGCACCGAGTGATCCGAGCCAAGACAGTAAAATAATGCATGCCGTGCTAGAAATAAGTAATGAGATGTTGTTCATGGCAGCCGATACTCCCAGTGGTATGGAGTATGTTCCAGGCAAGAACATAAGTATGTCCTTAGGCGGTGAAAATGAAGATGAGCTTAGGGGATATTGGGAAAAGTTAGCGGTAGGTGCTGTAATAGAGCAACCACTCGCACAAGCACCTTGGGGTGATACCTTTGGCATGCTTACTGATAAATTTGGCATTCACTGGTTGGTAAACATTTCAGGAAAAAAGGCATAGTCCTCTCCTTCTAAGAGTTTTTTTTAATTACGGCTCTAACAATCTGCCAAACCCTGTCGCTGGAGTTATGGAAGTGGTGGCAGCGGGAATGATAGGCGCCAATGTTGCTGCAGGAGAGGCTGGTTCAATTGGTGTGATTGAGAGTGGTTCTTCAGTAGAAAAAATCCCAGAACGACTGAGTTCGATGAAAGCGACGCTATTGGTTGGCATTGTCACTGTGGTTCGTAAATTAGCTGAGTCGGTGGCAATTTTATCAATTTTGGTACTTCCTCCGAGGAATGTTTGTTTCACTGTGTAGTTTCCGGGAAAAATATTACGAAAAGTAATTGGAACAACTTCGACGTTATCACTACTAGGATCATAATTTGCGATGATCAAATTGACGTTATCAGTTTTAACTGAGCGAGCGGCGAGGGCTTTGACCCAAGTGCCCTTACCAAGTAAATCTAGTCGAACTTCACCAATTCGGTCAATGAGTCGTAAGGCTTGGTAGCGAGGTTTCGGTTGAGCCCCGAATTCCTGATTTGTCAGTAATCCCCAACGACCCCAATACGTTTTGCCGGTGGGATCTTTACCATCTTCGATCTCAAAGACAAAACCTTTATCAATAGTACCTGCCATTTGGATCGCTACTGCGGCCGTATGAGCTGCGCTGAATGAATTGTCATAACCACCATTATTCTCAGAATCGTGTCCCCACTCACTGATCACCATTTCTTTATCTTTATATTCTGGGAAATCTTGGAGCCATTCTTGAGTATCTGAAATGTCTTTTTCAAATTGTTCAACTTTGGTGTTGTAGCGGTGCCAGGAGAAGAAATCCATGCGTAAATTGTTTTTTCGAGTGAAATTTAAAAAATCATAAAACCAATTTTTCATTAAATTTGTAATGGCTGGTCCACCAAATTTATATGGACGAACGTTTTTAGCATTAGCTGCTCCGCGGGCAGAGTACGAATATAATGTTAAATAATTTTTATCTCCTGAGCGTGTCCACTTTCCAAACCAATCAGGTTCATTCCACACTTCGTAATACACGTTAGGAATTGCTCGAGTGCCACTGACGTGCTCGATGGTTTTTTGGACTGTAAGTTGCCAGTCCGCCCAGTTATTGGGTACGCTGATAATATCGCCCGAAGAAATCGCTGGTGGCATGTATGACAGAGAAATAAATGGAGTTGCACCTGTCGCTTTGATTTGATCAAGGATGACGTCAAATTTTGTGAAATCAAAAGATAAGGTATCTCCATCTTTTTTGACAATGTCATAAAAATCGTAGATATGGTCGAGTCTAATGTAATTCGGATGAAGAGCTGCGACTTTACCAGTAATCGGGCCGATACTCCAATCAAATGCTTCGCCACCTTGTGCTAGGTTTCTCCAAGGTCTTGGCATCTGACCTAGATCAGATTGAACATCGACAACTAGATTTGCTGGTTGGCCGCTCGCTCGGCCAAAAAACTGACGAACGACCTGGAGGTTAGCGACCGCCACGAATGTTACAACTAAAATGATGAATAGTGGAGTGAGCTGGAGAATGACTTTCCAACGGATTTTTTTCTGTGATTTTACCATGACATCCAGCATATCAAAATGAAAGCGCCTTTTCAGCTTCAAACTCTTGACACATTAGCAAAAAGACATTAAGATTGCTAATATCGGTGCGTGAGAAAGAAGTTTTGGCCTGGAAATGCATAATTCTATCGCCTAGATATTACTCACCACCCTTAAGCTATGATTGATCTTTCAGCCCGCCAAGTCCAAATTTTACGCGCCGTCGTTCAAGAATTTATTTCGACAGCAGAGTCTGTAGGCAGCGAGACTTTGGACAAAAAATACAATATGGGTGTGTCACCAGCGACAATTCGCAATGACATGGTTCAGCTGACTAAACTCGGATATTTGCAAAAATCGCACTCATCCGCGGGTCGTCAACCCACCCCGCTTGCCATGAAGTTGTATATTCGCGAGTTGATGAAAGAAAAAGATTTATCTGTGGCAGATGAAGTTTCTTTGAAAGAGCGCATCTGGAATGAGCGAGATAAAGTCGATGACTTACTGCGCGAATCCACTAAAGTCATCGCCGAAAAAACCGAGGCAATTGGAATCGCAGTGACTGAAGATGAGATCATTTACTCAGCTGGGTATGCTCATTTATTGCGTATGCCAGAATTTTATGACATTGAAGTTATGCGCCATGTGTTGACGTTGATCGAAGAGTTTAGTCTTTTACAAGAAATGTTTCACACCAACACCGAAGATCAGCCAATTCGCGTCATCTTTGGAGCGGAGTTGGGTAATCATTTTCTGGATGGAGTTAGCATCGTTTTTTGCGATTTAAGTTTAGCTGGGCGACAGTGTTACTTGGGGGCGCTCGGTTCAAATCGTTTTGATTATCAATATGTTGTGCCTATGATGAGGTATTTTCGAAACGTCATCCGTGAGTTAGTCGCTGGGTAACGCTTTCTAAATTCAATAAAAAAATCATCAGGTTTCAACGTAACTATCAACCTTTATCGTTATGAAACAACCAAAATCACAACCACCATTCCAACCACAAGATGATGTCCAGCAAGTTGATGAGACATTAGAAACCCAACAAGCTGAAACAGTTTCGGAAGAGTATGCAAACTCGTTGGAAGGGTTACAAAACCAAAGTCAAGAATTTGAAGAAAAATACAAGCGAGTTTTGGCAGATTATCGGAACTTAGAGCAACGCATGACAACTGATCGAGTCCAATACATGAAAATGGCAAATCGATGGTTGATTGAAGCCTTGTTAGAGCCACTCGATTTTATGGAAAAAGCGACAGAACACATCGCTGACAAAGGCTTAAGAATGGTGGTAGACCGCTTCTATCAAGTCTTAGGTGAAGAAGGTTTGACAGAAATTGAAGTGGTGGGCAAGCCATTTGACGAGAAAACAATGGAAGCTGTTGATACAGCCGAAGGAGAAGAAAATAAGGTAATGAAAGTCGTGTCCAAAGGATTTCGCTTGCACGATCAAGTGATTCGTCACGCGAAAGTGGTCGTGGGAAAAGAAAAAAACAATTAAAGCAAAATAATTAAAAACAAAAAAAATTTAAAAGGAGCATTATGCATGAATCAGCTGCCGATCACTATTTTCAAGCCTTGGAAGAATTATCTTCCACCTTTATACCAACATTCACTGAATATACTGCTGATGATCCAACTATTGCAGAACTTAAACCAGATGAAAAAATCTATTTATTTTTGGAAGCGAAAGATAGTATCAAGGACGAACTTGATAAATCAGGGGATGAAAGTAGTGGTTATCCAGAAGGTGTGAAACATATTTTAGATGAATTAATGAATTTAACTAAAGTATTCCAAAAAGAAGTAGTTTTAAGTCTTGAAGGTGTCGAAAATTTCCCAAAATATTGGGATGAGTTAGTTAATCTTGCCAAACAAACCAAACCAATTTTAGATCAACAAAGAAATTAAACTTAAATAAATAAAAAAGGAGCCCGCCTTCGCATGAAGCTTCGGCGGGTAAACATTATGCCAAGTTCAAACAAAATCATCGGTATCGACTTAGGTACCACTAACTCAGCGGTTGCTGTTATGCAGGGTGGTAAAGCAGTGGTAATCCCTTCTGCTGAAGGACGTAACACTTTCCCATCAATTGTGGGTTTCAAAGGTGATGAAGTTATTGTCGGTGATCCGGCCAAACGCCAAATGGTGTTGAATTCCAAACGCACTGTTAACTCAGTGAAGCGTTTCATGGGACGCAAGTTCGACGACAAAGCAGTCAAAGAAGCAATCAAACACGTTGCCTATGAAGTAGGTGAGGGTAAAGAGGGCATGGCCGTCGTCACTATCGATGGCAAAAAATACACGCCACAGGAAATCAGTTCCAAAATTTTACTCAAAGCCAAAGCAGATGCAGAAGCATTCTTGGGTGGAACGGTCGAGAGAGCAGTCATTACTGTTCCGGCGTACTTTGATGACTCACAAAGACAAGCGACTAAACAGGCTGGTGAAATTGCCGGTCTCAAAGTAGAACGCATCGTCAATGAGCCAACCGCAGCTGCGCTAGCCTATGGGTTAGATAAAAAAGATAATGAGACAATTGCTGTTTACGATTTGGGTGGCGGTACTTTTGATATTTCCATCTTGGAAATTGGCGGCGGCGTCTTTGAAGTCAAATCTACCAATGGCGATACGTTTTTAGGTGGTGATGACTTTGATAATAAAATCATCGACTGGATCATTGCTGAGTTTAAAAAAGAAAACAATGTTGATCTATCGAAAGATCCTCAAGCACTCCAACGTATTAAAGACGCGGCGGAAAAAGCTAAGATTGAACTATCTGCAGCTGCACAAAGTGAGATCAATCAGCCATTTATCACTCAGGGGAGTGAAGGACCGTTGCATTTAACAATGACCTTAACTCGAGCCAAACTTGAAGAGTTAGTTGATGATCTCGTTCAACGCACACTTGAGCCAGTTAAAAAGGCACTCAAAGATGCCGGTAAGACCGCTAAGGATATCAACGAAGTTGTCTTAGTCGGTGGTATGACTCGTATGCCTAAAGTGCAAGAAGTTGTCAAGAAATTCTTTGACAAAGAACCACACAAAGGCGTCAATCCTGACGAAGTCGTAGCAGTTGGTGCTGCAGTTCAAGCTGGGGTCATCGGTGGAGATGTCAAAGACGTGGTGCTGTTAGACGTTACGCCGCTCACCCTTGGTTTGGAAACACTTGGTGGTGTTCGCACCGCGTTGATCGATCGTAATACGACAGTTCCAACGAGTAAGTCTCAGGTCTTTTCAACCGCTGCCGATAATCAGACACAGGTGGAGATCAATGTCTTGCAAGGTGAGCGTGAGATGGCTGCCGACAATAAATCATTGGGTCGATTTATTCTGGATGGAATTCCGCCAGCACGTCGCGGTATGCCACAAGTCGAAGTTACTTTTGACATCGATTCCAACGGAATTTTAAATGTGACTGCCAAAGATAAAACTTCTGGTAAAGAACAGAAAATTTCAATTCAAAACTCGACCAATCTTTCTGAAGAAGAAGTTGAACGCATGAAAGCCGATGCTGAGCAACACGCTGAAGAAGATAAGTTGAAGAAAGAAACTGTTGAAGCCAGAAACCATGCTTCACAAGTTATCTTTGAACTAGAGAAACAACTCAAAGAGTACGGCGACAAAGTCGACAAAGAAACAGTTGAGACCATTCAGAAGAATGTCGATGAACTGAAAAAATTGGCTGAAGATCAGTCCAGTACGAAAGAACAGCTCGACAAAGCCACTGAAGAGACGTTGAACTCCGCTCAAAAAATTGGTGAGGCGATGGCCAAAGCCCAACAGGCCGCCCCATCACCAGAAGGAGCAGAAGCCACTTCACCTAATGAAAGTGCTGACGCCAATGAAGCGGAACCAAAAGAAGAGAAGAAAGACAAAGGCGATGCCGAAGAAGGCGAAGTCGTGAATTAAAAGAAAAATAATTATTAAATAAAAAGGAGCTCAATGAACTGGGCTCCTTTTTTTAAACTTCTTACATTCTTCAGGATTTGTTTGCTATACTCTGTGTATTCTTTCGGGGTTTTGTGTAAGTCAAAATCGGCGGTACACTCCGCGAGCTCCATTAGGGGCACGAGTCGGTGAAACTCCGGCAGCGACCGTATAGTCGGGATAAAAGAAAGAACAGACGAGCCATCTCAAATGGCTTTGTTTGGTATTATTAACACCCCCGAAAAAGAAGGGGTTTTTTTATGCAAAAAATGAAAAAATTTGGATCACTGTTCATAGTGATTGCGTCTTTATTGTGGAGTTTTGACGGGATCTTGCGTCGGAGTTTGTACTCGTTGCCACCGGCGGTGGTCGTGTTTTACGAACATGTTCTTGGTGCAATTGTGTTGCTGCCGTTTATGTATTCGCATCGAAAAGAAGTGGCTCAAATGACTCGCAAAGAGTGGTTAGCGATTGCAGTTGTGGGTCTTTTCTCTGGAGCTTTAGGCACTATTTTTTATACTGCGGCATTGGGCAAAGTGAACTATATTCAATTTTCAGTCGTAGTGTTGTTACAACAGCTGCAGCCGATCTGGGCTATTTTGACTGCTTCATTGCTTCTGAAAGAAAAATTGTCGCCCAAATTTTTATTTTTTGCAGTCTTGGCAATCGTGGGATCGTACTTTGTGACCTTCAAAGATTTACGTGTCGAGATTTCGCCAAATAATGCGACGTTGATCGCTGCTCTATTGGCGTTGGGAGCGGGAATGATGTGGGCGACTTCCACTTCTTTTTCCAAAATTGTTTTGAACAAAGTTTCATTTATTACGGCTACCTTTTTGCGATTCCTGTTGGCACCCATTTTTGCATTCATGTTCATCGTGGTTTTCAATCAAACAGGTGCGTTGACCCAAATTAATACGAGTCAATGGATGACATTGATCACGATCATGCTTTCAACTGGCATGGTGGCGTTACTCATTTATTATTATGGTCTTAAAAAAACACCCGCGCGGGTCAGTGCAATTTGCGAGTTGGTCTGGCCAATTTCTGCTATTTTTCTCGATTATTTTTATTTTAAAAACGGATTATCGTTTACTCAGATGATTGGGGTAGCGGTAGTGTTGTTCTCAATTTATAAAATTTCAACGCAAAAGGAACAGCATGAAATGGTATAGCGGGAGTGTTTTACGAGGCAAGCAAGATGGCAGAACGATTGGATTTCCGACTGTTAACTTGGACCCGTCAATTTTGAATGAAGACATTTCTGAAATCCAGCCAGGTATTTACGCTTCTCAAGTAAGAGTTCATGATGAAGTATGTTTAGGTGCTTTATACATCGGTCCACGATTAGTAAAAAATGAGACGCATACCGTGCTAGAAATTTTTATCCTTGACTTTGATCAAGAGATTTACGATGAATCGATTGAGTTTACTGTGGAAAAGTTTATTCGTGGAGTTGAGAATTTCACATCAATGGATGAGATGATGATTCGAATCAAGCAGGATGTGAAGGAAGTGAGGGAGTTTTTTAAAGCTTGACGTCTCTTATATTGTAGTAAGAACAATAAAATTACCGCATAAAATCCGAATCTTTGTGATATAAATAAGTTAGTATTTTTCTCATAGGAGCAGCCATGGGAGACAGAGTTTTATCCAAATTAGAGCTTACTGATTTTGAATCAATTAAAAGAATTGATGAGGAAGATAATGAATACTGGTTTGCACGAGAACTGATGCCACTGCTCGAGTATACGAAGTGGCAGAATTTCCATGAAACGGTTATTCAAAATGCAATTGAATCGTGTAAAAAATCTGGTCAATCAGTCCAAAACCATTTTACTGACATCAGTAAAATGGTTGATATAGGTTCCAACACTCAGAGGTCGCAACTTGATTACAAACTTTCTCGCTATGCTTGTTATTTAATTGCTCAAAATGGTGATCCACGGAAAAAGGCAATTGCGTTAGCTCAGACTTATTTTGCGATACAAGCTCGGAGGCAAGAACTTCTTGAAAAATTGAGTGAAGATGAAAAAAGACTTTTCATTCGCAATGAAGTTACTGTCCAGAATAAACAATTGTTTAACACCGCCAAAAAAGCTGGGGTCAAAAATTTTGCACACTTTAATGAGGCTGGTTATCAAGGACTTTATGGTATGACTTCAGAAAAAGTCAAAGAGAAGAAACAGATAGGGAAAGATCGTATCATTGATCGGGCAGGGGCGACTGAATTAGCAGCAAATCTATTTCGAATAACTCAAACTGATGAGAAAATAAATAGAGAGAATACGAATGGAGAAGGAAAAGCCACATTTGCACATCGTTTTGTTGGGAGGCAGGTTCGAGATACGATGAAAAAAATTAGTGGAGTTTATCCAGAAGATCTTCCCTCAGAACAACATATTAAAAAAATAAATCCTGGTCAACAAGATCTTCTGAACGACCCAGACTAGAGGAAGTAAGCTAAGTAATTTTACTTAAACCACTCTTCTTTTTCCCCTTTCAAATTTAGCACTATTTTTGATATACTGCTAGATCATGGCTTCCAAACGTGATTACTATGAAATTTTAGGTGTAGATAAAAAGGCTTCAGAGGCTGATATTAAGGCTGCCTATCGGAAGATGGCTCTGAAGTGGCATCCAGATCGCAATGCAGATAATAAGAAGGGTGCCGAGGAAAAATTTAAAGAGATTAACGAAGCCTACCAAGTTCTCTCAGATAAACAGAAAAAGCAGTCATACGACCAGTTTGGCCACGCTGCCTTTGAGAATGGTGGTGGAGGAGGAGCGGCTGGGAATCCATTTGCTGGCGGTTTCCGGACGGGTCCGTTTCAGTGGTCGTATCAATCAAGTAGTGACGGAAATCCTTTTGAAGGTTTTGGTGGTGATGCAGGTTTTGGCGATCCTTTTGACATCTTCGAGCAATTCTTTGGTGGAAGTGCGGGAGGATTTAACCGACAACGCAAACCTCGATACTCACTTCGTATAGAGTTCATGGAAGCAGTTAAAGGTGTTGAAAAAACGGTGGTAATTCAGGGTAAAGAACATAAGATTAAAATCCCAGCTGGAGCTTCAGAAGGGGTCCGGATTCAGTTTGATGATTTTGAAGTGACGATTGATGTCAAACCTGATGCCCGATTCACTCGAGAAGGCAATGATTTATTTATTGAAGAGGACGTGCCTTTAGTTACTGCCATCATCGGTGGTGAGATTGAGGTTCCCACTGTCAATAATCCTATCAAAATGAAGGTCAAAGCGGGTACCCAACCGAACTCATTAGTTCGCTTGCGCGGCGAAGGAGTTCCTCATCTTCGAGGTCATGGCAAAGGTGACCTCTACATTCGTCTCAAAGTCAAAATTCCCGAGCGTCTAACCGGTCGCCAACGAGAATTACTTCGCCAGTTTGACCAAGCATCCTGAGAGTGGTAGAATACAGCCTATAATTTTTTACTATACTAACTGCCCATGCCTGCCGAATCTTGTCCTCATTTAGTACCCCCCAATCTAAGTAACATTGAAAAAAGAATGCATGAGTTGCAAAAGGCGTTTAACGACGGTCAGCTGTTGGAGTATCTTTTAAACTTCACTAAATTTCATCGTTCTCTTGAGGTGTACCTACTCAGAGATGAAGTAAAAAAAAGAATTAAGAATATTCGAGCAGAAGAACTCACTGAATTAATGGTAGAAATCTCAAAACTAATGAATGAAGAAGCTGCTTCAGATCGCAATATTCAATAAAGTCTACTGCGTTTGGTCGGTGTCCACTTGAGGGGTTTCTGGATTAATCGCAGTATTTTGTTGATTCTCCAAATGTTGAGTGAGTCTTACAATACCAGAGGTTTCAATAGCTTTTTTGCGCTTCTTAATCTGTTCAGTGTCAAAATCCGGGTCAGCGTCATGTTTTATTTCATCAACAATTCTTTGCACACGAACCAACTCCGTAGGATTGAGTGCATCGAAACTTTTTTTCATTACGCCCTGTGCAACCCGTTCTAACAATGCGTCCGTCTGGTTTTTAGCATTAAACAAATCAAGTAAAGTCTGAGTACCTTCATCTACTTGTGGAACTTTGTTGACTTGTTTATCAGTTTCTACGATTGGATTTGGTTCAGTAGGTGATTCACTAGTGCTTGTAGCAGTACTAATAGGAATATTCTCCTGGTTTGCTCTTGCGATTGCATTATCGACAATGGCGTTATATTCCTCAATTAAAGCGCTGACTGGTTTTTTTTCAGGCACGTCTGCTTTACCTTCTTTTGCTCTTTGCGCTGCATTTAGATCTCTTGCTTTCATGACTTGTTCGTCAATAGCAATATCAAAACGTGTTCTGAGATTAGTCTTTTTGTCTTGGGTTACTCCATTATTAACTGGAGTTTCTAGGGTGGTTGTTGCCATATGTCCCCAATATAGGAGTAGTTGCGCAGATTGTCAATGCAATGGCGCTTAGCATGGTCTTTTGCCTTGATCTTTTGACGGATCTTGCTATAATGTATCTGGTAGATGAAGAGGTGGGGTGACCCATCTTTTTTTATAGTTATTTAAAATTTGATCTTGTTTATTCTGGCTCATCACATTCGCCAGAGATTCACGATCTGACTTGATCGATTTGAAAAGTATCTCAATCGAGTCAACCATCCGGAGTCGTATGCCAAAAACTAAGAAACAAATCCAACAGCAGATGGTTCGCACTGAGTTCGCCGCTGCTATTAGTCAGATTGCCAAAGAGCGCAAGATCGAGCCAGAGAAAATCGTGAGTTCGATTGAAGAGGCGTTGGTTGCTGCGTATCGCAAAGATCAAAATATCATTGTTGAGAGAGACGAAGAAGGCAATGAACTGTATCCAAAGCACACTGCCAAAGTTGATCAAAATTCTGGTGAATCTAGAATCTTCTTGATGGATAGTGAAAGTGCCGAACCAAAGGATGTAACTCCTCCAGGTTTTGGTCGTATTGCAGCTCAAACTGCCAAACAAGTCATTCTCCAAAAAATTCGAGAAGCTGAAAAAGATTCAATCATTCAAGATTACTCAGGTCGTTTGGGTGAGATCGTTTCTGGTATGGTGCTGCGCATGGACGGCAAGAATGTCATCATCGACATCGGTCGTGGTCAAGGTGTCATGCCTCCTGAAGAACAGATGCGTGGTGAGTTCTATAAGATGAATAGTCGAATCACTGTTTTTATTAAAGATATTCGAGAGACGTACAAAGGCCAGGCCATTATCGTTTCTCGCAGTGACAAGCAAGTTGTTTCCAAATTATTTGAGCGCGAAGTTCCAGAAGTAGCTTCTGGTGTGGTCAAAGTCAAAGCCGTTGCTCGTGAGGCGGGTGTTCGTTCCAAAATTGCCGTGTTCACTGATCAATCAGGTGTTGATCCAGTTGGTGCATGTGTCGGTCAAAAAGGCGTTCGTGTCCAAGAAGTCATCAAAGAGTTAAATAACGAAAAAGTTGACATCATCCCTTATTCCGAAGATATTAAAATGTACTTGGCCGCTGCCTTAGCACCAGCCGAGAGTCTTTCGATTGATTGGAATGAAGCTGAAAAAACCGCTGTCGTAACTGCTCCAGATGACCAACTCTCTTTAGCGATTGGTCGAGGTGGCCAAAATGTTCGATTAGCTGCGAAATTAACTGGGTATAAAATTTCTATCAAATCCAAATCAGGTGAAGAAAAAGTGAACGTTACTGGTCAAGAAGAGTATGAAATTGACCAACAAATTGATGGCATTACCCCTGAAGTTCGGGCAGTATTGATCCAAAATCGCTTGACGACTCTAGAGGATTTGCGCTACCGTAAGGAGAAGTGGATGCTTTTTGATCAAATTCCAGAAGATCAGAAAGAATTATTGAGCAACGCAGTTGAAAAATACGAAGGTGAACTTGTGAAACGCGAAAGTGAGCGAGCAGCAGCCGCTGTAGTCGAGCCAAAAGCAGAGTAAAAACTGTACACGTTTTCAATTTAGAAAATACATTATGTCATTACAATCTCGACCACCAGTCGTTACCATCATGGGGCATGTCGATCACGGCAAGACCTCTTTGTTGGATTACATCCGCAAGACGAAAGTCGCTGCAGGTGAGGCCGGTGGAATCACACAGCACGTTGGTGCGTATCAAGCCGAGCACAAAGGCAAGAAAATCACTTTTATCGATACCCCAGGTCATGCCGCGTTTTCTAAAATGCGTTCTCGTGGAGCAGCCGTTACCGATATCGTAATCTTGGTTGTTGCAGCTGATGATGGCGTCAAACCACAAACAGTCGAGTCAATTCAACATATCCAAGCAGCCAATGTGCCAGTTATAGTGGCTATTACTAAAGTTGATTTACCTACTGCCTCAGCTGAGATGGTCAAAGCCCAACTCACTGAACATGGGATTAGCGTCAATGGGTATGGTGGTGACGTCGACGCAGTTGAGATTAGTGTCAAAACTGGTAAAGGAGTTGACGATTTACTGGAAACCATTCAAGTTATGGCTGAGTTAAATGAGATTACAGCCGATCCCGCAGCGCCACTCAATGCCATTGTGATCGAGTCAGTTCGCGATGCAGCGTCTGGTGCTCAAGCCACAGTGTTAGTTAAAGAAGGCACCTTGAATGCTCGTGATATGGTTTATACCTTAACAGCATCAGGCAAAGTGAAACGCATGACTGACGCACTTGGTAAAACAATCAGTTCAGCCACGCCTTCAATGCCTGCCGTTATTTTAGGTTTTGAATCGACACCGATGGTGGGTGAAGTCGTAACGACGACTCCCTCGACTGAAGTTGCTGAAGACATTGCAGTCCCTACCGATAATTTTTCACTCGAAAGTATTTTGAATCAAAATAATCCTAAGTTAAATTTGATCATAAAGTCCGATACTGTTGGTACTTTACAAGCACTTCAACAACAGCTGACTGAAGAGGTCTTGCTCGTTTCCAGTGGAGTAGGGGCGATTACTGAAACAGACGTGTTGTTAGCTGAAACCACTCACTCTCAGATCATGGGTTTCAATGTTAAATATACAAAGACTTTACAGAAACTAGCGGAAGAACGCGACGTTCGAGTCAAAGTATTCAAAATCATTTACGAATTGCTCGAAAATTTACAGAAACAGGTGTTGAAAATCATGGAGCCTACGATTGATGAAGAAGTTGTAGGTGAAGCAACTATTAGTCAGATTTTTGATATGAAAGGTGAACGTATCGCTGGAGTAAAAATCACTAAAGGCAAAATCAAGAAAACCGACCTCGTCCATCTGAAACGCGCTGATATCATCATCGCTGATCCAAAAATAAAAACCATGCAGCACGGCAAAGACCAGATCGAAAAAGCCGAAGTCGGTGAAGAGTGCGGAATCGTCTTTACTCGCTTTTCAAATCTCCAAGTTGGCGACGTAGTCTCCGCCTACATCAAAAAAGACGACTAAGTTTTCCGACTACATCAACCTTCAGCCCTTCCTCTTGCATTTTCGCTGATTGATCAGTACACTTTTGATTATCTTGATAGACTTTTAAAATCAAGATAATCAGTTCGCGAGGATCAAGTGAATGTCATGAACTTGACCAAGTCGAACAATAACTAATTAAGGTACTTTAATGTTTTCAGCCGAAGATCAAGCGTCACTTCAAAAAACTTTACAAACTGCTCAATCTTATCTTATTATTCTTCGTTCCAATCCTTCTTTTGATCAAGCCGCAGCGGCGTTTGCTTTGACCACGTTGCTTCAGTCAGCCAAAAAACAGTGTCATTTGGCTTGCGAAAGAAAGTTGCCAGATGCATTTAATACATTGTCCGGTTTTGATTTGGTAAATGAAAACGTTGGTAATCAGAGTTTGGATATTACGTTTGATTACAATGAAGATATGGTCGAGAACGTCAGTTACAACATCGACCAGGCAACGCAAAAATTTCATTTGATCGTCAAACCCAAGCGAGGCCACCATGGCCTTGATCCCACGACAGTAGAGTATTCTCAAGTTGGCATCGACGCAGATGCCATTTTTTTAATTGGAGTTTCGTCCTTTGACCAGATTAAGAACTTTTACGAACAAGATGAAACAGCTTTTACTCAAGCCCATACCATTGCGGTAAATCGTCAAGTCACTACCTATGCCCAAACCAACGTCGATACCTCCGAATATACTTCCAATTCTGAGTGGCTCATCACTCTAGTTGGCTTGTGGCAACTCCCACTAACCTCGGAATTGGCTACCAATATTTTGGCTGGCATCGAGTCTGCCACTGATTCATTCCGTCAGGCTTCTGTCACTGCCGACACCTTTCAAATCGTCGCTGATCTGATGCGAGCTGGTGCACATCGTTTGAAACTTGCACCAACGCAACAATCATCCACCTCGAGTTTAGCGGCAGCGTTTGCCAAAAAACCCAATACCTCAGTCATCTCACAATCGGTCAAATCTCAGGTACAAATGCCGTCCCAGTACAACCCTCCAACTCGTTAAGTTGGCCTATTGGCCTTTTCCCAGACTATCTGATATAATTCGATCATCTTTTATAAAGTACTTTGCCAAGAGGGTTTAATACTCTCTGGCTAAGGGGCCTCCACTAAAGGTGGAGTGAACATATATGGCACTCGATACAACGGTTAAACAAACAATCATCAAACAGTTTGCTCAAGGTGATGGCGACACAGGTTCTCCAGAAGTGCAAGTCGCGCTTTTAACCCACTCGATCAACGACCTCACTGATCATCTCAAAAAACACAAAAAAGACAATCACTCCCGCAAAGGTCTCTTAAAACAGGTAGCTAAACGCCGCAGATTACTTAATTTCTTAAAGCGCAAAGATGACAAACGCTTTGAAAAATTGATTGCAGAGCTTAAGATTAAAGGGTAATAATTACTTATCTATAAGAGTGCTATACCACTACTTTTGATAAAGATCCCAACCAACCTGGAACAACGTTAGAATACACCAACTTAAAAGGTGATAAGGTTGATTACTACTTGAGTAAATATTCTCTAACAGTTCACGGATCTGCTTTTACAGATTGCATGAGTAACAATAAATATATTTAAAAGAAAGGAATGGGGTTATTAAAAATGTTAGTTTTTCAGGTGTTAGTTTTGAGTCATGAGGCGGAATATTGTTCTAATGATTGAAAACTGATAACTGATAGCTAACTTCCCCAAAAATTTTTATGGCGAAAAAACAACGCCCAAGTTTAACAAACCTCTACACCAAAGAGGTAAAAGTTGGTGAAAAGGTAATTACCCTCGAAGTGGGTCGCTTTAGCGAACAGGTCGAGGCTGCTGTCATGGCCAAATGTGGTGACACATGGGTGCACGTGACCTTAGCACTCGGTAAAGAAACTGCTTTGGGTTATTTCCCATTGCAAGTTGAGTATGTCGAAAAACTCTATGCTGCTGGAATGATTAAGGGATCTCGCTGGGTAAAGCGTGACGGTCGTCCAACTGAGGATGCAGTCCTTCGTGGTCGTGTCATCGATCGTACCCTTCGACCATTATTTGCTGAAGGTTTAACACGAGAAGTTCAAGTTATCTGTACCGTTTTATCCGCTGATGGAATCAACGATCCAGATATGGTTGCACTTGTCGGAGCAGCCGCAGCAGTTGAAATTTCTTCTATCCCATTTGATGGTCCAGTCGCAGGTTTGCGTATTGGCTACAACATTGCCGAAAAGAAATTCGTTTACAATCCAACTTTCACTGAAAAAGAAACCAGTGATATGGATTTGATTTTATGTGGAAATGCAGATGCCATCGTGATGGTTGAAGCAGGTGCCAAAGAAATTTCAGAAGAAGTCATGATCGAGGCTTTTGATAAAGGTCAGGCTCAACTGTCAGAAATGGCAAAATCCATTAAAGAGATGGGTGAGGAAATTGGTAAAGAAAAATTCACCTTTATCCCAGAAGAAGAGCACGTAGAACTGCAAGCAGCGTTGAACAAGAAGTACGCCAAAAAAATTGCAGAGATGGTTGTGTTAGAAGGCAAACTTTTACCATTTGACCTCGATGTACTCGTCGCTGAAGTGAAAGTTGAGCGCGAAGATCTCGAAGAAAACGATATCAAGCACGCCTTTTACAACTTAATGAGAACCGAAGGTCGTCGCATGATCATTGAAGACGGGATCCGTCCAGATGACCGCAAGACAACTGAGATTCGTCCAATCACCGTTGCTGTTGACGTTCTTCCAATGACCCATGGTAGTGCTATGTTCAAACGAGGAGCAACTCAAGCACTCACGATCACTACTTTAGGTTCTCCATCTCTTGGTCAATTGATCGAAGACATGGAAGGTGAGCAAGTTCGTCACTATATTCATCACTACAACATGCCTCCATATGCTTCTGGTGAAGCTGGACGCATTGGCTATCCAAAACGCCGAGAAATCGGACACGGTGCTCTTGCAGAACGTGCATTGTTCCCAATGCTGCCAACTCAGGAAGAGTTTCCATATACCATTCAGGTTGTTTCTGAAATCATGAGTTCCAATGGCTCGACTTCCCAAGCTTCTGTTTGTGGATCGACAATGTCACTCATGGCTGCCGGTGTCCCAATCAAACGACCAGTTGCAGGTATTGCAATGGGTCTGATGACTGATGGTAAAGGCAAGTACGTTGTCTTGTCTGACATCCAAGGTTTGGAAGATCACGTTGGAGACATGGACTTCAAAGTTGCTGGAACCACGGTTGGTATCACTGCCATGCAGATGGATATCAAGATCAAAGGGATCCCAATGGACGTGATGAAAAAAGCACTTGGTCAGGCCCGAGAAGGTCGACTCTTCATCTTGGATAAGATGTTGGCTTGTATCGCTGAACCACGTAAAACTGTTTCAACCTTGGCGCCTAAAGTTCAACAATTGTCCATCCCGGGTGACCGAATTGGAGAATTGATTGGTCCAGGAGGAAAGGTCATTAAAAATATCATTGCTGTTACCGGTGCTCAAGTTGACGTCGATGAAGCAGATGGTAAAGGAATTGTAAATATTTCTTCCGATGACCAAGCCAAAATCGATCAAGCGTTTAAGTGGATTTCGGACATGATGCGTGTGTTGACCGTTGGTGAAGAGTTCGATGGATTAGTGACTCGGGTCGAAGGATACGGAGCTTTTGTCGAGTTCCTTCCAGGACGTGAAGGATTAGTCCACGTTTCAACGATGGCAACTGAGTTCGTTCGAGATGCCCATGATATGGTCAACCTCGGGGACAATGTTCACGTTAGAATTGCCGGTATCGATGAAGAAGGCAAGATCAAACTATCGATGTTAACTCCAGAACAAGAAGAGCAGGCTCGTCAAAACCGACCTCCTCGTCCAGAAGGTGGAGATCGAGGTGGATTTAGCGGTGGCAGTCGCGGAGGTTTCAGTGGAGGCGATCGAGGTGGAAGTAGAGGCGGATTTGGTGGAAACCGAGGTGGCAGTGGCCGCAGTTTTGGTGGCGGTGATCGCGGAGGCAGCCGAGGCGGCTTCAGCGGTGGTGACCGAGGTGGCAGTCGTGGAGGTAGTACCGGCCGCAGTTTCACTCCCCGAAATGATCGTGCACCAGCATCAAAAGATAGCTTTTCACAAAAATCATTTGAGTGAGCTTTAAAATAAAAACTTAAATAAAGACCTTTCCAAACTTGTTTGGAAGGGTCTTTTAGTATTCTGTTCCAATTTTTCAGCTTGCTAATACAAGCTAAATTGATCACAATGGATTAATGAAACTTTCCACTTTGCAAACCAAAAATAATCACTTTACGATCAGTGCTTTTGATCATCGTTCCAGTCTCGTGAAATTACTAGGATTAGATGAAACAGATGAAGAGCGATTAAAACAGCAGATGATCGAAGTAAAGTCATTGTTCATGAAGATTTTCTCTCCGATAAGTAGTGGGGTGTTGACCGATCCCATTTATGGATTGGATACGCTAGAAGACAAGGCGAAATCGTGTGGATTACTGATGTCGTTGGAAGAGTCAGGATATGATGCTGACAAAACAGAGTTGCCAAAATTACTACCGAATTGGGGCATCAAAGGCATTAAAGAGCATGGCTCTTCTGCCAAAATGTTGTTATATTTTAATCCAAAAGAGAAAGCTGCAATGTTGAAAAAAGAGTTGATTGTTCAACTCTATGCATTGGCCAAAAAGGAAGATATCCCTTTCTTACTGGAACTCGTGTTATTTCCACTTGAAGATGAAGCTGAGTTTAAAAAAGACTGGCACACCTTGCAACTGGAGTCGGTTGGTATTTTTCAAGGTTTGTGTGACGTGCTGAAGATTGAATACCCAGGTTTACATGCATCATCAGAAGAACATGCGAGTTTGTTTTGCGAAATGATTTCCAAAGCCACAGCTGTGCCATGGATTATTCTCTCCAGGGGGATGAAGTACGAGTTATTTTTCCAAGCATTGAAAATCTCAATGGATAAAGGGGCTGCTGGTTTTGCTGTGGGTCGTGCAGTTTGGCAAGAGATTGACAATTACTCTCTGGAAAAAACAGGTAGCTGGCAAGAAAGTCTGACACAGATGCAAGATTTTTTGGAAAATATTGCTGTTGGGAGATTAGAAGGACTCATTGAGCTAGTCGAGAAATAAAGAATTTGTTATACTGTCTTCATCACTTATTAGGTGTTATTCACATTTGGAGTCACTATGTCAGGCAAAGCAACGCAATGGATTCAAATCGCACAAACATTATTAGCGTTGGTGATTGGTTTGATCGAAATCATTTTAATTTTCCGATTCATCTTGCGGTTGCTCAATGCGAGTCCATCAGCAGAGATTGTGAGTTGGGTGCTGGTGAACTCTGCGCCATTTTTGCGACCATTCGCATTCGCCTTTACTCCATTTATTTTGCCTGGAGGATTTGCAATTGAGTTCACTACTTTGTTTGCAATTTTTGCCTATGCTGTAATTGGCTATGTAATTCGTGAAGCGTTGAATATGATGAAGTGATCAAATCAGCGTCATCTGCATGCCTTCTTCTTTTTCTGATTTAAATGAAAAGTCGACGGGTGTTTCGATAAGGCGATTCCATTTATTCTTATATTTTAGTTTTCCAAACTTCATTCCGTAATCATAGATATCTCGGGTAATTGCTACATCCATCAGACAATACTCTTTGAGTTTATCAAGTTGGCCGGATTCGTAGTATTTGATGGCATCAAGCCCATCCCCACTTTTGCCTTTTCCCAGAGTCTCTTTGGCGATAATATCAAGTTTAATGCGGTGTCCGGTAGCATCCTTAAACCTTGCCAGAAGATCAAGCGATGGGAATTTCAAAATCGCTTCAGAATAATATGGAACGAGTGCTGGAATGTCGAAGTGATCACTGTTAAAACCAATTAACATATCTGCTTGTTCAAACAGAGGAAACATTTGTTCGAGTTCATGCTCAAAAAATCCCAACATCTCACCGTCACCGTGCATCGAATCACGGACACAAACTCCCACAAAAGAAACTCCTAATTTTTCAGGAAAATTCCCGTCCACTTGATTGAATGTCCGCTTGGTTTCGATGTCAAAAATAATTTGTTTCATGATAATAGATGTTTATTATATCGAATTCAATCAAAAAAAAAGAAATGCCCCAGAAAGAGGGGCAATCTCACCTGCCAATTAGGGCAGGTCGGACGTTGGAAGGCTTTACTTACTATAGAAGCTTTAGTGAAGGTGACGCAACACAAAGAAGAGGCGAAGAGAATCTAGATATACGAGAATTATTACGCTCAGTCGTATGGAGATGCTATATTTATAGCCTAGTTTTAGCCTATATATTAGGCTAATTCTAGTCCAATCCTAGTACATTTTTATAGTGACATCATCCCAGGTGGCGGGGCATCCTTCACTAGTTCCTGCTGAGAGCTTATAATCCTTTCATGTCCGATCTTCAGAACTTCCATGCCAAGATTTGTTTCACGGCTGCTGCCTGGTTACTACACGATGAGAAAGTGCTATTAGTACATCATAAAAAATTAGATATTTGGTTGGCGCCAGGTGGACACGTCGAAGAACAAGAACTACCCCATCAAACGGCTGAACGTGAATTTTGGGAGGAAACTGGCATTCGAGCAAAAGCGATTTCACAGCAAGAATTTGGAGTTGATGAAGCGACTGAATTTTTACCCAATCCAATTGCTTCCAATCTGCATTGGGTGTGTAAAGAGAACTATTGGTTGCGACAAGGAATTGGAAAATCAGAAGATGTACCAGAAGGTTGGCGCAAACGGAAGTGTGAGCAACATTTAGGATTGTCATATCTAGTGTATCCAACAAATGGAGTGGAGTTCCGACAGGATGTTGAAGAAACTTTGGGAATTGGCTGGTTTGGTCCAGAAGAGTTGGCAGATTTGCAAACACTTGATAACATCCGAGCGGAAGCGAAGTTTGTATTTGAACACTATCCGCGATAAAAAAAACACTCGAAATGGTACAATACTACCTCTGGGTTATACATTACTATTAGGACAGTCAACATGTTGTCAATTTCAAATCTCCAAGTTTCAGTTAACGAAAAACCAATTTTGATGGGTGTTGATTTAGACGTCAAGCCAGGTGAAGTTCACGCAATCATGGGACCAAATGGATCTGGTAAATCAACTTTAGCCTACTCCCTTGCTGGTCATCCATTTTATGAAATTACGAAAGGGAAGGTAACCCTTGATGGTGATGATGTGTTAGTCAAAGCTCCTGATGAACGCGCGAATGCAGGTTTATTTCTCGCTTTCCAATATCCAGTCGAAGTTGCTGGCGTCAAAGTGAATCATTTTTTGCGTCTGGCGTATGAGGCACGTTTTGCCGGACAGCCTGAGAAAAAATTCCCAACAGTTTTAGCTTTTCGGAAGCATCTAGAGAGTTTGGCCGATGAATTACAAGTCAATAAAGATTTATTAAAACGTGGACTGAACGAGGGCTTCAGTGGTGGTGAAAAAAAACGCGTTGAGATTTTGCAGATGGCTGTATTAGAGCCTAAGTATGCTATTTTGGATGAAACTGATTCAGGATTAGACGTTGACGCGATTAAGGCAGTGTCTGCCGGAGTTAAAAAAATTATTGAAAAATATAACACCGGGATTATCGTCATCACACATTATCAGCGCATCTTGAAATATCTCGAGCCAGAATTCGTGCACGTCATGGTCAAAGGAAAAATTGTGAAATCTGGCGGACGCGATTTCGCACAAGAATTGGAAAGTGAAGGATACAAGAAGTTTGTTTGATCAATTAATACATAGGGTGATAGTTGTCTGTGAATTAGAAATTAAAACGTAAAGAATATACACATGTCTCGTTTTGCAGCAAAAAAAACTACAGGATTTGATACTACTACCGAAAACTACTCGGCGGGTTTCTCATACTCTACAAAAGGTTACTCACACATCATCAAACCTGGTTTGAATGAGCATGTGGTCAAAGAAATTTCAGGGATTAAGAATGAGCCAGAGTGGATGTTAAAACTACGTCTCAAAGCATATGAGCAATTTGTATCTAAACCTACTCCACAATGGGGAGGCGATTTAAACTCGATTAATTATGACAAGATTCGGTATTACATGAGTGCCTCAGATGGCCAAAAAAAATCTTGGGATGACGTGCCCAAAGAAGTAAAAGCGACCTTTGAAAAATTGGGAATTCCTGAAGCAGAACGAACGGTTCTCGCTGGCGTTAAAGCACAGTATGATTCTGAAGTCGTTTATGGATCATTGCTCGATGTATGGGCAAAGGATGGGGTCGTTTTCTTGTCTATGGATGAAGGATTGGCCAAGTACCCAGAACTAGTAAAAGAATATTTTGGTAAAGTAATTCCAAGTGGTGACAATAAATTTTCAGCTTTGAATACTGCGACATGGTCTGGCGGTTCCTTTGTGTACATCCCAAAGGGAGTAGAAGTCAAAATGCCGTTGCAGACCTACTTTCGGATCAACGCCCCCAATGCTGGTCAATTTGAGCGAACACTAATCATTGTGGATGAAGGGGCAAAAGTTCATTACATTGAAGGTTGCACCGCACCGAGTTTTTCTTCAGGCTCTTTGCATTCAGCAGTCGTGGAAATTTTTGTCAAAAAAGGTGCGCGGTGTCAGTACACTACTGTTCAGAACTGGTACAAAAATGTCTATAACTTAGTGACGAAGCGTGCTTGGGTAGAAGAAGAAGGTGAGATGATCTGGACCGATTTTAATATGGGTTCAAAATTAACAATGAAATATCCCGGATTCATTTTAGCTGGCAAAGGTGCCAAAGGTGAAACATTGTCGATGGCGATGGCAGGAGCAGGTCAGCACCAAGATACCGGGTCGAAAGCAACACATCTTGCTCCATACACAAGTTCAACTATCATCTCAAAATCGATCAGTAAGGATGGTGGACGCACGAGTTATCGTGGCATGATCAATGTGGGCCCACTCGCTCATGGTTCCAAAAACACAGTGATCTGTGATGCGCTCTTACTTGACCCGCTTTCTCGTTCGGATACATATCCGACCGATCGCATTTTCAACTCTGACGTAGAAATTCAACACGAAGCTACTGTGTCCAGAATTGGTGACGAGCAACTGTTTTACTTAATGAGTCGTGGCATGAAAGAAGAAGATAGTCGCAAGATGATTGTGAATGGTTTCGTTGATGATTTAGTCAAAAAATTACCGATGGAGTACGCTGTTGAAATGAATCGACTAATTGATCATGAGATGGAAGGAAGTATCGGATAGAGTATGTCAGAACAAAAAGAAGATAGAAATCTAGGCAAAAAAGAAGGTAGTCATAGATTGTCTTGGTTACATGATTTGTCAGAAAAACTGGGAGGCAATGAGTCTGAAGATTTTCAAGCTGTACTAGTTTTTTTTAAGGAGCTTGAAAAACCTACCTTTGATATAGACAAGCAGAATGAGAGTCGTCAAAAGGTAATGGTGCTAAAGGGTATTCTTTTGGCTGCCGATGCACGAGGTACCGATGTGAATTTAGGTGGTTTTGAAGGGGAGACGAGGGAGTTTCTAGCAGCTGATGTCAATCAGGAAGTTTGGCTTGATTTTTTAAAGATTCTATTAAGACATAAAGAAAATTTTCAATATCAGATAGCGGTATTCGCATCGTTAATGAAAGATCCCCAAGTTGCCCAAGAATTATTTCCAGAGGCGACTTTACTAAAGAGCGAATACCAAATCGTTTTGTCCCACAAACATTGGGATCTTTGTGATAAGTCTGAAAGAAGACTGGATTTATCATTGACGCACGGGGCAGTTTTAAATGTTGACGGATTTCTGTTGATTAAATTTTTTGGCAGATTTACTGCATTATGCTTAAAAGATAGTATTAGCTCAAACGGAAATGTTTTTATAAAAGGGTGTTTTTACACACCCGTAGACTCTAATATTAGAGAAGATATTAAAAATAGATTTTATACTAATTCAAGTCGAGATATCAAATTAAATAATCCAGAACAATGGTTGCTTATGAGACCATTGGAATTGTCAGATCAGTCAACTGATTCTTACTTAGATGAAATTGAGAAAAAATTGCAGAAATTATCCCAGACCTTACCAGCTAGAATAATGGGAAAGTCAAGAAAAGATGCTGCAAGTGAATTTTACGAAGACGAAATAGGTAATTAATAAATAATGTAATTATGAAGTCACTAAAAGAAGAACAAGCCAAAGTATTTAAAATAAAGAGTGTTTCTCCTACACCAATCATCATCAGTGGAACCGGGAAGTATTTGGTGGAGATTCTCAAAGAAGGCGCACACGCCGAGATTCAAGGCTCTTTTTTAACTACAGGAAGTGAAGAGGTAGATATTGAAATTTTGATAGTGCACAAAGTTCCCCACACGACAGCAAAAACGACGCTGAAAGGTGTGGCTCGAGATAAAAGCAAGATTCGTTTCTTGGGGAGGATTATTATCGAGGAAGGGTGTGGTGATACTAACTCATTTTTAGAAGAGCGAATTTTATTGCTCTCTGATCAAGCCAAAGCCGAAGCTGTGCCAGAGTTGGAGATCTTAGCTGACGATGTAAAATGTTCACACGCAGCCACAATTAGTAATATTCCAAAAGAACATTTATTTTACCTGCAAAGCCGTGGCCTTTCTAAGACGGTTGCAGAAGATGCAATTGTTGAAGGTTTTTTAAAATTGCCTGAAGCTAAGAATTAAAGTTTTGTCCTAAAATTTGATCTTCTTATTAAGAAATTATAACATTTTTAACGAGACTATATTTGCATTCATCGTTTGCTTGGATGTTACAATACCTGTATGTTTCAAGGTAGATATATTTTAGGGTTAGTGGCATGTATTGTGCTAGGTTTGGGTGCGGCTTCATTTTTCTTGCGATTTTTTCCTTCATTGCTTTTACCGGAGAGTCCAGTTCTTCACACGCTAGGGGTGAGAAAACCAATTGTGAATGGATTCTTGCCCTACTGGTTATTAACAAAAGCAACACCTGAGTCACTTCGCCAGCTCAATAAAATTACGTACTTTGGTTTAGAGATCGATTCTGATGGGACTTTAGTTGACAAAAGTACTCCGCAAGAAGCGGAACCTGGTTGGCACAAATTAGCGAATGGTGATTTTACTCAAATAGTCTCTCCGCTGAAGGGAAACTCTGATTATTCATTACTGTTGCATCAAAGTAATGAAGCAAGTATTAGTGCTTTGCTCAGTGAACCTGTGGTGCATGCTGGTAACTTAGTGAGCGCCGTTGAACCGCTCATGAAACAGCATGGATTTACAGACTTAAATATTGATATTGAGAGTTTTCGCACAGCATCCCCAGAAGCTCAAGTCAGAATGAGCACTTTTTTAAGAGAAGTAAAAGCCCAGTTGAATATACGAAAGTTGGGAACATTAACTACTGAGCTGACAGTTGCCTCACTGGTCAAACAGGCTTTGATGAATCCAACTGAGATTGGAGAAATTTCTGATCATGTTGTTTTAATGGCGTATGATTTTCGATACACTGGCTCCTTCACATCTGGTGCAGTTGCTCCCATTGGAGGAGCAGGTGAAAAAATAGAGTACGATATTGTGAAAAGTGTGCAGCTGGCTTCCCAAGTCATACCAAGTGAGAAGTTACAGTTGGGCATTCCACTCTATGGATATGAGTGGGAAACATTGAGCTATGATCCAGAAAGTCCGGTGGTACCTGGGACTGGCAAAACGGCTACTTCTAATCGCATATCAGAGCTCTTGAAAACTTGTACTGACTGTATTACTGGTCGTGACGAATTGACCGGTTCACCTTATCTAATACTCCCTCCAAATGAAGACAGTGCTGTCCAGCAAATTTATTACGAAGATCAAGAATCTATTCAAAAAAAGTTAGATTTAGCAAAGCAGTATAAATTAGGTGGCGTTGCGTTTTGGGCAATCGGCTACGAGACTCCCGAGTTACTTACTCCAATCAGAAAATATGTTAACGAGTACGAACTACTCTTTTAATGTCGTCATATATTATTTTTTCTCCGCTCTTTATTTCTGAAGTTTGAGTTTGGTTATTTGTGTCGATATAACCTACCCGGCCTGTACCCTCTATTACATTGAAGTCAATTAATTTTTCATCTGGATCTACACTAAGTCGTGCTTTTCCTTGCGAAAGTGAGAAGAGGGCATGCAAGCTACGCGCGGAAATCGTAGCAACTTGTTCATCAGTTTGGTACTCAACCGTACCTTTGTCTTGTTTCACCAAAAAGTTTTTAGGATTGGTACTAGGAAAAGCCAAGATTGTATCGGGAAAAATTGAAAATAAATCTTCTTGAGCAAACCGAACATCAAGTGTGCCGCTTTCGCTTGCCGTGATTTGTTCCCCTTCTAGAACAAAACCGTTGATTTTAATTATGGAGGGATCATCAGCTTTTCGAGTGAGTTGAGTTGCTCCACCCTTAATTCGCATCACTTTTCCGGTCAACGATTGATGTGGTGGGTCGAGTTTGAAATCAAGAGTGGCTGGAGTGAATATTGGCTTTGTTGGAACAATGGTTTTCACTCTGCTCATTCTAAAACCGATAACCGCAGCTGCACTGATAACAAAGAACAGAATACAGAAAAAGACATACAGAATTTTTTTCATTTCATTCATTTTATCAGAAAGCCAAGGTATTGACGGCTTCTGTTATAATCGCCTTATTCTCTAATGACCAACTCTCAGATTGAAAAACTAGCTGAAAAGGTTTTTGCCAAACTTGGTGACGTGATTCCTGTCGATATGATTAAAGCAGCGCGGCTTCATGACATTGATGTTTTTGTCACACACATGGAGAAAACGGTAGGTGCAACTCCGAGTGGAATTTTGGTCGAACAGCAAAAAAAATGGGCGATTCTACTCAATATTGATGATACTTTGACTCGACAACGATTCACCATTGCTCACGAAATCGGTCATTTTCTAATACACAAAGGAAAGCAGTTTGTTGATGAGTTCACTGCTGGCGAAACTTTTTATCGTGACGGTTCGGACAATGAAGAAGAACAAGAAGCGAATTACTTTGCAGCGTGCCTATTAATGCCTGAGGAAGAAGTAGAGAGAATATGGCCACAGTGCAAGGATCCGAAAGACGCAGCGGTTCGTTTCAAAGTGTCAGAAGTTTCAATGACGTATCGGCTTAAAAAATTAGGTTTGATAACTGTTGAGGAATAGCAATGGTTGAACCAAATGACCAACAAATTATTCAGAGTGCTCAAAAACTACTGAGTTCACGTAGAGAGATTGCTACTGCTTCTGTTCTGCCAACCCACACTCCTGATTTATCCTTTTCGGCATCCAGTCTCGTTGATGAAAAAGATTTGGAAACACTCAAAAAAAGACAAGAGATCGCTCAACAAGACAAGCGTTTTGAGGCAGAGATGGAGCAACGACGCATTGATAGAGAACTAAAAAAAGCGATTGCAAATCTAGTTTTTCGTTTTTTGGCAACGGAGACAGGGGCTTTATTTATAGTTGTCCTGATTCAAGGTTTTTCTCCTTGGGGGTTTCATTTAGAAGATTCTACAATTAATATTTTTCTCGGGGCAACATTGTTGCAAATTTCTTCTATGGCCGTCATTATTACTCGTCACTTATATCCGACTTCTCCGGCCTAATTTAGCCGCTGAAATGTTACAATAACGACATGTTTTCAATAGAACAACTCAAAAGAGATTTTCCTATCCTGTCCAAAAAAATCCACGAAAAGCGATTGGTGTATTTAGATAACGCTGCCACGTCCCAGAAGCCAAAACAAGTCATCGAGGCAATCGTCAATTACTATGAAAATCATAATGCAAACGTGCATCGTGGCGTTCATCAACTTGCGGAGGAAAGTACCCAAGTGTTTGAAGACAGTCGAAAAGTTATCTCCCGTTTTTTTGGTGCAGATGATGAAGAGCTCATTTTGGTGCGCAATACCACTGAAGCAATCAATGGCGTGGCGTATGGTTGGGCACTGGATCACCTGAAAAAAGGTGACGTTGTTGTGACCACCGAGATGGAACATCACAGTAATATTGTTCCATGGCAAGAAATCTGTAAACGAACCGGTGCCACACTTCAGTTTGTGAAAGTGGACGAAAATGGCAGATTAGATTGGAAAAGTTTTAATTTTTCTTTACTGGTCAAACTTGTCGTCCTCACTCATGTTTCAAATACTTTAGGCACCCTCAATCCAATTGAGAAGATGATTAAAAAGATGAAAAGTCAGAATAAGGACATTAAAATCTTAGTGGACGGAGCTCAATCAGCTCCTCACTTGAAGATAGACTTTCATCAACTTGATATTGATTTTTTCATTTTTTCAGGACACAAAATGCTTGGCCCTATGGGTATTGGGGGTTTGCTCGTTAAGAAAGAGTTGGTGACAACAAACGAGTTGAAACCTTGGTTGTTTGGAGGAGGCATGATCGAGAGCGTCTACGAAGACCACACAAATTTTAATGAGAGTCCGCAAGATCGATTTACTGCAGGAACTCCAGATGTTGCTTCGACTGTCGGGTTAGCTGCAGCTTGCAATTACCTATCCAAGTTGGACATGCATGAGGTTGAACTTCACGATCGAGAGCTCGTTGCATACGCTATTAAAAGACTTAGTGAGTTTTCTCAAATCAAAATTGTGGGACCGACTACGAGCAGCACTGATACTTTGGATCGGATTGGTTCAGTCGCTTTCCTGTACGAAGGCGTTCATCCACACGATATCGCACAAGTCCTTGATAGTCAGGGAGTAGAAGTGCGAAGTGGCCATCATTGCACCATGCCGTTACATACTAAGTTTAACTGGCCAGGAACAACCCGAGTTAGCTTTCAAGTTTACAACACGCTTGAAGATGTTGATGTCTTAGTAGAATCGCTCAAAAAAGTGACAGACGTATTTGGCAAATAATATGGATTTATACCAAGAAATTATTCTTGATCACTATAAATATCCTCGCAATCAAGGTGAGCTTGCGCAGCATCAGCACGTATTGAGTTGCAGTGAATCAAATGTGGGATGTGGTGATGAGTTTTTGGTCGCGCTTTCTTTGGATAAAGCTGGACAAAAAATTGAAGACATTAAGTGGCAAGGTCAAGGCTGTGCAATTAGTACCGCGTCAATGAGTCTGTTATCTGAGTACGTAATCGGCAAAACAATTGAAGAAGTAAAGATAGTAGATAAGAATATTCTTTTAGAATTATTAGGATTGGATGAAATCACACCAGCTCGAGAAAAATGTATGATGCTAGGAGTGCGAGCTGTTCAAAGAGCTTTAGATCAAAAATAATATGTTTTCCAACGACTTACATAAAACAGCAGAAATTATTCAAAATGGTGGTGTTGCTATTTTCCCAACCGATACAGTTTGGGGAATGGGATGCAGTATCGAAAATATAGATGCTATTGAAAAATTTTATGCGATTAAAAAAAGAGAATCAGATAAACCAACAGCGGTGTTAGTCGGTTCAGTTGACCAAGCAAAACAATACGGAATGTTCAATGATCAAGCACTTCTGTTAATGAAAGCGCATTGGCCAGGAGCTTTAACAATTGTTGTCCAGGCAACAGAGCGTGTTCCCCATTCCATCTTGGGACCGCAAAAAACAATTGGATTGCGATTGCCCAATTTTAAAATTGTGGAACAACTCACCCAGCTCACAAAATGCGGACTCGTTACTGGGAGTGCAAACTTTTCCGGCCAGCCGAGTCCATTTAAGAAAGCAGATCTAGATCCTGATCTTTTACAGTTAGTAGAAGCCGTAGTTGAAGGCGAATGCGGTGGACAGCCACCTTCGACGGTCGTGGATTGTACACAACAAGAATTAAAAATTCTGAGACAAGGAACAATCCAATTATGAATCAGGAAATTGCAACAGAATTAGAATCAGTCCAATCACCGTTCTGTCGGTTTTATGTAGTTCGTCACGGAGAGAGTAAAGCTAATCTAGAAGGATACATAGCTGGCCATCTGGATGCGCGGCTCACCTCTGTTGGAAAACAGCAAGCCAAAGAACGAGCTAAAGACTTATCAGAAATTCATTTTGAAGAAGCCTTTGCATCCGACTTACTAAGGGCTCACCAAACAGCCAAAATTTTATCAACTCAACATAAGCTGATCGTCAAAACAACACAAGCAATTCGTGAGCGCTCATACGGAAAGTACGAAGGAACTCACTACGAAGAATTTAACGGCATCATGAAAGAGTTATTGCAAGAGTACGAGGGATTGCTGGAGGAAGAACAACGAAAACATCGCTTGGGTGGTGAGATTGAAAGTGATTATGAAATTTTTCAACGGTTAGCGCTATTCCTTCGTGAGTTAGCTGTTACTTATCCAGGAAAAAATATTTTAATTGTTTGCCATGGTGGCATCATGAGAGAGTTTTTGATTCAAATTGGTTTGGGTAACAGACAAGAATTTGGGCCAGGAGCAGTGTTGAATCTTGGCTACTTCGTAGTAGATTCTGATGCTACTGAATTCTTTCTGAAAAAAACAGAAGGCATAGAAAAAGGCCAGCAGCGAGTAAAATAAATGTATGCACATCTTTGTTGGCTCAACGAACCCAGTCAAACTCAACGCGGTCGTATCAGCGGCTTCTGAAACTTGGCCAGACGTAATCATTGAAGGATTTGATGTCAAAAGTGGTGTGACTGATCAACCTCGTAGTGATGAAGAAACCAAAAAGGGTGCTGAAAATCGAGCGAAAGAGGCATTGAGAGTTGGACTGGCCAAACATTCAGCGCCAGTTCAGGTGTTGGGAATAGGTTTAGAGGGTGGTGTTTTTGAAAATGAACAACAAGAAATGTGGAATACAGTCTGGGCATGTGTTGTTGATCAAACTGGCAAAACCGTATTTGCAAACGGCGAGCGTTTTCATTTACCAGATTCATTAACCACACAAATTCGAGCAGGGAAAGAAATGGGACCAGCGATGGACGAATTGATTGGTTCAACGAATATCAAACATCAACAAGGTATGATTGGTGTCATTACCGAGGGGTTTATTGATCGCACAGAGCTCTATGCGAACTTAGCAAAACTAGCCTTAGGGTTGTGGTCAGGTCAGGATTGGGAAACAAAAATCCGGTGATATTTTTAGTTGTCTCTTTGAATATGAAGTTCTTTATGATAGAACTGGACAGTTATCAACAAATTTAATTTATGCCAGTACCTAAAATCACCGCTGCTCTTTCTGACCGTCGTCAACTCACGGAAAAATTCGTGCAACTTTTTTTTGAGTTAAAAGAACCACACACCTTTCAATTTCAGGCAGGACAATATGCTTCACTAGGTTTTCCTGATAATCCACTGCGACGACCGTACTCTATTGCTTCAACGCCAGTGGAGGAGCATGGCTTCGAACTACTGATTGATACAACCCCACAGGGAATTGGTACAAAGTATCTGATGAACTTACCACTGGGTGGTGAGGCGACCTTCCTAGCTCCAATGGGACTCTTCATGTTGGCAAAAGATGAACAGGCCAAAAAAGAAAAAGCACTAGTTTTTGTGGCAACAGGATCTGGAATTGCTCCATTTCGATCAATGGTAACTTGGCTTCTTCAAACTCAAAATGATCAGCGAGAAATTTGGTTGTATTGGGGGCTACGTTACGAACAAGATATGTTCTGGGAAGAAGATTTTCAAGAACTAACACGAGCTTTCCCGAACTTTCATTTTCATGTCACATTGTCAAAAGCATCAGAAGAATGGCCACTGTGTAAAGGACACGTAACGGATTGTTTATCAATCCATGAGTTACCAGCAGAAGCCGGATACTATTTATGTGGCAGTAAACCAATGATTGAAGAGACCGTTGCATTGTTAGCCACGAAGGGGATTCCCAAAGAATCTGTACATCACGAAAAGTTTTATTAAAGCTTTCGTGAGAGGAGAACACTATGACAGACCAACAGACACCAGCTGTTGTGCAAACTCAACAAATCGGTAAGTATCAAGTTAAAGTCATAAATGATAAGTGTATTGGAGCTGCATCATGTATCGCAATTGCTGACGCTGTTTTCAAGTTGAATGAACAAAATATCGCTGAAGTAATTTCACAGAATGACACTGATGATAATAAATTGCTTGCAGCACAGAGTTGTCCTACCGCTGCGATTGAGGTAATAGATACTACGACAGGAGAACTTGTTTGGCCAAAGTGACGTTTATCTGCTTGATAAGCACCTGAAGCCATGTTATTCTCCCCAATAATAAAATGAAAAATATTCCGCTTCTCATCGGCACCCTCGTAGGGACACTCGCATTAGTCTTTGGTATTGCTTTTTTCTTTGGTCGTGCTGAAACTCCTGAAAGCGTTGATCCAACAAAATTTCGTACAGGTACGAATCATGTCTTAAGTGCTGAGCAAACGAGCTTTTCAGATATGGCAACACCTAGTGCTACTCCTGAAGCTTCCTCGAGTGATAACCAAGCCTCTCCATCCGCAGAAAAAAAGATCGTAACAGTTGTGGAGTTTAGTGACCTCCAATGTCCGGCCTGCAAAATTGCGGCTCCCATTAGAGATCAGATTCGAGCTGCACATCCTGGTCAAGTGGAGTTTGTTTTCCATTACTATCCGCTCACCCAGATTCATGCCAATGCTTTATTAGCTGCACAAGCGGTCGAAGCAGCGAGTAAGTTTAATGAATTTTGGCAGTATCATGATGTTTTATTTGAAAAACAGGAAGAATGGGCAGAGTTATCTTCAAATCAAGCAAAAGAGAAGCTGATACAATATGCTGTAGATCTCAAAATTGATAAAGATGGCTTTACTCAAGAGCTGAATAGTGTTACAGTAAAATCCGCTGTTCAATCGGACATTAATTTAGGCAACGAAATTAATATATCAGCAACGCCGACTTTCTTTGTTGACGGCAAACAAGTCTCTGCTCCCGATGTTGCAAAAACCGTTTCCGATATTCTCGGAAGTTAACAAACCTCTATCTGCCCGGATTGGAAGTAAATGTTATGAAAAAATCAATGTCGTACGTGCTGCCCCTCGCAGCGTTAGCTATCTTAGGTTTTTTGGCCTTTCGTTGGTTAAGAAGTGAGCCAGGAAATCCCGGGAGTATCTCACCAACTGCAGAGTCAGCAGAAGGCATTGAGATCAGTGATCTCACCGGAAATGAATCAAAACCAACGGGTATGGTTGACACACAACGTGTTAAGTTAACCCAAACCACACCATCTGAAACTCCTGAGCAAGGTGAAGTTCGTTATAGTAAAACCGATGACAACGCGACTCGATTTACTGTGTCAGCAGATTTACCAGAGCTCAAAGATAACAGTAGTTTTTATCAACTCTGGATGGAAGGTGACAAAGGTCGCAAGAAAGCCATGAAGCTGAGTTTTGAAAAAGGCGGTTATGTAAGTGAAGGCGTTTTATCTTCTAACTTTGATGAAGTTAAAATCATCATCTCTAAAGAAACAAAAGATGATGATCAAATGGAAGAAGTTCAGTTAGAGGGAACAATCAACTTAAAAAAGTAAGCGTTAAAAGGAACGTGAATGAGAATCCACTCTTGAAGAGTTTCTCGAGTGTGATACCATTAATAAATCGCGTTCAAGATTATATTCACTCTCCCAATTCGGAGAAAAAGGAGGATCTATGGCAGCACAAGTAAACGCATTCGCGTATACTAACTCCAAAGGCCAGACATATTATCTTCACACTCGTGAAGTGACCTTAAAGAACGGTCGAGTACAACGAATCTACTTTTTTGCCCGAGACGTTAGAGATGGTGCGCTTGAAGAAGTTCCAGAAGGTTATCAAGTTGTTGAAACACAACGTACTGGTATGCCTGTCTTGAAGAGAAATACACCAAAAGCATAATTGAGCTTTTTATAGCAATTCGAAAAATCCTCCTTTCAAGGGGGATTTTTGGTACAATACGCATATGATCACTAAACAACAGGTACTCGATTTAGTAAAAAAAGTGGAAGATCCTGAGTTGTATGTGAGTATTGTAGATCTAGGATTGATCTATAATGTTGACGTTACCGAAGTGGATGGCCACCCTAAAGTAAAGATCACCATGACATTGACGACGCCTGGGTGTCCATTGGGTAGTACTATCAATATGATGATTAAGGATGCGCTGTTTCCACTCAAAGAACTGAACGTTGATAAAGATATTGAGATAGTAGTGACATTTGATCCACCTTGGACTGTCGAGATGATGAATGAAGAGTCTAGAGCAGAGTTAGGGTTCGATTAAACAGGAATTACCAATAAGAGTATCCTGCTTAATAAGAAGTGAGTAACTTATATTGTTATGAACAATGTTCGTTTCAGTCTGGCTTTTGACTCTCGCCAGATCATTACGAACTGAATTTTTCGATTTGTAAAGTCTATCAAAAAATTCAAAAAGGGATGATATGAAAATTTTTCTAGGAGCTGATCACGGTGGATTTAAAATGAAAGAAGACATCAAAGATTGGTTGATCGAAGAGGGACATGAAGTCGAAGATTGTGGAAATACAGTATTAGATCCTGATGATGATTATCCGAAATACGCAATCACAGTTGCCGAGAAGGTAGCAGCTTCTTCTGGTAAAAATTACGGCATTTTGTTTTGTCGGTCTGGTGCAGGTATGATAATTGCTGCGAATAAGGTAAAAGGTATCCGAGCTGTCGATGTATTTGACCTGACTAGTGCAATCCATGCGCGTACGAATAACGATGCCAATGTGATGTCGATTGGTGCAGATTGGATGGATCCCGGCGAAGCACGTCTTGTCATCAAAAACTTTTTGGAAACAGAGTTCATGGGTGAAGAACGACACGAGCGCAGAATTCGAGACATTGCCCAATTAGAAAGTGAAAATTAATTTTCAAACAACATTATTTACTAGTACTTAATTATCATGCATATTTATCCCGCTATTTTAACCGAATCTGTACCATTGGCTGAAGAACAGCTCGCCAGGGTGGTGGGTATTCCAGAGATTGAAGCAGTTCAAATTGATATCATTGACGGTGAGTACGCTGATAATCTAACAATATCCCCAATTGACCTGATTGGTACAAACTTTGGTGAGCTGAGAGTAGATTTTCATTTAATGACTATAGAGCCTGTGAATTTCATCTATGAGTGCAAACAAGTCGAAAATGTTCGAGCTGTTATCGCACAGATCGAACGCATGACTTCGCAAAAAGAGTTCATTCGAGAAGCGCTTCAGTTCAGTGTTCAGCCTGGTTTATCACTGGATTTATACACCCCTGTTGAGTCTATCCACGAAGAAAGTTGGGAAGAGTTGCGAGTGATCTGTTTAATGGGGAATTTGGCTGGTCATCAAGGTGAGCCATTTAAAGGCAAAGTAGTGCTCGATAAGATTAGAGAAGTGAATGAGATCAAAAAGAAGTTAGATCTACAGCAATTGGAAGTTATTGTTGATATTGGTGTTAATGAAGACACGATTAGTCAGATTGCGAAAGCGGGAGCTGACGGAGTTGCTGTTGGTAGTCTATTATGGAAGAGCGAAGATATTGAAGCACAGCTACAACGACTCGAAGAAAACGCACATTAATTTCAAGATTAAAAACTATCAACCACTGAGCAAGTATATTTTTCATGCGTACACAACTTCACATTCCATCACCAAAAACAAATCCAGGCATCCGTAATGTTGCGGTGTTTGGTTCGGCTGATGTGGATTCAAAAGATCCAGTCTATGAAGAAGCATTCAACGTTGCTCGTTACTTGGCGTATCATGATAAAGTGATTGTGAATGGTGGGGGTCCAGGTGTGATGCAGGCTGCAACAACAGGTGCGCAGTCAGTTGGTGGCCAGACACTCGTTGTGACTTTTGCTCCCGATCCTAAAGAAGCACCAGATTTTGAAGGAAAATTTGAGAATAATAAAGCTGATGTTGAAATCAAAACCAAAAACTACGTTGAAAGAATGTTTAGTTTAATGGAACACGCCGACATTTTTATCGTGTTTAAAGGTGGTACAGGAACGCTCAGTGAGTGGGCTACGGCTTGGTTGATGGCGCATATTTACTATGGACATCATAAACCACTGATTTTATACGGTGAATTTTGGACTGAAGTTATTAAATGTATGACCAACAATTTTTTTATTGGTAAACATGAGATGGAAGTGTTCAAAATAGTCAAAGACGAAGCTGAATTGATCCCGGCCTTTGAGTACTTCGAGCATGAATTAGAGAAGCGGATGTCAGCTACTTGGAAGTAAGCCCCTCGCTTGTTTGTCCCCCCAAAGACATCTAGAATGAACATATGTACGATTTACTTTCCATTGGTTCTGCTACGTTGGATGTTGTTGCAAAGTCGAAAGATTTTGTGATTAAAGAAGAAGGGGGCAATAAAATTTTGTGTGAAAGTTATGGCGAAAAGATGGATGTAGAGGAAATCAAATTTATTAGTGGTGGCGGTGCCACGAATGTGGCAGTGGGATGTAGTCGTTTGGGCCTGAAATCAGCAGTCGTTTGTGAAGTGGGTAAAGATTTGGCTGCCCAGGTCATTTTTGATGATTTAAAAAAAGATAAAGTTGAAACGCAATATATTATCAAAGAAAGATTGGAAGAAACGGCAGTATCTATTCTATTGTCGGCAGGTGATGGTGGGCGCAGTGCCTTAACCCATCGAGGAGCTGCCTATCAACTGGAAAGTCGCGACATCCCTTGGAATGAGCTGGATAAGACGAGGTGGCTTCACTTCGGAACGCTAGGGGGTGATAAGCAGTTACTGTTTGATCTGTTTGATTTTGCTCGGCAGCACCAACTAAATGTGTCCTGGACACCTTCTTTAAAAGATCTCGAGCGGTGTGAGTGTGGCGACTTATTACCGTCTGTTATTTATTGTCATGTCCTCATTTTAAATTTAACGGAATGGACAACGATCAAAAAGATTCAGGAAGATTTGTTGAAGCATATAGAGTTGATCATTGTAACGGAGGGCAAAGATGGTGGTGTTGTGTATCAAAACGGCAAGAAATTACTTACGTATGAATCGCTAGAAGTTAAAACTGTTGAAGAGACTGGAGCTGGCGACGCCTTTGCTACAGGATTTATTGCTGGTCAGCTCAACAGTAAGACTGTTATAGAAGCAGTCGAGTGGGGTAGCCGAAACGCTGCTTCAGTTGTGCAATTTCTCGGAGCCAAAGAAGGTTTACTTACCAAGTCTCAAATTCAGGGCAAGTGAATAGAGTAAGAATTTGGTATAGTAACGTTAGTGTTTTTCATCAAACAAAAAGGAACAAGTGATCCCGACCTTAGAACCAAATACACCAGTTTCAACTACAGCTGCTCCATCTTCAGCGCAGTCCAATGTCCCTGCGACACTTGAATCTGAGTTACTAGAACTGCGTCAAAAACTGGTTTCGGCGGAAGTACCCGATGAATTGAAGCTGCAGGTCGAAAAAGATCTTAATCGGCTGGAAAGAACCGGGCAGAGTACAGGGTACGATGAAAAATACGAACGATTGTCAAAGTATTTAGATTGGGTAGTCAACTTACCTTGGAATAAGAAAAGTAATGATATTTTAGATCTAGAAAAAACGAAAGAAATTTTCGAAAAGCATCACTACGGTATGCAAGAAGTGAAAGATCGGTTTTTGGAGTACGTGTCTGTCTTGAAAATGCGTAGTCAGACGCAAAAAAACCCCTATGTCAAAGCGCCTATTTTATTATTAGTTGGTTTGGTTGGTACTGGAAAGACGACATTTGCTTACTCGTTGGCAGAGGCGTTGGGTCGCCAGTTGATTCGTATTCCATTTGGTGGAATGGGATCGGCACGCGATTTGCGAGGTCAGTCACGGTTGCATCTGGAAGCTGAGCCAGGATATGTCATTAAAGGGTTGCGTCAAGCCGGAACGCGTAATCCGGTTATTTTGCTGGATGAAATTGATCGTGTGGCAGATGATGCGCGAAACGACATCATGGGTGTACTAGTTGAGCTGCTAGATCCAGGGCAGAATTTTGCTTTTACTGATCACTATATTGATTATCCTTTCGACTTATCAGAAGTGATTTTCCTGGCTACTGCCAACAATACTCGTAACATCGCGACTGCAGTCTTCGATCGTCTTGAACAAATTTCGATGCCGTCTTACACAGATGAGCAAAAAATTGTGATCGCACAAAAATATATTCTCCCGCAATTGTTGGAAGAGGCCGGCCTCACTGCTCAGCAGTTTGTCCTTCAAGATCCCAATTTGTGGACGAGAATGGTACGACCATTGGGATACGATGCTGGTATTCGTACCTTACAGCGCACACTACAAGGTGCCGTTCGGAAAGCCGCACGAGAAATAGTAGAAAAACACGTGCCGCAAGTTGTGATCACTGAACAGAATATTAATCAATTCCTGCCGCAGTATTGATAAGCAGCCATGACTCCTTCTGACAAGCAAAAAAAACTGGATGAGATCGCCAAACAGATGGAGGTCGAGATCCAGTACGAACTAGCCAAACATGCGAATTTAGTTCCAGGAGAAGGCAGTGCTAATGCAGAGGTCATGTTCATTGGTGAAGCACCAGGGGCAGATGAAGATCATTTGAAGCGGCCATTTGTGGGCAGGTCTGGGCAATTGTTGAGATTGAATATCCGCAGCATTGGTTGGAAGGAAGCTGATGTGTATATCACGAATGTGGTCAAACATCGTCCGCCCGCTAATCGGGATCCGTTTCCAGATGAAATTCTGCAAAACAAAGTTTTTTTAGATCAGCAGATTGAGACGATTGACCCGTTATTGATTGTGACACTGGGGCGCTTTAGCATGGGGAAGTTCTTTGCGGACACGAAAATTTCACAGATTCATGGCAAAGTTTTTAAGATCAATTTCCAAAGAAAGAAGCGTTTTGTTTTCCCGTTATATCATCCAGCAGCCGCGTTGCGGAGCACTGCTATGAAAGAGCAGTTTGAGCTTGATTTTAAAAAACTGCCCAAAATTTTAGAGTGGGTGAGAAAGCAAAAACCAGATCTGGAGTTGCAGGCAACTGTAGAAGAGTTTTTACTCTAGTGAGCAACACGAGTATTGAGTACTAAAATTACTCAATATGTAAGTGAACTCAAGTCTACTTCTTGAAAACTGCTATAATGAACACATGTATCTGTTTATTATTTGTTTTTCGCTGCTCGTTCCACTACTTGCCTTGTCAATTTATCAACACAACGGAAAAAGACAGATCTTTCAACTCGATTTTGTGCAGTTCATGTACTTATTTGTGTTTATGCCAGTCTTGTTCATTTGGGCGAAAGCGTTCTTGTTTTATCTGTTGAATACCGAAGTGAGCAACAGCCTGAGTTCAAGAGACATTTTCACGATTGATACAACATTTAGTATTGTTGCGTTGTATCTATTCTCTGCAACAGCGATCCATACATTGACCAAAACCTTCTGGCTGAGAAAACAAGATGATCCAGATTTCGACATCTTTCACTTGTCAGAGTACTTTCATCTGTGGTGGTCTCACATTTTTATGGATGTGGGTGGGATGATTGCGTTTTGTTTTTTGTCGACGATTAATGCTTTTATTGCATTTAACTTAGTTGAAAGTCAGTTTAAATTATTGTTTACAATGGCGTTGGGAATCGTTCTCGGTATTTTTGTTTTCTTCATGATATGGAGTCAAGATCCCAAGCAAGAACGCAAAAGGTTTTTGCGTTTGATGAAAGTTTGTCTTATTATTGTTTCGGTGTATCATGTCTTTCTGTATCTGTTGATTGAACCGCAATTTTCGATGAATTACTTTCTTTTTTGGTTCATCTTTAGCGTTGTAGTGAGTGCAACAATTTCAAGTTTCAGTTTCGTATACTCTAAAAAAGCCAGAAGACTTCATGAGCGAATGTTGCACCAAGGTTGGGGTGACAATATTCAAATTTTTAAACCAAGAGAGTCTCTGAAGAAATGAAGTGGTGCGTGATTGTTGTTATTAATATATTAAATATTTTTTAAGTAATAGAAAATTACTTGGGTTGTGAAAGGTTTTTATGAGTAAGTTACGAATTATCCCGCTTGGTGGAATTGGGAGTGTAACCAAGAATATGTTTGTCTATGAATATGAAGACGAAATGTTGATCGTGGATTGTGGAATTGGTTTCCCCGCGCTCAACATGCAAGGAATTGATCTGCTGATTCCTGATGCCAGTTATTTATTTGAGCAAATTGAAGCAGGAAAGAAAATTGTCGGGATGTTCTTTAGTCACGGTCATGATGATCACATCGCAGCGGCTGGATATATTCTATCTCAATTGCCTGAGTTCCCAATTTACGCGGCCCCATTGACCGCTGCTTTCGCCGAGCAACGGATGAGAGATCATCATGTCGAGCGACCGATCACAGTGGTACGGGATCGCGAGCCGGTGACGTTGGGATACTTTACCGTTGAGACCATTGCCATGACACACTCAGTTCCAGATACGAAGCATTTAATCATCAGAACTCCAGAAGGAATTATTTATCATGGTTCTGACTTCAAACTGGATACAAATCCAGTTGATGGTGTTGTGCCTGATTACGAAGCAATTACTGAGGTGGCCAAAGAAGGCATCTTATGCATGTTGATCGATTGTTTGCGTATTGAGAATACGACTATGACTCAGTCTGAGTCGACTGTCCGATCTGCGATAGAGCGTGAAATGATGCACGTACAAGGGAAAGTCGTTGTTACCTTGATGAGTTCACACATTCACCGTATTCAACAGGTCGCTGACGCAGCGATTGCGGTTGGTCGAAAGCTGGTGTTTATTGGTCGCTCTGTTGAGCAGAATGTTGATTCAGCAATCAATTTGAAAAAATTACGTTTACTACCGAAAGACATCGTAGATAAAAGAAAAATTGACACCGTTCCAGATGAGCAACTGTGTCTAATTGTTGCTGGTAGCCAAGGTCAAGAAGGTTCTTCGTTGATGCGAGCGGTCTTTGGTGAACATCCGATGTTCCAGATTTCTAAACAAGATAAAGTCATCTTTTCAGCTGATGTGATCCCAGGTAATGAACTACCGTTTTATGGCGCGATCGACGAGTTAGCAAAAAATGGTATCGATGTCACCTATCCGGATATCCGACATGATCTTCACGTTTCTGGGCACGCCTCAGCGGTTGAGCAACAGCAGTTGATCGAGTTGGGGAAAGCCAAGTATTTATTCCCAATTGGCGGTGCATACCGACACCAGAAGTTGTTCTCAGATTTGGCAAGGGAAGTGGGGTACGACGAACAACATATTTTGTTACCAAAAGATGGTCAAGTTCTCGAGTTTTCAAATGGTTTGGAAAATTGGGGCGAAACAATCTTACTGAAAGACTTGATGGTCGATGGTAAAGGTATTGGTGATGTGGGAACCATGGTATTATCTGATCGAAAAATTATGTCCCAAGATGGCATGTTGATATTGGTCATTCCTCGGGAAAACAACAGTTATCGGTTGAGGGAAATGCAAGTCGTTTCTCGCGGTTTTATCTACATGCGCGACTCGGAAGAGTTCATTCAAGAAATTAAAATGGCAGTTACTGAAATGATGAATGAGATGATTCGAGATGGAGAAAAACCGAATGAAATGAAACGTCGTATCGAGAAACGATTAACCAGAAAGCTCGACAAGATGATTGGACGAACACCGTTGATTATGACCGTGTTTGTAGAGTTGGGTTGAGCGTAGAAAAGATTTGCTTTTTAGTTTGCATTACTCTTTACAGAGTCTTTCTACTTTGTACTTGATGAAGTATACTTTTTGATATGGGTTTATTTGGTAAAAAGTCCAAGCGTGGGCGCAAGAAGTCGCCGTTAAAGTTGTCCCTGCGAAAAGAGACGATGTTGTCGTTGGTTTCGGTGTTCTTTTTTGCAGCAGGTGGACTGATTTTTCTGTCTTTCTCTGGTCAAGGTGATATCTTGCAGCAGTTTAATAGATTTGTCGTCGCAAAGTTGGGTCTGGCCACTTTTCTGTTGCCCTTTATATTCTTTTCGGCTGGTTTAACGTTGACCCAGATGAAATGGGCGTTTGCGCGACCCCATACCTTTTTAGGTGCTTGTCTGATCTTTATTGGTATCTTAGGTCTTTTTCAATCAGGTGAAGTTGGTTCTCAAACATTTTTAAATGTGGCTAACTCTGTTCAAGAAGCGGGTGCGTATTTGTTATTTTTCTTGATTACTTTTGCTGGCTATCTGATCATTACTCAAACATCAATTCGTGAACTAGTCGATATTTTTGTTGATCTCTTGCCGAAAAAATCAGACAAACCAGCGATAAAAGCTGACGAGTCTGGAAAACCAGAAGAACGGAAGGGATTACTCTCTGGATTTTCACTAGGAGGAATCAAGATGAATACGGGTGATCCCAAAGATCCTAACCGAGATAAGCCAACGAGTGAACCGGAATTTGCTTTGGATAAGAAAAAGCCAGAAGTCTTGGCTCCAAAAACTGATGATAAAGAGATGTCAGATCAAGTTTTGGCGAATCAGCCAGGCCAAGAGTTTGTTTGGGAGTATCCACCAATTTCTTTGTTATCTGTGAAATCTGGTGCCAAAGCAGATCGTGGTGATGTCAAAAAGAACGCTGATATCATCGAACAGACTTTAGACTCATTTGGCATCAAAGCAAAAGTAGTCGAAGTTAATGGTGGACCGGCGGTAACGCAGTATGCAATGGAAATTAGTTTAGGCACGAAGTTGACTAAAATCACTGCTCTTGCAAATGACTTGGCATTGGCACTAGCAGCCCCAACTGGCCAGATTCGTATCGAAGCGCCAATTCCAGGGAGATCTTTAGTCGGTGTGGAAATTCCAAACCGATCTTCAGAAACAATCGGATTGAAAGCAATTCTGGCGAGTGAAAAAATGCGTAAGCACAAATCAAAGTTGGCGGTGGCCTTGGGGTTGGATGTATCTGGTCAACCAGTGATTATCGATATCGCTCGGATGCCGCACTGTTTGATTGCTGGAGCCACAGGTTCTGGAAAGTCCGTCTGTGTGAACGTCTTTATTAGTAGTATTTTGTTCCGCTCGACGCCTCAGGAAGTCAAATTTATTTTGGTTGATCCGAAACGCGTGGAGTTGACTGGTTATAATGGCATCCCTCATTTGTTAACTCCAGTCATTGTTGAACCAGACAAAGTTGTTTCCGCTCTGAAATGGGCTACCGCAGAAATGGATCGTCGCTATAAGACATTGGCTGAGGTTGGTGTCAAAAATATCGAAGGCTACAACGAGCTGGCTGGTTTCCAAGCGATGCCATATATCGTCATCATTATCGATGAGTTAGCAGATATCATGTTGTTTGCTCCAGCTGAGGTTGAAGAGTGCATCACTCGTATTGCCCAAATGGCGCGCGCAGTTGGTATGCACTTGGTACTTGCTACACAGCGACCTTCTGTGGATGTCATTACTGGCTTGATCAAAGCCAACATCCCAACTCGTATTGCGTTTAACGTTTCATCAATGACTGACTCTCGTGTAGTTTTAGACTCTCCAGGTGCAGAAAAATTGTTAGGTCGGGGAGACATGTTGTACACGCCGCCAGAGCAATCTAAACCGACTCGTATCCAGGGTGCATTTGTATCCGAACAAGAAACACGTAATCTGATCGACTTTATCAAGGCGCAGGGTCAAGAAGTTACGTATGAAGCTGATATCACTACGAAATTCAAGTCAAACAAAACTGGTGGTAAAACCAGTGGTGGGATGGGTAACAATGAAATGGGTGACAAAGATCAGTTCTTTGATGAAGCGGTTAAGATATTTTCACAGTACGACAAAGGCTCGGCTTCTTTGATTCAACGTCGCTTAAAAGTCGGTTACGCTCGTGCGGCTCGTATCCTGGATGAACTCCATGAGTATGGTATTGTCGGCGAAGCCGAAGGTAGCAAACCTCGCGAAGTGAACCTTGAAGCAGCTCAGAAATATCTACAAAGTTTAGAAAGTATTGGAGAATGAAAGGAAACTTATGCGAAAAATTACCCCTCATCTTTGGTTTGATAAAGAAGCGCAAGAAGCAGCACAGTTATATACTTCTCTTTTTGAAAATTCAAAAGTCCTCAATGCTGTAAAGATCCATAACACTCCGTCAGGTGACGCCGATATTTTGACAGTCATGTTGGCTGGTCAAGAGTTCATGCTGTTAAATGCCGGTCCGATTTTTAAATTTAATCCCTCTATTTCTTTTTTGATAGCGTGCAAAACGAAAGAAGAAGTCGAAAACCTTTGGCAGAAATTAATTCCAGGTGGTTCTGCTCTAATGGAACTGGGTGAGTATCCATTTAGTCAAAAATATGGTTGGCTTGCTGATAAGTTTGGTTTGTCATGGCAAATTATGTATATGGGTGATCTGCCGATAACTCAAAAAATTACCCCGACCCTCATGTTTGTAGGGGACCAGTGTGGCAAGACTGAAGAAGCAATCAATATGTACGCGTCAATTTTTCACAACTCAAATATTGGCGATATTATGCGCTACAACAAAGGTGAAGAGCCTGACAAAGAAGGTACCATCAGGCACGTTTCTTTCCAGTTAGCGGGGCAAGATTTTGCTGCTATGGATAGTGCTCATAAACATGAGTTTAGCTTTAATGAGGCGGTTTCATTTGTTGTTCACTGCGAGAGTCAAGAAGAAATTGATTACTATTGGGAACGACTTTCAGCTGATCCGAAGGCAGAACAGTGTGGCTGGCTCAAAGATAAATATACTGTATCGTGGCAGATTGTACCGACCTTGATGGATGAGATGTTTAAAGACAAGGATGAGAAGAAAATAGCAAGAGTTACTGAAGCATTTTTGAAAATGAAAAAATTTGATATCGCTCAACTGCAACAAGCAGCCGAAGGATAGTTACAACTTACTGCTTACTTCTTCGCGGATAACTTCTCTTTTTTCAACAATTCTTTGCCGAATACTTCGACATAGAGTGAAGGGATCAAGAACAAGACGAGTATTCCTGAAACAGATAACCCCGCTACGATTGCTCCACCTAAGCCGCGCCACAGCGGATCGGAAATGGTAATTGGCAAGAGACCTAAGATACCTGTGACTGCTGTCAGAAAGATCGGCTCGATACGTGAAGCACAAGCGTCTGCAATTCCTTGGTAGACTGGGAAGTTTTCATGCATGTTCTGGTTGATTTTATCCATCAACATCAACGCGTTATTCACGACGATCCCAAACAGTGCCAAGACTCCAATCAGTGACGGGAAGGACAAAGGAATACCGAAAATAGTGAAGTTGATAAACACTCCGGCGATTGATAAAGGAATCACGACTAATACAATCAGCGCTTGTCGGAACGAATTCAACAACAGAACCATCGTAATCAAGATTAAAGTGAACGAGATGATCATGGCTTGTAAAATCGAGTTAACTGATTTTTGATTCTCCTCATTTGCCCCTCCAACGTCCCATGTGTATCCTTCAGGCAATTCATACCCTTTCACTTTTTCATTAAAAGCTTTTAACATTTCAGGTGCAGTTTGTTTACCGGTAGCGCTGGCATTGACGCGTACGACACGTTTGCCATCTTCACGAGTGATTGAAGTGGGACTTTGTTCTAATCTAAATCGCGCCACATCGTTCAACGTATATTGACCTTGTGGTGAAGGGAGTACCAGATTTTGTAAGTAGCTCACCGTGCGATCCTGTTTATCAATTGTTAGAATGATGTCCGAATCAGAATCATTGATCACAATATTGCCAGATTCTTGGCCACTGATTGCGGTGCGTAACCACTCACCAACTTGAGCGGTAGACAAGTTTCTTTTGGCTAATTCTGCTGGTATTAAATCAACATGGATCTGGCCTGCCGATAATTTCAATGAACTTTCGATATTAGTGACACCATCGATTTCATGCAACTTGTCCATAAACGTTCGACTAATTTCTTCTAGTGTATCGAGGTCGTCGCCTTTGATGTTGGCTTGGAAATCAGATCCCGCTGGAGGACCACCACTTTCTTCTTGTACTGTTACTTTTGCTTCCAGAATCTGTTTGAACTCTTCTCGTAGAGATTCAGAAATTTCAGAAGAAGTCCGTTGACGCTTTTCTTTATCTTCTAAAATCAAAGTAACTGAAGCGGTATTATTTCCACCACTGGCTGCATCAAAGCCACCACCACTTGATTGTGAACCGAGCTGAATAAATGAGTGTTGAATCTCAGGAATTTGATCAAGTTTCAGTTCTACGAGCTGCATGACTTGATCAGTTTTTTCTTTGGTCCAGCCGGCTGGACCTTCGACGTTTACAAATAGCAAGTTTGAGTCTGTCTTTGGAAAAAATTCATTTTTGAGTAAGCCTGTTCCCATGAAGATACCACTCAATACCAATAACAGAATTAAGACGCCGTAGACGATAAATCGGGAGCGACGTTTTTTAATGATGGGTTCGATGACTTTCAAGTAACGCGCAGCTAAAGGATTGAGGTCCAATAATGGTTTTGATAACAATTCTTTTTTACGAATCCAGTTTAAAGGTTTTTGAATACGAGGGAATTTTTGGCTAAACATTTGGCCAGATTTCTTAAAAGATTCAGCGATAAAACTTCTATTAAAAAAGGCCAGAATTAATAAGAGAACATAGACGATGAGTGCGACCATTGCGAGTGGTGAGCGTTGAACGATGACATACAACAGTCCTAAAGTAGCAGCCGTTCCGAGTAAGACAAAAAGTATTCTCAGGCGTTTGGGCACTTTCATCTCGGCTAATAAAATATTGAGTGGTAAGTTGATTAAAGTAGCGATAGCGGTGGATGAGAGTAAGGTTGCGGAAACCACGATTGGAATTGGCCGGATAAATTTACCAATGATTCCAGAAGCCAGGAGTAATGGCACGAATGACCACACGACAGTCAGTGTTCCTGTCCAGATTGGAATAAAGAAATCTCGCCAAACTAATAGCCCTGCTTCAAATGGTGAAAATTTTTCTTGGTACTCTTTGTTTGACTGAACAATAACGATAGCATCATCACCAATCAAACTAATGGCAAGCAAGAGTGAGAAGATGGCTAAGAAACTGAGAGTGACGCCAGATACACCCATAATGATAAATGTACACATCAGGGTTAGTGGTAATGAGATAGCAGCAATCACGGCTTGTCTCACACCCAGGAATAGTGACAGTGCAACTAGTACAAACAGGATTGAGTTGATGAAGTTGCCTTGTAAATCATCGAATGATTGATTGGTTTCCTTGGCAGAGTTGATTACGTCATAACTGTGAATTTGAGGATAGAACTTCAGCTCGTCATCGATCACTTTCTTGGCTTTTTGGTAGGCGCCGTCGATAGTTTCAGTGTCAGTTTTAAAAATAGATAATTCTACGGCAGTTGTTCGTTTGCCGTTGACACGAAATAAGATAGGAGTGGCTGTTTCTTTTGAGCGCTGGTAAATGTTGGCAATCTGCCCGAGCGGAATACTATTCTTATTGATAGTCAGTGGTAAGTTGCGCAGTTGCTGAATTGAAGTTAGTTCATTGTCTATTGTCAGCGTATATTGCGTGTTGTGCACTGTTACTCGACCGGCGGGGAAACTCAAGTCGTTACTTTTTAATGCTTGGATGATTGAGGAACTGTTTACGTTCAGCTCATTGAGTGAAGCACGATTGAGCTCGATGACGATTTCTTCTGCTTCTTTGCCAACGATATCAACCTTGCGGATACCTGACACGTCTTCAATTTTTTCTTCTAAAGTGGTGGCAATTTTAGATAAAGATAAAGGATCTGTGTCAGCTGTCAAAGCGACGAGCCAAACTGGTTGGTCATTGAAATCAAGTTTTTGAACGACAGGATCACCAGCGTTTTCTGGTAAATCAGAAACGAGATCCATTTTTTGCCGAACTTCGTCTAAAGCCTTATTAGAGTCTTGATTACCCAAGAATTGGATAGTGATGACCGATACTGATTCTTGGGATTGAGAGGTGATCAGGTCAACGTTGGTCAAATTGCTGAGTGATTTTTCGATTTTCTTGGTGACCAGGTTTTCAACGTCTAGCGGAGCTGCTCCTGGTAGCGTCGTCACGACATTGACGATGGCGAGATCCACATCAGGATTGAGTTGCCGAGGAAGACTGGCGAACGAGAGTGATCCAGCGATGACTAAACAAATGATGATGAGAAAGATCAATCGTGTATTGGCCAAGTATTTTGCCACAAACGAGTTCTTCAACCGTTGGTCAAAGTGAAGATTTTTGAGATAGAGTGATTCGTGTATTTCAGCCATGTAGTGAGACGAGTGTAAAAATTTGGGAGTTCCTTATCCTCTTTCCTGGATCTCATCTTCTTGCAATGTTGGTTCAACGGTTTGAGAATCGATGACTCGACGATCCAAGATTAATTGGTCACCATCATTAAGACCTGATTTGATTTCAATTTGATCACCAATGACGTCACCTGTTTCGACGACCTTGCGAACGGCTTTACCATCTTGGTAAATGAATACGTAGCGTTCCAAGTTGGTCACAAAGACTGACTCTAGTGGGACTCGATGGGTGTTGGTAGAGTTACTGGTTTTTTTAGCGATAGTTGGTAAGGTTACACTGATGGATTGCCCCTCATAGACTTCAGTTTTATATGATTCTGGAATGACGGCTAACACTTCATATAATTGACCCGAAGTTGGAGTTGAAGGGACGTGGGTGATTGGAACTTGGAGTGTCTGTGTACCAAGTTGGACATCGATTAAACCGCTGTCCAGAATTTGAGAGGCGGTAAAACCAGAAACTGGAACGACTAGACTCAATTGAGTTTTTCCGGTTATTTTGGCAACTGGAGTTCCAGGGTTTAAATACTGACCTTGAGTGACGTAGATGCGTTCGATGCTACCGGCAAAGGGAGCGCGAACGGTGTTTAAAGAAGCCATGATTCGAGCAGATTTCAAACTCAACTCAGAGATTTCAGCACCAATTCGAGCCGCGTCGAGCTGCATTTGAGTAGCTGTATACACCGAGTCTTTGGAGTAATCAGCGAGTTTTGTTGGTGATTTACCTGTATCTACCGAATACTGCAAATTTCTCAAAGCTGAGTTGTTCCCTGCCAGGATACTTTGATACTGGACGAGCTGCTGGCGTAAACCTTGAATAATGTTGGGATCAGTATTGGCCGAGATATCTGTTTGGATTTTTTTGATGACTTCTTGAGTTGTGTTCAGTAGATTTTGAGTATCACTAATGGATTGCTCACTGATCTTTCGTAATTCTTCAGTATTGGTTCTACTTTCATCAGCAATTTGACGAGCCTTGCCGACACTGTCTTGAGTGTTTTTGTAACTTGTTTGAGCCATTTCCAGACTTTTTTGGGCAATTTGAACACCGACTCCAGCTGCATTGCCTGTACCGTATCCAGTTTCCTGAGAAACAAGTGATGTGCCTTTTTTTACTTGTTTGCCTTCCGTAGTTGAAATGGTTCGTACTGGTCCAGCAGTTTGGGCAACGAGAGTGACTGAGCCGAGGTTCTGGATGGTTCCAGTGGTGCTCACTCCTGCAGTCTCACCATTCACGATCATGGTTTCAACCATGAGTGGTTTTGGAGCAATAATTTGAGGAGTTTCTACTGGTTTTTTGGTTAATTGAGTGGCGATCATGATTAAAACAAACAATATCGCAACCAGTATGAGTAAGCGTTTGAGGTTTCTTTTCACAAAGTCGAGTGCTCGACTTAAAAAAAACTTCCCTTTTTGTACAAAAGAGGGCTTCTGATCAAGGATTTTTGTGGACGAAGTGGTTTTAGGCATAAGTTGTATATTATAACAGTTATAGGACACTTTTTCAACACCCAGCCGTGATTAGTCAAACTGTGTTTTGTTCTGTAAAATGGTGGAATGAAACGTTTTTTCCTGACTATTTTCGTTGTGCTCTGCCTGTTTCTACTCTTTATTATTGGAAACGATGTCATTAGGACTCATCAGATTACTGAAAATCTGGATACTTCGCCGATTGCACCCTTCGTCCAACCATCCAAATCTATTCAGCTTAGCCAAGATTGGCAAACGCTGTCATCTGGTGTTGAGGTGAGAAGTTTGCAGTATGCATATAATGGTCAGTCATATCAAATTCAGGTGATTCGTCTAGATCCGAACCAAGGCACACTTTCTCTTCAGTACGACCAAAGAGGCAAAACAGTTAGTCAGTGGGCAAAAGGTACTGATCATCTGGTTGTTTCAAATGCCGGTTTTTTCAAAGAAAAGAATGAGCCTGTTGGCTTGCTTTACGTTAATGGGGAACGCTTAGATAGCCATCGAGTCAAACCAGCAGATTCAGGTTTGCTCGTGATTCATGAAAACGGCATAGAGATTTTAAACCTGGCTAATGCGCCAATTCCAGCAGAACTTCAAAATGCCGTGCAAACATATCCGGTGCTCATCGATCAGGGGAAATTGATTGCTAATAAAAACATGACCAAGCAAGATCGCAGAACCGCGATAGGTACGGATAGGGATAGAAGAATCTACCTGTTTACCGCAGGCTACCAACACTTAGGGCTTTATGATTTTGCTAAAGTAATTAGTGAATCTGGACTTCAGTTAACTGAAGTGCTCAATCTGGATGGAGGCGGATCGACTGGTGTCGCAGTAGACGCAGGAACTTTTCAGAAAATAATAGAAAGCGAAACAGCAGTCCCAACGGTGTTAGTCTTCAGTGAGAGAAAGTAGTGGCTTGGTGGAGAGCTCGTATCTGAGATGGAACTCTATCATAGATTGGGTGATGAAATGGGGAAAAGAATTGGGGCAAAGTGGTCTACAATATGACCTATGATAGAAACAACTCATGAACCTTCACCCGCTAACGAAGAAAAGAAAGACGTTGATCACCCTTTTTCTACACAAGCAATTCAAAAACGATTTGATCAATATAGATCATTACCTCCACAACACATAAGAGAAAAAATAAGAGTTCGTTATTTAGGTAAAGCAGGCGAAGAACTTCAAGAGTATTTAGAAAGCAAGGTGGAGAGTGACAAGTTAATTATAGTAAAGCCTCTATTGCATTTTGAGGATTTTTTAGAGCGATATGAATTGAATGGAAAAAATTTTCCTGAAGATCTACTTCGGGAGGCTTACATTGATCTATCTAAAGATCTCAAAAGAGTACAAAGGTTTGTCTATTGGTCTTTTACCTTAAAAGAGTCGATAAATCTTCTTTTAGAAGAATTACCAGAAATGAGAGAGCTCTGCAGACAATTGGAACCAACAGTATCTTTTCTAGATGCAGATGAATTAAATGAAGACGATTTTGACGAATATCCTTATGCTGGAGGAGCGATTGGTTCGGGGAACATTAATTTAATTGTTGTGCCTAAGTTTAAAAATTATGAGGAAATAAATACTTATCAGATGCTCAGAACTTTTGTTTTTGTTCATGAGTTCTTTCATATTATTAACAGCTTTTATGCCAAGGAAAATTTCGGTTTTTCTCATAGCGAAGATTCAATTACTGAAAAACATCGTATATTTACAACTTTACTTGAAGGAACAAGTATCAGTTTGGAATATTTGCTTTTAAAGAGGTTGGCACGTTTACCTGATAATGATCAGTTAGAAAATGTTAAAAAATATGGAATATGGAGATTAAATAATGTGCTAAAACTGGCAAAGTATAGAGGTGAGAAGGCTCGTACTACTGTTACTGAGTATTGGAATGGTGAAGAAGGTGCAGGTGAAAATTATTATGAAGATAAAAAGACTGAACCTGTTTACAATTTCCCGCATCTAAATTATTCAGAAGGAGCAAAGTTAGGTATTCAACTACAAAGAAATGGATGGACTGCCCATGACATTCCTGAACTTTGGAAGAAAATCAAAATGATTATTGATGAACTTATAAGTGAGAAAAAAATATCACCTGCCTTTTCTGGATCTAAACCTTTTGATATATATACTGAACTTGCTCAATATGGAAAGTTTGCAACATGGAGTAATCTAAAAGAGCGACTACTTCAACTTCGACCTGAGAGGAGTAATGAAACTATCGAAAATAAATTCGAGTAATTTTAGTGGAGAGCTCGTATCTGAGATGGAACACGATTGTTGAATGGCTGATGAAATGGGGAAAAGAATTGAGAGAGAGCACCAGTTAGAAATTTCTAAATGAGTTTCTTTCCACATCGTAGTTTTCTGAAGGAATTAATTGAAATGACCACATATCAGCAGACCAAAAGAAATAGTAAATAGGGTCATTTATTGGATTTATAACTAGACTAGCTCTCCCGCTGTTCATACAAGATAAACCTCTTCTTTGCATAGCCTTAACTTCATTATTGTCATTTACTGTAACTCTGTATCCCAAACATTTAGTGGATTGAATCGGCAGAAAGGGAGTTGGACAGTAAAAATAGGTTATGTCATTTTCTGAGTACCGAATATTAAAAAAGTTTTTTTCAGAATGCATTGGTCGTCCGTATTTTTCTTCAAGCTGCTGAAAAGAGCTAGCTTTCTGTGTAACTACTATTCTGGTATTACCTTTTTCGTCAAAGATGGGAGCTTGTTGCTCTAAGAATTCATTTCTTGATATATCTAAAACACAGTCAAAGGTAACTTCTCTACTTCTGTAAAGAAAAGAAACCACCCATACAATGCTCCACAGAAAGACGAATGCAGCTGCAAACTTACCCCATTTTTTTCTTGATACTGAAGTGAATAAACTTTGATTTTTGAAAGCCTTACTAGCTTTGTAGCCTACAAAGACAACTCCAGCGATAACCATTATTGGGAGAATCGCAAACAGATCCAAGAATTTAATATAATACCAGCTCAAAAAGATGGTATTGAATACAGTCAAACTTTTCCAAATAACCGAAGTTTTCGATTTACTAAAAGAGTAATAAGAGGAGATGAATAAAAAAAGAAAATGTACGAGGTAAATGATCGGTAGTGACGATTTAAAACTGTCAAGCATGTCTTGGCCTCCTCAGAACATGCTTTGAGGTGCAACAAAGATGTTTAACAAGGTAAAGAACCAAAGGATACTTAATCCAGAATAGAAGAAAGCCGAACTGAAAGATTTTCTGAAACGAATGAAGTTAAAGATATAAACGGAAACAAAAATCCCCGCCCACAACATAAAATGTAGGTTTGCGATATTCGATGCTGATTGAACCAGTATCATAATATTTGGTGGAGATGAGGGGTTATGAACCCCTGTCCGCATACGGCAGACTAGCATCATCTACAGATATAGTTCACTTTTCGTAAAGAGTCGTAGGTGAGTGAACGAACCTGACAACCCTTCGCTGTTCAAAGTCTTATGTCTTTACGGAACAGTACGTATCGACAGTCACACGAACTTGGTTTTCACCCAATCGTTTCCGCTCGTGAAAGATCTCGATTGAATGTCTATTTAAGCAGCGTAAGCTAAATTAGCAGCAGCTGGTGTGATAGAAGCAATTGCTGAGTCGACTACTCCGAAGAGTGAGGCAACAGCAGTTTTTGCTTTACTGACAATTGAATTGACAGTTAGTTTTTTAACTATGTTTAGCCTCAGTAGTAAAGGAGGATCTGCAGATGTTAATGTGCGTACACGTCGAGTCAATACATCCCCGTGTAGGGCTGAATTATACCAAATTTTGACGTAAATATCAATAAATTCCTGGTTTTTACATAATGCCTTAATCGCCATGGGCAAATACCAAACCAATGACTTTTTTCGCCTGGTGGTTTTTTAAGATTCTGGCACACTCGTTGAGCGTGGTTCCAGTGGTGGTGACGTCGTCGATGAGCGCTATGGTTTTCCCGGTTATTGAGGAATTTGGTGAAATATTGAACGCATCGGTTAAGTGGGTGAGTCGTTTGGCTCGATCTAACTGGGCTTGGGGAGTAGTCGCTTTTGGTCGGTGAAGTGCGTTCACTATGGGAATTTCCCAGCGTTTTGACAAATGTTTGGCCAACAGTTCTGCTTGGTTAAAGCCTCTTTCTCGTTGTCGGGATCTATGCAATGGCACCGGAACTAAAAAATCGACAGTAGGTCTGGCCATTTTCTCAAACATGATTTCGCCGATCGTAGGTGCGAGTGCGTATGAGCAGCCAAACTTATACATATGGATAAAATCGCTGCCGGTTTTCGCATATTTTGTACAGGCTTGGAGTTCGTCTAAAGTAGGAGTGGGCAGATCAATCACTAGAGGTTGGTCAAAGAACGACATTTTTTCGTAACAGTTTAAACAAATATATCCACCTATCGAACCACAAGTGACACAGAGTGGCGGAAAGAGTAAGTCCAAGAAGAATTCGAGTACCATGCCGGAATTATGAGGTTTGATTCTGACAGCGATATGACATCGACAAATGGAGTTTTTTTTCTGATATACTATGGCCTGTTTGATCTTTTATTTGGCCGTTTAGCTCAGCTGGTTAGAGCGCTTCATTCACATTGAAGAGGTCTGGGGTTCGAGTCCCTAAACGGCCACCAGCATTTCTTTGAGTTCTTCACTTGAATTTGTTCTCATGGCTTTCATGCGAACTTCAGCCGCTCCCGGAAAATTGGATAAATACCATGCTATGTGTTTTCTCATAGGCAGAAAATTATAACGTTCTGTATCTTGAAATGTCTGTTCGTATAACTGTGCGTGTTCAATAGCGACGGCGAATCGTTCTGCCACCGTTGCTTCATGTTCTTGGAAAATCCAAGGATTTCCCCAGGTGGCTCGCCCGATGAGCACGCCATCTAAACCATATTTAGCAATCTTTTCTCTGGCTTCTGGCACATTTTTAATATCGCCATTTCCCATAATTAAGGTAGGAGTTTGATGAACCAACTCAGCTGCTTTGCCGATTTCATCCCAATCCGCCAATCCTGCATAGCGTTGATTGAGCGTTCGTCCGTGCAGAGCAATTGCTGCAAGGTTCATTTCTAATAAAGTGGAAATCCACTCTTTGATGACAGGTTTCTCAAACCCGATACGTGTCTTAACACTGACAGGTAAACGTTGGCGATCTTTTAAAATATGTCCTGCTGACCGTTTATTAATCTCTGCTTTGATCTCGTCACTCAATTGGGTATCGTCTACTGTTTTTCCATTGAACCAGTCTTCAACGCCATCTTGGACATTTTTGATAATTTCTTGAGCAAGTTGAGGAGTTCTGATCAGAGCGGCACCGCTGCCCAAGTGTGTAACGTTTTTGGCAGGACAACCCATGTTGATATCAACGCCGTCAAAACCTAACTGACAGACAATTAAAGCAACGGTTCGAAAATCGGCTGGTGTGTGTCCGTAAATTTGAGCGAGGATTGGGCGTTGCGTCTCATCAAACAAAAAATCTTTGAGCAAGCGAGTCGCGCCATGCGTAATGCCTTCAACGCAAGTGAACTCAGTATATGTGAGAGCGTGCTTGCCATATTTTTTTTGAATAAATCGGCACGGATGATCAGTCACTCCATCCATAGGGGAGAGACCAATAAAACCAGTTGGTAGGGTAGACCAGCAGTTGTCCATCTGGGAATTATACAATAAGTTGTGAAAAGTAGCTTTAAAAGCCGAGTTTTTCCTTAACGAAGAGCACCGTAATTCGGCCAGGAGTTCCTTCTTTGTTGAAAATGAGCAATTTGTTAATGCTACTCCCCATCTTATAGAGTTGTTGCATATGTTCATCTTCGAGTGGGAAGATGTATTCTTCGAGTCTTTTCATCGCTTGATCAAGATGTGGTACGATTTTTTGTGTACCAACAACCCAGATGACGTGTTGAGATCCGTAGGCATAGCCAGGTAATTGGCTACCGGTATTCGAGGCGATTAATACTTTACCGTCTTCTGTGATTGCATGCACGCTACCAATTGACCATTCTGGAGCTGCTCCAAGTTTCTGCATTTCTCCGGTTTGGGTGTTGCGATCCATGGACATTAATTTTTTCTTTACTGAATCGTACTTTCCAGATTCGTTAATAGCTTCGACAACACCGATGGTCTCAAGTGTTACTGAAGACATTGTCATGACCTCTGCCTGTTCAGGAATTGTTTTTAAAATCCATTCTTTGGCTTCTGCGCCGGTGTTCACTGTTTGTGACTCAATGCCGTTTGCTTTCAATGCTGCAATGGTTGTTTGTAATGAAGTGTCGTTTGCGAGTGTGTCGAATGACATATGAATCCTTTTTGGAGTATTTATTGATGTTTGTCTATAATAGTCTACTTTCCATGGATTCACAAGCCATAGTTTTGTTTTCGATGCAGCTGTGACAAAATAGGGTGAATTATCCAGAGAAAGATAGCCGAATGGTAACAAGTTCAAATCGTTTTTACGATACATATCATAAGAAAAATCGTAACTCGCTGTATCACGCCATTATTACTGATAGTAACTTTACGTACTTTTACACGCTCAAGTACTTAAAAAAAGTATTGGAAATGTTTGGACTAAAAAAATTGGAGATCTTGGACTTAGGATGTGGAGTAGGCACGATTGATTTTTATCTCGCGAAAAAAGGACATGAGTTGACAGGGATTGATATTTCTCAAGATGCTATCGATATTTGTAATCAGGTCAAAAAAGAATTGGAATTTCTGAACGCAACCTTTGTACAAGGTGACGTTCAAAAAACTCATTTTAAAAAAAAGTTTGACTTTGTCATTTGTTCAGAAGTGATCGAACATGTTGAGGATGACGTAGGGTTACTGAAAACCATCGGCAACTTATTGACTGATTCAGGTGTGTTGTTATTAACGACTCCCTCTGTCAATGCTCCGTTATATCGTCTGGGCTTTTTGAAAAGTTTTGAGCGACGTGTTGGTCACCTTCGACGATATCAGATGAAGAAATTAATTGAGTTGATCGAACAAGCTGGTTTTGAAATCGTGGAAACGGCAAAAACAGAAAGTGTCGTACGTAATGCTTTGTACACCTTTCCAATTCTAGGTTATTTGATCAAAGGTCTTCGAGGGCCACTCGTACCTGTCTTTCATTTTTTTGATCAAATGGGTACTACTTTAGTTGGAGAAAGTGATTTAGTTATCATCGCGAGAAAGTTATGACACAGGTTCTTTTCTTAACTCGTTTGTACTCACCTTATATCGGAGGTGTAGAGACTCACGTATTGAATGTAACAAAAGAGTTGCAGCAAAAGGGTTATCAAGTAAGTATTTTAACCGAGCAGTTTGAGTCGGATCTGCTCGAGCATGAGCAACTCAATGGCATAGATATCATTCGAATTCCAGAAAATGCGATACTAAGTAAGGTTACTTTGTGGAAGTGGATCTGGTCTCACCGTGAGTTGTTCATCAAAGCAGACATTGTTCATGTTCATGATGTGTTTTGGTGGGTGGTACCCGTTTTACCTTTAATGAAGTCAAAGTACTTCGTCACCTTTCATGGTTGGGAAGGCCAATTTCCGATTAAAAAAACTGCGATTTTACAACGTCAAGCCGCTGCTAAACTAGCGAAAGGTGTCATCCAAGTTGGGGAGTATATAGAAAAATGGTATAAGACAAAACCAGACATTGTTACATATGGTGGTAGTGATTCAGTTCAACCAGGGTCAAACTTGGCTCAAAATATTTTAAAGAAAGTCTTTTCTGCAGCGAAACAAGGTCGATTTATTTCGCAAGAAAAACAGACCTATGAAGCTGTTTTCGTCGGTAGATTGTCAGAAGATAATGACATAAGTACCGTTTGTGAGTTTTTTTCATTACTAAAAAACGAACATCCAAATGCACATTTTTTGTTCATTGGAGATGGTCCGCTTGCGGAACTGTGTAAATCTATTGGAACGGTGACCGGTTTTGTGCCAGATGTTGACAAGTATCTTGTTGAATCAAAAATGGTTTGTGCCAACTCATATTTATCAATCCTTAATGCTCAGTCGTTGGGGAAGTTGGTATGTTCTTTTTATTCAAACCAGTTAAAAAAAGACTACTTAACAGAGTATCCCCAGGCAAAAAATATGATCATTGTCGGAACAGCAAAAGAAGGTGTGCAGAAATTAACAAATATGAAGAAGAATCCTCCGCTGTTGAAAGCAAAAATAAAGCAGGCGAGTGAGTGGGCAAAGCTGCAAACTTGGCAAAAAGTGTCACAACACTATGAATATCTTTGGAAGAAAGTAAGAGTATGAAAGTTACCGTGGTGATACCACTTTTAAATGAAGTACTCAGTCTTGATGCTTTACTACATGCATTGATGAAGCAGACTCTTTCTCCAACTGAAGTGATTTTAGTTGATGGTGGGTCAAAAGATGGATCGATAGAAAAAATCCAAGAATGGCAACAAAAAAAATTATCGTTCAATTTGGTGCTTCTTGAGAAACTGGGTGCGAATCGATCGGTCGCTCGCAATTTTGGAATCAAGGAAGCAAGAACCGAAGTGATTGCTCTGACCGATGCGGGATGCAAACCAAAAGCCGACTGGCTGGAAAAGTTGACGACACCATTTATTGACGAAGAACGGACTGAAGTTGTGGCAGGTTTCTATGACCCAGCTCCGCAAAACTGGTGGGAGGATGTGCTTGCTGATTATACGTGTACTCGTGACTGGAATTTCCAACCTAATACTTTTCTACCATCGTCTCGTTCATTAGCTATCACTAAGACAATTTGGCATAAAGTCGGCGGATACCCAGAGCATCTCAATACGTGTGAGGATCTCATTTTTGCGGAAAAATTAAAAAACAAGTCAAAACACTGGCAAGTGGTTAAAGAGGCCCAAGTGATCTGGAACCAACCTCACAATTTATCTGAACTCAGTCAAAAAATTTTCGGATACGCCACAGGGGATTTACAGGCCAAGTATGAACGACACGTCAACAAGATTTATTCAGCGATGTGGAGAATTATTGTTCTGATTTGTGTGGCAGTTCCAGCAGCGTTTATTGGTCAGCCGATAATTCGAGTATTTGGGTTATCCTTTTTTGCCCTCTATATCGTAGGTAGCCTGGGCAAACATCCTAGAATGCTCAAGTATCCCTTGGCGATTTTCGCCATCCCAGTCATTCAGCTCACCGTTGATGCCTCGCTCGTTCAAGCTCTGATCTATCACAAGCTATCCTCTCAATATAAGTAGCTTTTTTTCTGGTAAAATAGGTCACAATCTGGAGAGGTCGCATAGTGGCCTAGTGCATCGGTCTTGAAAACCGACATCCGAAAGGATCGAGGGTTCGAATCCCTCCCTCTCCGCCATCGTGTACGAATGGCTAAAAGAGCTTCCGATTGTTCGGGTGAATAGGGCTTTTCTGTGAGTTCTAACGAAAGGTATTTCTGTTCTAGAGCAGGATAGGCTTTTTTGATCTCTGCGAAGTGTTCTGTGAGCTCTATATAGAGCTTTCCTGCCTTGATTTTAGGACCATATCCCAATGCCATAAGGATTTCTTTCTTCAGTTCTAACCCTCCATGAAGGAATGCTTCGTGAGCGTAGGTGGCGAAGTGAAAAGTTCTCTCTGTAAGCTCGAGCCACTCAACGGCTCGCTGCTCAGTTCTTCTGAGTTTCTCCTTTAGTTCGGTAATTTTGGTTTGAAGTTCGTTCCTTTGTTTCACAAACATGTCATCGTCAATGAGTTCTCTAAACCTCATCTTGGTTAAGTTGTCGAGCTCTGTTTGTGTAGTGACTAACGTTTTATGTTGCATGTCATAAATTTTGCTGCGGTCTTCAATTTCTCGGTCGTTGTTTTCATTGAGGACTTCTAGTGCCCAATCTTTAAACTCGGGGAGGATGGTAATAGCATCCAGTTCTGTTTCGATTTGCTCTTCGAGTTTTTCGAGTGGGACCACTTTCCTTTGAGTACATTTTATGGTCGTTTTCTTCCTGGTACAGTGATAATAGGTGTACTCTTTAATCTCACCAGTTTTCTTAATGAATTTTTTCTTCGTTTCGGCGGTATATAGACAGCCACATTCTCCACACCGAACAAAACCAGTAAAGGCAAACTCATGCTTCTTGGGGCGTGGTTTACCTTTTCTTCCCATCAATACTTGCACTCGGTCAAACTCTTCCAAGGTGATCATGGGATCATGTTTGCCTTCATAGTGTGTGCCTTTATGATTAAGAATGCCTGCATAGAAGACACTATTGAAAATCTTGTAGATCCCGCTTCGAGAAAGCGGTTTTCCTCCTAAGCGTTTCGTTTTTCTGGTGAGGTAACCCCATTCTTCATTGGCGACTTTCAAAATTTGTGGTGGAGTATACGCTCCAGTCAGCATTAAGTCCCACATCTTACTAATCAGGTTAAATCGATCTGTATCTTTGGCAATGGTGTTTTCAGTTCTGTCATTGAGATATCCAGCTGGAGCCATGTTGGGGAGCCAGCCTTTTTGTAACTTTGTCTCTATACCACGTTTCACATTCTTGCTTAGGTCCAGAATGTATTGATTGGAACTAGCGGCTTCAACACTGAAGATAATAACGTTATCACCTGGTAAATATTCACGATCATAGGTTTGAATTGACTTGAGCACACTTTGTTGGAGTAACCAACTGACACGACCACTGTCAATCGGGTTCCTGGAAAGGCGGTTAATTTGCCAACAAAGAAGCCCATCAGCCTCACCATTCTCTAATTTATCCATAACCTCTTCAAAGATTGGGCGATTCCCAGGTTTTTTGGCGGATTTTGCCTCGGTAAAGATTTTTACGATGTGAAGATTATTTTCTTTGGCTAACTGGTTGAGCTTGTTAATTTGGCTCTCAATGGACTGAACTTGCCTGTCTTCGCTGTCGGAAGACTTGCGTGCGTAGAGAAAGTAGCGGATGTGTTGTCTGTCTTTTGTGATCATGTTCTGTTTTGTATATGATGACTAAAGTACATCATTAGTATATACCACTTAGCTTGCTTTATCCAAGAACTCTTTGAATTGAACTAAGCTCTTTTCCATACGCAGATACTTTTTAGTAAATTTGTGGTTGTGTTTTACTCTTTTCACCTCGTGCAAATGTCGTTCATATCTATGCATCAAAGCTGTTGCATGAAACCAAGAATACATTGAGTGACGATCATTTCTCTTTCGACAGGTATAGGTCAGTTCAAAGCAATGCCGACAACCAAAAAAGTTTCTGACTTTGTACAATACTCCCACTCTCTTGCCACAAATTAGTCCGTTTTTAGGAACCGGACAGAGGAACCAATATCGCCACCCACCATAGGTACACGGTGTCCTGGTTAAATAAATTTTCAGTGGATATTTTTGACCATCACTCAAGTCATAGAGTAGGTAGAGGTAGGGGTGATAGTCCTCAACATGGCTCGAGATACTGAAGGTTTGTGTTTCGTCATCGAGTGAGTTGTACCACTCCATAGCGCCTTGTTTGTCCGCACACAGGTAGTGATATTTCCTCAGCCAATAGATGTCGAATTTAAGCAGAAAGTTTGATTCTAGTTTCATATGGGTAGCCTGGGACTGTGTCGAAATCATTAAGGATGTCATCTCATTCTGTCCTGGTTTTGTCCAACTTTTGTATAACCTCTTTTTCAGTCTCGGGTAGCTGATGGGGTTTGTTTTTCCCATTGTTCTTTTCGCCCCAGCCTGCCATAGGTCATCTCGATATCTGGGTCAGGAAAGGGTGGAGTTGGTAATGAATCTCCATAAATCAAGGCTTGCCTATTCTGGGCGTGCAGTTGCCGGAAAGTACTCATGTCACCACTCTTGAGAGCGGTCTTCATTTTCAAGAACCGCTTGCAACATGCTGAATTTCTAACTCTGGCATAATAGGCTCGCCATACTTGTCTTCTTCTGTAAAACTCACCGCTGTCGATGAGCTCTGATGGAACCCTCATTTTTATTTGCTCGTCTGGTTTTTCTTTCTTAAATGCCATACTTTTTACCTCCTTTACTCAATGTATTGGCCACATTCATCAGATCCCAACCGTTCTCATTCCAGAACTTATCTTTGTCCATTGCATTCAAACAATGATTAATTTGTTCATCGCTGAAACCAGCTTTATAAAGTTTATGCAAAGCACTTATTTGTTTAGGAAAATTCACAAACTTTTTACCAAACTCAGCTTCGACTGAGTGAATATTTTCAATGCACTTTTGATGACCTTGAAGGTTTGGACAAATTGTTTTCCGAGAAACTTTAGGTTTTTCGCTAGGACCACTTTCAAGTAGGCTGGTAATATTTTCTTCTTTCCCTTGTTCTTCTTTAGTGTCCCTCAGCTGGGACGATGTTTGTCCCCGATTTGAAACGATCTCTTTGTTTTCTGAAGATTGTCCCCCGTTTGGGACGATCTTTTTGTGACGGTAAAATTCGGCATTCTGCTCCCATAAATCAACAATGGCATACGTCGTTCGAGGTTTGGTTTTGGCGGGAATTGTCCCTGAAGTTTTAATCCAACCACGATTAATCAAGGACTCTAAAAGACGGTAGACAGTGTTTTTACTGATACCACATTTCTTTCCCAGCTCTCTAGCCGAATAGTAAACTCTGCCACGTTCACCAGCGATGCGTTTTAGCGTTAGATAAAAACCTCTTTCTTCTAGAGTTGAATGATTCACAATGTAATTAGGGACAATGGAGAAGTAGGCTCTATCGCTTGACTCATCTTTGATATTAAATTCTGTTTGTTTCATAACAACTCGAGTTGTTTCTTCCGCTCCATGACTTGTTGGTACTGAACTTTCGTCATTGGTTTGTAAATAATCTGCATGAGTCGAACTAGGGAGAGTCCTTTTTCATACGCGTCTTCATAACTAATCTCTTTGCCGAATCGAGCTTTATAGAGCATTTGGTATTTTTCAACTTGAGCCTCTGTAATAAACATAGCTAGACCGCCGTGCTATAAATTCTATTTTTAAGCATCTTCGTGTTTTCAAAGAAAGAACGCGCTTCAACTATCAAACGGCCAGCAAAATACTCCTGGACCGAATATTCAAGTTCTGGTGTTTTAAGAAAAATGAAACCAATTTTGCGAACATTGTCGCGATTCAATGAAAGAAGCTCGTAGTGAAGAGTAACGAGTGCTGAAGAGAGTCCAATGTCGTAACTGAGGAAATGGTGGTCACCCTGAAGGTTCCCTAATATTGTGTTCATAGTATGTTCTGCTAGCTCAAGTCTAGGCAAAACATACCGACAGATCTAGAAAGTTTGTGGTTGTTTAGGTTTATTTGTGAAGGAGAGTACCAGCTATTGTTTGGTTTGAGTTGTTTTTGTTACACTCCGATTAATGAAAAGATCATTTTCTGATAAAGAGAAACTCAATAATGTTGTCTAAAAAATTAATCGATGAGTACAAACAAATTATTAAGGAAGATTATGGACTTGAGTTGTCAGACGAGGATGCACATGACTGTGCTACCAATCTCGTCGATTACTTCGAGTTACTAATGAAAATCGATCACCAAACGAAAGTGAAGAAAGAAGAGTAAAGGTCTAAAAAGGGAGCAGCTCGCAAGAATCTACTTTTAATGCCTTGGAGATTTTGTAAAGTGTTCTGACCGTGGGGTTTCGCTCACCTCGTTCAATAAGTCCAATGTAGGTTCGATCCATCGAAACCATGACAGCAAGTGCTTCTTGTGTGACACCTTTACTCTTCCTAGTTTGTTGAAGCTTTTGGCCGAATTTCTCTAGTATGTGTTTGTGAGTGATAGGTTTTCCCATTCCTCATACTTTAGAGACTCCCTGTCTTCTTTTCCTCTGACTCCTTGTCATCATTTATGTTATACTTGGCCTGGTAGTAGGAGCAGTTTCGATTTGACTTTCCAGGCTAAAGGAAGGTAACATCTCGAAACTTACGGGAGGAAAAGCCTATGACAAGAAAAACGTTAAAAAAACTACCGTTGTTGGTACTTTTTCTAGCAATGAGTCTTTTAGCTGGTGGGTTTGTGCTGAGATCTAAAGCACAAACACAAGTAATACAGATCTGGGATCAGAATTTAGAACAAATAAAAGCCCTGACAGAAGCTTCTAACAACGATCCGAAATACCGTGAACACAATTCACAAGCCAGCAAGGATTTATCAGATGAGCTCTGTTCATTCACTACGCGTCCTGCTGAAGAGCGAGAAAAAGCAGTGGGTGCTATTCGTGATTTCTTGGAAATGCCAACAGCTGAAATAAAGTATGAATGTAACGATGCCTTTTATGACTTAGAAAGTGATCGCTTTATTCAAGCAAAGAGTGAGACTTATTCCCTAGACAAGACTTACTTCATTGTGAATTTTGTAACAAACCATATCATTCAAGTTGAAGAGACTCCTGGAACCTGGGGATATAAAACAGATGGGACTAGGTGGTTTAGTGAACAAAAAACCTATGACTATTCAAGGAACCTCTCTCAGAAAGACGCTGAACAACTTGCGAGAAACTTTATTGCTAGACGCCAAATGGCTTTGGGGAGCATCGATCTGAGTAAACTAAAGCTAGAGACTGGCAAAAAAGATGTTGGTAATGGCCAAATAAATTATTTCTTCATTTGGAAGGGAGAGTCTAAAACAGTTCATCTCGACCCTCCTGCTGAAACTTGTAGTCAAGATTTGGATAAGAAGGCAGAAGGTTTGTACCTTAATGGCAATGGAGTACCCTGTATAAAGCGGTACGAGTCTACAGAAACGCCAACGCTGAGCATTGCCTTCACCAACAGTGGTCAGCTGATTAACTTCTCCAATGAACTAGAGGGACAAATTGGTAGGGCAAGGATGAGATGACGCTGTTTACCAACACTTTAATCAAAATGTGGGTGAGCTTTTTAGAAGCACAGCTCCAAATTATTAAACAGCTAATCAAGAAGTGAATGAATTTAGTCACAATTTTCGTACACATTTTGCCCACCCTAAAATTGAGGCCTAATTATTTCGTCAAAAATGTTACAGAAGAAATACATCAGAAGCATACATTCTCGGCTTTTTAATCTCATAAATTGGTGATATATTATCCAGATAAAATCGAACAATTCTCCAGAGTAGCTGCGATAGAAGAATTTACTCACAGAAATCTGATAAGGAAAATATGTCCAACATAGAACATTTGGAAGAAAGTATTGAAGCTCATCTAGAACAAGTAAGACAGGCTCTTGCCGAATTTAGAGATAAATTTGCCGTTAGTTTTATCGTTAGCATTTCTGGCGGAGCTGAAGAGCATAATACAACTTATGCACATGATGTGATTTCTCAATTGATTGTTGGTCTGAAAAACTCTTCTTGCGCTATATTGACTGGTGGTACACAAGGAGGGATCCCCGAACTAGGAACCAGGATTGCCAGAGAACATAAGCTATCTACAATTGCAGTTTTTCCTCCTAAAGCCAAAAAATATGTGCTCTTTAATGAGCTTGATTTGCCGATTGAGACACTCCCTCCTTCAGTTGGACCAGCTGGCTTTGGTTCTGAAACGCCTTCGTTTGCTCAATTACCTGATTATGCTGTGTTTATTGGTGGGTCGTATGGAACTTTGGCTGAGGTGAGCACAATGATGAAAGTAAACACTAAACGTAAAAAGGATAATGTTGAGCCGATCTATATTGTTCCAATTGCTGGCTCTGAAGGAGTAGCTGCTTTAATCCCTTTGCTCGTACAACTAAACCCCAGTCTTGCCTTCTGTTTGCCTGAGTTTGAATTAACAACCGGAGCAGCTGCGGCTGAATTTATTAAGGAGACTCAGAGTAAAAGATAAACTGTCTTTTGCTTATCAGTAGAAATGTACTATGCCGCTTGTTGAAACCCCAAAAAGTTTGCTCTTGGACAAAGGACCGCTTACAAAATTACAAACAAATAAAACTGATCTCTCGAATGCTGAAACAGAATACACAAATATTTGCACTGGCTTTGGTGTAGATCATGAGATTCCGGTCAGGATTGCAGTATATGCGCTTCCGGTACTTCAAATGGGAGAAAAATTTCTGCGAGCTCAAACTGAGTTTTATGTCGCGGAGGCTTTTGCCACAAAACTCAATGGTCTTGATCCCAATAAGGTGCAAGTTAATATTGCCTTGATTAAAGAATACATTAAGCTTTTTAAAACGGAGTTATCTGTTGTAAATTCTCCAGTTTGGCTAGATGAGCGCGACCCCTTTGAAGTTCAGCGACATGCTCTGACAAAAGAATTGGCTAAAATATTAAGAGAGCATGGTTCAGAAAGAATAATTCGTTTTGCTGACAGTCGGAATGGCGATGAATCTCTGGCATATATAGCATCGCATGCCCTTTATATGTGGGACACTCTTAATGTTGACGAAGATAAATTCATCACTGAGAGAAATGTCTCTCCGCAATCATTATTGATGGTTGGAGGACCAGCAGAAAAACTTTTTTTTGAAGCTCGGCAGTTGCTATTGAGTCACTTTCCTACAGTTTCAACTCGCTCTACAGTCCAAGGTTTTACCGAAATCGGTCGTCGTCCACCATATTATGCTGTTGATAGTGAAATGGTTGTTAATGGCAAGAATAATTTAAGAATTGGCTTTGAAGAAATCATGTCTATTTCTGATCCTGATGCACTTAGAGATTCGCTTTACCTGATTATCAGTTTGTCAGAAACCTTAACATTTGACGATATTCCTAGGGTGAAAAAGGGTCAAATCAAACCTCAAGAGCTTGAAGATCTGACATCAGCTTGCAATAAGCTACAGAAGATTATTGCCCAACTAAGAAGCTGAAATGAATGCACGAGTTGTCTGATCTGGAGTGACCTCACCGGTTATCTTTCAACAGCTGTGCCGTATGGGCAGGATGGCTATTGAATAAGGCTATTGATTTTAGTACAATACTGGTTGTTTACAGTTGATATAAAGCATTTGACTGGAGTCACGATCCAGAAGCTGCGAGTCAAAATACTCGACGGAAATTGAGCCGTAAAATACAATAGCCGATGTCGCGTATGCGGAGCCGGCCTGAGAGCTCAAGAATTAATATTCTTGAGAATAAGGATGGGACCGCGGGAGGTCCTTTTTTAATACCTCTCGTTCCTTAGTTATCACTCATTTGAGTGGTAGTTAATGAACGTGAGGTTTTTTGTTGCAAAAAAAGGAAAAATCTATATGAATAAAAAAATTGTTTATCAGCAACTTGAAGAAAAGTTTGTTAAATACAGAGACTTAATCAATATAGCTGTCAAAGAAAATAATGATGGTTTTGTAAGCCTGCGCCAAACAGAACCAAAGACTTATGAGGTTATAGGCAGATATGAAACTTTAAGTGACATGAAAGAGAATTTTCCTTTAGTTCCGGTACGACAAGAAGTAAAAGATAAGCTTGATCAAGCAGATAAAGCTTTGAAAGAAATGAATCCCAATTTACAGCTAGTTGTTGCTTATGGTTATAGAAGTTTGGAAGTCCAACAAAATTATTTTGATATTCAAAAACAAAACTATTTAAAGAACCAACCAGAAGATAATGATGAAGAAATTGACGAAATTATTCACCGTTTGATTGCAGTACCAAACGTAGCTGGTCACCCAACAGGAGGGGCAGTAGACGTTTTTATTGAAGATACTAGAGATGGTACTAAACTTGATTTTGGAGTTCCAATTTTTACTTTCGACTCTAAAGATGCTTATTCGTTTTCTCCATATATTGGTAAGGAAGCTCAACAAAATAGATTTTTATTGAGAAAGATAATGACAGGACAAGGGTTTGCCCCCTACGATGGTGAGTGGTGGCACTTTTCTTTTGGTGATAAAGAATGGGCTTTTTATTACAAAAAACCGTATGCAGTCTATGAGCAAAAAAGAGAAGAAGTTGTTTTCAAGTTTGCAGAGAATCAAATTCGGGTAAACAAAGAATATACCCAGATTGGAGTGCAACAACTGTCTTTCCAATAAAAAGACGGGAAGACACGACAATTGACATTGTTTGATACCGATGTAAGATAAAAGGTGTTTACAGCACCTGCCCATTGCGAGCGAGGTGCTATTTTTTTAACAAAAGTTTACAATTAAGAGGAAATATGTCATCGAGAGCAAAAGAAGCTGACAATCCAAGAAGAAAGGAATCTGAACCAATGCCACTGCAATACTCAGTTTTCCGACCAGGAGGCAATGACACCGCCTTAGTTGTTGGTGTGGAGCGTGATTCTGATAAGCGCAAGAAAATTAATGACCAAGTGATGAAACAACATTCAAATGTTGAACAAGTTGGTTTTGTGAACCTTGATAGAGATAATCCAGAACTGATGATGGCTGGAGGTGAATTTTGTGGTAATGCAACTCGTAGCACAGCGTGGCAGATTTTAACTGGAAAACCAGGAGAAGTATTAATGAAAGTCTCTGGAGTAGAGTCAAAGTTACGAGCAGGGGTTGATGAAGAAGGAAATGCTTGGGCACAAATGCCTATTTATGCTGATCCTTCCAGAATTACATTTTTGGAAGACGGTAGAGCTGTGGTGGCTATGGAAGGCATCACTCATGTTGTCATGAACGATATTTATCCAGACGCTTCTCCTGAAGAACTCAAACCAATTGCTCTTAAATTATTGCAACAGCTAGGTTTAGATAAATCAGTGGCCGCATCAGGCGTTATGTTCTTAACTCCAACTGAGTCAGGTGTGAGCATGAGGCCCGTTGTGCTGGTCAGAGACATAAACACACTTTTTTATGAGACTGCTTGCGGTAGTGGTACGACTGCTGTTGGGCTTCTTGAAGCCCTCAAAAAGGGTGGTTCTATTGAATTGCCCGTCACTCAGCCAACCGGTATGCCAATTAATATTAAGGTTTCTTTTGATGGGTCGAAGTTTGAGCAAGCTGTAATTTCTGGTCCAATAGAAGTACTCAATAATAACGAGGAGATAACTGTATGACAGATGAAAGAACAGGCAATCATAGTATCGACCGAGTCATGACGGCAGAAGAGCTCAACGAAGCGTTTAATAAAGGACTTATTGAGTTATATCAGGCTGTGTTTGCAGATCCTCCTTATGAAGAGAAGTTCACACCAGAGGAAGTAAAAGATGTTTTGCAACTCTACTTTATGCAAGGCGTACTTATGTTATGTAGAGAAGATGCACAAAGCGTGATTGGTTTTTCAGCATCTGTGCCTTTAGTTTTAGAACAAGAAATTGCTACAATCGCTCAAAATTTTGACATTGATCCAGAAACAGTGTGGTACTTTGCTGACTTAGGAGTGAGTAAAGAGCATCGTCGTAAAAAGATTGCTCAAAGCTTAGTTGTGGCTTTACTTGGTGAGACTCCAGTTGATACATTGCTCATGCGCACTTCAGAAAATAATATTGCTTCTCAAAGAGTTAACCAAAGTGTCGGCTTTGAAATAATTGATGGTATGGAGCAGCATGTTCAACAGACCAGACAAAATGGTGAAGTAGAGTCGGATAGAAGAATCTTTCTGAAAAAACAAAAATCAGTCGTGCAAAGTTAACATTTTTTGGCATAATCCTATAAATACATACAGCAACTAAAAAGGAAATATATGGCTAATAAAGAACGTAAAACTGGGAATCCTAGTGGTTTTAAGGACACTCTCCCTGGAGAAATGCTACTGTTTAATAAATTAATGGGACAGTTAAGCCAAGTCGTTGAAAAATACGGCTTCTCTCCAATCGATACTCCCGAAATTGAATGGTTGGACACCTTAAAAGGTCATGATGATTCTGCTGGAAAATTAATTTATCGCGTCTTTAATGGTTATGAGAATCCAGACCAAGGTGCTGATATAGAGTCAGTGATGGACAAGGGACTCCGCTTTGATTTAACAGTGCCATTGGCTCGTTTTTATGGGCAACATGCAAATGAATTGCCGTTACCGTTTAGACGCTATCACTGGGGTAAAGTGTTTCGTGGCGAGAGTGCTGCAACTGGTAAAGGTAGATATCGAGAATTTTATCAATTTGATGCAGATACTGTCGGTTCAACTGGCGTGATGTCAGATGCTGAGACAGCCGCAATGTTGGCCGATGCAATGCAGAAACTCGATTTGCCAGCTGTAGTAAAGATAAATAACCGTCGCTTGTTGGACGGTTTAGTTGAAACCGGCAATATTACTGATGAAAAAGTGAAAAGCGCTGTTTTTACCTCGATTGATAAGTTCGACAAAATTGGAAAAGACAGAGTCGTAGCAGAAGTCACAGAAGCTACGAGTCTAGAGTTTGCAGACTTAGTTAATCAATATCTATCTGTCAGTGGTACAGAGCTAGACAAGCTTAATCAGTTACGCGATTTGTTAGGGCAAAGCTCCGCAGCCCAAGAAGCTCTTGAAAACTTAACAGGCATCATCACGATGCTTCATGCGTCGGGTTATGAAGGTCGGGTATCTGTTTCTCCGGAAATTGTTCGTGGCCTTGGCTACTACACAGGAGCAATTTTTGAAACGTATGTTAAGGGATTTGAGCAATATGGAAGTGTGGCTAGCGGTGGGCGGTATGATCGTTTGATTGCAGATTTGGGTGGTCCTGATCAACCAGCTGTTGGTGCATCATTTGGTGTGAGTAGAATTCTTGACGTACTCCAACAAAATGGTTGGGAGAGCGGCGCACAGACTCCTGCTGAAGTGTTTATTGTTAACTTTGCTCCTCAATTAAGCTCGGTTTATTTTTCACTAGCAACCGAATTATTGCTACACAGGTCTATGGTGAAAATAAGAAAGTGGGACAGCAACTCAAATATGCAAGCGAGATTGGAATTCCCTACGCTGTACTTCTTGGTGAAGATGAAAACGCCAAAGGAACTGCTTTAATTCGCAATTTAGAAACTCGAGAACAAGAAGAAGTTGCCATGACTAATTTAGTGAGTACCTTGATGCGACTACTAGCTAAATAAATGGAGATTTCATATGCCATCACCAGAATCTCGCCCAGATAGTGAGTACTACGAGAATCCATACATTCCGAGTAAAGGTGAACGTACAGATTGGACCACGCTACCGTTAAGAGCTGTCGAAGCGCACTATACGCCTGAGCAGAGAACGCCGGGCTTTTAAGCCCGGTGGTGAATGCGAGG
>JBDTME010000007.1:0-75581 GCA_039934415.1 Patescibacteria group bacterium
TCGCATTCACCACCGGGCTTAAAAGCCCGGCGTTCTCTGCTCAGGCGTATAGACTTTTTGCTCTTCCAAAACCAATTAGTATTCGTGAACTACACTGTAATTTTCGGTCTATATCCCAAAAACTCGAATCAGATGAAATTTTGTTGGTAAAAAACCGTCAAAAACCAGAGATGATCTTAATGAGCATTGATAGATATGAAACTGTTCAAAAAAAACTCAGAGAACTGGAAGTCCAAAACACTCTAAAAGCGTTTACAGAATATAAAAGATTGAAAGCTCGAGATAAGCTCATAAAACTAAAATCCCTGGAGGATTTAATTTATGATAAAAATTAACACTGTTGAATACACGCCTACTTTCATAAAAGAATTTAAATCAATCCCAGTTAAAGTTCAAAAAATACTCGTGGAAAAAGAAAAGTTATTTCGCAGTGTACCAATTCATCCCGACTTAAACACGCACAGATTTGATGGACAACTTGATGATATCTTCACGTTTTCGGTAACAGATCACTATAAAGTCGCTTTTATCATAGGAGAAATAAATGATGCAACTTTTATTTCTCTTCTCACAACAAATTAGTCCGATAAGACGTATGGCACTTCGTGTTTAAATTTCTGGGATTCAATCTGAGCAATCACTTTCTTAACAACTTCTCCACTGTCTGATGAATCAATCACAATAAACTTGGCCTCTTTGTGATCATCAATATACTGTTGGATAACCTGGTCGGCTTGCTCATATGTAAATCCCAACTCATCTTCATCGGTCTGCTGGTCCCATAATCCTGCGCTGGGAGTCTTTTCTAAAAAGATCTTTGGCAGTTGCAAATGTTCAACAAGCTGACGAACTTGTGTTTTATATAACTGTTGAATTGGTTCAATATCAGATGCTCCATCCCCAAATCGAGTAAAGTAGCCCAAATATTGTTCAGATTTATTTTCTGTTCCTACCACTAATGCATCGAGTTTTTTGGCCAAATCATAGACGTAAATCATCCTAACTCTTGCCATAATATTCCCTTTGCGAACTGGTGAGATGTCAGCTTTTGAAATTTGGTCAACCGCACTTTTAATGTTTACCACAGTCACATTCTCATTAGGGATCTCATTAAATTCACAAATGGCCTGAGCGTCGTCAATTGATTGGTTATCATAAGGTAGCAAGATCGGATAAATACTCTCAACAGGAAGTGCTTGAGTCAGCAATGTTAACGACAACGCCGAGTCTATGCCACCAGACACCGCAATCACTGCTTTCTTTTTGCCTTGTTTTTGAAAAGTTTCTTTCAAAAAAGCAATTATTTTGACAGCATCAGTGTGAGGATGATCTAAAATGAGTGACATAAAAAATACTTGAAATTATTAATAAAAATTACTTATAGAGTCCATTTTCCTTAATATACTGCTCGACACGTTCATCAACAAGCCCAGTAATCGATTGCCCTGCAACGATCTTTGCTCTCACTTCAGTTGATGAAACTGTAACTTCTGGGAAATTATCAAGTTTGATCATGCCATCAAGCATCGGCTCAAACACAAATCCTTTGCGAGGATATACATAGACTGTGAAGCGAGACAACATATCTTGAAAATCTTTCCAACGATTAAACTTCAACAAATTATCTGAACCTATAACCCAAGAAAATTTGATTTGAGGATACCTGCTACTCAACGTATTTAATGTATCTATCGAAAAACTCTTTCCAGAATGCTCAAGCTCAAACCCCTCAATTCGCATCTGTGGCTCTAAAATCATTTTGAGCATCTCAACTCTATGACCGTTCACTTCTACTTCTTTACCAAACGGATGTTGTTTCAATGGAACAAACCAAACCTCATCACAAATTTTGTGACCAAGTAAAGATTTCGCTACCAGCTGGTGACCTAGATGCGGTGGGTCGAACGCGCCACCAAATAAACAGATCTGCATGAGTGGAATGATACAGTAACAAGTTAGTTGTATAAAGCACCACCGATAAAAATAATCTGTTAAAATTGCGATATGCCTGAGCTTCCTGAAGTCGAAACTATCTCCAAAAGACTGAGACCATATTTAAGTGGTAAAACTATTGCAAAAATCATCCAACATCATCCCAAAACATTCCAAGGCTCTGCTGAGAAGATTGAAGGCTTACAGATTCTAGGTGTCTTGCGTCGTGCAAAAATGATTCGAATCCAACTAGAAAAAGGGTTCAACCTCTTAATTCATTTAAAAATGACCGGCCAACTCATCTACGTCGATGATAAACATCGAGTAGGTGGCGGACACCCTACTGAAGATTGGATCTCACAACTTCCAAGTAAACACACGCGCACTGAACTTCATTTCACAGATGGATCAAAATTGTTTTTTAACGATCAACGATTGTTTGGCTGGATTCGAGTGTTGAATGACAAAGAGGTTGAAGAAGAATTTGCTAAGTATGCTCCAGATGTTACTTCCCCAGAATTTACGTTGTCCTACTTCTCAAGAATTGTTCAAAAACGATCGGTCCCTATCAAATTATTAATCATGGATAACACCATCGTGTCCGGCATCGGCAACATTTATGCATGTGATGCGTTAAATTTGGCCCAACTCTCCCCGTTTCAAAAAGCGAATACCTTAAATACTGTCCAGATCGAAACGCTTTACAATGCTGCAAAATCGATAATTCAGAAGGGCATTGATCTTGGTGGCGCAACCACCGATGGTAAATATATCGATGTCCATGGCTTTGCTGGAAAATATCAGCTCGAAGCTCGAGTTTATGATCGAAAAGGTAAACAATGCTTACATTGCGCTGGTGAAATACTCAAAGAAAAATTGGGCGGACGTGGAACGTACTATTGTGCAAAGTGCCAAAAAAAGTAACTTACTCTTCAATATACTTGATCACTGCTTTCGTTAATTCTTCAGCGGGATCAATGATTTTAAAATTCTTGCTCTGTTTTTTCATTTCTCGATAAAAAATAGCTTTCGCAAAGGAAAAGTGCGTGCATCCCCACAACAACGCAAAACCATCTGGTACTTGAGCGACAATTGCAGCGACTTCACTTTCGATTTCTTTTTCTAAATCCATTTCAATATGATTGATCAATACCTGATTCGCTTGTTCAATAATCTCAATCTTGGGCTGAACTCGGTGAATAGCCTTCTGGTAAATATGATTATCAGCAGTAAATTGGCTGGCAATCACAAAAATCGCAGGATATTGTTCTGGGTTTCTATTCACAACATCAACGGTGGGACGAACAATCGTTCGCAAACAGGATATTGTATCTCGGCGCTCTGCCCAGTTATTTTCAACCACAGCTGATGCTGTATTACAGGCCAAAGCAACACAATCAAATCCTACTTTTTGAAACACTTTCAAATTATCAAAGACGATTTCCTTTAATTCAACTTCAGATTTTGTTCCATATGGATAATGAGCAGAATCTGCAAAGTAATGAAGATGAATTTGGGTAGTAATTTTATTTTGAGAAAGATACTGCTCTAAAGACTGAAAAACTAATCGACCACCAACGCCCGAATCATATACAACTATATTCATAATAAATCAGTACTATTTCTTTTGTTTAGTTGTCTTGGTTGCTTTTTTCTTTACCGATTTCTTTTTTTCTTTTTTTACTGGGGTAGTCGCGGCTTTGCTCGGCCTTTTTCCATATTTAGCTTCCATAGTGGCCTTGCGTTTCTCACTACGTTCTTGGCGTTCTTTTTTCATGATGTCCCACTGTGCTTGCGTCAGTCTTAAGGTGGGATCAGGTTTTCCCCAACTTGCCCAGTCACAATCAGGATATCTGCCACAACCATAAAAAGGCTTTCCCCATCGCGTATTCTTTACGACTACATCACCTTTTTGACAAAGTGGACACTTCATTCCTTCTACTGTTTCGACAATTGCTTCGGTAAACTTACATTCTGGGAATCGACTACAACTGCGAAACTTCCCAAACCTTCCGGAACGAATGACTATCTTGCCATGGTCAGTTTTGGCACAGAGTGGACAATCTTCTCCAGTTTCTTCCACTGGAATCTGCGCACGCTCGGCAGTTTTATCGGCTTTGATTAATGTTTTTTCAAATGGTTTGAAAAACTCTCCGACAACTTTTTTCCACTCTTTTTCTCCGCGAGAAATTCGGTCTAGATCCTCTTCCATCTCAGCAGTGAAATCAAAGTCAACAATATGTGGGAAATTTTCAATCAAAAAATCACTGACAGTAATCCCAACAGGTGTTGCAAAAAACCGCTTCTCTTTTCTCTCTACATACCCACGCTCTACAATCACTGAAATAATAGATGCATACGTACTCGGCCGACCGATACCTTTTTCTTCCAGCGTTTTGATCACCGATGCATCATTGTAACGTGGTGGTGGCAGGGTGAATTTTTGAGCGGAGTTGAGGTCAACATAACGGAGTTCTTGTCGCTCTTCCATCTTCGGCAAAATAATATCGCCTTTGTTGGGAAATAACTTCATCCATCCATCAAATTTCAAAATTGAACCACTCGCTTTCAAAGTATAATAATTTGATGCTTTGTGCGCTTCAACAGTGATCGTGGTCGCGTCATACACTGCAGACTCCATTTGACTTGCTAAAAAACGTCTTCTGATCAAGTCATAAAGACGTTGATGTGTTTCCCCGAATCGACTAGAGTGTTGACGGATACTCTCAGGCATCAAGTTAATATCTGTAATACGAATGGCTTCGTGAGCTTCTTGGGCATTCTTTGACTTAGTCGCAAATACACGAGGTTTATCAGAAACATATTTTTGACCAAACTCTTTGACGATGTACTCCCTCGCCATATCAATAGCTTGAGTAGATAAGTTGAAAGAATCAGTACGATGATATGTGATCAAACCTTCTTCATAGAGTTGTTGGGCCAGTGTCATTGTCTGTTTACCACTGAAACCCAATCGATTGGCGGCTGCTTGTTGTAACAAAGAAGTTGAGAATGGTGGCAAACTCGCCCTCCGTCTTTCTTTGCTTTCAACTTGTTTAATTGTGTAGTCTGCTTTTTGAAGATCACTTACCACGTCCGTCACATCACCCTCTTTGGTCGGCTCGTACTTTTTTCCTTTTGATTCTGTTACTCTTGCAACAAACATTGTGGCTGGCAATTCATCAATAAATTGCCATACCCCTTTATCATTCTGAACTTTTAACTTTTGTGAACCTAAAGCTGCTTTTAAGTCAGCATTCAACAAAACATCTACTTCCCAGTATTCATCTGCTTTGAACGCTGCAATCTCCTTTTCTCGATCGACTATCAATCGCAAAGCGGCTGACTGAACTCGACCGGCGGAAAGACCACGCCGAATTTTTTTCCACAGTACCGGTGAAAGTTTATAACCAACTAAACGATCCACGACCCGACGAGCTTGCTGCGCATTTACTAAATCCATGTTAATCCGAGTAGGATTATCAATCGCTGCCATCACTGCAGATTTAGTAATTTCATGGAAAGTTGCTCGATGAAAATGATCATCTTTTTTGTTCTTTTTTAATTTTTCGTGTAAAAGAAATCGAATATGCCACGCAATTGCTTCACCCTCACGATCCGGGTCAGTCGCTAAAAAAATCTTTTCAGCAGTCATGGCCAATTTTTGCAGTTGAGATACGACTTTCTTTTTATCTTCACTGACTTCATAAATCGGTTCGTAGTCGTGCTCCAGATCTACACCCAATGTACTCTTTGGGAGATCACGAACGTGACCGACAGATGCCTCAACACGAAAATCAGACCCCAAATAAGTGGCTAACTTTCTCGCTTTGGTTGGTGACTCAACAATGACAAGTTGCATAACATCTTTCAGATTAACACATACTGATGGTTTTCATTATGTATCAGTAAGTTTTTAGTCAACTCAAGAATCCTCTCGTGTTTAAAATCGTCTTACAAGTAGGAAATCCATATTACTCGAAGGAAGTATGCTACCATACCTGTCAAATAAGCCCAATGCCAAATGGAAAACTAAAGAATAACTGAGTACTTCCCTCTTTCGCTGAGAATGATGCCTTTCAGCTCCAAAGCGCTCACAGCAGTAAGCAACTCACTCAGCATCAGCTGTAATTCCTCAGCAATCTCATCACTACTCAAACTTTGCCCTAATAACAGCTCCAGTACCCTTTTTTCGGTCTCGGTCTCGGCCTGGCTCATAATGGCCTGAGTATTAATATTCCCTGATTTTTCACTCATTCTAGGAAAATAATCAATTAAGATATCTTGGGAGCTGGTTACTAGTTTTGCACCTATATTCACTAAGTCTTTCGTACCGTCAGAGTATTTTGAGGTAATCGACCCAGGAATTGCGAATACATCTCGCCCATACTCCGCCGCACAGCGTGCAGTAATCTTGCTCCCACTATCTGCAGCTGCCTCTGTTACCAAAATGCCTTTCGACATTCCGGCAACGATTCGATTTCGTTGAGGAAATAAGCCACGAACAGGAGGTTGTGTAGGAAGATACTCTGTGATGAGTGCACCTCCTTTCTCCAAAAGAAGATGTTGTAACTTCAAGTGATATTCTGGAAAACAAAAATCGAACCCGTATCCCAATACGCCAACGGTATATCCATTAGCCTCAAGTGCAGCTTGGTGAGCCACTGCATCTACTCCATACATGAAACCAGAAATAATTTCGCACCCTTGTTGAACTAACTCAGTTGTCAGCAGTTTTGTCACCACTCGACCATAACTTGTTATCTGTCGCGTTCCCACCACAGCGATTGGCAGAGAGAATCTCTCTCTCAAAATTCCTTGAATGAATAAAACAGGCGGAGCATCTGGAGCATGTTTCAGCAACGCCGGATATTGATCATCTTTCTTAAGCAAAACGGCTATATTTTTTTGTAACAGCTCTGCCTTCAATTTTTTTATTGAAAAGTTTTGGCGATGAAGAATGAAAACCTGTACGCTAACACGTAACAGGTTTAGTGCTTTGATCTCATTTTCAGATAAATCCCAAAATTGAAGTGGAGTTATCCCTACGAGATCTAAACGTTTTAACAACTCATTAAAGGTCATTACACCAATCCCAGGACACTCTAAAATTGCAATCCAGATTAGTTGTTCATCAGTGATCATTACGGTAGAGTACCAACCAATCCTTACAAAAACATGACATCCAGTCGATAAAAAGATGCTTATCGATGGTCTTTAATCCATTCTAAAATCTTTAACGCAATTGGGCCTCCATCAGCAGATCCTTCCCTAAATGGCTTCACTTCATCACTTTCTACCAGAACGACGACTAAAATATTTTGTGGATACTGTTCTTTCACTTCCGTTTTTTCCAATCGTCCATTTTTTACCAACCGAATCGTCCGCGGTTGAGTATTAAGGTGGGTGAAACCAACAAACCACCCGTGCGTTCTACGATGGCCGTTGTTATCAGCTGCACCGAACTCCGCCGTTCCTGTTTTACAAAATACTTTATTCTCTTCTTGATCATTCCAAGGAAAAAAAGGAAATGCAGTTCCACCTCTAGTACATACTTCTTTCAATCCTTCTTCGATAGTTTTCAAGTGATCCTGTGAAACGGAAATATCCTGACAGTGTCCACTCGTTCCTTTGATCAATGTAGGGGCGCAAAGTTTTCCGCCATTGGCAAATAAAGTTAAGGATTGAAAAACTTGGACTGGGGTGACTAATAAATCACCTTGACCAATACCAAAGTGGTAGGTGTCGCCTAAATACCATTTTTCCCCTACCGCTTTTTCTTTCCATGCAGGATCTGGCACAATTCCAGATGCCTCAGCAGGCAACTCTATTCCGGTCCTCTTGCCAAAACCGACCATTCTAGCAATCGCTGCTAGCTGATTGGCACCTAACCACTCTGCTGCTTTATAAAAATAAATATCATTACTGCGTGCAAGTGCACGAACCAAATTAATACTGCCTTCAATTCGACCATACTGTCGATAAAACCAGTTCCCATACTCAAATTCACCAACTTTTAAGGTACCTTGATCATCTACTTTTGTGTCTGCATCTACGGCACCATTTTCAAGCGCGCCTAACGCTGTAACCGGCTTAAAAACACTTCCAGGTGGATAACCTCCTGCCAAAGCACGGTTAAAAAACAATTTATTAGGATCTTGGAAATATGAAGCCAACTGTGTCTTTTTATTCTCATCGTCGGACTCATTCATTGGCGGTCGTGTGAATTGATTCGCATTAAAAGTAGGACTACTAATCAAACTCAGTACTTCTCCAGTACCAGGATCACCGACTAATACTGCTCCTTTTTGTCCTTTCATCAGGCCAAAAATGTACGCTGTGAGCTCGCCATCTATTGTTGTTTGAATATGCTGTCCAGAAACAGAGTTCTGCTCGCTCACCGTTCTGATAATTTCACCCTTTGCATTCGTTTCGTAAACTACTGCTCCATCCTGACCTTTCAACTCATCTTGAAACATCGCTTCCAATCCAACTTTCCCTATGACTTGGTTAAGTGCCAAGTTGGGATCTCTATCTAGATCTTCTTTGGTAATTGGACCTACATACCCAGTCACTTGAGATAATGCATCTGGGTAAATATATTCCCGATACTGATCAGTAAAAACTGAACTACTCGCAGTCGCCATTAGCTCCAAGGCTGTACTTTCATCAACTAAAGTCCTGTTACTATACAGACGATTTGGTGATTGGAGTTGATAAAAAACTGGTTTATTAAACACTAATGATTGTCCAAATCGATCAAACAAAATACCACGATCTGCTACAACTACTTTGTGAAAAAAACGATTGTTCTCTGCTGTTTGTTTGAGCACAGCTGTTTTGACAACCTGGAGATCAAACATCCGCAATGCCAACATACAAACTAATACACATGCCAGCGTGGGCATGATCCACATCCGTTTGGAATTCATTGCAGACATGATAGATGTAACCTGTAACTACTAAAACCGTAACGGTTTATTTTTGATATTGTATGAAAAGTCCTGGAATTTTCGAATTGCATAAAAATACACAATTAGCACAAAAAACAATCCACTCAAAAGATCTGCGCCAATCATAACTGGTTGAATGGACTGCCGATACTCCACCATTGAAAGTATGATCGAGACAACGCAAATATATCCATATAAAAAAGCCATTCTTGATCGGAAAAACTTCACTGCAGCGTGAAAAAAGAAAAGGTATGGCAGCAATAAAACTTCTGTCAAACCAAACGGAAACATAAATCGTACGTCATGAAATAAAGCTAAAATAAGAATTAACGTCAGTGCCTGATTGAACGGAATGAAAAAAACTAAACTCAGTAGAAATCCAATACTAAGTGTATGAACACCTAAAAATCCGTCCAGCGCCAATAACACAAGATAGACGATCCCAATTGCTAAAAAGTTAAAAATATTCCGATTTATCACCAGGTTCTTTCTGCTAGTATTTACGCATGTCTTGCTAAAAACCACTGAACTTCGTATGCTTAAATGATGAATGGCTCTTTCACGCTCCAAATCAAACATTTTTTGCAAAGTTTATTCGCTGTTGATAGTTTTTGGTCGGTTATTTTCAGATTCATCATCTGGGGTGTTATCGCCATCACTATCATGATCAGCGTAGACACTGTTCGTTCTGATCAAAGAAGCAAGAATTTGAAATCGAATTTAGGTCTCTTCCTGCTTTTTTTGATATTAGGCGCTATCCTCATTTGGCTTGTCTTCGGCTTTATTCCCTCATTTTGATAAGTACCAGAGAAAGAGATTCAATATTTACACCCTGATCAACTATGGCAGTCTGAACTGGTGCACCAACATCTTCCAACATATCTTGCACCTGACCAAGGTACAAACCTGGTGGAACTTGATCTGAAATTGATCCAAGTGTGTACAATTCATCACCTTTTTCTAGTTTCTGATCAGCTGATACCTGTGTAAATAAGACCTGACCTTTTTTTCCAGTAACGATTCCTTTTACACCAGTTTGAGTTTTAGCCACTGTTTGCCAACTGCCCTGAGAAAAAGTGCCGACACTCGAAAAAAAGTGATCACTTGACTGTATTTTTCCCAACAAGACTTGTTGAGACATGACCAGACCACCAGATACAACGCCGTTTGAAACACCTTTATCGAGATATGTAACGACACCCGCCTCGATAATACGAGCTGTCAACACCGAAGTAAATAAGTCCTGATTAGATTCTGTGTTTTTTTCAAGCTCTTTCTTCAGTAACTCGTTCTCTTTTTTTGCATTTTCGGCCTCAGCAACTTGGGCTTGTAACTGTGCATTCTTGATTTGCAAGTCTGCAATCATCCTTTCAGAACGAAAAACTGTATGTACAAATTCAGTCGGAACTAATGACAACTGACGAAGATTTGTTTCAATCAAATTTCCTGGTTTTAATAACACTTCGAAAGGATATCGCATCACTAGAAAATGGTAGTGTGCATCTAATAAGACGAATACTATGACAATTGAATATGTGATACCAAAGACGAGTTGCTGGTGCTGTGTGAGTGACGACTTCATAACCAGTCTGGCACAAAATAACACTTCTTCTGTTGATTATTAGGGAGCTGTAGAAACTCTTTGAAACCTTGATGATAAAGTAAATCAGGATATGGTGGTCGACGAACTGAAGTACCGTAACGCTCCTCTATTCGCTGACTCAGCATATCTACAACTGCCATTCCACCAAAGACTAAGAATCCTGTGTTGATTAACTCTTCGATCAATTCAGGCCCGAGCTCTTCCGTCAAAATGGTTATTTGGTCTATGACAGATTCAACGTATTGTTCAAACATCGGTCTAAATTCTTCGGCTGAAAGTTTCATGGATTTGGGCAAACTACTCATTACATCTCTACCCCGTACAACAACGAAGTGATCTTTTTTTGATATTTCAGGAGGATTTAATAATCCACTAAATGATTCTTTTCGATCCATGAGAACATGGGCGCATTCTTGCTTGAGTCGTTCAGCTGATTGCGAACCGATTTCGAGGTGAAATTTTATTTTTAAAAGATGTTGAATGTCTTGCGTTAGATCCTTTCCACCGTACCAAACGCGATGAAAATGAAATACTTTCTCAAATTGAAGTATCGAGAAAGTGGTTGATTCATAGCCACAATCAATCAATAATTGTAAAGAAGATGCTGAGTGCAAGGTAGGCACAACTTGTTTGGCTAACGCGGCAATGAGTGGACGTACCAGTAAAATTGTATGATGAATACCCAAGTCTCTGGTAATTTTTAACAGTGCTCGGTACTGCACTTCATTCATCTGAGGAGTGACGAAAAAAAAAGCTTTCGAAGGAATGGACTCTGCAAAACAGTACCGTAAAAAAAGTTTCGCCAATCTGTAATCAGTGAAATTTCCTTCTTGAATTGGAGATACCACTTCTAAATCAATCGCACTTCTACCGACGATCTCTTTCGCATCCTGTCCAATAGAAATGACCTTACTGTCCTCCCTCGTTTGCACCATGCAAGAGGGTACGATTGTCGGTTCTGAATCAGTTGCCACCATGACTCGCGTTTGGTAACTTCCCAGATCAATTACCACTTCAGAAAGATTCTCGGGAAAGCCGAACGAACGGAACTTGGTAGGCATCTTCATAGGCACATTGTACTGTATAATCGGTCCATGTCCTATCTCCGTCAGTCACCACAAGAAGACAGAAATTTTGTTTCTAGAATTTGTGATATCGCTATTCTATCGATGTTACAAATCCTGGTTGTCTTTCTGCCTCTCTTATTTTTGGTACAAAACGAAGAAATTTTTGAATTTAATAAAATGATTTTCGTTTATATTGTTGCAAGTCTGATTATTACAGCCTGGGCAGTAAAAACAGTCGTAGAAAAAAAACTAACGTTCAAGAGAACACCTTTTGATTGGTTTATCATCTTTTTCTTATTTTCTCAACTCATTTCCACAGTACTCTCTATCCACCCGCGCACATCCCTTTTTGGGTATTACACTCGCTTTCATGGCGGTCTATTTTCGACTGTTTCTTACTTCATACTTTTTTTTGCAACGACAACTTTTATCAAAAAAAGACATGTTCCAGGTTTTGTTGGAGTCACATTAATAGGAGCGTTTTTGGCAGCGTTATACGCTTTTCCGGAACATTTCGGGCACTCACCTAGTTGTCTTTTACTCACAAATACGTTCAATGCTTCCTGTTGGATTCAAGATGTGCAAAACAGAGTGTTCGGTACGTTCGGACAACCGAATTGGTTAGCCGCATATTTAATTTTGCTACTGCCACTTGGCATGACACTTGGTTTATTTGATGCTCAAAAAGTTAAACCACAAGTAGCTCGATTGAAATTAGGCGCGACAGTAGTGAGTGGCGTTCTGACTTTTTTATTTTTCGCAACGCTTTTATTCACCAAATCGAGATCAGGTGTTCTGGGCTTTGGAGTGAGTCTAGTTATTTTCATTTTGTTGATGATGTTTCAACTTTTTAAAAAAACTCTCTCAACTTCAAGGTTCCCTAAACTGCTGATATTTGGTGGGACACTCACATTACTTTTAATGACTGGTCTGGTATTCGGCACGCCATATTCGCCTACTCTCTCCCAATTTATTTCACAAAAAAATCAACTTGTCGAACAACCCTCAACGCAACCAGTCGCAGTAGATCGTCTAGAAGTCGGTGGAACTGATTCTGGCGATATTCGTCGGATTGTCTGGAAAGGCGCGATCAAAGTGTGGAAACGATATCCTCTCTTTGGATCAGGGGTAGAAACTTTTGCATATAGCTACTATCTCGACCGACCCATGGAACATAATACTGTTTCTGAATGGGATTTTTTATACAACAAAGCACACAACGAAGAGTTGAATTTCTTAGCTACGACTGGAGTGTTTGGTTTAGCAACTTACGGAATCCTCCAGGCTATTATTGGTTGGTTTTTATTTAAAGAAGCCTTCTTTGGCAAGGATAGAAATACTGCATTATTAGCGACTGCTGTGTTGACCGGCTTAATTGATTTGCACATCTCCAATTTTCTGGGTTTCTCAACTGTGGTAGTGACAGTTCTGATGTATGTACTCCCCGCTTTGGTGATCGCTCAAATTAGTGATGAACAACACATTGAGTGGCAACTCTTTTCGCTCAAACCCGCCTCGGCCATTCATGAACCGCTGCTATCATTTATCGGAATCAACTTGAAAAAAATATCTACAAAAATGTTTGGAGTTCGAAATTCGAGTGAAAAAGTCACTGCTGGCCAGTGGGTACTAGTCAGTATTGCAAGTATGATAGGTATTTTCATGGTGGTTCAGATCAGCATGATTTGGTTTGCCGACCACTATTACTCAAAAGCGAAAGATGCATACACGAACAATGACTTCGAAACTGCTCTCAGTAGACTGAAAATCGCCATTGAGCTGTCCCCTAGAGAAGGTTTGTACTACGAGCTGTATAGCAAGGTCGCTTCACAGTACGCCATCGCACTACTCCAAGAAAACAAGAATGAACTGGGAACACAATTTGCTAACTCAGCGCTTGAAGCGAGTACGACGAGCATCAAACTCAATCCGGTTCATATCAATTTTTACAAAACAAGAAATCAAGTTTTAGTAACGTTAGCTCAAGCGAAACCAGAACTGTATGATGCTGCACTCGAAACATTGCACGTCGCAGAACAACTTTCACCTACTGATCCCAAGCTAGTCTACTACTCTGCTCTTGTTGAGAATGCTCAGGGCAACACTAAGCAAACACAGAAAGACTTGTATACCGCCATCGAGATGAAACCAAACTATGATTCAGCTCGATATATGTTGGGACAATTACTCGAAATTGATAAAAATTACGGAGGTGCCAAAGAACAATATCAGTATATTTTAGAGAACATTGCCCCTAACAACGAAACTGTGCAAAAAAGACTCGACGCAGTTGCGACTTTTTCGGCCAAAAAGAAATGATAGATTACAGAATGTGTAAAAACAAAAAGAGCTCCTTATGGGAGCTCTTTAAATTGTGTATTTCTCTGTTTTAGACAGTTTGGGTGAACTGCACCATTCCCAAATGTCGAGCACGTTTAATCTCACGAGCCAGTTGTCGCTGTTGTTTGTTCGACAAACCGGTTCTGTCTCGCCCACCAATTGCTCCATGTTCGCTAATATAGCGTTGAAGAGTTCTTGGATCTTTGTAATCGAAAGTCAGATCTTCTGGTGCTTTTCGAACTGGCGGCAAATTCTTGCGTCGCTTTTTTTGAAATAACTTAGACATATTGTCCTTTTGTTGTGTTAAGTAAATCTACTTTCTAAAATGGGATGTCATCACTGACATCTTCAACTTTAATCTCTTCCATTGGCTCTGGTTCTGCTGCAGGAGCCGCTTTCTTTGGCTTACTTGCAACTGGTTCAGCTAAAGCTTCATCAGCTGGCATACCCATCGCGCCATCGTCACTTGGAGTATAACTCCCACCATTACGTGAACTAAGTAACATCATGTTATCGATCACGATCTCGGTTGTTCGACGATCTTCACCTTCCTTTGTCTTCCAGTCTCGACTGCGAATTCGACCATCGACGTAGACTTTATCGCCTTTGTGGAGCAGTGATCCACAAATCTCGGCTAATTTTGACCAAGCTACAATGTTGTGAAACTCGGTTTCTTCTTGTCGCTCTCCACCATCACTTGGAACCCAACTGCGATTCGTGGCAATTCCAAACGTCCCTACCGCTGTACCAGTCGGTGTGAACCTCATTTGTGGATCTCGGGTTAAATTCCCGATCAACATCACTTTATTTAATGAACGGACTGACATAGTCCCTCCTTTTTCCCAGTCGAACGGCTCTTCAAGTGCTCATCTCTTATTCTGGGTCTCTTTAATATATAAGAACGAGTATATCCCCAATTCTTACAAGAAACTGACATCTTACTCTTCATTTTTCTTGTCTTCACTTGGCGTAGCTGCATCTCGAGCTTTTTTATAATGCTCTTCTTGGATTACAAATAAGTGTCGAATTGCTTGAGTGTTCAATCGAACGTCTTGGTTAAATGGTTCTACTTCAGCGGTATCAAGTTCGAGTGTGAAGAATAAGTAGTTGGCTTCATCAAACTTCTTGATTTCGTAAGACAATGGTCGTTTTCCCCAATTCTCTACAGTGAGAACTTTGCCTTTGTGCTTTTTGATCAAGGTAATGAAAGATTCTTGGATGCTTTGGAGATCATGCTCCAAAAGTTCAGGAGAAAATAATGCTACAAATTCATAGACTTTCGTCATGGGTGCCTTTCTGTACCAACACAAGGCTTTGGATCCTGAGTTTCCTCAAGGAGTATTGGTAAGTATTAAGTTTGGTGATTATACCAAGAATCTCAGTCTAGAGCAAGCCAGGCAGGCAGATTAGCGGCTTACAGTATGCTTCTGTAACCAGTTCACGATATCTTTCAAAGCTAAGCCTTCATTATCAACTGAAATACAAAACCGGACAATCTCCTCTTGAGAGGCTCTAATCTGATATCGGTTCAGATTTAGAAACCGAGAAACAATAGCAAATGCAGTTCGTTTATTGCCATCAAGAAAAGCATGGTTCATGGTGAGAGAGTGCCATAAGGCTGCACCTTTCTCTAAAATATCCACATATAGATCTTCTCCACCAAACGTTGCTTTACATCTCTCTAAAGCCGAGTGCAATAACGCGAAGTCTCTAATACCTTGCTTTCCACCTGCTTCATCAATAATGAACTCATGAATGTAAAGCACAGCTTCAATAGTTAAAGCTTGATAATTTGTCATAAATTAGCCAATTTTTTTAAAGATTCTTTGTTCTCTTTAAGAAATTTTTTGGTCCATGCTTCTAATTCAGGCGTGATTGCGGAAGCCAACTTAGACTTGGCTTCATACTCCACAGCACCACCATCAGCAACCTTCATGACTCCATTGTCAGCTACGGGAGAATAACTCACGACTTTCTGATCTGGTTGATAGTTCACGGCAACTTGATCACCGGCTTTAACGCCAGTTTGCACAATAAAATCACTATCTAAAGTAATAGCGAGACTATTGCCAACCTTGATGATTTTTTGATATTTGAGTTTGCTGTTAGCCATAAATCTCCTTTGTTATAACGTAATGTTATAACATAAGGAGTCGCTTGTCAACTCACTTCCCGATCATGAATTCCACCACGTCCCCTTCATTCATGACGTATTCTTTGCCTTCCATGCGCATTTTGCCGACGTCTTTGACGCCTTTCCAACCCTGGTACTGCACAAAATCTTCGTACGAGGAAATGTTGGCCTTGATGAAGTGTTTTTCAAAATCAGTGTGAATGACGGCAGCTGCTTGAGGTGCTCTCATACCTTGATGAATCGTCCACGCCCGTACCTCTAACTCTCCAGCGGTTAAAAAGCTTTGCAAACCGAGTAGCTGATAGGCTTTTTTGATTAAACGCTCGAGCCCACTCTGTTCTAAACCGAGATCCTTTAAATACGCTTTTTGATCGGTGTCGTCTAAACTTGATAGTTCTGACTCAATCTTGGCTGAAACGATCACAATGGCTTCTTCAGATATACCCAGTTCTTTAGCTTGTGCCGCAGCTTGGGATTTGTCACCAACTACACCTTCGTCGACATTGACTACATATAACATCACTTTCGTTGACAAAAGTGATAATTCTTTGGCGACTCTAGCATGGTCTTCACTCTTTTGAGCAACTTCAAAAACTGCAGTGCGCAACCCAGCATCCGCAGCTTCTTTCAACTCAGAAACAATGCTCCAGCGCTCTTTTTCGGCTGAAGTAATCGAACTTTTCGGGGGTTTTTGTTTTTCTAAAGTAGCTAAATCTGCTAATAATAATTCTGTCTCAATCGTTTCACGATCAGTTTTAGGATCGACACTCCCCTCTCGAATCACATCTGAATCAGTAAAGCCGCGAACCACATGACAAATCAGATCAGTTTCGCGAATATGAGATAAAAATTGATTGCCGAGTCCGGCTCCTTCAGATGCTCCTTTGACCAAACCTGCGATATCGACAAATTCGACCGTAGCCGGCTTTAACACCGATGTATGAACGATCTTCGCCAACACGTCTAAACGCTCGTCTGGAACTGGCACAATGCCTGTATTAGGATCGATTGTGGCAAACGGATAGTTCGCCGCCAAAGCCTGCTGCCTTTTGAGCAAGGCATTAAATAACGTGGACTTCCCCACGTTTGGTAAACCGACTATGGCAACGGAAAGAGACATGAGGTGGATTATAGCAGAGAGACAGCTCTTTTTTTAAAACGCGGATTCTTTATGAACGCCAGGGCGAAGCACTCGGAAAGAGAGTGCAAAACAAACTACCAATAAACCTGCGCCAACTAAAAATGGAAATGGAATCGAGACGGTCGCAACTGCTCCACCCAAAATCGGTCCAATAATCATACCAATACTTTGATATGAAGCATTCAAACCTTGAATAGATCCTTGCGACTTTGAGTCGGCTTCTTGAGATAGAATCGTAGGAATAAGTGTCTGGGTAACACTATTAAACAATGCTAAGACAACCATTGCCGCGATAAACATTGGAAGAGAGACTGAAAAGTACATCATCAAAAATGAGATAGCAGTAAAAACGATCGAAACTTGAAACGCCTTACGCATTCCCAACGTCTTACTTATTCTCGCCACCAAGAAAGTTTGCGAGATCAGACCAATGAGACCAAAAATCGTAAATAAGACTGCGTTCAGGCTTGGACTGACGTGCAAGATGTTCAGAGTAAATGGCTGGAATCCATAAATAAGAGCACATGCAAACGCCATAAAGAACACCAAAGAGATCAAAAAGGTTGCCCCAACGTTCGGGTCAAACAAAGTCTTCCATAACAATTGAGGATCAAATAATTTTCCATCCTGAACTTCTCCCATATGCTTATTCGTTTCAGGTAAGAACAATGCGGTCAACACTACGGCAACACAGGTGACAGCTCCAGCAATTAAAAATGGAACAGCTGTCCCAAACCCAACGGTGAATGCAGCCACGGCGGGACCAAACACGAATCCAAAGTTGAAGGCTGCACCAATCAAACCAAATGCTCTTGGTCGCTCCTCTGGTTTAGTCGTATCGGAAATGACTCCAAACGCCACAGGGATATTTCCAGCGGTCAATCCGTCCAAAGCACGAGCTAAGAAGAGAAAGATAGCACTGGGGGCGAACGCTAACATGAAAAATGATAGAGCTGTGCCTGTAATTGAGATCAAAAGTAATGGTCTTCGACCATATTTATCTGACATTCGACCAATAATTGGTGTTGAGATAAATTGACACACTGAGTACACGGCAAAAAGCAGTCCGTTTTGAAAATCACTGAGTCCAAATTTCTTCGAGTAAGCATACATGATTGGGATAATGATTCCATATCCCAACATGTTCACCATGGCGATCAAGGCAATAATAAGGAGATTACGATTTGTTTTGAGCATAAGGTTTTTATTATACCAAAAAAAAAGGATAAAAATGGGGAGATTACCTCGACAAGAAAGTCAGCGCTTTACCCAACTTTCCTGCTCGGCCTGTTCGGCCAATACGGTGAATATAGTCTTCGTAAGTCTGAGGTTCATCATAGTTAATGACGTGCGTAACATTTTCAATATCGATACCTCGAGCTGCCACATCTGTAGCAAGCAAGACTTGAACGTAGCCACCTTTAATATCTTGGAGCGAACGTTGACGAGCACCTTGAGTTTTGTTTCCGTGAATCGATGACACTCTAACCCCTCGAGAAACCAAGATCTCTTCCAACTTATTGATGCCATGCTTGGTTCGACCAAAAACGATGACTTTCTTGAATTCTGGTTGCTTCAATAACTCGTGCAAAACGTCAATCTTGTTACCACCTGGGGCAACTCGAACAACTTCTTGATGAATATGATTACTCGTCACCTTACTTTTGACGGTCACTTGGACTGGGTCTCGAAGTAAAGAACGCATAATGTCTTCAGTTTCCCGATTAATCGTGGCACTGAAAAAGGCAGACTGTCGTACTTCTGGTAATTTTGAGATCAAAAACTTGATGTCTTTGACAAAACCAATATCGAGCATTCGATCAACTTCATCTAAGACGATGTTGGTGAACATTCTGGTATCAAAAGCTCCTCGATTGATCAAATCCTTGATACGACCTGGAGTTCCAATCACGAAATGTGGATTAGTGCGTAAGCGTTGAACTTGTTTATCTAAACTAGCTCCCCCGATACACAAACAGACTCCAATTTTGAGCCCGTTGCTGAACGCTAGTAATTCCTCTTGAATTTGCAGCGCGAGCTCTCGAGTTGGAGCCAGAATGAGTGCACCTTGTTGAGGGTCCAAGATGATTTTATGAAGTAAAGGGAGTAAAAAGGCAGCGGTTTTACCCGTGCCAGTATTGGCAATACCTACGACATCTCGCCCTTCCATCAATGATGGGATGGTTTGATCTTGAATAGGAGTTGGTACGTCATACCCATGTGTGCGAACATTTTGAATCAATTTTGGATCCAAGTTAAATTCGTCAAATGTGTGTTGAGACACGTACACCTCTTGTGTCTCTTGCTCAACAGCTTTATTAACGTATTTAGATGGATCGACAGTCGAAACTTGTGAGAATCGACCTCGACTCTGAGGTTGGCGCCGTCTGGGACTAAAAGAACCAGAACGCCCTTGATATGGGTAAGACATACTTCCTTTGACTTATTACGGAGAGAATGACATTGTCGTGCTCTAGCAGGACTTCAAACCGAAGATCTACAGTATAGCATGGATTATCCTATAATGCAAAAGAGGCCCCCTACTCCTCTTTCATCTTGTAAACAAAATTGACTCTGTGTTTTTTGTTTAGTAACTTTGCGGCGTATGCTTCTAACTCCTGATTCTGGGGAGTGACAGTAAATGTGCTGTGCCAATAATCTACTTCCAAGTTAAAAGTCTTCTCTTCCTCATCAACTGCAATATATGTCGCTTTATTTAGATAAAACTCGGTAATTTTTTTCATGTTTTCTCCCATAAAAAAAGCTCCTCTGGTGGGAGCTCTGATTAAATATAAAAAGACTCCCTATTGGATAAAGGAGTTACAACAAATAGATCGGAAACTAAGCGTATTCATTGGGTAAATTGTAGCGTTTTTATAAAAGAAAGCAAGAATTCTGTGTCAACTTTTGTCACTCTCTAAACCCATTCTGCGAAACACTTCATAGAAATTGATTGACCATCCCCAACCAAATACGTGCGGTGTGAATATCCTGTGATCGGCTGGATTCCACATGCGTTCTTTGATCACAGCCCAAGTGGGTTTTCGCAAATCATACGGAATGCCTAAAAATGTCCCGATTTTGTTCATGCTGTTCCCCTCGTTACTTCTTCTTCAATTCTTCCAGAATTTTTTTGATTTCTCTGAATTGTTGCTCCACCTCTGATAATTTCGCCAAAATGGTTGACTCCATACTGTCTTCCAAAAAATAATTCAGCGATTGATCTGTCTTGGCAGCAATTTTTTCCAACACTTTTAATGGTGGACTAATTCGCTCGGATTCATAAGCAGAAATTGATTTATCAGACACACCAATCGCTTTAGCTAAGTCTTCTTGGGTGACTTGCTTGTATTTGCGAGCTTCTCGAATTTTTTGACCAACTCTAATCATATATATTTAAAACGCGGTGCTAGATCAAACAAATTTGCTATTGACAATAAAACGCTTCGTTGATTAAACTCTATTCTTATTAGAATTAATTCTATTTAAAATGGAAAAAATCCTCCTCATTGTCCTCGATTGGAATCTGCGTCAATTATATCATGAGCTGTTACTCACAAGGAATCTTGAAGTAACGCCTATAGACAGCATTGAAGATGCAATTGTACTCCTTTCTTTGGGTCAGTTTGAAACCATTGTCTTGTACACAGACGAACAATCACACAACCAGGTACTCACTCTATTAAGACTCAGAAAAAAATATCCACGATGGCAGAATTTAAAATTCATCATTCTCTCGGCGGATAGTGACGCGTTTCGACAGGAGTTGAACGAAGCAGACTTGATCATCAATCCACTTCTGGATTCACCAGTTCAAGTTACAGACAAGATCAAGAAATTCATCAACGATACAATTTAAAATAACTACTCAGCCAAATGCTGTTTGTAAAACCGCACAGTATTGGACATGGCTTTACTAAAACTGGCTCCAGTAATATTATGCCCACCGCTAGGATACTCGTTGAGCTCATGTGGGACCGTTGTTTGATCTAGTAATGAATTTAAATCTCTACTGTACCCAATATTTACGACTGTATCGTCAGTCGCGTGGTTGAGTTGGATAGAACCTTTCAGATCATTCAAGTAGTTCGTTGGGGCCACCAATTTCCAAAACGGACTGTCGACCACAAACTGCCCATACTGCTCCATCAACTGTTTACGTTTATTTTGCTGCTCTGCATTATTAGTCGGAGGTCGATAACTATTATCATTAATTCCATACTTGAGTTGATCGCCATACGAATAGACTGCTCCCGCCCAAATTACGACAGCCGGAATTTCTGGTTTAGCCGCAAAACTCCTCAAAACAACATTCCCTGCCATACTGTGTCCCCATAACCCAATCCTACTCGGATTCACAAACTCAGTATGTTGCAATGCTGTATACGCATTCAAGGTATCGACAATATAATCACCTGAGAAGTAAGCTCCACTTGGCGTTCCTTCTGATTCTCCATTCCCTCGAAGATCGATCTTAAACACCACAAACCCATTTCTCGCTAGGTTATCGACATACTCTACATATTTTTCAGTTGTTTTATAAATAGTTGGTGGAATGTAGCCATGCACAAATACGATAGCCGGCCATCCACCAGCAGGCATCTCCCCTTTCGGCTGCGTCAATAACCCTTTAATCTTCAAATCATCAGAATCATAGCTCGTGAGGTAACTAGTATATGTAGCATGATCTTGATATTTTTCGAGTTCACCTAAATGGCTTTCATACTCTCTTGTCCGTAAGTATGGAATTGTTAAATCAGCAAAAGGCATGATTACTCTTGGATACAAGGAAACCTCTTCATTTTCTAAAGAGTTTGAAGAATTAGACAGCGCATTTAACGTTTGAGAAAGAGCTGGTTCAAATTTTTTATTGTTGAGTAGAAATACAATAGCTGTAGTTGTAACAACACCCAAAAGTATGATGAGGATCAGTTTTTTTTCCATGGTAACCGTCTTTTTGTCACTTGTGTGCCCTGCGGTAGTACTTGTTTGGTCTTCCTACTTTCTAACGCTTCATTGATGAGCAACACTTGGTTTGTGGGAATCAGCGGTAAATTTTCAAAACTAAAAAAACCATACTCTGTTACTTCTGAACTCGGATGAAACTCTCCACCGATAAACTCACCGACCACACAGATATCTAGCCGCGCAGTTTCTCGATCTGTTCTCACTTTAATTTGATGATCACCACTAACGATCAATCCCGATTCTTCTTCGATTTCACGCTCTAACCCTTCTTGGGGATGCTCTTTTTGTTTTAAATATCCACCTGGCAAACTCCACTGTACCGCTCGATACGTATGTTTAAAAACTAAAATCTCGTTTTCTTTATTGAAAATAATTCCAGTCACACCAATTAAAAAATTATCCTGAAGCACTCTCATGATTGAGAGCTGAAGTCCTTTTGGAAATTGAAGATATCGCCAGAGTTTCGCCAACTGTTTTTTCAAAGCGATTTCTCATCTACAACTTTTACTTTTTTACGAAGTGACTCGTTTTCTAATTCGAGTTGATGGATCTCTCTAGTCAATAGAACTAACTCTTCTTTGACTGACTTGAGTTTTTTATTCTTGCCTCGTAGTTTAAATTTAGTGGGAATGCTCCCAATAAAAGTTATTAACCAACTCATCGAAACTCCAATCAAAAAAGTAAAGACAACGACCAAGTACAATGGCACATTTTGCCAAGAGCGAAACACTAACGACACTTCCACCAGTTGTGTATTTTGAATCGCAAAAATTGCAACTACGATTCCAGAAATGATGTAAGCAATCCAAGTAAGCATAAGAATCTAATAATTAATACAAATATGCGTCTAGTATACCTTGTTTTGTCCGAAAGCCATATGAACTGTCTCTGATATAATCAATACAACACTAGTTTTGAAAGGTCTTCATGAAAAAAAGTACGCTGCTGACTGGTTTAGTGCTTGGTTCAATTGTGTTAGCGGGATGCAAAGCACAAACGCCAACAACTACTGATAACACTCCCACTGACTCAACAAAAGGTGGATCAACAACTGACAAGATGAAATCTTGGGCTGACGCGGTAAAAATCGGGGGTGGATTGAAATGCACTATGACTGATAACAAAACAAGTAAAACCGTTAATTACTTGGCTAAAGGCAGAAAAACTCACATGTCTGGGCAAGGCTTGGCCAGTAGCGACGCAAAATCTTCAAGTGAGATTATCATGGACGGCGAGTTCGTCTATATGTGGGATACCACCAAAAAAGAAGGCGTCAAAATGACGATGCCTACTGAAGAGGAAATCAAAGCAGCACAAAATGCGAACAACAATCTCAAGGATGTGCCTGACACACTCGATTTTTCAAACCCCGATACGATGAAGAAATTTGAAGATGAGAATACCAATGTCGACTGTTCCCCGGCTATTATCAGTGATGCTGAGTTTGTTCCACCAACTGAAGTAAAATTTCAGGACTTCAGTGCCATGATGAAAAACTCCATGCAAAAAGTACAAGAAGGCATGAGTGACAGTCAGAAAAAAGAAGTTCAAGACGCAATGAAACAATACAGCAATCAGTAGCCCGTGATCACCTGATCTACTGGCTGATCTCGTTCTTCAACGGGTACTTGTTCTAGTATCTGGAACGGAAAACATACTCCAATTCTGATAATTTTTTTGGGAGTGTCATGGAAAAATTTGTCGTAGAACCCTTTTCCTCTCCCCAATCGATTTCCCGCTTGATCAAAAGCCATCCCGGGAACCAAAATGACATCAAGAAGTGATGAGTCGATTGCTGGCAGTTGCGTTGCAGGTTCACGAATACCACGGTTTTCTTCAGTGAGTTGATCTTGGTTTTTAATTTGAACAAATTCCAAAATATTTTGAAAATTAACTCGGGGGAAATAAAAATCTAGCTTCAATTCTTCAAAGACAGGCCAGATAGATGGCTCACTCTGCAATGGCGCAAATAAACCAATTGTTCGCCATTTTTTTTCTCTAATTAATGTCATGAGCTGTGCAGAGATTTTTTTCGAAAAAGTATTCAATTCATTGATAGGACACTCTTTGATCAAACTTTTCATCCTCGCACGAACTTCGTTTTTTTGATGAGTAGTAGTCATGATTATGCAAGAAAATGATTAGTCAGCAATGATACGTAAACGTGCACCACTCAAGGTAGCAAGTTCACCGCTAGAAGATTTGAGTTGTACTACGTAGATATGAGTTCCAGTTTCCAGAGTTACTTTCTGTGATTTCCAGGTTGCGGTTTGAGTATTATTAATTAAAGCAGAACTTGAAATCAACCCACCCGATTCTGCATCAATAAGTTGTGCTTTGGCCTCACCTCCAATAATGGATAAAGCAGATTCAAAATAAACCGCTGACATACCAGGATATTTTTTGCTGTCTAGAGAAATTGTAGTCGATTGCACCGTTGTCCAATCTCGACTCACTGTCGAACCTTCTCCGAGATAAATGGTGTACTCTTTTTGCGTTTTTGAGGATGATGACTGAACTGTTGCACGAGTTGGAAACGGTTTGACTGAGGTAACACTCTTTTCCAATTCCTCTACTCGCCCAGTCAATCCATTTTGAGTCGTTTCTAGATCTGTCACCCTAGTGTCGAGATTTGTTTTTTCAGTCTGTGGTTGTACTTTTATTGGTAAGTTATCTAATTGCTGGAGTTTTCTTAAACTCTGATGATCAAAATAAAAAAACACCCACATCCCCAACGCATTTACCAATAAAATGAGCAGACCAAACTTGAGCAGCAGTTTCGAAAAATGAGACATTACTTTTCAGTATAGCAGAAGGAGTTGAGAGCTTGTTACCGATCGCAACCTAACCTAACTTTTTAATTTTGACACCACCTGCAGCATCCAGCACTTGATATCCAAAGCGGGCGATTTGTTCGCGTAATCGGTCCGATTCGTCCCAATTTTTGGTTAACCTTGCTTGCTCACGTTGATCCAGCAACTGCTGAACTTCAGGTGCTAACTCCTCTTTTTTTATTTCAACTGTATCAGTAGATGCTAAATTACTAAGTCCGAGTCCTAATACTGTATCGAACTCTACTAGCAAATCGTACTTATCGATACTCGGTACATTTGATTTTAAAACCTCCCACATGACAGCAACAGCTTCGGGTGTTCTGAGGTCATCTTCGATATAACTGAAAAAACGTTGGCGGTATTCCGCGATTTGATTCACTTTTTCTTCGGATAACGCTACTCTATCAGTGTCATGTTTAAACTGAGTAATTTTGGAACTCAAGCTACTCCACGCTGTCTGGGCACCAACCACATTATCCCAAGTGAAATTCATTTCTGATCGGTAATGCGTCGATAGAAAAAGGAGTCGCAAAGCCATGGGATTGATGTTCTTTTTTATCACATCATCAATCGTAAAAAAGTTTCCCAAACTCTTGCTCATTTTCGTTCCGTCGACGTGAAGATGATTATGATGCACCCAATACCTAACAAACGGAACTTTACCAGTTGCAGCTTCTGCTTGTGCAATCTCGTTGGTGTGATGAACAGGAATGTGATCAATACCACCAGTGTGAACATCGAACTGCTCCCCTAAGTATTCCATTGCCATCGCCGAACACTCGATGTGCCAACCAGGAAAAGTGCGTTTTCCCCAAGGACTCTCCCAAACCATAGCACGATTTTCGCCTGATCGTTCAAACTTCCAGAGTGCAAAATCAGTTGGGTTCTTTTTTCCCGGCACTGCTTCAACTCGGGCGCCTTCCATGAGTTGTTTGGGATCAAAACCTGCTAACTTTCCATAATCAGAAATTTTTGAAGTGTCAAAATAAACGCCGTCATTCTCGATAATATAAGTAAAACCTTTTTGCTCGAGTGTTTGAACAAGGGCAATCTGAGCAGGGATATGATCAGTCGCGCGGCAACTAATATCTGGTCGCAAATTTCCCATTTTATCCATTGAATAAAAAAAGTACGCCTCAAACTCTTTTGCAATATCCCAGACTGATTTATTATATTTCTTGGCACCTTTTTCTAATTTATCTTCTCCCGTATCAGCATCAGAAGATAAGTGTCCGACATCTGTCACATTTTGGACAAACTTCACCTGATACCCTGCTCGTCGCAGCGTCCGAATCAGCACATCATCCATCGTATATTTACGCAAATGTCCCAAATGGGTATAGTCATACACCGTAAATCCACACGCATAAAAACCCACACTGGGTGCCGCGATAGGTTGAAATTCTTCGACTAGTCGAGAAAGCGTGTTGTAGAGTTTCATATACAAATGTGATTGTAACAAATAATGATAGTCCGTTTCTTACAAAAAAAATCCGCCTCTTGGACGGATCAAAAAACAAAAATTCCAAGAGATTTTTTAATCTTTGGAAGGACAACAACTGGAAAAATTGATTACTAGCATTGGGAATATCATAAATGATCGGATTGAATTGTCAATCATTTTGTTACACATTTGAGAGGGGTACTCTGAAATTGAACACTCTTTGCCCCCGGGTACAATTCATACATGAAAAGGACTTGATTTAGCCTTCTTTTGTGGCTAATATATGGCCAATCATTACCGGGAAGGAACATCTTATGTCTATAAATGGGTCTGAACCTCAACTGCGAATTGCCCTTTCTAATCAACTTCATGAGTTTTTGCGAGAAAAAAGTCAACAATTCGGATTGACGATGGCAGCGTATGTCAGAAATTTAATCATTCAAGATTTGAAAGATGCGCAACGACCCATTTATCAAGCCCCTATCGATATTGATGAAAGTGTCAAAAAGAAAAAAAGGTTTTCAATAAAAGGTTTAAAAATGGTTGATGGCTAGCCGCTAGCGCCACCCATACCTTTGCGATCTTGTTGCATTTTATCAAGTGCGGCTTGACCACTCAGTTTTCCTTGTGGGACAAAGCTCTGACTCTGCTGGGCTTTTTGTTGGGCTTGTTGTTCTTTCTTTTGTTTTGCCATCTCATTTTCAGCTTCCTTACGTTGTTTCTCAGCCTGAATGCGCTGGTTGGCCACAGCCTGCTGATCAGCTGTTAATCGCTGCCAGCCCTGATGAAATTGTTGTAGTTTAGATTGCTCTTCAGGATCTTTAGGCGGACGACCGAGTCCCAACATTTCTAGAATACTTTGAGGAATTGATACAAGACTCTCTGCAACATCGCTGGCGGCCATTTTCAGTTCTTCAGTTGGCGATCCCAAATCGCGTGGAGTATGTTGAGGCTGAAAACCTTGCTGTGAAGGAGTCATGCCGGTCTGTTGACCGAGTGTTTGACCTGATTGGGCTGGTGCCTGAGTAATACTCGTTTTCTGCTGTTGAGCTTGTTGTGCAAAACCAGCTTCCATCATAGAAGCGACATCGGGTGGTACCATGCCCGGCATTGAACCTGGAGGCGGACGATTGACCATAGATCAGTAATTGAAAATAAAAAAACTATTTATTGATTTTCTTGTGCTCTAACTGGCGAATTTCGAAAGGACTCACAATCTTATTAGCATCGATCTGTTGCTGGCGAATCATGTCGCGCTTCTTTTGTTCATCAGATTCAGTCTCTGTCATCATTTTTTTCCGAGCGTCTTCAATCATGCTTTGTTTTTCTGCTTCTTGTTGTTTGACTTGTTCAAGCTCTTCAAGACTTGGTCCTTGTTCAACAGCTGGTGTTTCGTTTTTCTTTTCTTCCTTACTTAAAATTTCTTCCAAGATGTCCAATGGACTTCGTTGAGCAGGAGTGGCTGGAACAGGTTGGGTGAGATCATCCGGTCCATTAGCCAACGGTTGATCTGATTGAGGCGTGTCGTCATTTTTAAATAAATCTTGAACAGCTGCAGCTTGAGCAACCACCTCATCCACGGAAGACGAGGCTTGTACATCAGATACTGTTTGTGGATCTACTGTGATTGGGGTTACGTCGTCGTTCATGCCTCGATTGTACTGTGAGTCACTCCATTAGTGAAGTCTTTGCTTCCAACTCCAGATCCACTTTATCACTTCTACGACCAACAAAATTATTGCTGATGAAGAAAAGACAATGACCCATTCTTCTAGTGTGAGTGGTCTTGTCTCAAACCAGCGTTGGAAAAATGGTACATACAATGCGACGAGTTGAAAGAGAAAACCAATCACTACAGCAACGACTAGCCAAATGTTTTTGAAAATGCCTTCTTCCCAGATTGATTTACGCAAACTTCTCGATGAAAAGACATAAAATAGTGAATCGACACCGAGCATTGTAAAGGCGATGGTCCTGGCTTCAGTCAAGCTGCCAGTTGTCATGTATACCCAGTAGTACGCTCCTAACACGAACGCGCCAGTCACAATAGAAATTGCGGCAATTAACACGGTCATTTCACCATCAATTAAAGGTGTGCTTCTCTTTCTCGGCTGTTCATAAAACAACTCTTTGCCATTGGGATCTACTGTCAGTGCTAAGTTAGGTAATCCATCATCAATCAAATTGACCCACAAAATCTGAGCCGCTGTCACAGGTAGCGGTAAACCCAACACTACGGCTCCCATCACTAGAATTATTTCAGTAAAAGAGTCAGACAACAAATATAAAATGACTTTGCGCAAATTTTCAAAAATGCCTCTGCCTTCTTCCACCGCTTCAATGATTGTTCGAAAATCATCATCGAGCAGCACCATGTCAGCAGTGTCTTTGCTCACATCAGATGCAGAACTCACTACAATTCCGATGTCTGCCCGCTTCAAGGCAGGTGCATCATTAACACCGTCTCCCGTCATTGCCACTACTTCTCCAAGCTCTTGCAAAACCTGAACAATGATTAATTTTTGGTCTGGTGAGGTGCGGGCAAATAACTTAGTTTGCGGGATGCGTTCTTTGAGCTGCAACTGTGACATTGCTTTTAAATCACTGCCCAACATCACCTCACTTGGTTTTACAGAAAGTTTCAGCTCGCGCATGACTGATCGGGCTGTTTCCGCGTAATCCCCTGTAATGACTTTGATGGATATGCCCGCTTCTTTAGCAAGCTCGAACACTTCAGTTAAACCAGTCCTCACTTCATCTCGAAATACAAAGCATCCAGCCCACTCCATTCCGTCTATGCTATTGAGAACAATTTGCCCTTCGCCCTTTTTTACTTTACGAGTGGCTGCACCAACTACGCGATAACCTTGGGTCGTAAAGATTTTGATGGCTTGTTCAATGACTGGTCTATCGATTTTTTTGCAGATTTTAAATAATGCTTCTGGAGCTCCTAACACGATCATTAGTTCATCACTCATTCGTACCGAAAATTTTCTATCAGCAGAAAAAGGTACTTCGTCAATGATGGGTGGAACTTTTAAATGCATCGCGTGCTCATCGGCCCATAATCGAATTGCAATTTCCAGCGGATCACTACCACTGATGACACTTCGAGCAATTTCATGCATGAGTGCTTTTCGATCTGATTCAATATGAAAAACGGTTAACTCACCTTTGGTCAGAGTACCTGTTTTATCTGTACAAATGACGCTCACACTCCCCAGTGTTTCAGCTGCTACTAATTTTCTAACTAAGGCTTTCTTTTTCAAAATCCTCTGCATGCCAATCGCTAGAATGGCGGTTAAAGAAATGACTAGTCCCTCAGGAATCGAAGAGACAGCAACTGCGACTGATAATGTAAACATCTCTTTCAGTTCCCTACCATAAAGTATGCCTAAGAAAAAAATCAGACATGAAGCGAGGACGACGAGTACAGTCAGTTTTTTACTAAATGATTGCAACTTATTTTGCAAGGGAGTTTCTATCTCAGTGGTCGTTTGTAGACTGGTAGAGATCCCACCTAATACGGTGTGTGTTCCGGTAGAAATAACTTTCATGACTGCTTTACCAGAGCTGAGTGTGGTACCCATATACCCGAAGTGTACGGCGTTTGCGTCTTGAGAAGACGGGATAACACTCATTGTTTCAGCATTGGCCAACACTTTTTTCTCAACTGGTAAACTTTCCCCAGTTAAAACTGCCTCATTCACGCTCACTTCCTTGGCATGAAGCCACACTCCATCTGCAGGAATTTGTTCACCAGCTTCGAGATGAACAACATCACCTGGTACCACTTCTTCTATAGAAATATTTCTGATCCCCCCGTCTCGAACCACAGTCACTCTTCTCGGCAAAACTTTTGCCAGTGATTCCAATGCATTCTGTGCCTTGTATTCCTGAACGAAACCAAGTGCTGCATTGACAAGAACAGCCAGCAAAATCACTGACATATCCACGTACTCTCGCAAAACCAAAGTAATGAATGCTGCAATCAGTAAAACATAGATTAGAGGTGAACTAAATTGCGAAAAAATCAAATGAAGCAACGAAAATGACCGACTACTCGCCAACACATTCTGGCCGTATTCTTCCAGATGAGTCTGGGCTTGTTTGGATGACAATCCTGAATACATAAAGTTAATCATAACAGAAAAGGAAAAGTGATGATCATTGGTTGAAAAAAACACTAAATCTGGTATGATTTACCCAACACAGACACAAGGAGATATATGACACTCGAAAACCAAGACTTAACACCAGATTTGCATTCTAAGCTAGTAGATATGTCAACTCAAACTGAAGTTGACTTGAACAACGAGAATCAAGTTCCTCAAGAAGCTCTAATACTCGCTCATGATGCTGCGGCTGCAGTTGATGCTTTCTTTGAGACACTACGCCAAGCTCAATAAATTCATTCCTGTTTTAAAAGTTTTTCCGCTTGTTTTGGACGTTGTACGCCAATTTCTGAAGCCAATAATCTACAAAATGTTAGTCTAAAACTTGCTGCCCCACTGACCTTTCCAGTCGACTCTTCTACCGTATCTGCAAAAACGTTCGGGACTCCAAATGAAATTGCCAGGTTTATAAACTTACCCCGATTATTGTAAATTTCCAAGTTCTGATAAACATCTTTGTATAACTTTTCTAGAAGTATTGTTAATTCAGATAATTTTACAATTCCTGGATTGATCACCTCATCTTTTTCAGTAGAATAATCTTTAATTATCAGTTTTAAGCCATCTAAAAACTTTCTCGCTGTTTTTGACTGAGTTACTACTTCGGTAACAGCTTCACCCAAGTTTTTTTTCTCATTCGTTGGTTCGATCATCATTACAGCCGTCTCTTCTCCTGAAGTTTCTGTTATTTGCTCTCTACCGTTATGATCGGCACTCGCGCCGTTTCTATTCGGGGTTAAATCTGGTGAATTATTCATTTCATTTTTGATTAAAGCAATTGGCTTTGGTTCAAAGACTCCAAAATTTGAATTTAGATAAAGAAAATGAAGCGGACACATCATACTCGTATGTCCTTCAAAGCTGTTACACCCACCTACTGCCCGAGTTTGACACATCCAACAATGTTCCACATTATCCGCATGAGGTTCAGTTTGTTGCTGCAAATCAAGATGAGGACGATGTAGATCGTCGGCATATTTTGGATTAAGTTCGATTGACATACTCTAAAAAAGAAAACTCCCAGACTTTTATCTAGGAGAAAAACATGGATTATCCTATCATCATGGATTTGTTTTTTAAAGAGAGGAAAAAAGACCTTTAAAAAATACGATTTTAAAATCAAGTATTATGTATTCGTGGAGGTGATGGCTGCCGCGCAAGCTTTAGAAGAGTTGCGGTAATATTAATTATTCGTACTTTCCTTTGATCAGCAAAACGAGGTTCATTGAGGTCTTCTTCATCTACAGGCCCATCCGCAAGATATGGCAAACGCAATTCAGGATATTGAGGGATAGAAAAGTTGGGATGATCCTCAGCAAACGTTAAATTTAAAACCATAAGACTAATCATGTACTCAATACCATCATTTTCATCTGGAAAGACTTTTTCTAACAAGACTGTGATAAACGCTTCTAATTCCGTAATATTTTTAAGCTGATCCATAACAACGGGACTTACTTCAACAATCAATTTTGGGTCTGCAACATTCCTTTCGAGTGGTGCTGTTGCTTGAACTTTTGGCTCAGAAATTTGGTCTTCTGCTGGGATAGCTGGTATCGCATCTTGATTCTCAGCATCTGGTAACGGTCGAGGCCCCATTGCCGGAAAACTCTGAGTGCGTCGGGTGTATTCATTATCTGGAATGAGATCTTCTCTCGGTACACCTATATCAAATTGATCCTGTTCATTTGATCTTGGTAACTCATGAAGTTGTTCCTGCGGTGCACTCATATTTCCTCCTTCAACTCAAAAAACAATTTTCAATATGAGTATACCCCTTTACGTCTCTAGCCAGAAATCGGCAAGAGAGATGAGCGTCGGTGAATTCGACGTGCGCGTCGATCTATCCACTTCTCTTTTCTTTTTCGCAGGGACAGACTGGCGTCTTTCATTGCTTCCGAAACTGCCAAGTACAGATCATGTGCTTTTGATTTCGTGACCACGTCTTTCCCTGGAATCATCACGTGTACTTGAGCACTCGCCTCTTGTTCTACTCCAGCCTTTGTTCTTACAGTTTCCAAAAACACATTGACAGCAGTAACTTTGTGGGAAAACTTACCGAGCTTGAGCACCTGTTTCATCACATACTGGCGCAAGCCGTCCGTGATCTTTAGGGTTTTAGAATGAACAAGAATGTTCATGTGTCCTCCTTAAATTCGCTTCGTAGGCGTCTTGCGTGTGTTACAAACAAGAGCGAAACAAACATATTTTATTAATAAACAGAATTGTCCATTAAAAAAATGAAAGTTAGCTGAACGGGGAGAAAAAAACTTCCAATCAAGTTAGGATAGAAGTCTGATAAAGAGGATTGTGAATTTTTTGATGAACTATTAAGAAACTTATTAAGTTGCATTCAAAGTATAATTTTACAACCGTGTCAACAGAAATGAACTAGTACTTAACAAGTAAAAGCAGTAATTAAGGACTCAACTTTTAGGAAGTATGTGGCCTATTACTTAGAATAGCGTTGTAGTTCATGAACGCAGAATTTAACTCTCTTTTAAATAAAAAATACCATTCATCATCATCTCGATCCAAAGGGTGAACAACCTCTTCAAATAATTTCCCTAAATACCCCACATCATCTAATGTAATTTCTCTCTCACATAACCATTTCTGAATTATTCCGACGTTCACAATGTATCCGGTAAGTTGCTTAACAGTGAATTTATTCTCGTTATGTGGCAATTTATAATAGCCGTCATAGATCATTCTTAGTGCTTTCACTAATAGAATTCGGTTTGAATCCTTAGCTACTTCAATACTTCGTTCAGATACTGCACCTATTGGTTTCACAAGAGTCCACTGTTCTGAATCGAATAAACTTTCTGCTGGCATTTCTCCCCTTTCTGTCAAGCTAATTTAGAAAGTATAACAGAGGATAAAAAAATTGAGTTAAGGAGAAAATCAGCCTCAGTGTCTCGCTCCGATGTTCGTCTCATTCTGGCTCTTCACGCTTCACCAGAAATTCGCGAACAGACTTGATCGATTTTAATAGTGTATCGATCAAGTCTACATCTCGCGGCGACCTTCGAGTGCTCGAGCGAGCGTCAGTCCATCAGCATACTCAATATCAGCACCGATTGGCAACCCATGACCAATTCGAGTAATCTTGACTGGAGCTTTTCCACCTCTACTCGACTGAATCAATTCTTGAATAAATAATGCGGTCGCTTCACCTTCCATGGTGGGATTGGTCGCTAAAATTAACTCGTCCACCCCCTCTAACCTTTTGCTCAGATCATAAATGAACAGCTGTTCTGGTCCAATATTGTTCAGCGGAGCGATTACCCCATGCAATACATGGTAAAGACCGTGAAATTTTTCACTTCTTTCAATTGAAAGGATATCAAACGGTTGCTCCACAACCATTAAAGAAGTTTGATCACGAGTCACGTCACTACAAATCTCGCAAGGATTTTCTTCACCAACATTGTGACACTGTTCACACATTTGGGTTTGCAGTTTGAGCTGCGTCAATTTCTGCGCAAACTCTTCCAAGTATGGTTGAGGATGATGCAGCAAGTAAAAAACGATCCGTTGAGCACTCTTAGGCCCAATTCCCGGTAGTTTTTCAAATTGTTCGATAGTATGACGGACAGCCCGAGGTAATTGCATATAACGAGCATTCTAAACTCACGAGAGTTTTTTGGAAATTAAGATTGAGAAATAGAAATATTCACGCTCTCTTGAACACGTACGGTGCATGGAAAGCAAAAACTGGAATACCCACAACCAACATCGCCAATGATTCCGCGATCTGGCGGCGACGATTTTGGTCAGAACTATTGTAATCCTTTTGTTTTTGTTGCCAATCAGTGTAATCCTTCTGCCATTGGTCAAAATTTTGCCTCTCTTCAGCTGTTACATTTTCAGGTGGTGTCGTAGCCAGATTGGGATCTTTATACAAATAAGGAGGTGACTCCGGATAATCTCGTACGCCTAACACCTCATTCAAAGCCAAACGCGAGATATTTACACAGCTAATGACAATTAAAATGAGACCTATCAATGAGGCCAAAACAAAATAAATTTGAACCAAAAGCGGTCGAGATTCAGCAGATTTAGTTGAGGTTTTTTTGGCTACCATATTGAACTCCTTGTTCACTAATGAACTTTTTCTTGATCTGTCAAAAATCTAAATGATGCAATCATCTGGACCATTAAATTGTTCATGACTTGAATATTTTGTGGAGTATCTGCTTGAGCAGTGAGGGAAAAATATGTATCACCCTTTTGCCACAATATCCCAGAATTGAGGTCATCATATTGATACATGGTCGCCTCAACACCATCTGCTTTCAATTTTCTAACGACGTCGAGTGGTCCTCCATCAGGATGAGTGTCTGAAACATTGAACTGAATGTGCCCAATCTTTTTGGGATTCTTTAGCTGCCACTCAGCCGTACTTACAAATGGATCGTCAGTTTTCAACTCCAGATCAGAAGTGTAACGCAACTTATATCCCCCTGGAAAGTTCACATACCATGATCCGTGCAGATCAGTTTCTTTGGCCGTGGTTTGAAATGTCTTCGTAATGTTTTCGAGCAGATTGAAGTTTTTTGTATCTGAAGTAGAAAGTTTCAACACTGCTTTCTTTTCTTTATCAACTACAAAAGCAGTCAAAGTATCTTTTCTGTACTCAAAAACACTTGCACCATATGCATTTGTCCAGCCAAATTGTTTCTCGTCTTGTTTATCCAGGTCACTTTTATTTTTTTGGAACTCGGCATAACTTAATTTATCAATCACTACTAGGAGTGGTTCATCAGCTTTGGTTGCACTCACCAAGTGAAAAGTATGATCAACATTGACTGTCTTTAACCCAACAGTATCCGGCCTGTAGAAATTGAAAAGTGACTGAAAATCAGCCTGCTTTTTCCAAATTGAAAAATTAGCAAAATCGGTCATGCCTTGGGGTAAAAGTAGGTCGGCTTGGGGAATCATAGAGTGCCTAGCACCCTGGTCAATGTGTAGTAAAGCAAACGCAACAACCGCTAATACAATTCCAGCAATAACAATTTTTTCATTCTTTACCATGCATCCATCGTCTCAAGATAAAGAAGATGTGTCAACTAATAGCGATAATGGTCTGGTTTGAAGGGACCTTTGACATCGACGTTAAGATACTTTGCTTGAGATTCAGTCAATTTATCCAACTTCACACCAATTTTTGCCAAGTGTAACCTTGCCACTTCTTCGTCCAATTTTTTTGGCAATCGGTACACACCCACAGGATAATCTTGATAATTTTTGAACAACTCCAACTGCGCTAACACTTGATTAGAAAAACTATTAGACATCACAAAACTCGGATGACCCGTTCCACACCCCAAATTCACCAATCGACCTTCAGCGAGCAAAATAATACTTTTTGAAGCTGATACATGAACCAAATCAACTTGAGGTTTGATGTTCGTCCATTTGAATTTTCTCAATTTAGTAACTTGGATCTCAGCGTCAAAATGACCAATGTTACATACAATTGCTTTATCTTTCATTTGCTTCATGTGCTCAAGAGTTATCACACTCTCACAACCAGTTGCAGTCACAAAAATATCACCTATCCTACACGCGTCATCCATCTGCATCACTTCAAAACCTTCCATCGCAGCTTGCAGCGCACAAATTGGATCGATTTCAGTAATGACAATACGAGCACCTTGACCTTTTAGTGACTGGGCACACCCTTTGCCTACATCACCATAGCCTGCAATCACGGCTACTTTTCCTGACAACATCACATCAGTCGCACGCATAATTGAATCAACCAATGAATGCCGACAACCATACAAGTTATCAAACTTTGATTTTGTGACTGAGTCATTCACGTTAAAGGCAGGAAAACGTAATTCACCTTTTTCATGCATCTGATACAACCGATGAACTCCACTTGTGGTCTCTTCACTCACTCCTCGAATCTCACCAATAATGCGATGAAAACGCTTGGGATCTTTTTTCAAGGAAATTTTTAACTGATTTAATAAATCTTGTTCGTCTTCGCTCTCGACTTTCTTATTGAGTACTTTGGGATCTTCCTCGGCTTGATATCCTAAATGCACGAATAAAGTCGGATCACCACCGTCATCCAAAATCATATTTGGACCGGTCCCCTTACCCCAATCCAAAGTTTTATCAATAAACTCCCAGTAGTCTTTCAGTGACTCACCTTTGTAAGCAAAGACAGTCGTCCCAGCTTTGGCAATTGCCGCAGCAGCATGATCTTGAGTTGAAAAAATATTGCATGACGCCCACCGTACTTCTGCTCCCAATGCTTGAAGTGTTTCAATTAATACCGCAGTCTGAATGGTCATGTGCAAAGAACCAGTGATGCGAGCACCTTTGAGTGGTTTTTTCTTCCCATATTTTTCGCGCAGACTCATCAATCCTGGCATTTCTTGTTCAGCTAGCTCGATTTCCTTGCGTCCCCACTCTGCGAGTTTGATATCTTTCACTATATAGTCAGTTTTTGGCATATGTTCCTTTTTTAAAATATTTTTCAAACTTTTAACTTCACGTTGAATTTATACTGCTTTATGGCCATCTTCGCAATTTGCGAATTAGTAAAGCTATGTACTTGCGTACCATGTTTTTGAATCGCGAAAGTTGCGACAATCGAACCAAGTTGAACGCACTCACTGATTGACCAGTTGCGCATGTAACCGAATAAGAATCCCGCCCGATAGGCATCGCCAGCACCGGTAGGATCGATTACTTTTTTGACAGGCACTGCTTCTATCTCGGTTTTTTTACCTTGATCAAAAACCAGAGAGCCTTTTTCACCTAAAGTAATGATGACTACAGGAATTTTTTTCACTAATTCACTTTGGGACATACCAGTTTTTTGTTCAACGACACTCATCTCATAATCATTCACAATGAGCAACTCAGCACCAGCAATTCCCGCTTTGACATCTGCGTCTGGCACATTACTCACCTGCTGACCTATGTCGTAAAAATAGCGGAACTTGCGTTGGCGAGCTTCTTTGACTTGTTTAGCCATCGTTTTGGGATCATGTGGAGAAATGACCAAAAAATCTTTTTGAGCATCGAAGGATTCAAAAGTTAAAGTAGCGGCATCACCCATCGCCCCTGGGTAAAACCCACCTACTTGGCAATCTGCTTGGTCGGTCATTACTGTAAAACTCGCAGTTGGTTTTTGGGAAAAATGAACAAACGAAGTGTTGACACCAATTTTTTTTAAATCAGCCATATATGCTTTGGCATCATTACCAACTGAACCCAATAACACAGGTTTCTCACCTAACAACGCCAAATTATATGCAATATTCGCAGCAATCCCACCACGTGTATCTACTAAATGATCCACAAGAACACTCAACGACAGCACATGCAACTTGTCGGGTTGAATGATATCGGCATATTTACCAGGGAAATTTAAAATTCGATCAACTGCAATTGAACCAGTGAGAATTAAACGCATGCAGCAAGTATATATTAAATGTGAAAAAATTAAGCAGCTTTATTTCCGCCACCCAACATGCCACCCAATCCACCAGTCATAGATTGCAGTTTTTTGGCTGCGAGCTCTTGAGATTTTTTGATTGCTTCATTCAAAACATCAATTGCATCTTGTGAACTTATGCCTTGGACACTGAACTGACGAATTTTTTGATCACCGGAGATGACGACTACAATATCACCACGTTCAACAGTTATTTCTTCAGCCGCTAGATCCTGCTGCATCTGCTGAGCCTGTTTACGCAACTGATTGAGATCCCCGAGTGCTTTAAATGGATTACCTGCCATAACTACCTTTCTTTTATCAAATTAAACTGGATTATATCAGATATACGAATATATAAATTTTTTACATCAGCGCTTCTTCAATCACTGTCGCAAACTCTTTATCTACATTGCCTCGCACGTTATCATCAGTGACTTTTTGAGCATTAGGTTCTGATAAGACATACTCAAACCGAATATGTCCTCCCAACAATTCATGTATTGCTTCCTCGACAATTGTCCGATATCGTTGAAGTTCTAACTGCTCTTTGTGAAAACTGTAAAATACTTTTATGGTGGCTTTGCCATGTTCTCCAGCCGCAAATTGGGCACTTCTTAAAATTGCTTCTAAAGACAAGTTATGTTTCCCAATTGCCTTTAACAACTCCTGCCATTTTTGACCAATTAGTGAACCATCAATTGAAGGTTGATTAGTCTCGACAACATCTACACTGAGCGTGAGGGTCGTTTCTTTTTTCGGCGCCACTATCTCAAATTCAACTTTTTCACTTACTGAAACAACTGATACTTCAGATTTTGGAGCCGTAGTCTTCTGTTGAACAACCGCTTCAACCTTTTGTTTACTCGAGGAGCCACCCACTTTTCCCTTCTCCTTACTTTTCAGCACCATTTCGATTGCACACAGCTCTAATGGCAAAGATGGAATTGGATGCATTAGTGGAATTTCCACTGCAGAAAACTGTTTGAGAAAAAAGAGTAGTATTTCCTTACGAGTAAAAGGCTCTTCCGTTGCATTAAAAGACTTGACTAATTCTTGATGTAAGAAAGTCAAAATCTGTTTATGAATAATGATTGGATCGATTTGTTGACTGCGAGTGGTTTGAAAAAAAGAAATAATATCGAGTTCATTCTTGGCTAAAATTGAATCGAATAATTTTTTGACACCGGTAATTGAGATTGTTGAGACGTATTGCAATAACCATTCAACCGTAATCTGGATTGAGTCAACTTGGGCTCGACTCGCCAACTGTTCAAATAATTTAACGGCATCACGAAAACTACCATCTGCTGTTTGTGCAAGGAGTTCAAGACTAGATTGATCAACTGAAATCTTCTCCTTCTCCGCTATCTCACTCAACGCTGTACTGAGTTCAGCAAAGCTTGCTCTTGTAAATTGGACACGAGTTGTTCGAGATAAAATGGTCTCAGGAATTTTTTGGGGGTCCGTTGTGGCAAAGATAAAAACGACGTGTTCAGGTGGTTCTTCCAACATTTTCAAGAGCGCATTAAAAGCCTCTTTTGTCAGCATGTGCACTTCATCAATAATATAAACTGATTTTTTACCTTGAGCTGGAGGCATGTACAAACGTTCTTTTAATTGACGAATATCATCAATACGCCGATTACTTGCTCCATCCATTTCAACTACATTCAGCGCGCCTCCCGTAGTGATTTCTAGACACATCGAACATTCGTTGCACGGCTCAGAGAATGGAGCGCCATCCTTACGCTTCACATTTTTTTCACAATTTAATACCTTGGCAATGATTCGCGCTGAAGAAGTTTTCCCCGTGCCCTTAGGACCAGTAAACAGCAATGCTTGTGGAATATTTCCAGACTTAAGCATGTTTAGCAGAGTCTCACGAACACTCGTGATGTGTAATCCTGCAACAGTTTGGGGGCGATAAGTTCGATACCAAGACATGAGGTTATATTTTCAATTTCTAATTTTTAATACTCAAAAAAATACACGAACACATGAACAAATCATTGAAATGAAGTTTTCCCACTATAGCACAATTGTCATATTTCGACTGTTATAATAACTTCACGATGTCAGATAAAGAACCCACTCAAAATCAACCTCCTCAGAAAGATCTCGATCAACAGATTGAGAAAGAAATGGCAATAATTGACCAATTACTTGCTAAACTAAAGTTCTTTGAAGAAACTAATCCTCCAAATGACAATGTTGACCGTGCGTTTGCATGCATTGACGAAGTCATTGATCAAAAACAAACAGAATATCGACAAAAGCTCATTGATAATAAGGTGTTAGTAACTTACCACGGTTCTTTACAATTTAATGATCCACGGAACCTCGATCTTGATCTCGTTTTTACTGCAGTTGATGAAAGTTCCTTAGCACTAGTAAATAATACGATCGATAAGCTTGAGGCTGAGTGTGAACAGATCGATAACTGGCCTACATTAGGTAATAATCAAGGACATTGCGATACGAACTTTAATCGCTTTTCAATAGAGCAGGTGGAAATTGATTTAAAAAGAATGAGTATAGAAAACAAAGTAATTGATCCCGAGTATGACTTTATTGATCTTTACGTGGGTATATTACTTTCTTCAAAAGTGCTTTTTCCAGAGCAAGAAGTTTTATTTGAAATATTTCAACAAAAAGCAAAATCTTATCTGCATCAATCAACCGTTTTGCGAAAAGCTATAACAGAACTACTTGAAGATATCTTAAAGACTAGACAAGAGAGAAAAAGAGCAAAGAATTCCTAAATTACCTAGACGTCTTCCTGATAATGCTTCCCGAGAAGGTGGTAGATACTGTGATCAATGTAGTAATTGATCAACTCATCAACGAGTTTATTTTTTTTGGCTGCTTCTTGAATTAAGACTGGATAACACAATACGATATCACCGTAATGAGGGACAGCACCTTCTGGATTAGGAAAAGTTTTCCCTTCAGTTGGGTCGCGCTGCGTGAATGATAAGACATTTGTAGGGCCATCTTTTTCTCGTAACTTATTCAACTCTTTCATCTTCCGCTTCCCTACAATCGAGATATCAACCCAAGCCGAATTTATATGATGTTTATGAAAAGAATCCACTGCAGTTTTCCGCACCGCTTTTCGATCCACGATAAACCGCGAACCTACTGAAATATTGACTACAAAATTTTTTGACATAATAAATGAGAACTTTATTTTACACCTAAAACCCAAAAACCCCGACATACATCGGGGCTTTTATTTTTTATACACTGCTTATTGAACATCTAAGATCAAGGTTTTATTCACAACCCCACTCTTCTATTTAGTGAATATTTAGAACTGAGAGATTATTTATAAAATGCTCAATCAAACATGTAACGTGCTGCAATCGAACGTAGTGAAGATTGCGGAACATTTTAAATAATCTTGAAGGATTAAATATTCATGCAATTACTTCATCCCTTTTGGACTTGCTCGTTGAATCAAACGCATTCTACGCTTTTGGCGCTTCTGCTCGTTATATTTAATATTTTTGACTGCGGAAGGTTTGAAGTGAAACTCTCGATTTTTGGCATTTTCGAGCACCTCAGCAACAGCAACAATTTTCTTAAATTTTTTGATTACATCACTAGTATTATCGTTTTTCTTGGCTCGGACGACGATAGGCATAAATGAAAACACCCCCTTCGGGAACTTGATCCCACTCATGGGGGGAAAAAGTTAAACTAAATTACCAGATCTGGATTATACGCCAAAAACAGGCATACCACAAGATTAGAGAAGAAGCCTTAATTCAGTGTCTGCTTGGCTAATTCGATCAATTCCGGCAAGGTTAAAGGTGTCGCCACTTTATTGGCTGACTTTTCAGAGCCATTGAGAAGCATTTTCTTCGAAGCATGAAAGTACCAGGTGCCAATCTTGTCCTTGGCCATCACGGCGTCGGCCAAAGGCGTCAAATCCAGGCTATCAATCGGAATCCCTTTGATCCGGGCGTGAAACTCATCAGGATCCTTCTTGATCACAACAGCATAGCCAGATTTTTGAGCAAATTTGATGACAGTGTCGTTATTCGTCTCGATTCCCACACCTTTCCCCCACTTTGTCGTGAACTCTACTCCTCGTTTTAAGATCTGTTCTGCCTTTGTCGTTTCCTCAAGTTTTTTGTACACACCTTGTAAACATTTCATCCCAAATGCAAGCTGCGTTTCGTCAGTGTGCAAACCTGCTCGCTGGAGTCCATCCAAAATTGCATCCAACATAAAAGCGTACCGGGCATCGTTGGCTTCTGGCCAAAAACAGTCGGCAAAATGGTCAATATCAGTCACAATACGAACCAGCTCTTTTAGAGCTAAGTCGGTTTTTAACTCTGGATGAAGAGTGCAACAATGATCATAGGTTAACGAAGTAGCCGAAATGTGTTGTAATCCTCGATCTTTTTGATGGTGATCAAACTCCCCCAATCCAGTGTCAGTATGGGTTATTACCTCAAAATCAGCTGATGTGTAGCCCAAATCAAGAATCTTCTCTTCTGTAATTATCTGCCCAGGATCCACAAATCCCACCTTGGCATCAGCATAATGTTGATTGTCAAAAGTCTTGAGCATCCAGACTGAAGAAATCGCATCCAAATCAGGAGCATGGTGAGTTACAAGGAGACGCATGAGGAGATTATAGCTCAATTACTGACAGACACCACCATTATTCAACACCAGTTGATCTTCTGTTAAGAAAGTTCTATCCACTTCTTTTTCATCCAAAAAGGCTTTGAAATCGTCCATCACAACATTCAATTCCCCACAATAATCTATTTGAATCTTATTTATTTTATAGTTAAAGCTAACTGTGGCAGAAGATAATTGGGCAGGTAAATGGGGTCTAACAGCTGTTTCGATACTTAGAGTTAAAGCACCTGTCGGAGTGGGCTCTGCAATTGCACCCGTACTTTCATTAGACTCAACCTGGGATTGAATTTGACTGAATCTTTTATTCCGTTGAACTTGGGTATAGAGAGCAAGAACGGAAATAGCAGTAATAGATATTATGGTGATTACAATGATGACTTTCATTTTTTTCATTTTCGATTAAATTTGATCTGGCATTTGAACAACTGCTACATTTTCAATAACGAGATCGCGTCCCCATTGGCTAAAATTAATAGTTTCAACTTGCCCTGTTTTATTCACTAATCTATCTTGACCGAAAAATGGATCAACACCTGTAAAATTGCCTTTTTCATCAACACCGTCAATCATTACATAATGTTCAGTTCTGTGCTCAGTACCATCTCGATCTCTGTTGACTACCACAACTAACGCGAACAATACATTGCCTTGTTCTATCGTTTTCTTCATAACTGCCTCATTCTCGGGAGCAAGATTGTTCACACTCTGAAAGAGTGTATCAGCCACTAACTCACCTTGATTGTTTTGCTTGCTAAATAACCACTCTGTTTCAAGACCAACTGTATTATTCAATGTGTCTACTAATGGAGTCATGTGCATTCCATGCCCCTGAAATCCTGAATCAGCTACTATTTTCTCTAAATCACAGTTTTTCCCAGCTTGTTGACAAATATTGTAAAGTGTTACAAGGCCACATCCGTTGGACTGCAAGTCAATAAATTGTGTTTGTAAAACCTGTGAAGATCTCACATCTCCTAAAACTGGAACCGGTACTTGAATCTTTAAAGGATCTTCACCACCACAACTCTTATTATTGCAACTTCCTGTCCCAGTACTGCAAGGTCCAACATCAGAACCACCATCTTTACACCAATACTTCATTCTCGAACTATCTAAACAACCTGCAACTGCATTGATTCCCCCATTACTACTACAAACACCTTGTGCATCAACAATCAATTTGCTGACATTATTAGTACTTGAACTAATCGCAGCTGTTGGTTTGGCACTTGGGATAGGAGTTGGCGAACTGAATCTCAAAGAAGTAGTAGGCGTAGGTTGAGGTGGTAAAACTCCAACTAATGGATCCTGTCCTCCACATGTATTGCCACGACACGTTCCTGCTCCCGTACTACACTTCTCAGTGTCATAAGTATTTGCATCTGTACACCAGTACTTCATAGTAGAAGTGTTGATACAACCTGCAACAGATTTAATGCCACTATTAGCTTCACAAACACCTTCAAGTTGAGATGCTTTAGGAGTTGGCAAAACGTTACCGGCTATAACTTGAGTTGGTAAAAGTTTTGGCGTCGCTGTTGGTAAATTTCCAGACAAAGGATCTACACCATCACACTTACTATTCCTGCATGTTCCTGCGCCTGTACTGCACGTCTCAACGTCATACCCACCATCATTACACCAATACTTCATGTCAGAAGTATTTAGACAACCAGCTATCGACTTGATTCCTTTTTGTGCGGCACAAACTCCAGACAGTTGTAGAGTTTGTTGAGAAGTAACTACACTGCTCCGAGATGGCAAGCTCGTTGGAGTAACTCCTGTTGAAATAAGAGTTGGCGTTGCTTGAACCGCCTTTTGAACTTGAGCGACATTATTTTTGGGGGTTGAAGTGGGAGCTGTTGCACAGCGACTGCTATAGGAACTTGAATAAGTCCCCGCACTATTGATACAAACATACAAGATATCACCACGACATACTTCACTCCCTGGAATGCATGATCCACTAGGAGGATTCGTTCGTGCAAAATCAGAAATTTGAGTTAATTTTGGATCAATTGTTGATTGAGGAGAAGGAGAACAACTATTTCCGCTACATCCATTTGGACATCTATAGCTTGAATACGTGCCAGCACTATTGGTGCAAGTGTACAGGATACTCGCAGAACACGAAGTACTACCGGGAATACATGAACCGCTTGGACCTCCAACAGCGATAGAAGTTGGAAGCGGTCTCAGACTTGTTGCCGGAGCACATTTACCATTTACACACCCATTTGAGCACGCAAAACTTGAGTACGCGCCAGCACTATTGGTACAGGTGTATTGGATAGTACCTAAACATGAAGTGCTACCTGGTATACAGGTTCCACTTGGAAAATTCTCGGTTGACTTAACAACGGTGGGAACTGCTGATAATCCTGTTGGGGAAATAGCAATAACTGTTGCATACGGATCAAAAAATGCTCTTTCTCGAACATCCTGACTTTGTTTCAATACAGTTAGTGATAACAGAGCAACTAGCCCCATTCCTAACAATACAAACACCGGAACAAAAACTTTAGATTGGGAGAGTAGTAAAGTATATTTTTTTGGCATGAAACGCGATGTAGCATTCAGTATAACTTCAGACACTAAAATTACTCAATAGGTAATTTTCAGCAAATTCTAGCGCGTAAAAAAACAGAACTCACCCCAATTTTTTACCGATAAATCGGTTTTTTTTGGAGTGAGCTTCTCACCGGGAACAAATGCGAGTATACCCTCGCTGCTCCCCGTTTTAAATGACAAAAAAAGACCGTTGAATCAATTTATAATTTTCCCAATCAAGCAAAGGTTTATATTTATAAGTCTAGCAAAACGACTCTTTTTGTAAAATGTATTGATTTTATCTTTCAATTCTTACAAGAAAATGAAATCTAGAAAAGTAAATAAGAAAAGTTGCTCAAAAAGAAAAAGCACTCAGTTATTTTTTTCCAAAAATAAGTCTGAAAATAGCCATAAGTATTCTTACTGGCAATAAGACAATCCATTCAACCCAGTTGCGATCTTCTTCTCCTCTCACCCACACCGATAACACCAACCAATCTTTTTTATTTTCCAATAATTTCGCAACGACTTGATGATTCCGTCCATTAATTTCTCGAATAAATTTGACAGTATCTCTTTTTTTAGCAGGAAAAGACCGGTCAGGATTACTCAGTGTTCTTTCAATATCAGACCGAGACAAATGCCGTTGATTCATCCGGTCTTGAGCATGGTTAGTGAAAATGATCGACATAGAAATTACTTTAGACGCTTCATCACCTCTTCTAATTCAATGACCTCACTGTTTTCCTCGTTTCTCTTTTTCCATTCCAATTTCTCACCATTTCGAGGTGAAGCAACTAAACGCACAGGAATACCAATCAAATCAGCATCAGCAAATTTATTTCCCGCTGATGTATCTCTATCATCCCACAATACTTCAACACCCTCTTTCTCAAATTGCTGATACACCTTTTCGGCAAACTCCTCAGCACCTTTCATTGAAACCAAGTGAACCTGAAACGGTGCAATCTGAGCAGGCCAAACCATACCTTTGTCGTCGCCAAATTTCTCAGCAATAACACCCATTACTCGACTCGTTCCAATGCCATATGAACCCATGAAAATAGGTTGTTGTTGACCTTTTTCATCTACAAATTGGTAGTTGAACGCCTTAGTAAACTTCACTCCCAAAGGGAAAATATTGCCAACTTCAGCAGCCTTAAATACCTCATACTCTTCACTATTTTCTGGGAACCGATCACCTTGTCGTGCGATTTTAATATCAAAAAACTCTTTAGGTTCCGGTATATCTCGACCAAAATTAATATTAATTGAATGATAGTCAGTCTTATTAGCACCACATTCAAAGTTTTTGCGACCACTCATCGACTCGTCCATGAAGATTCGAACAGAATCAGGCAAATTTAAAATACCTGCATAACCAACTTCAGCGCTAGTCACTTTTTTTACGACTTCCGCTCGAGCTAAAGTCAATTTAGAAACGCCTGCTACTTTACACAACTTCTCTTCATTAATTTCGTAATCACCCCGAACAGCTGCAGCAATGACGTCACCCTTATCAGTCTCAAATAAAATTGTTTTGGTCGTTTTATCTATTGAGATTTTTAAATACTCGGCCAGCTGGGCAACTCCAATAATCCCCTTACCTATTATATCTTCGCGCTCTTTTATCTCTTCAGAGCTATCGTCTATGGTTGGAGCCAGACTTGGAGCAATCTCACGATTGAATGCCAAATTTTTACTTTTGACATAAAAAACCGTATCCTCGCCTGCTTCGCAACGCGCTTGAAACTCATGAGAAAAATCTTTGGTGAAGTCACCACCAGAAGCTAGGACAACCATTGTAAACTCACCCAATCCAAGACGTTCAAAAGTTTTGGTGTAAGCATCTTTCGCAACTTCATAGTACTTTTTCAAATCCTCTTCGCTTGTATGAAAACTGTATAAATCTTTCATTCGAAATTCTCGACAACGCAGTAAACCTGACTTTGCGCGAGGTTCATTGCGAAATTTACTCTGGATTTGATACACCGCAAATGGAAAATCTTTATATGATCCATTAAATTTTTGTGCCAAAGGCGTAACGACGTCTTCATGAGTGCAGTTGAGAATATACTCTGCATCATTTTTGGCTCTAGCTACTTCATTCGCCGGCACCGTCTTCATTAACACATCAACAGTTTCCAATCGACCAGTCGTTTCCCACAATAATTTTGGCACGATCGAAGGCATTAGCACTTCCTGGCCAATCTTATCCATCTCTTCTCGAACAATGTCTTCAATTTTATGTAAAACGCGCAATCCTAACGGCAAAAAGGTATACACCCCAGCCATAGTTTGATCAATAAAACCAGCTTGGATGAGCAAACGAGCGTTTTTTGATTTGATGTCACCAACATTTTTGTTTGTTTTAGTAAACATTTTCGAATACTTCATATACATCTTTCTTTTCTTTGATTAATAATAACAGGTACAACAAAAAAAACCTCGTCTTCATCCACTACTCCGAAAACGGACTAATGAACAAGGACGAGGTTTGCTCGTGGTACCACCTTGGTTTGTCTCAACGTCGCCGCTGAGATCTTTTCAACTGTCTTTGATATTCAACAACAGTGTAGCGTTTGATGACCGGTGCTGGCGGAATGTGTTAGTACTGTGATGTCCACATCGGCTCTCGATTTTATCGATCAAGGGTTAGGAGCCCTTGCAAAGAAACTAAGTTCTTTGAAGCTATTCAATGAATATTGTACACCAAAAAATCACTTGATCAAGATCGCCGTCTCTTCTTGTCTCTTGATTGACCTCTTTGTTGAGTCTCAACAAGATGCAACTCGTATTCATCTTGGACACCTGTTGGATCAATCTTCAACATTAAACCCTTTCTACCTGGCAATTGGTTAATGTAAGTTGAACGTAAAATCATGTCCCTAGCACGCCCAAAATCTGCGGATTTGATAATCAAACTGTCAACTCCTACATCCACAGTTACATCAACTTGGGCTCGAAACACAAACCGCATTCCTGAGGTAACTGCTATTGGCTGTTCCAATTCAGGGTGAAGTATTTCTCGATCTACCAGTAGTGCATAAATCAAGTTCGCCCAAGATACCATCCCAAAGCCATTTTTCTCAAAAGATGAACGAAAAAGTTCTCTTGGATCAACGGGTGATAGATCTCGTCCCTCTTCAATTTCTACCATAAAAACACCTTACTATGAAATGAAGGGGCAATTTTCTCATCTTTTACTAGGAAAGCAAGTGATCAACAAACAATTGGGCGACGGACAAGATTTTAATCTTGTCGCCAATTTGAGAGTGATGGACAGAATCTGAAATGACAACTGAATCGATGGCCGGTTCCTCCATTTTCCTCATACCACCGTCAGCAAACAACCCGTGTGAAACAAAAAAATGAACTTCTCTGGCCCCATTTTCTTTCAAGAACTTGGCGACTTCGACTACAGTACCACCACTATTAATTACATCGTCATACAATAAACAAATCTTTCCGTCGATAGGATAGCCAGCCACTCCCAAAGTACTTACGTCACCCGAATCAAGATCTCGATGCTTATTAATATGTGCCAAATTAACATGCAACTGCTCTGCAAATGTACGTGATTGTTTAATGCCTCCGAAATCTGGACTCACCACTACTACATCCTTCATCTGAAATGTGTTTTTGGCATACTCAACAAATAAATTCAGCGCACGAATATACGTCGTAGGCACCGAGAAAAATCCAGGAATACTCGAGTTATGAAGATCTAAGAGAAAGACTCTCTTAGTATTCGCATGAGAAATAAGATCAGCTACCACCCGAGCCGCAATCGGCTCACCATCTCGGAACACTTTATCCTGCAAGGAGTATCCCATCCACGGGATAATCGCGCTCACTCGCTTTGAACCTGCCCGTTCAAGCGCATCTGCAATTAATAGAAATTCCATGATATTTGAATCCACAGGCTGAGAAAACGACTGGACAATGACCACTTCCTGATTTCTCACTTCAGAAAGAATGCGGATCCTCTTCTCGCCATTGGCAAATTGTTCAATAGAAACCTCACCAGGAATAGCATTTGCTTTTTCAGCAATCTTTTTTGCTAACACTGGGTTTGAAGATCCGGAAAAAATAAACATATGAAGTATTGTATCAAATACCAAAAGGGACGCGATCTCCACGTCCCTGTATTTTTATTTAATTAAACAACAAACCTAGTAACTCATGCCACTTCCACCAGTCAACAGCATAATTACAACTAAAAACAGTACCAACACGGCCCCGATCATCATCATGTTTTTTGGATCCATGTAAAAAGGATCCATTGTGGAAGATTTTGACGCAGATTTTGCAGGAGCTCTCTTCACCATCTTGGTCTTTTTCATTGAAGACTTCGATTTCGTCATTGATTGCGACTTCATTTTCTTTTTGGATGTCTTGGCAGGCATAAAACTCCTTTTTATCGAAATGTAATAAGTATCGATTCCTCAATATTAAGTATACATGAATTCCATCACGGCTGCGGCGTATCTTTCAGTGTAATCGTATCAATAATTTGATTGAGCAATTTCCTGACTTCAATATTCGAATCATAGTTCAAAGCTATCTGCAACCAATTCCCAGATGATAGTTGACCCACGTACTGCACTCGTCCAGCACTTTCATACGCTTTAAACTCTTTGATTCCAAAATCGCGGGTGGCTGACTGTGTCGCAGACTCAGCAGGTTGAGTATCAGATAAAGTCATTGCCAATAAACTGGAAAATCCACCAGAACTCTGAATCTCAGCTGTAGGGAAAATAAGAATATTGGTCGACTTTGAAACATCTGGAGCGTTTTTATCATTCGACTTTAATGTCACATTTGCAGGATATTTTAAAGAGTATCCAAAACTGTTCTCATAACTTTGCCATTGATTCAATCCAAGAGTGGGATCAACAGTGGAAGCAGAAATGCTATGGATGACTTGATCAAAAATAGCCAGTTGCGAAGCAATATTCCCCTCAGTGCTGACTTGAAGCACTTTTTTATCCAAGGCTACAAACACCTCTGGATACAACAACAAATTACTTCCTTTAGCAATTTCCCGCTGATAGATTGCCAATCCACTTGCACTCACTTTGGCAGACTCAGTGGCTACTCCAATCTTTAATCCTTGACGCTCATCTTGTGCTTTAGCAATGAGTTGTAGTTGCTCAGTCGTCGTCACTGATTGGTCAGTAGGTAACACACTAAAGATAATAGTGACCAGATCTGTCACTGTCGTAGGAGTTTTCAGTTGTACATGATTCAGGTCTGCTTCATCGACTACCCATCCTTGAGGGTATCCGAATGAGAATCCTGCAGATGGATGCGTGTAGATTTGCCAACCAACCGGCACACCATTGGTGTTTCCAGATGGAAGCATAATTGGAGTCACAACCTGGTTCGCATCAATTTGCACAGGCGGAGTGGAAACGGTTTGACGACTGAGACTCTGCGTAAGAAAAATCTGATACCCAAAAATCAGTACCGCAGTCACTATTGGTAACAATACCAATAAGATTAGAACAACACGCCAAAATTTTTTATTCACGAGCTGCGTGGAAGATTGTTGATTCGTCTGAATAAGTACTTGAGCGCTAGGAACGTTTTGTTCAGTCGGATCTGGGAACTTATCTACCGCAGAAGGTACAGGAGGAGTTGGAACTACATTCGGCTGGGCAGTAACATTTTCGGGCATTACAATACTATAGCTTAAATTGGCTTACTCTGAAAATACTGGAACACATCTGAGACTATTGACCAAATATCTTTAATTGAAATGAGAATGATTAAACCGAGTAAAAAAGCAAACCCTGCGTAATTCACTTTATTTTCAATCTGTTCTCTTTTTTTTCTGCCAATAAACTTTTCAGCAATCACAAAGAATGCTCGCCCACCATCCAGTGCTGGAATCGGTAGGAAATTTAGAATAGCTAAGTTAACCGATAACATTCCAGTAAATTTAAGTACCGTATCCCAACCACTTTGAAACAAGCCAAACTTGGTTGCTTGATGCACAATCCCAATTGGTCCAGAAATATCTTGAGGGATTTCGGCATGAAAAACTAAACCAGTAATCATTGTTTTAAACCCTACCAAAATTTGGTAACTCAATGACAACGACTCTTCAAATCCTACGAGTGCCCCTCGAAATGGCATCTGCCACCAAGGAAAGAAGTCATATACCACAACCGGTGGTGCAAAGCCCACGCCCAACGCTCCCTCGCCTTCTGGTCGCTTATCTCTAGGTCGCAAGTAAACAAACACCTCTTCTTCAACACCTTGTCGATCAAAGAACAACTGAAGGTGTTCATCATTGTGTTGACTCACATAGTTCACAAAATCTGTGGTCGTACTAAATGACTGCTTCGTTTTATCGGTTGATTTCTCTGCTATGGCTGCTTCTACTCGATCTCCGGAAAGAATACCAGCTTCAGCAGCAGGACTCGCATCAATAACTTGATCAATGACTAACTCTTTTTCATTGACTACACGCGGGAAGCCTTGAACTGTATAGACGGTTGAAAAGGCAATGATTCCAAAAATGAAGTTAATGACCACGCCGGCTAATAACACAACCAAACGTGTTTTTCTTGATTTTTTATAGAAGGGCTCAAATGCAGATTGATGAGAGTCGCGATGAGCAGAGTGATTATCTTTGATTGCCTTACCTTCTTCTGGGCCGTCTTCTCCTTCCATCTTCACAAATCCACCAAACGGCAACCAGTTCAAGGTAAAAGGAATTCCACGCCAATGGAAAAGAACTCGAGCTCTCGGTGGATATCCAACTCCAAACTCTTCTATCCTGACTTTCAGCAACAAGGCCGTAATAAAATGACCAAGCTCATGAATGATGACCAAAAAAGATAAAATGATCAGAAAACCAATAATTGAGATGGTGGTATCACCAAAAATTTGAGTGAGCGGCATAGGGTTAAATTGTCATTAAATCAGTTTCTTTTCTCTTTTTGACATCGTCGATCTTCAGTTCTAATTCTTTGACTTTTTTATCCAATTCTTCTAACCAGTTTTCGATATTATCTTCACTTACGCTATCAGTTCCTTTTAAATTTTCAATTTCTTTGCGAATATCACCGCGCAGATTACGCAGCATGACTTTGCCACCTTCAATTTTCTGAGCCAATAACTTGACCATTTCTTGGCGACGTTCGGTTGTTAACGCCGGAATACCAATCCGAATAATCTCACTATCAACAACAGGATTCAAATTTAAACCAGAAATCTGAATGCCTTTGGCAATTGTTTCCAACAGTGATTTATCCCAGGGTGAGACAACAAGCATCGTCGGATCTTGAACGGTGACCGTCGCTAACTCGCTAATCTTCATCCGTGTCCCGTACGCTTCCACGACAACAGGATCCAGTAGTGAGGTATGAGCACGACCAGTTCGCAAGCTCGAGATATCTTGCTGGATGTGATCCAGAATTTTTTGTGCTCTGTTTTGAAAATCATCAAATGTAAACATTTTTCTTCCTTTATCAAGTGCAGGTAGTATATCATCTACAAACCAAGTATTTAGGTTCAAGTACATTTACGTTATAATTCCAGGGATGCAATTCAATAAAAAGCTCTTCCAATGGATCAAAACGTTTCGAATCTCGATAGTCGGTTCTTTAACTGATTTAAATTATTACTTGGAAATTTTAAATACACCAACTCGATTTTCGATTAAAGTCGTGGCCATGTTTTATCTCTTGTTGGGTATTGTGTTAACAGGCATTTTTATCGTCAAAGATCTGCCTAAAATTAATGCAACTTTCAATTCTATTCGAACAGAGCTCACCACCACCTACCCCGATAATTTAGTATTTGACTGGCGGGATCAAAGACTCAGTTCAAACTCCGATCAACCAGTAGTCGTGCCATTTCCAGCAATTACTCAACCACTCGATACAGCACCACAACACTTGGCAGTCATCGACACTCATACTGATCAAGACCCAGAAAATGTTAAAGCACTAATCTATATTACAGAAACAAAGATGTTCATTAACTCAATGCAAGGAAATTGGGCGGAAGCAAATTTATCTGATGTCATAGAAACGGAATCTGGGCACCTGGACAAACAAGAAGTTTTGAAGCAGGCTGCTGAATCAGAAGAAACACAACGACAAATTTTGCAGATCTTGCCTTGGTTGACGCTGCTCACTTTTTCACTCGGACTCTTTATTATCAGAATGCTGACAGTACTTTTTAATGCCTTGATTGTGCAACTGTTATTTCAAATTTTAAACAAACCACTCGCTTATAAAAAAGTCCTTCAGTTATGTCTTCATGCTTTAATTCCGACAGAAATCATTTATCAAATCTCAGCTAGACTTTTCCCTCACTTGAATTTCCCAATGTTTGGCTTAGCTTTCTGGCTGATCATCTCTCTCTTGATCTGGCATCTGAGACATCTGCAAGTCGTTCGTTTCAGTCTTGAAAACGATCAACATGGAAAAAAGAAGTAAGTCATATATGAACATTATTCACGTTCCCAACCAACATCTCCGACAAACAACCAAACAGGTTTCACAAGTTGATCAACAACTCACCAAATTCATCGAACAGTTGCAACAAACATTGGAACAAAAGCGGAATCCACGAGGAGTTGGTCTCTCAGCGCCTCAGGTTGATGAGCACTACTCTGTCTTTGTTACGTATCTATCTCCAGAAAGAAATGAAGACGCTGCACCCATTATGAGGACATTCATCAATCCTCAAATCGTTAAGACCTCAACGAGTAAAACGTTCGGAGAAGATCCAGAACAACCAATTTTAGAAGGCTGTTTGTCAATCACTCATCTGTACGGACCGGTTCCCCGATTTGAATGGGTTGAGTTCGAGTATCAAGTTGTTGATGAGGGTAAACTGATAGAGAAAAAAGAGAGATTTGATGCATTTCCTGCTCGGGTGATGCAGCACGAACTCGATCATTTACACGGTAAACTGTTCACTGATTACATCTTAGAGTTTGAGTTGCCCTTATATGATGATACACATGGTAAATTAAAAGAAATTGATCGAAAAATCGCAGAAAAATTCTAAATGACAATTGCAATCGCCGGATCGACCCATCACACAGTCATGTGTGCAGAAAAAATTCTTGAAGATTCGAGATTTGAAATATCCTGGATTTTGACGCCAGCTCCCAGACATGTGGGCCGAAAACAAGAACTCGTTCAAAACCCACTTCACCTTTTCGCGGTACAACATGAAATTCCATTTATTTTGATTGACAAGAAAATTGATGAAACTGTCCGTGTTGAAATTACGGAAGCAAGTACAGCTACTGTCGATTTTTTGTTAGTACTCGATTTTGGCTACATCGTTCCGAACTGGTTGTTAGAGCTACCAATGACTGCTCCAATTAATATTCACCCCTCAGATTTACCGAAGTATCGCGGCAGTAGTCCTGGGCAGTTTGTTTTACTGTATGGTGAGCAGAATTCAGCGATTTCAGTGATAGTGATGAACGATTTACTTGATCAAGGAGACTTGATTTATCAGTTTAAATTTGATGTTCTGAGTACCTGGATGATGACTGAGTACTATCACTTCGCCTTCACCAAAATATCCGAACAATTGCCAAATGTTTTGACCGACTTTTACGCCAAAAAAATCACCGCTGAACCACAACCATTGGAAACTCCGACACCAATTGCGCGTCGCCTCACACGCAAGGATGGGTATGTTTCGTGGGGTTTGCTCAGCTCTTTAAGCGATAGGAAAAATGAACACATTTCTTCATCGACACCCTTACCTGAATCCCCTTTACTCACAGAGGTCAACCAAACTATCAAGGATTGGCCAACGACCATCTCAAATGCGATTCGAGCTCTATCTCCCTGGCCAGGAGTCTGGACGATCGTCCATACGCCCAAAGGCGACAAACGAATGAAGATTCTGTCGGCAAAGATCGAAAACGGTAAGTTAGAACTGGAACACGTCCAGATCGAAGGAGAACTTCCCTGTCCTTTCGAAGAAATTCAATTGAGTTAGAAAAAGGATTACTCGGCTTTTTTGAAGTGGGTGGTTAAACCCTGTTCCTTGAGAACGCGAAGCATCTTGGTAGGAACTTTGACGCGCTTTTTGACACCATCAATTACCAGTGTTGCAGTGTGCAAGTTGCGTTTGAACGCATGACGTGTACGATTTTTAGCGTGGGAAACTCGGTTGCCCATTTCAGCTACTCGGGGGATTTTCAACATGTATGACATAGGTTTTGATCACTATTTAATTCAGAATGTCTGATTTTACCAGAAAAACACGCCTCTTCCAAGAGACAGAGTCAACTGCACATGAGAAATGGTATACTCATTGAGCTTTAACAAAAAAAAGGAGGTCTAAACATCATTTTTTTATCGAGCGTGTGGCCCTACCCTACAATCCAACATTGTAGTCGGGAGACGAGGAAAAGGGATGATCTTGGCAATACCAAGATCGATCGAACCGTTTATCAGTCCAAATGATGAACGAGTATCTACGGAGACCCTTTGGGTGACTTGAACATCCACTCAAGACCTGCGATCAAACCTGTTTGTAAGAACAGCTCAAAGTCGCTCGTTTTTTCAAGAAGTCAGTCCTCTGACTTTTTTTTCCTATTATTGCTAGCTCTAATACACCTGATGTACTCACGTCATCGGAAAGGTTTTTGTATGTGTGGAATTTTTGCAACTCTGAACGAACCCAAACATAATGCTGCCCAGACCATCTTGAAGGGTTTAAAAACGTTGGAATACCGAGGGTATGACTCTTGGGGAATCTCGGTCATCGACTCGAATGAACAGATAAAAACTCAGAAAAAAATTGGGAAAATTGGTGAAGGTACTACCAGTTTGCCTGAGTCGGCGATTGGCATTGGTCACACTCGATGGGCTACACACGGAGGCGTCACTGAGCAAAACGCCCATCCACACCTCGATTGTTCTGGCAAACTCTCTCTGATTCACAACGGCATCGTGGAAAATTATCAGCAGATAAAAACTCAACTGATAAAAAACGGTCATCGATTCATTTCAGAAACAGATACGGAAGTAATCGTTCATCTGATAGAAGAAACCATGAAGACAGCTTCATTCGAACAGGCAGTCATACAATCATTCAAACGGTTAGAAGGAGCGAATGCCATTCTCGTCCTCGATGCTGCTTCAAGAACTGTAATTGCAGTCAAAAATAGCTCTCCATTGTTAGTGGGCAAAACTGCCACGTCGATTTATTTTTCTTCCGACGCGACTGCATTCATTCCCCTTACTGATCAGATCTACATTATGGAAGACGGTGATGTAATTATTGCCCATGACAAAGAGATCCAGCGATACTCAGTGAAGAGCGGCCAGGTACTGCCACTTGAATTTAAAAAGATGGAACTATCCTCCAGACAAATTGATAAAGGAAAGTTCGCTCATTTTTTAATCAAAGAAGTTCATGAACAACCATTCATCTTGAATCAGTTGGCAAAAACAAAGTTTTCGACCTACCAACAACTCATTCACAACATTCAATCAGCGCCTCAGGTCGTGCTATTAGGTTGTGGCAGCGCATATCACTGTGCGTTGTTTGGAACCTATTTTTTTAATGATGCTGGCATCCTTGCTTTGGCATTTCAGGCGCATGAATTTGTGGCATTTGCTCCGAACTTGAAACCCGGTGCAATTGTGATTGCGATCTCACAAAGTGGCGAAACAATCGATACTTTGTTGGCATGTCAGGCTGCCAAAAAAGCTGGGGCAAAGTTGATCGGTCTGATCAACTCTCGCGGGTCGAGTCTTGAACGATTGGTAGATCACGCTTTTCCAGTTGGAGCAGGACCAGAAATAGCCGTCGTTTCAACCAAAGCATTCCTGGCACAAGTCAGCGCGCTCTTTTTGCTTTCGCAGGTATTAAAGGAAAAAGACTCTACACAAGGAGCTGAACAATTACAGGTGCTCGCTGACGCCATCACTGCTTTTTTGGAAAATAAAAAAGTACAAAAACAGATTAAAACATTGGCAAAAGAGCTCGTCGTTGAACCACAGTTGTTCGTCATCGGAAAAGGTCTAAATTATCCAGCAGCGTTGGAAGTAGCACTTAAAATTAAAGAAACAACCTATCTTCATGCTGAGGGCTTTGCTGCTGGAGAATTAAAACATGGAGTACTCAGTTTGATTCAGGAAGGAACTCCTACAATCGTACTGACAAGTCAGGATGAACTCATGCAAGATACTTTCTCAAATGCAATCGAGATCCAATCGCGCGGCGGGAGAATCTTCAGTTTTTCACCAACTGTCTTTGCACAGGCTGACCTCAATATCAGGTTGCAGGATGTTGGCAAGCTGAATGCTGTGTTTAACATTGTGGTGTCACAACTACTTGCCTATGAACTCGCGTTATTGAAAAAACTCGATCCGGACAAACCCAGGAATTTGGCTAAAAGCGTTACGGTAAAATAAACCAGTACACACACTAATTTGCCTCAAATGGCAAAAGTGCTTTTAATCTAATCGCTAATGTCGACAACGTCCTATTGCCGATTTCATTTGAGAGCACTTCTGTAACTTTTTGTATATTCTTTACAATTACGCGAGCAGATTCAACTTGATTGTCATCTAAGTTCTCTTGAGAATTTAGAAAATAGCGAAGTGATTGGGCAAGGAGTGCAGCACGAGTTCGATCAGAGACAACTAACCTATTTATCGCAAATAAATAGATCCAGCCTCGCAATTCATCAGCTTTTTTCTTTATTAAACCATAGTTACTACTTAATACTTCGATGGGTACAGCAGAGCCTTGATCACACAAATAGTTCATATCTAAGTATTTTTGTTCAAAAGATGCAACAACTTGCAACGCTTCGTTATATCGTGGCGAATGTGGATGAGTAAGTTTATTCACTTGAACTGAAACCTTCTCATACTCTGCTTGAATTTCTAGTGAGTCTATCGGGGGAATTTCATCCAATAGATGATTTGGTTGTTTTTTTTCTATAAGTTCTAAGTATTTGGCAAGATCTGGAACTAAACTCTCAATCATTTCTTCATCTGCAAGTTGTCTGTGAAGTTCAATCTCATCAACACAGTACTGAATCCCGGCACTTCCTAAAATTAGTGTTTCCGTCGGCGCTAATTTCGTCAGAACAAGATATAAACGTTCCTGGATAAGGTCCTTCCAGGATGGAATTCCTATTTCTACTGATTCGTATGATTCGTACCTTCTTGTAGACATACTCAAAGTATACTATGAAATAAAAAGGCAAGCTGAAGGCCATTTCAGTTTCTAATCTTAAATATGTTGAATAAAAGGCTATAATGGATATTGTTCCACTATGCTTAATCTTCTTTTTACTAATCCGCTCGTCTTCCTTATTTTTGCTGTTGGCTTGGTCATTGCAATTACCATTCATGAATTTTCCCATGCATGGGTGGCTGATCACTTGGGAGATCCAACACCTAGAGTACAAGGTCGGTTAACACTCAATCCTCTCTCCCACTTAGATCCGCTAGGTACCGTGGCATTATTGATGATTGGGTTTGGTTGGGGAAAACCAGTTGAATTCGACCCTTACAATTTACAAAATCGTACTCGAGATGCGGCGTTGATCGCTTTGGCGGGACCTACTTCGAACCTCATCTTGGCCGTCATTGCTTCATTATTAATTCGATTTGTTTTTCCTGCATCAGATCTTATTGGTCTGGCACTTGTTCAACTCGTGATCATCAATATCACACTGGCGATTTTCAACTTAATTCCAGTTGCTCCACTCGATGGAGAGAAAATTCTTTATGCATTCTTGCCGAAGGCAACCGCAATTGATTATCAAATTTTTATGAGAAAAAATGGACTATTTGTGTTGCTTTTGTTGATGCTCCCTATTTTCAATGGAGTATCACCTGTCAGTAGACTCATTTCACCAGCCATTGAGTACGTCACCAGCTTACTTCTCGCTGGAATCTAAGCATTATCACTTTAGCAAGACTTCAGAAACTTCCTTACAAGTAACGAGTAATCAGTCAGATCAACAAGACCATCACGGTTGATATCCGCACGTGGATTTATTGGTACTGATTTCAAAAAGTCGGTGATTAATAATGAGTAATCTGTGAGGTCCACGACATGATCACTGTTGATGTCTTCATTGCAGCTCGTCACTGGAGTCGGCGCAGGCGAAACGCTAACTGAAGACCCTAAGTGTTTTGTCAGAATTGCCATTTGAGGAGCATCATAGAATTTTGACTGTGCATCACAAAAAGGACCGATGCTACTGATGTCTCCATAAGGACCACCTGACCAGTAAGCACCAGAGATTTTGTTCTGATCAAGATATGTCAGAAAGTTATCGAGAACGGTCAACCATCTTGGATCTTTATTCATCCCACCATCATATAAACACGTCTGTGTCCCCATCTTCCATCCAGCAGGCACACCATACTCTCCTGCAAAACACTTCACATTGTTCGACACACACCAGTTTACAAAATCTTTAGCGTTATCCACTCCAATGTTGAGATTTGCATTGGGCACATCAAAGCCATTAGGATATTGACCGTTGGGTGGCGTATCAAAATAGAAATGGGCTTCATAGATAAGATTGTTGGCGGGATCAGACATCGGTAATCCGGCTAAATGATACTTAAAGTAGTGACCATAGCCACCAGTAGAAGTAGGAACCAAAATAGGATGTGTCATGTCTACTGTCCGAATTGCTGCAATCGCAGAAGGCGCGATCGTGGTATTCCAGGTATCTCCCATATTTGGCTCGTTGATCAGATCATATCCCCACAAAGCAGCATCATCTTTGTAATGTGCAGCCAATTTCTTCCACATATCGTTAAACGCAGCTTGCGGCACTGCAGAAGTCGCCACATTATTCCCTTTATACAAGCCAGGTAGCGGGACAAAAGCGATCTTCAATCCTCGACTGCGAGCACTCGCCATTAATGCATCCATTTGAGCCAAGTAAGTTGGATCAAGTGGACCATTCAAAGTTGGTTGCAAAAATTTCCAGGAAAAACCAGCTCGGAAATGCGTAAAGCCTTTGGTTTTAAAATACTCCATCATCGCTGGAGTCGCAAAAGCATTCGTACCGCCAAACTCACCTTGCCAACCACCAAACAAGTTTAGTCCTCTCACATATTCTTGATTTGTTGATGGGATAGAAGTGGGTGTTGGTGTAAGGGCTTGTGTTTTAACTGGCTGAACAATCAACAGCAAAAACAACAGCGATGTCAAAATAAGAAAAGTTGGAAAATGTCGGGACATTGGATTGTACTCAATTATACTACGCTCAGTATAGAACAATTAGGAAAAAATATGAGTAAGCAAGTTTATTTTTTATTCCCTGTTCCAATTGCTTCTGCAATGTGTTCAAAACCGTCTTCATGAAGAAGTTCGACAAGACCTTGATTGATCTGGCCAATGAGTTGAGGGCCTTCGTAAATCATTCCAGTGATAATTTGAATTAAACTGGCACCAAGTTTGATTTTTCGATATGCATCTTCAGCATTAAAAACACCGCCGCACCCAATGAAAACATATCGTTTGTGAAATTCTTTGTACGCACCTTGAAGCAAGTTGTTAGTTCGTTTCTCTGTCGGCTTGCCACTGAAATTCCCCTGACCTGCGGCAGCGACTTCTTCAGGATCAAGATCTGGATTCTTGCGATCTTTAGTAAGATTTCCGATCACAGCGCCTGCAATGGTAAATTTATCGGCCGCTTTGAGTAAGGCATTTGATTCCGCAACAGTAATATCAGTCGGCATTTTAATGAAAACGGGTTTTTTAAATTTGAGCTTCTCTACTTCTTTTAGGAGCGCAGTTAATTTTGCAGGTGTGTTGAACGGCTCGCCGGTCCTCAAGTTGGGACAACTAATATTGAGTTCGTAGTGCGTGATGCGAGGCAGGTTTTTTTCAACTTTTTGGAAAGTGATCAAAAAATTCTCAATCTGCTCTTTATCATTTTTATATTCACGGTTCGTACTCCCCACACTCAAGCCGACAGGAATGGGAAATTGTTTGGCTTGGAGTTTTTCAACAACTTCATCAATACCAGGATTTTTGTACCCCTTATTGACGAGGAGACTTCTCGATTTTGGTAACCGTCCTAGCCGAGGTTTGGGATTCCCTCCAAAGGGCTCAGCCGTAATCGTGCCCACTGTTTGAAAACCAAAGCCAACATCACCTAAAATTTGCGTCAACTGGGCGTTGTAATCAAAACCAGCAGCCAATCCTACAGGATTCGTAAAGCGAATGCCTTTGATCGTTTGCTCAAGCGCTGGATCTCGAAAAGCAAAAGTGGTGCTAAATACAGCTTGAAGAGGTGAGATTTTTCCAAAAAACTCACCATTGTTGAGCATGAACTCGTGCACTGTCTCAGCATCGAATGAAAAAAAAACTGGCTTGAGCAGTTGTTGATAGGCTTGAGCAGAAAACCGAGAAATGAATGATTGCATACTATCTGAGCACGACTATTTTTCTTTGCACTTTGAAGTATTCAGTCAGCGTCACTATAAACATCGTGAGACTCAAAACAGCGCTAAACATACAATAGAGACAAATCGCATGGATGACAGCGAGTTGAAGATAGACCAAGTATAGAGACATGAGGACTGCCGAACTCGTTGCAGCAGCTTGTCCATAAAATAACAATTTTTCTATTGTTAAGGCTCGTGGACGCGCGTATCTCTCTACGATCTTCCATAACACTTCTTTAAATGTCAGCTCTTTTTCAACAAAAAGTCGAACTAAACTTAACCCGAGCATACTACTGTAAAAAGCCAATCCTAAAACAGATAATGGTAGTTCACCAACCATCGCATACTTACTCTTCAATACTTTTCCGCAATCCACCCAGATGGAATTACTACAAGGTGGAACGGCATTGGAATAATGTTCGTAGGTCAAAAAACTGGCGTCGAGAATGCCCAACGAAGAAATGATTAGAATGGCTATGATGAAATAACGTCTCATGATTTGGAGTATAGCGCGAGGATGATTGAGTGGCCAGTAGCCGCTTTTCCAGCTATAATTGGCAGACTATGGAATTCAAAAACACTCCTCTTTCTGGTGTACTCATTATTCAGCCTGACATTTTTGGTGACGAACGTGGTTATTTTTATGAGACGTATCATAAAGTGAAATTTGTTGAGCACGGAATCACTGAAGAATTTATCCAGGATAATCAAAGTTTTTCTGAAAAAGGAATTGTTCGAGGTTTACACTTTCAAAAACCACCAACTTCACAATCGAAGCTCGTCAGAGTTATTTCCGGTGAAGTCTATGACGTCGCAGTAGATTTACGCCCGACTTCTCCAACTTTTGGGAATTGGTTTGGCATTTATTTGTCTGGAGAAAATAAAACCATGTTGTATGTTCCAGTTGGCTTTGCTCATGGATTTTGTGTCACTTCAGAAACTGCGATTTTTTGTTACAAATGTGGCGAGCTCTATTCTAAAGACGATGAAAGCGGTATTCGGTTCGATGATCCAGATCTCAACATTGATTGGCCAGTCAAACCAGAAGACGTAAAATTATCAGACAAAGATGCAGTTCTGAAAACGTTTGCTGAAATAAAAGGTGAATTAGCCTGGTAGAGTACCAAAACCCTACTCGCGTTTTATTGCCACATCGTACATCGCTTTTGCTTGTTCGTAACTCACAACCCAACCAGTTTGGCGAACGCTTTTGTATACGGCTGTGCGGAAAAAATCACCAGTTGAGTCATAAACTTCTGGATAACCTCGATATCGCTTGATGTTAAAGGTATATGCATCGAGTTGATTTTTTGCTTGATCGAGATACTTTTGATCACCAGTTGTTTGCCCCAATCGAACTAACAATTTAATGTATTCCTGTCCCCAATTACTCCAAATTGCGGTCGTACCATACGTGGGTGCCACCAAACGCACTAATCCCACCACTTCAGACTTACGAAGATCTGCCTGATATCTCAACCCAAAAGGCTGATCTATTTCATTGCGCTGGATATACTCGACAGATCGAACGAAATAATACCTTTCTTCTGGAATTGCCGGATCCAAAAAGCCAGTCATCTGAACAATTAACCAATCTGAAGAGTAGGCATGTTGTTGCTGAGACACTGTACTTAAATCTTCCAAAAACACGCCAGTGGTATCGTCCCAAAAAGCTCTGATTATCTTTTTTTTCAACTCTGTGAGAAAGAGTTCATCTTTCTGAATGAGCCCTAACTCTTGAGCAAGTTGCTGGGTTCGCCAAAAAATAACATTGTCATAAAAAGCACTTTCGCGATGCGTTACATCCTTAGTCCCTGACAAAGTAATATCCCTACGAATAAGTCCAGTTTGTGGGTTGTAGACTTCGGCGACATAGTTCTGGAATTGACGAATTAAGCTTGTTTTGTGTTGCGCCAAGAGTTGTGCTGCTTGGTTGTTTGTTTGTAACGCAAATGACGCTTCGACGTTGGATGGATATGGATACAATCGCTCAATCGTCGTTTCATCCTCAATCATTTTTAAACCATACAGCAAGCTATATAACGTGTCTGATGGGGTTGCGTAAAAATTTAATAAGACAACAGAGCGTGGTGCGACCGGCACAATCGTCGTAGAGAGACGATCAGAGTTCTCATAGACTTGAAGTGCATATGCTTCCGTTTTTAAATACAGCAGCTGCCGGTCTTTCCAGTCTTGCTCATCTAAGGCAGTACGAGGATCCATGAGTGAGTGGTAAAAAATCCCCAATGACCGAGGATATAACATACTAAAATGATCACCTGAGATTAAGAATGGTTGGGCTGGGTTGAATCGAAGTTGATGAATAGCTTTGATGATCTCTTCGACACTCCCCGACTTGGCTTTTGGACCACCAACGTAGCGACTGTTGAGAATATGCCACCCAGTTTTAATGAGCGCTAACTGTTTGAAAAAAGCGTCATGTTTGACAAAAGTTGAGGCATCGTCCTCAAGCACAAACTGACCATCTTTATAATCAACTGCATGAAACGGGTCGACAATCAAAGAAAAACGCACAAACGGATTCGTAAAATAGGAAAAAACGGCCACACAGATGAGTAAAACGAACAATACTTTCAGTACTCTTCTTTTGATACGTCGTTTTGTTTTGAGCTTATGAAACAGCCGATGAATCGTTGGTGGCAAGTTGGGCATCTCGGGCACTCTCGATCTGAACAGTGTTAAGCTGCCTTACTCACGGAAGACTTGTGGTCCAATAAGTATTGATACGTCAGCATCCCACCTAAGCCAACCACTGTAGCAGCAATCAGTCCTGGAATTACAAATGCAATCATCCCCACCAAGACCAAGAAGCAACTTACAATTCCATATAAGAAAAGCGTGAGCTTGCGACCTTCAGTCATTTGGCCACTCATCACGAACGCTTCTGACCCTGCTGCTTTACCATCTGCAACCAATATCAAAACGTATGCATATTTAAAAGAAAAGTAGATACCAGGAATGATAAACGCAATCATGCCCAAAAAGATCACGAGCATAAAACGGAGATACATGATCAAAAATGGCACAAACTCTGATGCATTATCAAAGATTTTGGCAATCTCTGGTTTTTGACCACGAATAAACGCCAACATGTATTTTATAGAGCCCAGTCCGACGTAGACATTCCACACTGATAGAACAAGGCGTAAAAGAGATAAGAGAGGTCCTCGGGAAAGCACTCTATTTACCAACATCATAGGAACTTGGACTGCCAATAGGTACACAATTATAAAGATAGCCAGTTCTTTCCAATTGTCTTTAAATACATGCCATGAGGTACTTAAAATCTCAGAAATCGAAAATTCCTTTAAAGTAAATTTTTGTGCTGTTGTTGTACTTGCCATAATTTTTTTCCTCAATGATATATTGTCTACTTATTGTACTCGCAAAAAACGACTTGGCAAATGCCTGATGAAAACAGTAGAATGAGCCAATGGAACAACTCACTCATTACCCACCAATGACACAGCCTGACATTGAGTCAGACTTGAAGGATAAGCCGCCTTCAGGCAAGACTGTAATGAGTGCACAGTTTTTGCAATTCTTTGCGATCTTGTTTGGACTTGCACTCATATTCGGGGCTGCCCTCTCATACTTTAAATTACGACTAGATAATGTACCGAAAGACTATCAAGCCTGCGTCCAGCGACCAGGCAGTCGATTACAAAAAACCGTTCCTCCTACCTGCATTACTCTAGAAGGTAATTATTTTATCGGTACTTCTACTATGCCTGTTCAACCTTCAACTCCTCCATCCATCCTCAGTTCCCCAACTCCGGCGAGTGTGAACGCACTGACATGCATACGCAGTGGTTGTAGCGGCCAACTGTGTGTTGAAATCAACGCACCTGACCAAATTAGTACCTGCGAGTATCGCGCAGAGTACTCGTGCTATCAGGAGGCACCGTGTGAGAGACAGACTGATGGTCAATGTGGCTTTACTCCATCTGCGGCGTTTACTGCATGCTTGGTAGAAAAGAAGGCAGCAGGAGTGGGATTGCAGTAAAATAGACTGCTATTCTTCGATATTGATTTTTAAATGCACACTTTCTTCGAGTCTATTTGCTTGCAACCAATTTTCAAAATCAGTTTTTGATTGTTGTTTGTCTTTACCAATGAGTTGAACTGTCACTTGCTCAATTTGTTTTTGCGGATCACACGAGACGTCGATAAATTTGACTAGATTACGTATCGTTTGCTGAGTTGTAATGTCTTTTTGCTCGGCTTTTTTAAAAGGGCAACTGGAATAGTACTCTGTCATACTCTGCTGTTCCTGACTTGTGATTCGCAGGCCGTCGTCAGTCTCAGTGGCGGCCAATACGACAATAAAAAAAACTATGATTAAAATGAATGCAGTTAAAATTACCGCAAATGGTGTTGAGATATTTCTCATTTTCATCATTCGTTCTTTCATCTATTCCTTCATCTGCAGCCAATAATCGGGTACTTTCGACCAACTATCTGAAAGCTTATCTAGCGTTACCACACCTGTTTTAATATCGATACGATACTGATATTCATAAACCAGCTGACTCGCATTTGAATTCGCGACTAAGATTGTACCGAATTTTTTCTTTGGCTTCCCATCAACACCGAGATTCTTCTTGGCGTCAGTAGCAAGACTATCGATCCGCGTCTCCAATACAATCCCGACATGTCCGTACTGATTTTTAGCAGCAGTGGTACTCCAAACTAGTAAATCACCTTCTACTGGAAGCTGTGTTGCTTGTCCGCTTTGAAATTTTTTGAATTGGCCAGTTGGGCCTGTGTATTTCGCTGCTAATAAATCTGCCGCATTTGTTCTGCCTTGTTTAATTATTGGTTTTCCAGCCAGCTCATAACTCATAAAAACAAATGTTACACATTGTAGATAATCATTTATTATCCGGTGTTGAAAAAAATCTGAATGTGGCATCCATGTAACAGATTTCTGATAGATTATCTGCGCTTTGGTTGGGATGTAAGAATCTCGTGGATCGTCACATTGAAATTGAGAATATAAATGATTTGGACCAATTTTGAGCATGCCAATTAACAACTGAGCTGCAGAACTTTTTGAATAGTTTTTAGCAGAATTATGAACACCATCACACCCATCAGTACTGGATTCTTGGAACTCGTTGGAAAAATCGGGCACTTCATTCTCTGTTAGAGCATCCAAAGAAGTGTCCTCGTTTGTCTGCCAAGTCATTCTTTCCTGAGTAATTTTAGTACTCTGATTTTCGACACTATTATTGCGAACAGTTTTATCTCTTTCTATCAAATTTTTTGTTGATTTTTGATCATTTTCTGACCCATTTTGAGTACTTCCCTTTGGGACCTTCAACGGTTCGATTGTGGTAGATGGATTTGGTAACGAGTGGACACTATAGTCGCTGAAAGGATCTAGTTCTTCACTGCCGATGGCACGAACTACACACTGCTGCATGCATACAAAGACCGAAACAATAAAAATAGTGAAAATGATTCTAAAACTCCTCACTCAGTGAGTGTATTGAACAAAGATGACAAGAAAATGAAATTCTAGTTACTAATTACGAGATTCAGAGTTATTGTGCATGTAAATGTATAAAAAAATTCGCATTTTCCTCAAGAAAACAGAATCCTTATTTGCATCCTTACTAAAATGCGTAATAATGGCTAAATCGAAAAAGGAGCGTTATTTTATGACGGTATTTATCACTAATCTTTCCGAAGATGTGTGGGGATTTATTCAATCTATTGATGATGAAAAAGAAAGAACATTTGAGATTTTAGAAAATTCATTTTTGTCAGATCGAGACCTGTTCTCTGTCTGTGATATCCCTGACGCGTGTTTTATCAGTCCCCAACCAATTGACCCCGATTTTTTTCAATATCAAACAGAGCTAACCGGCGCACAAAACATTCAAGCACTTGCCCCTAAAGTCCACACCGGCGAAGTTTGTATCGATTGCATTAAAGACAAAACCTTGTTCAAAAAACTAGTGAAACTAGGAAAAACACACGGTGGACTCACTCTCCTACCGTATTCAACTACTGCGCAATTTTTTGAATTGGTAAAGGCACTGGAAAAAGCTGGAGTGAGTGTGCAAACACCCGACTCCCCACCTAAAGAAGATTTGTGGACAGTCAATTTCTTGGGAAGCAAAGCTGGCATTCGTCAAATCGTTCAAAAATATCAACATTTAAATCACGACTTAATCATGGCGGATGGGTTGATTTGTTCAGGCATCAATGAGATTGCGCAAATTGCGGCATATAAATATGTAGAAGAAAATGGTGTCGTCATCAAAACTAATAAAGGTCACTCAGGAGCAGGAGTACTCATCTATGCACCAGATGAGCTGCCTCGCGAGTACGATCAATGTGTAAAGAAAATCAAACACGCACTCAACCTTGATGAGTACTGGAATATTTTTCCAGTCGTGGTTGAGAGTTACATCAAACCTAATTTTTCAATTGGCGGTGGCTTTCCTAATTTTGAGTGTCGCATTCACGAAAACGGCAAAGTCGAAATTTTGTACAACTGTGGGATGCGGATGAGTGATCAAGGCGTTTTCCTTGGCGTTGAAATCCAAAAAGAAATACTGCCAAAAAAGACACAACAAATTTTCCACAAGATCGGTCGATTACTCGGAAAAGTGTATACACAGCTCGGGTATCGAGGTTACTTCGATGTTGACTTCATTGCTGGAACCGATGGCAAGCTCTATTTGACTGAATCCAATGTGCGGCGCACCGGTGGGACATACGCCTATGAAGCAGCTCGTAAACTCATTGGCAAAAACTTCATGACCAAGTCTTATTTCGCCACCCGTTCCGCATATCCTCTGCCAACCAAAAAATTGCTGAAATTTAATAAAGTCAAAAAACTACTCGAACCTGTGCTGTTCGACCATAAAACAAAAGAAGGCGTCGTCCTGACTACAGCGAATGTATTCCGCCAACACAAAATCGCGTACATCGTGTTCGGCAAAGACAAACCACGAGCACTCGCCATTGAGGAAAAGATGCACAAATTATTGAAAAAGTTGTAAAAAAAAGCAAAAAAAAGGACGGCCTTGTGAGACCGTCCAGTGCGCTAACGTGACTTGAATGAGATTATTTGCTGGAGGTGCCCGGTTGGGCACCTGGCGGGAGTGGACCACGCGATGTGGGCCACCAAAAATCGACCGTCCAAGTATAGATGGTGGGCCAATTGGGGTTTTCGCGCTTAAACTTTTCAGTAACTGTCCAAGCGTTTGCTCCATTAATATAGCCCTCACAATTGAGGGCCACCCACTTGTCACGGGCGGAGTAGGTGTACAGATTCTGGCATTGAAGGTCTGGTCCTTCCATGAAAAGCAAATCATCCCTCCCCTTAACCAATGGGGCAGTCAACCAGGTCCCCTCTTGGGCAAAACCTTTTACCAATGACATGATTCCCCAGATTGATCCTAAACAGATCATAACAATCATTACCATTCGCCAAGTGGTAACAGATCGTCTTTGGAGTCTCAACTCTGCGTTATACATTGTTTTTTTGCCTCTTATTTTTACCGTTTCCACACTTGGTGTGTGGCTTCTCATCGACGAATAATTTCTTCAACAAAAAGCCACACACCTTTTTTCAAGTCATGTTGTTAATGTGCAAATTTTCCTGAGTGGTGATAAAAGATGCAATATCTTTCTCACCCGCCCATTTTTCAATCCACTTTTTTAAAAATTAACTGAAAAATAGGCTGCTACGATAATAAGTCGCAGCAACCAAACATGCTATTTGTCAATTGTTTACTTACTGCGGAACGTGATACCGCACGATCCCTTTTTGCGTTGCAAAATAGAAGTCGCCTGTACTTACCCAGGCGGAGTCATTCGATTCAATGTCTGTGACCAGTATCTTGTCGCCTTGGAAGTTAACGAAATAAGCTCCTCCCAGGTAATCGGTCACAGCATAACCTCGTTGCAACTCTTCACCACTCGGACCCAGAGTGATGGATGTGAGATTCTTGAACTCTGGCGAGACCTGTGCAGAGAAATCCTGTACATTCAACGGAATGAAAACAAGCGCGTTCTCTGAGGCATCGCCAGCAATTCCAATATAACCGTCGAACATTAACTGGAGATCTCTACATTTGTCAGAAACAACCGGTTTGTCCAAAACTGAAATCCATTTTTTACTTGAAGAATTCCATGTTTGGACACCTTTAGAATTAAAATGAGTCCACAGCCCATTTTGATGCGTGTATACCCCATCTTTGATAGAGCAAAGCCACACCTCCCCATTGGGGAAGGGTTCAATATCATGAAAATTCACCACATTGTCAGGCGGCAATTGGAATGGTTCCGGCGCGACGCCTGCTCCCCGATATATCTGAGAGATACCGGCAATCGTGCAGATGTACAAGGTGTCGCCATCAGTCGATGGAACCAAACAGTAGGTTCTATCATCCAGCAACTCTTCAGTTGCGACAGAATGTTCAATCCATTGTTGGGTCTTCAGAACGTATTCCCACACGCCACCGCCAGCGTCACCCGCATCCAGAGCAACCCAGATAGACTCCTTCCATCCAAAAATGCTGTTAATGGTAAAGCCTGCACCAAAATTTCGGCACAGTTCCACTAAACCTGAATTAGTGTCATATTTGATTAACTCTCCGTCTCGTCCGCCAGCCCAGAGAATCATCCCTTGGTACTGCCAGTAATCAGTACGCACCGGTGGCAATGGAAGTAAACCATTTTCGTCAAACCTTGCTTGAAGCGGTTTCCCACTACAAAGCGGTCCAGCCTCCGGCGCTTCTGGAACCCACATCAAGATAAGCGGAACCGCCAACAAGACCACACCCATCACCAGTGCAAAGAACCTTAACCTTCTAGAACTTTTGCTTAACATCTCTTCCTCTTCTCCTCACTAATCATTACGCCACATCAAGGCCTGCGTGGACTTTTTTTTCCAAGATAAAACAATTTCTTGGAGCAGGAAACAAAGGGCGTGAGCACAATTGAGCTGACCCACTACCTCTGTTTACCGCCCCAAGAATAAATAGCACGTTGTAAAAGTGCGTTTTTGCCTCTAAAAAGAAGTGTTTTCCTCTGGAGACAAAAACTCAAAGTTCTAAGCCATTGCTGGCTCAGAATCAGGAATTTTAACACAAATAAGCGGGATTTTCAATGTTATGGGACAATTTTCATCAAGACTTTAGATTCCACAACTTACTTCAACAGCTGAATCGTGGAAATGATCTGGTCAACTTGAGCTTGATAGTTTTGGTCTTGAGGATCAAAGACCGCCATCGCAACACTCACCGCATTGGTAGAATTCGCGTCTTTCTGTAAAACCACATATTTGGACTCACCAAAGCTTCGAATCGTATAAATAAATCCAGGATAACCGTTAATGACGACTTCAATCTTGGGTTCGATAATTTGACCAGCACCATCAGCTATCGCAGCCTCAATTGATGACGTCGTCCATGCATCAAGTGTCTGTCCTTTTAAATCAATTGACTCAAACACCATAATCACTCCATCCGTCATCTCTGTTTGACCTTGTTGGGATTTCCCGACTTTACTGACGCGAACATATTGTCCGTTATTTTGTAAATCAAGTTTGTAATCATTGGGATATAAAAAAGTAAACACGCCTTTTGAATCCAAGTAACTACTCCCGCCTGCTTGTAACTCTGAGTTGTTCGTAGTGGTAACATTGGGCTTTTCTGGCACTTCGGCCACAACATTTTTAGGCATCCGCTTCATCTGCCACAATGCAAACGCACTCCCACCTAGCACAATAAGACCAATCACTACACCGATTGCTAAAACTGAGGTTTTATTCATAGCGATCATTCTACCGCCAGAACCACTGAGGCACAAGAAAACTCATCAATTTATTCTGGAATCGCGCTTTTTTGATGTAGTTGATACCATTTCATCTTATCTCCCCCACCCGTACAATGAATACCAAGGTCTCAGCTTGGCCTCTTTTTATTATGGAATTTAAACATTTACCTGATCTGAGTCGGTATCAACAAATTAAAATTGTGAGCGTTGTTTTAGTGCTCTTTTCACTATTTTTGATAAGAGCATCGCCAGCTTTCGCTGCCACTCGCTACGTCAACTCCGACTCTAGTGGGGCTGCCAGTAATCCTACTCGGGCTTTTGATGATCCGAGTTACACTGCTAATGATTCGTATGCCACACTTACCGCTGCTTATACCGCTGCTTCAGCCAGTGACATCATAGAGTTTTCTGGTGGGAGCAGTGGGAAATCATATGTCGGCCACACGGCTTCACTCCAAAAAGCAAACTTAACTTTCAGAGGTTCAACGATCAGTGGTCATGATGGTACGGTGACCATCAACTACAATTCTGGTGGTGGTACATACACGATGGGTTTGAATGCAAATGGAATGACTGTCCAACGTTTGACGATTTCACGACAAGGTGGCACAACTGGAGAGTATGGTTTGCGAGTCTTTCTCGACAATGCCACCATTACTGATGTCACGATCAAAAATACCACCGGACTTGGTATCAGCGTCGAGTTAGCCGCTGATAACACCGTGTTTAATAATCTTCGAGTTGATACCAGCAGTATCGGCGGCACGAGCGCCATGACTGTTTTCAATGCCACGACAATCACGAATGGTATTTTTTCTGGAGTTGACCTAACTGGTATCGCAGGGATTTCATTTCAAAGTAGTAGTGGGACCAGTACACTCAATAACGTTATCTTCGATGGAGTCGCATCCGGAGGTGTCTTGGTAACTACCGGAACTACTGTCAACCTCAATAACTGTGTCATGACTGGTGGAGGTATAAGCGCATCTCGAGTTATTCACTTTAATAGTGCTGGAACCGTCAATACCAACAACTGTTTCTTGCAGGGCTCTATCAAAGCGCCAGAAATTATCCAAACCGGCACGGGAACCTGGAACTCCACCAACGATGTGATTGGTAAATTCCCCTACTACACCCGAAGTAAGGAAAACATCGGCTACATCATGTTCGGCACTGATGATCGGCATAACCTTGATTATTTTAAAACGATTGCCGACTACGCCAAGACAAATTACGGTATCACGATGTCATTCTATGTCCATGACACCGCCAATATTACCGCCAGTGATAAGACCAAAATGCAACAACTCTACCTTGATGGTCACGAGATTGCCGCCCACACTGTGAGTCATACTAACATGGGCGTCACGGGACCATTTACAGTCACTTATACCGGAGCGGCCGTAAATATCGCCTTTGTCGTCTCAAGTAGTGGGACAAGTTTATCCATCACTGGTAGCGCCGATTCACAAGGTCCATTCGATCTTAGCTCGGCGGCCTATGACACGGTAGGTGAACTGTGCACCGCCATCGAAGCACTCACAAACTATACCTGCGCGATGACAGGAGACGCTGATGCACCAACCAAAACATTTATGCCCTCAAGCTATCTCAAAGATGCCTCAACAAGCCTCCCCCAAAATACTGGGACAGTAATTCCCTATGACGATAATACCGGAGCAAGTAATAGATATATGACTGGTGAAATCACCAACTGTATTACTGCAATTGAATCAGCAATGCACGAAAACTCTGCCACAGCTGCATTTGCTGTTAAATCATTTGGCTATCCCTACTCGCAAAGAACCACATTTACTTCTACTTGGATCAAAAATAATACAAGCCTAACTTCAATCCGCAGTGTTCCGGGAGATACACTCGCAGAAAAAACATCACTTACAGATATCAATCTGTATGCATTTCACAATATTTATAACATGGATAATATCAAAGGCACTGGGTACGACTCTCTCACAAGTGCAGAGAAAAAAGCTCGTATTCAACAGAGTGCTCGAATGATGGTGACATTTGCCAGTATGGGCATGGTGACTGGGTATACTGGACATAATGAAACGCAAGATTTTACAAATGAAGAGCTGACTTGGCTCGTGGATGAGGTCGCAGTATATAAGGATGCTGCAAATGTCCAGGTCAAAACTCAATCGGCCATCGTGAATGACATCAAAACTTCAGGAAGCTGGACCGATGACGGTGATGGAACGTGGTCTCGTACTTTTACTGGCAGTGCAAATTATCTCCCTCGCTATCAATCACAGATGATCAATACGGGTACCACTGTCTCGGGTCGTACGACTGACATTATTGGCAACTCACTCGTGGGCACTCCTGATATGGGTGCATACGAGTTTCAAGCGCCGGCTGCTCCGTCTTCACTCGCCCAATATAAATCCGATGGCACAACGACGATCGTCAGCGCTAGCCAAATTAGCGATACAACAGTTGTCTTTAAATTTACGATGTCATCAACGAACTCTTATGACTCTCTAACCCCTCAGGTAGAAATTCGGACCAATTCCACGGCCTTCACGAATGTTGTCACCCATAGTGGTACTGCAGTGTCATACACTGGCACACCAGTTACCGGTACAGTCACAGTGACAGGTTTGACGAGTGGTAGCTCCTATCATTGGCAAGCCAGTGTTTTGAATGCAGCAGCAACCGGCAGTTGGACTGCAATGGGAGGAAATCCAGATTTTAGCATTGATTCATCACCACCAACTACCCCAGGTGATCCACACGCTGTATCCGGCACAAACACCGAGCCGACTTGGGAATGGACGGCATCGACAGACGACGGTGGATTGGCTAATCCGGCGTATACCGTACAATGGTCAACCTCTCCTAATTTTTCTACAATTTTTGGCTCGAGCACGACTAACAATAACTATTTCACACAACCCGTGCCTCTCTCTCCAGGAACCTGGTATTTTCGTGTCAGAAGCGCCGACAATCTAGGTAACAATTCGAACTTTTCAAACATTGGTGCTGTGGTCATTTATCCCCTTTCACTCTTTGCCAATTCTAAAAGCACCACCTCCAACGTATGTACCGCCAATCCACCCAAAGATGCTCCGGCAGTCGTCATTTCATCTTATGGTACCAATAGTGTCACGTTGAACTGGACACCAGTCGACCCAGTTACTCACTACGTGCTGTACTTCAAACGAAATTCCGATGGAGCCCAGTATGGTGTTCCGAAAATTGATAAGACAACGAGTTATACGGTGAATAATTTGAGTGGACAAGAAAGCTACACTTTTGAACTATTCGGAGTAAATGACTGCGCACCTGGACCGCGCGGTACTGTCGTCTCAGAAAAAATTGACGGCAACACTATTTCTTCTCCGACACGCAGTGCAGACGCTATCGTTACAGATGACAGTTCGACGGTCGAGCTGTTCTCAATTCAAGTCAAAGTAATTAATGAAAAAAATGAAACGGTAAAAGATGCAGTCGTGAATATCCCAACTGCCTTTGCTTCTGAGAAGACAGATGAAGATGGAATTGCAGACTTTGGAAATATCCCAGCCGGGCAACAGAAGATAACAGCAACAGCGAATGGATTAACAGCTGAAAGGTCTATTTTCGTGGATGTGACGAGCGTAAAAACCCCATTTATCATTCAACTCACTGCAAACGCCACACCATACCCAGAAACAGCATCAGTTACAGACACTTCAAACCAAACCCAAGGCGGATCAGACAACTGGCCTTGGTGGACATACGCGCTAGGCATCCTCCTGCTCTTTATCATCCTGGTAGGCGTCTATACAAAAGTTAAAAAAGGTGACGTTGAGACAGCACCAAGAAATACACTTTAAAGTGTTCTCCAACTTTGGAATTTCTGTTTTCGCCTTACAATGAGCATGATTGAGAAAAATACGTTGCCGATTACCCAAAAGAATATCCAGGAAACAGAAAGAAAAGTGTAGGTTTCAACAGCTATTAAAGCCAAGGAAAACCTTAAAGCATTTGTAACATGTGAAGCTCACCGGGCTAAAGCCCGGAGCTTCCCAACTGAGCTGTGCTTAGTT
>JBDTME010000008.1:0-33574 GCA_039934415.1 Patescibacteria group bacterium
GGAGTTTCTGATCTGGTATTGTGTCTTTCATCAAGGACACAAGGTACCGCGATTTTTTGGCAAGTCTAGTCTCACACTTGGCAATTCTCGAGTCAAAACCATAATTATTTTGCTATAATCTTGGTCAATGATATTGACTGGTACAGAAATCAAAAAACGTGTTAATCAAGGTGAAATAACTCTTGAACCTTTTTCTGACGACTTGATGAATCCAAATAGCTACAATTACCGTCTTGGGGATACGTTGCTTGAAATTGTTGATGATATTGTAGATACAAAGCAACCGTACCACACAGCGCAAATAACAATTCCACCTCAAGGATATGTATTGATGCCTGGGAAAGTCTATCTTGGCGTTACTTGCGAAAAAATTGGTAGTACAAAATTCGTACCCAGTTTAATAGGAAGATCATCTCTTGGTAGATTAGGCCTCTTCTTACAGATCACAGCCGATCTAGGTCATTTAGGAACTAGTCATCATTGGACATTGGAATTGAAGTGTGTTCAACCTCTTAGGGTGTATCCATTTATGAGAATTGGGCAGGTATCCTTCTGGCAACCTGAAGGATTGGAATTACTTGAAGAAGATTATCTTCAAAAACAAAATAACTATGCAGAATTCTCTACACCTCAACCAACCATAATGAACAAGTTTATTTAAGGAATATATGATTTTAACAGGACCAAAAATAAAACAAGAAGTTGCAAATGGCAATATAATTATTAGCCCATTTAACGAAAAACAACTTAATCCCAATTCCTATGACTTCAGAATTGGGAATAAACTTCTGGTATATAAAAATAAAGTCCTAGATACTAGACATCAAAACGAAACTGAAGAAATTGAAATTCCCGAAGAGGGCTATGTCTTACAGCCGGATATTTTATATTTAGGGCATACTGTGGAAAAAGTAGGCAGCAACATGTATGTACCTGTTGTCAGAGGAAAATCTTCCACAGGAAGAGTAGGTTTATTTGTCCATATCACAGCAGACCTCATTGACATTGGTTACATAGGTCAATATACGCTCATGCTCCACGGCGTTCAGCCTGTGAGAATTTATCCGAACATGAGAATAGGTCAAGTTACCTTTTGGAAAGTGCTTGGTGAGGTGGTTTTATACGATGGTAAATATCAGGATGGTTCTGGACCTCAAGCTTCAGAAGTTTACAAGGACTTTACTAAATGAAAATTTTATCTGGAATTGATATTCCTTTTAATCCATTCGGTGGAAGTCCAATTATCTGTGACGACTGGTATAGCAATTTACCAAAAGATATTGAAGTTCTCTTTTTAACTATGCCACCCACTACAGATAAGTGGTGGAAAATGCCGAATGTTCAGTTTCTAGAAACTAAAAAAATAAGGGATCCTAAATTATACCCAGACTACATCAAGGAATTGAATGAAGAGGTTGCAGAAATAATAAAAGAATTTCAACCAGATGTTATACACATGCAGCATCTTAATTTCGGTCTTTCCAGATCTTTTGTTGACGTTGCAACAACTATACCTAAAATCGGGATTTGTCATGGAACCGATACTCAAGTAGCCAAACAGTTTGATTTCTTTAGAAATAACCTTGTTGAAATCGCTGATAAATCAGATGTGTTAGTTTTTCCTGCAGAACTTATGGCAAATGACTTCTTTTCAGTCTATGGAAAAGAGAAAGAATATGAAGTAATACCGCATGGTCTGCCAACAAATGCTTTTTCAAAACATACGGTTCACAAACCGGGAGAAACGCTGAGATTTCTATATGCTGGGAGATTAAATCACTATAAAGGTGCTGATATAGCGGTTGAAGCTATGTCTTGTATTGATTTTCCTGCAACCTTGGATGTAATTGGCGATGAAGATGAAACAGGTTATAAAAGCAAACTTGAACAGATGATTAAGAGATTGAAAATTGAAGACAAGGTATTACTCCAAACGAAGATTTCTAGGGAACAACTATTCAATAAATTCTCTCATTATGACGCTATTTTAATTCCCTCAAGATCATTAGAGGCATTTTCACTTACGGCTATTGAAGCCCAGGCAAGAGGTTTGGTGGTCATTTATGGTAATGGCGGTGGCATTAAAAACGTAGTTGGTGATTCTGGAATTTGCATCGATGATAATACAGCATTTACTCTTTCAAGTATTATAAAAAGAATTCAGTTGGAAAGATCGGTTTTAAACTCTTATAGAGAACTCGGCTATAAAAATGCTCAAAAGTATAAATTAGAGGGTCAGATACTAGCGTTACTCAAGCTGAGTCAAAAAGTAATTGATAGGAATTCATCACTATGACAGAAACACAAAAACGTGCATCAGAACGATTTGACATGATGTGGCAAAAAGAAAGAACAAAGCTTGTTGTTGGAGAAATAACTCCAGCGGTCATGAAAGATGGTGAAACAGATCCAGTCGATTTTTGCGTTTCCACAATTGCTCGACTTGTTTTGCAACCTCAAGGGCTGGAAACCGTTCAAGCAATAAGGTCAGCTTTAAGTAAATTATTTGAGTCTGCTAATTCTCAATTTGTTTATCCACCTGAATCACTACATATTTCTTTGGTGGGTTGTACACAACGAGAATCTTCAGCTTCTGTTTTCTCAGAAGAGCATATTAGGAATATTGACACAATTTGCACGAATGCAATTTCGAATCATAAATATGTTGACGTTGTTTTTAAAGGAATTGGCCTTATAGGGAATCAGATATTTATTCAAGGATTGCCAATTGATAATGGATGGGAAATGTTAAGAACACATGTGACACAGGATTTGGAAAGTTATGGGGAACATCCTATTTCTTATCCTGATAAATCACCTATCCATATGAACATTATTAGGATTACCGATGCTTCGAGCGAAAAGCTTGATATTTTGAGAGAGCTGATAGATCAGCTGAGAGATGTAGAAATAGGTACAGTTAGGTTTTTGACAATTGAGTTAGTTATTACTGACTTCGTAGTATCAAAGAAAAATATGACTTCCTTGAAGGAGTATTCACTAGAAAATGTAGATTAATATGCATCACAAATTGATCGCCTTTATTGGAGTTCCTGGCTCAGGTAAGACCACCGCAGCTAAAATTCTGACTAAATCAGGATTTAATCTCTCTGAAGAAGATTACACAAATAATTCTTTTTTAAGCAAATACTATGAAGAAATGGCTAGGTGGGCTTTTCATTCACAAATGTATTTTCTAGTTAATAAAATTAAACAATATGATGAAATCAACAAATTGTTAAAGAAGAGTCATGTCATACAAGATTTTCCTCTTTATCAAGATGTTGCCTATGCCAAAACTACGCATAAACTTGGTAACATGTCTATAGAAGAATGGAAACTCTATCATGATGCTTTCTCACTATTAGATAAAAAATTTAAACAACCAGATCTTTTAATCTATTTAAAAGTTACTCCAACAACTGCTCTCGCCAGAATTAGAGCTAGAGGTCGTGAGTTTGAGCAAGGTATTGATGAATCATATTTATCAAGTCTGCAGGAATCAATAGAAGATCTAGTTATCAGCAAAAAAAATAATCACAAATCAATTATCATAGATGCAAATGATATTAATTTGGTTTCTAATAATTCAGATATTAATGAGCTCACTCTTCAAATAAACAACGTTATTTCACAATAAAAATGAAACAATTTGCAATTTATTTTATACCCAGTGACATCAATTTTTATAAAGTGGGTAGTGAACTTATAGGGTATGACATCCTAAATGAGAGTAAAGAAACAACTTCTAAAGACCAGCTAATAGCTTCGGTTCAAAAAGTTAACAGTAAATCTAATCAGTATGGGTTGCACCTTACGTTGACCGATGTGGTAGAAATTAGCGACAAAAAAATTGGTCAGGCAATGATGAGGTCGAAGTTGATTTTTGCACTTCCGATATTTAGAAATATTAAAATAGAAAAAGACAAAATTGATTTTATGCCTAACGCCAATGTTTTGGCTATTCAATATAAGCATAATTTCAGGTTATTTTTACTGCATTTCCTTCTTGTATTATTCGTTCAAACATTAGGTAAAAATTCAGATTACTCTGATAACATCAATATGATGAATTTCTGGAGAAGGTTTAAGACAAGAGTTTTCCTTAGTCCATATATTTTTGATGACTTTATTCCACACATGACGATTGTTAGCAGTAGTAGTGATCCAGATAAAAAATTGAAGAAGTATCTTAATAAGGTTTTTGAAAAGTTCCAGTCAGCTAGAATAGATAGGCTGGCATTAGTTATCAAAGATAAGAATGAGGGTTACTTTAAAGTCAAAGACTTTATATCACGGTAATCCTGATCTGAAGTCTAGCTGTGGAACTACTGATAAATTTGGCTGAGGTTTTCGAAAAGTGAAAATGAGTTTCTGTGTATCAACTTGTCCAAGATCCCATTTCGCCATAATGCCGTATTTTCTTACTTCAGATAGTAATTCAGCTTTTTTCATTGATATTTCATTTAATGCGACATTTGGACTAAGTATCTACCCCTTCCCATGCTGGACACCATCTTGACCTTCTAGCTTTGCTTCCTTATCATGAAGCCCTACATGTCAGAGAACCAATCCGTTCCCGGTCGAAAAATCTTTCTCAGAAATCTGGGTGCGATAGTTGGTTTGGCACTTTTTTCCATTGTGCTGGTGAAAAGTAAATTCTTTTGTACCCAAGCTGCTGCATTTTGTGGAGCTGGACACACTCGATCCACAAGTTCTGTTCAAATAGCACCACAGTACTCTACTTTCAGTCAGTCAAAGCTCGCGGAGAGTTTGGCTCAAGGTCAGACAGTCGTTCTCTACTTTTATGCCCCCTGGTGTTCGACATGTACTTCCTTTGACCAGGAGCTGAAGGCTCAAAACCACCAGTTACCAGACAATGTGACCATTCTGCAAGTTGATTACGACTCCTCTTCTGCCCTAAAAAATCAGTACAACGTCTTGTATCAGCACACGCTGGTTTTACTCGATAAAGATGGCCAGGTAAAAGAAATGTGGATCGGCGGAGATTTGACTGCCTTACTACAGTACCTCAAGAAGAACTCTTAACCTCATTATTATTGTGCTCCCACCAGGAATTGAACCTGGATCAAAGGTTCCGCAAACCTTTATTCTATCCATTAAACTATGGGAGCCAAGACAGCTATTTTATCATACCTTGTGCGTCCACTGGGAATCGAACCCAGATCGACGGTTTCGGAAACCGTTATTCTATCCGTTGAACTATGAACGCCTGACGAAATAAACCAGACTGTATTTTAGCAGAAACGCGGAAGGGTGTGGAAAAAGGTTATTCCTGAACGGGCTGAGGTTTTGGTTGAGCTTTACTTGCTTTCTCTTCTCGATCTAATGGAATTTTCTCTTGAATCCAATCAGCTGCCTTATCGAAAGCAGTTGGGGCCGGTGTTTCTTTGATCAAATAATGATCCATGTATTTTTCAATCTCTGCTTTCTGTGTCGCGTCGAACAGCAATATCATTCGGTATGGAAAACGAGTTGTCTCGATGTGCAAAATATACATTTTGTACTTGGTAGTAAACCAATACCGCCCCATTTCAAACCAATTCGCCATATTCTGGCCTGTATGGACACCGTACGAAGTGATTTTATTCTCAATCATTTCAGGTGGAACAGAAGCTAAAACATACGTCAAAAAACCCAATGCCAAAACAACGGCAATCGGTAAAAACTGGTTGGCAAAAAAGAGGATCAAGGAAACCAAAAACATGATTAGAAAAACAGTCGTGAAAAACTCTTTATTTCGCTTCTTGAAGGGGCGATTGGGAGCAGACCAGGTAAAAAGAAGTTCTTCAGGATCTGGTTTCTGAACAGCATAGGGATCTTGTTGAGTATCATCCATACATTCAGTATACCAATTTTCATGCTCTTGGGAAGCAAGGAATGAAATGAAGAAATCTGAAAGTTCAGTGCGCGCCAAAACCAATTAATTTGGCAGCTTCAAAGAGACCCCACAGTCCCAGACCAACAAAAGCAAGACTACCAATAAATGAAATGATGGGATTTTTCACAATGCGAATAGTGCTACTGGGTGATAAAAACAGAAAAACATTCAAAATCATGTGCCCAAGAAAAACACCAATTGCAAAACCATACACGTTTACAATGTTAAAAAGTGGAATGTAACCGGCGAAATCATCCAAACCCAAGATAAAAGGAATAGTCACTGACATCACAAATAAACCCCACATCGTTCTTTTACCACTATCATTCATGCTCAATCTCGGGACGACTTTATCAAGCACTGGGGCAATAGTACTATTAAACTTAGACAGTACTTTTTCAAAAGCTCGAGAAAAACCAAAGAAACCGTACTTGTATTGACCGTGTTCATCTTTGACATGATCTAAACCCTCTTCTGCCAAACGAAACAGGACCAAGGCAGCAATGATGATCATGATCGCCATCAAGAAACGGACCTCTCTGAATAAATCCCAGAGAACCAGAATACCAAGCGTTCCCAAAGCATTTCCAAGCGCCGTCCCAATCTCAATCATGACTCGATTTTTCCAGCCGGGAAACTTCGACATTAATCGCCCAATAAATATCGCAAAATCAATCGAAGTCTTGAGATAAATCGTCATGCCAATAAAAATGTCCGACCAACGTAAATGCACTTCAATCAGTTCACGAGCGATCACGAACCGGTTCAACACATGCACTTCAATAAACAAAAGTGCCGACACCACTAGAAAAACAACCACAGTTAAAACAAGAGGAATAATTTGGTCTGGGTACAATTGAGGTTTACGAGACATAGAAGGGTTGATTCTAACACATTCTTAGATAACTTGAATAAACTCGGAGTTTTTCATCTTCTCATCAGCGAACTCAATCAGAATGACTTTTTGTTTTTTATCCATATTTTTAACCGCGTGCGGCACAAACGGAGGCATCTCAATTAAAACCAACTCCTCCTTTTTTGAAAACATGTCTACTTCTTGAACCATATTCTGTTCATCCAACCAAAACAGTTTTAAACCAGGCGAAAAAGCAATGAACCACTCAGTTCGAGGATGTTTATGATTTCCACCTACAGCTCCTGGACCAATCACGATCATCTGCTGATCTTTAATCTTTCGAACAGGAATTGGCAGAGCTGTAGTGTTAAACACCCACACTTCAGCGTTGGGTTTTTTATAAGAAAATGGAAGAGGTATGATGATCGGTTTCATTTATTTCAATAAAAAGAGTGGCACCTCGTTTTCGTCAAAAAACTCTTCATTAAAAAATTTCAATTTCTCAGGCGTCACTTTCCAGACATTTTCAGCAATTTGACCCCCCAGAATTTTTTCGACTGAAAAGTAAGTTGAGTCCGAAATCTTCAACACTTTTTCCCAAATATCTAAACCATACTTCACTTCTACTGGGTCTTTCAGTAAATGAGCCTCACCAGAAAATTGGACACCAGTTTTCGTAAATTGTTCCTGTTTTAACGGCGTCTGCTCACTGTCATAAATCGCGCATGCTACTTGAGGTTGTTGCAGGATCTGTTTCGAGTGAGTGCGACCCGGAGTGCTGACAAAATAAAAATCCAGTTTATCGTCAACAGCATAGTAAACACTGGCAATCCAAGGCTCCTTATAAAAGGTTGAGATCGCCATGATCTGATGGTCATGGAGGAAAGCCAGCAGCTGCGGTTTAATCTGGGAGATATCTGGTATTTTCATAGATAGTCTTGAGATATAATACCACGTACAGTTTCAGACTGAGATTATGTCAGTACAACAATCCTACAACACAATTAAAGAAACACTCGCCAATGTTGGTTCATCCTTTGGGTTAGACCTCACTGCGCAAGATATAAAACTCGAGCACCCAACCAATCCTGAATTTGGTGACCTTAGTTCAAACATTGCACTAACTCATTGGAAAGATGCCAAAAAAACCAGTGGCGAAGCATTCTCAAATCCTCGAGAGTTCGCTGAGACCTTGAAGAGTGAGTTAGCAAAAAAATCTGTTTCTGCTGATAACGTCGCTGGACCAGGTTTTTTAAACTTCAAAATCCCCCAACAAGAACTGTTCGAACAACTGCAACTCATCGTTGATAAAAAAGCAGATGTTGTTGAAAAAACGAATCAAGGCAAAAAAGCCATTGTTGAGTTCTCTTCACCCAACATCGCTAAACCATTCACAATTGGTCATTTACGTTCAACCATTATTGGTTCTGCAGTCGCAAATCTACTAGAAGCGACCGGCTTTACAGTAATGCGTGATAATCATTTAGGTGATTGGGGAACTCAATTTGGCAAACTGATTTATGCAATAAAAGAATGGGGTGATATCGATACTATTTCTACATCAGACCGGCCAGTAAAAGAATTAGTTGCACTCTACGTGAAGTTTCATGAAGAAGCAGAAAAAAATCCAGCAATAGAAGATGACGCTAGAAGTTGGTTTAAGAAACTAGAAGATGGTGACGTCGAAGCACGCAGCCTGTGGCAACAATGCATCGATTGGTCTTGGATCGAGTTTGAAAAAATCTACGCACAGTTAGATGTTACTTTTGACCAAGAGTTTGATGATGGTCGAGGTCTGGGTGAATCTTTTTTTGAAAATAAGATGCAACCAATCATTGATGAATTAAAAACAAAAAATTTACTTCAAGAGAGTAAAGACGCTCAACTCATTTTCTTTCAAGATGATAAGTACCCACCGTTAATGATTATCAAAAAAGACGGTGCAACACTGTATGCAACACGTGATTTGGCGACAGATAAATATCGCATAGACCAGTATGGCAAAGACATTCTGATTGTGAACGAAGTAGGCATTGAACAATCGTTGTACTTTCAACAAATTTTTGAAACTGAGAAGCTACTTGGGTGGATTAAGGATGGACAGCGAGTACATGTTAAACATGGTTTGTATCGATTCAAAGATGTGAAAATGTCGACGAGAAAAGGAAATGTCATTTGGTTAGAAGACGTACTGAAAGAAGCCAAAGACAAAGCAAAGGAAATGAGTACGCAAAATCAAGATGAAATGACAACACAAATTGTGGGAATTGGTGCGCTCAAATGGAACGACTTAAGAAGAAGAAGTGAGTTGGATATTGTGTTTGATTGGAGTGAGATTTTGAATATGGAGGGCAACTCAGGCCCGTATATTCAATACTCATACGCCCGATGCAAAAGCGTACTCAGAAAAGCAGTTGATGTTGATTTCAATGATTTTCAAGTTTCTGATTTAACTAATGAAGAGTTGGCTGTGCTTCGACTGCTCTATCAATTCGATGAGGTCGTGCAACACGCTGCTTCAGAATTTTCTCCACATTTCGTCTGCACTTACTTATTTGAGTTGGCTCAGACTTACAACAGTTTCTACAATGCAGTTCAGATTATTAAAGCAGATAATGAAAATGAAAAGAAATTTAGACTTCAGTTAACGAAAGCGACGAGTTTGATCTTACAAAAAGGTTTAGACCTACTGGGAATAAAAACCGTTGAGCAAATGTAACCTTTTCATTTTATAATATACGCTGCCTATGTCTCTTAAAGCTGGTTTTTTTCAACTCTTCTACTTCACTTTCTTGCACAATGCAGATGCGATCGCATATCTTGTTGGCATCCTATTCATCTTTGCTCTGCTGATAAAGAAGCCTAGTCGAGTTTTGATTTTGTTTTTACTTGGATTTATCTTACTTGAACTGAGATTCCAGTATCTCAAACACATTGTCGATCCACTGTATGATCAGACAGTTGGGGCGATGATTCAGACCAGCAGCTTTTTGAAAACACGAAAATTTTTCGACATTCTCTTAAACGATTTGGTGCCAATGGGTCTCTACGTAGGAGGCTGGGGCAGCATGATGGCAGGGATGCTTTTTTCCAGATTCTCACCTGAAATCTTCAAAAAAAAGATAGTGAAATAAGGATCAAATACTATTCCTTCTTTGACCTGTAAAACTGAGGTCGATGGGAACTTCTTGATTCTCTTTCAAGTCGAGAATGGAATTACACACGGCTCTACTGGAACTACTGTATTTCTAGCCTAAATTTAGCCTAAATATTAGGCTAATTCTAGTCCAATCCTAGTACTTTTTCATAGTGGGCTGGAAGAGAGGGGGACAAATATTTCAAATTGTTTTTGTGCGCCTTCAACATTTTTTAACACCCCCTCTAGCCAGTAGTCCCTGGAACGACGTCAACCTGGTATAATAGTGCCTAGAAAAGGCATCATTGATCATCGAAAACACCTCTCAATACCAGCTCTATAAACACGCCGCACAAATTTCTATGGAGATTTTGCGAGAGCTGTATGAAATGACCAAACCTGGGATCTTCCCAGTTGAAATCGACCAAAAAGCTTTTGATTTGTGCAAAAGGCACAATGTTGTGTCATCTTTTTATGGCGTACCAGGCGCAAAAAGCAAATATGAGTACGCTAGTTGTATCTCGCTCAACGATGAAGCCGTTCACGGTATTCCTAGCTCAACTAGGCAAATTCAACCTGGAGACCTAGTCAAACTAGACTTTGGCATCATTTCAGAGACTTACTACACAGATCATTGTGTCACCGTTGGGATAGAAAAAATTAAGAATAAAGACTACAAATTGTTGGAAGTCGGCAAGCAAGCCGTCCTCGACGGAGTTGCTCAAGCAAAAACTGGTAAAATGACAGGTGATATCGGACACGCCATCGAATCGACCGCCAGAAAAAGCAAGTTCGATACCATCAAATACTACATCGGTCATGGGATTGGTCATCACTTGCACGAGGATCCAGAAGTGCCTGCAGCAGGACGACCAAATACTGGAACAGTGCTCAAGGAAGGCCAAGTCATTTGCGTCGAAGCACAAGTTGTCGCCGGCTCCCCTGCTATCAGCATGGACCCTGATGGCTGGACTGTAAGAACCAGAGATGGCAAAAATGCTGTTATGTTTGAGTACATGACAATCGTCCGAAACGGAGAACCAGAAATTCTCACTGACACTAGAGACTGGCCACTCATTAGAAAATAAACAGTAAATCAGGGTAATTTTTTAAAATTTATAACTATATATGTCAATCTTTCAATCATTCACTAACGCATTCCAAAAGAAAAATACACCAAAAAAAACGGTGACTCAATCCACACCTGCTACACCAAAACCAAAAGTGAGTGATGCAGAAACTAAACTGTTGATTCAAGCAGCAGAAAATAGAGCAATAGAAATCTTGATTGAGGCAAAGGAAGACGCCATTGAGATCGAGAAAATCACGCAAGACGAGCTAGCTCAGCTGCGCCAACAATATACTGAACTCACTTCAGAATTGGAAAAGAGAGATAAAGGTGTCCAAATTCAAGAATCAATTGTCTCGAAAAAAGAACAAAATGCTAAAAAATTAACTGACCTCATTACTAACACTCAACAACATATTGAAGAAACAAAACAAGATTTATTGGTTGAGCTAGCGAAAAAAGGGAAGCTGGAACAGGATGAAGCAGAACAAATCCTCAAAGAAACACTCCAAAATGAGATTGAAATTGAAGCCCAAAAAGAGTTAAAGAGCAAAGAAGATTTTGTCACTGAACACGCTGAGCTCATCGCTCAACAAGTATTGGTACAAGTCATGAAACACGGCTCCTCAAACTACCATTCAGAATATACTCCTCCTATTATTTCCTTTGAATCAGCACAAGACGAGTCACGTATTCTGGGTAGAGATCAAGAAAACATTCACTTCATTGAAGAAGTCACCGGAGTAGAAATTACCTTTGATGAAGAGATGCATCAACTGAAACTGTATTGTTTTAATACCATCAAACGAGAGATTGCTCGAGTACTCATTGAACGATTGCGAAAAGGTGGCATAGTTACTCAGGCAAAAATCCAACAGTTGTTCCAACAATCCAAAGCAGATCTAGAAAGAGACATGTTCGCTGCTGGAACATACCTCTGTCATCAACTCAATATCTTCAACTTGCCAAGAGAGATTATCCAAACGCTCGGTATGTTTAAGTATCGATATTCATACGGTCAAAACATGATCATACACACACTTGAAGAAGCCAAAATTGGGATAGCACTGGCCCATGAGCTGGGTGTGGATACTGATGTTGTACGACTTGGGTGTTTATTTCACGATATTGGTAAAGTTATTTATGATGATGAAAATAATCACGTTGAGTCAGGCGTTAGATTATTAGAAAAATTTAAAATGCCAAAAGCTGTCATTGCTTGTGTCGCTGAGTCGCACGAAGATATTCCTTTCAGTTCAATTGAATCAATGATCGTTCATGTCGCCGACTCTATTTCTGGAGCACGACCAGGCGCTCGATTCGATGACTACGAAGGATTTTTGAAACACCAGCAAGGATTGATTGATATCTCAATGAGTCAAAAAGGTGTTACCGAAGCATTCGTAATCAATGGAGGAAGAGAAATTCGCATCTCAGTCAATCCACAACAAGTAAAAGACCAGGATCTCGATGCACTAGCCACTACAATTCGCGACCAAGTTCAGGAATTCTCAACGTATCCAGGATCAATCGTCGTAAACGTTGGACGAGAATTTCAGCACTCAGAATTGAAAGATTAAAAAAATTTAAGCGATTTTTCGTGCGACTAAACAGAGGAATAAGGGGATTTCGGCTCGTGCTCGATTTTCCATCTTCGCTGCTTTTCCTTGGCTCTCTTTATCGGAAACCCATTCCTGACAGTCTTCAACCATAAATCCAGCACTCTTTAACCAACTAAAGTAGGTCGAAAGTGGATGATGATAAGACCAAGTAGTTTTACTTGCATTTTTACCTGGTGTCATTTGAATGGGGATTTCTAAATCAGAGAAGTAAAGATTGATTTTGCGAAATTGCATTTTGTTTTTTTCATCCATTCCCCAAGAACTTTGACGTGGAATTCGAAAACACGGATGGTTTAACACTAAGATGAACTGGCCATCTTTTTTCAAGCCCGTTGCAGCATTTTGAATACATTGCTGACCATTGGCCATGTTTTGTAAAGCCAAGATGCAGACTGCTTTGGTATATTCATCAGGAAAGTTAACAGGTCGAGTCAAATTCCAGAGCATAAAGCGATGGTGTTTAGACGTCGTTTTCTTGCGTGCTTCTTTCAGTAAAGCATCTGCAATATCTATACCTAAGTACTTTTGATCTTCTGGAATTGATCGTTCCATCACGCCGTCTCCACAACCTAAATCCACTAAACTGTCAGTTGGTTTCAAATCTAACAGCTTCATAACATTTGGCAAAATGAGGTGTTGGTGAAAATAATGTCCACTTTCCCCAACTAAATCGCTGTACCAGTGACTGACTCCACCCCAAGAAGTACTTGGTTGACGAGGATTTGGTTGACGTTTATACATAGTTGTATTCTACACCTGGAAGGGTTCCTATATAGAGTATAATCAACACCATCCTATGGTGATGTCAAAACGCCTGTTATTACCACTGTTTATTACGCTTGGAGTCATACTCGGAGTATTGGTAGTTGGGGCAATTTATGCGTTTACTAGCTATCGGTCTATCGTTGTCACCAAGAATGGTCCTGCCAAAGTAACCTCTGAACCAAGTGCGCCAACTATTGCACCTTCCCCCACTCCTGATCCCGATCGTGATTTTGGAGTACTCCTTCTTGGTTACGGTGGAGGTGGTCACGAAGGTGGCTACTTGACTGACACGATGATTTTGGCGTACATCCAGCCCAGAAATCAAAAAATCACACTCATCAGTATCCCTCGTGACTTGTGGGTACCCATTCCTGTCACTGAAACAGATCCAAAGTATTTTAAGATTAATGCAGCTTATGCAGTAGGCAAAGACGACAGAAAGTATTCCAGCAAACCTATCCAGTACACAGGTCGTGCTGGTGGTGGAATTTTGGCGATAGATACAGTTAAAAAAGTGACTGGGTTGAATGTGGAACATTTTGCTACACTCAGTTTTGCGGGCTTTACCAAATCCATAGATACACTCGGTGGCGTTAACGTTAATGTCCCACTGACGTTTGATGATGTTTTTTACCCAATTGAAGGTGAAGAGAAAAATACCTGTGGTTTCTCTGATTCAGACATTGCTACTGCGACCGCGGCATTAAAAGGTGATAAACTTGAACAGTTCTTCACTTGCCGATACGAGCACTTACATTTTGATGCGGGCAAACAACAAATGGATGGAACAACTGCCTTGAAATTTGTTCGATCACGTCACTCAGCTCAACTCGGTGCCGGTGGTGATTTCGCTCGAAGCCAACGACAAAAAGCACTCATACAAGGAATCAAAGACCAAATCTTTAATATTGGATTTTTACCCAAAATGGTTCCGTTCATCAGCTCACTCAAACAAGATTTTGAAACTGATATCGCGTTGGACACAATGAGCTCGTATGTGTCACGCGCAGACGATTTCAGAACCTATAAAATCAGCTCCATTGCACTCTCCAATGAGAATGTACTTACCATCGGAACCAGTTCTGATCGTCAATCAATCTTGATGCCAAAAGAAGGCATCGACCACTGGGAAGGTATTCAACAATACATTCAAGATCAATTAAATGGAGTAAGTGCCACACCTTCAGCTGATCCGACCAAAAAAGCCACCAGCACTCCAGCACAGTAAATTTATTTTTTCCAGTTCCACCATTTGAGAAGCTCAGGTTCTTGTTTATGTTTGGGAGTATTTAGAAAATAATGCACGCATCGGAAGGTATAGAGCATGCAAGGATCAATGACCACACCTCTCAAAGTGTTCAACTGCTCGTACATATCTTCTGGATTCTGTTTTTTAATATCCTCTAAAGAGTGAAACCCCATCTCAACCAAATCCTGAGCAATTGACTTACCAACACCAGGCAGAGTTTGGAATTGTTTCAAAAGAGGTGTGTTTGTAGTGGGTGAGAAAGATTGGCGCATGTATAAAAGCTCTCAATTATTCTTGGATCTTCTTCGCCAACTCTGCCAACTGAACATCGTCTGCACGTTCAAAATCGTGTGAAGAAAGATAACCTTCGTACTGATCAAAATACTTGGACACTTTTGATTCGCTAGGTCTCCAGGTAGACATGTCTTTGGTTCCGTGCATGGGGAATAATTTGACATGCGCATGATCAATACCAAAACCTTCAGCAAGTAGTCCAGTACGGCCAACGTCATCTAATTTGGCATCTAATAATTTGCCGACTTTTTTGGCAGCAATCATTAAACCACTGTACACATCATCATTGAGATCAAAGACATAGCTCGTGAAATGTTCTTTAGTAATCACTACAGTAAAACCTAGTGTGTTCGGGAAAATAGATAAAAATGCCAAGTGCTTTTCATCTTCCCAAATTTTATGACACGGAGATTCACCGGCTACGATTTGACAAAAAATACAAGTAGACATGGCCTGATTATACACAAACTGCGTACAGTCAGCGACCGAAGTTTGCTATTACCAACACCAGTTCTATTCTAAAGGAAAGTGTTTATGCTTAAAGTCATTATACCCTTTTTCATAGTCAACATCCCAAGCACGACCTTCAGGCAGTGGAATTTTCCCATACCCTTTGGGTACATCAATAACAAAACGTGCTGTCGCCGCTACTCCAGATAATCGAGGTCGAAGATTGCCCCAAATCTTAATCGCCTTTTTCATTGGTACTGTGAAATGTTTGGCCCAACACACGTCATCATTTTGAAAAACATAGTATGGACGAATACCTTCTTTGGCCAAAGTTTGAAAGAGTGTATAGAGCGTCTCTTCATCATCATTCACTCCTTTGAGCAATACAGATTGTGACAGGATGCTTACCATCGACTCTTTACGGAAACGATTGAGCACAGCCAGAGTTTCTTCAGTCAACTCTGCCGGGTGATTGATATGTGCCATCAAGTAAGGGTTTCGTAATTTCCCCACCACTTCATAATGCCAATCTCTAAGCGCTATCGGATTGTGAATAGGAAAACGGGAACCGATTCTAACAATGTCTAGCTTGCCAGATTTTTGCCTGGCCGCTAAACGCTCTAATACTTTTGTTAAGTAAACTTGCGGTGCGGTCAGTGGATCACCGCCGGACAAAATAATTTCATTGATCTCTGAGTGTTCATCAAGATATTTTTCAACCTTATCCAAATCTTCATCTGATAAATATGCTTTTTGTGCAAGCGCAGCATTTTTATTTAACTCTGCTGACCCCATGTAACCTACTTCACGTCCCCGTGTGCAAAATCGGCAATAACTCGCACAAAAGCGAGTAATGGTCCACAACGCTCGACCATAGGTGTGAACGCTACCATCTGCATTTTTTTTTCCACGATACTTATAGACTAATCCTGGTGCTTCTTCATGATGATCTTCATTCAATGGATCCATGCCGGATTTCACGAAGAATTTTTTCTCTAATTCTGGTCGAGCAACAAACTGAAGACCAATTGGTCCTTCAGGACCTCCGGTTTTTTCAATCAATTTTTGAAGATATGGTGAGTATAACTCAGGCAAACCTCCATGAGGTAAGCTCGCGCTATTCCCTCTGGGACGTTGAGTGGTAGACATATAAAGGAAAGCATACTGGTTTTTGAATTTACTGACAAGAATGTATTTGAAATTTTAGTGTGACATCAGATCAGAGTAGACATAATTGTAATTTAATTAGGAGCATTGATATATCATAACAAAGGAGCGGTAAAACTCTCGACAAGTACTAATACTCTCATCTATTTCATCTTTACTGACAATTTTTATTGGTTTGAAGTTTAAGCTTTCTTTCCCTGAAATAGTGTAGTAAAGACTCCACCTCAATAGTGGAGTAGCAGGTTCGGAAATATCCTGGATCACAACTGAGGTACTATCCTTATCAATTTTCTGAAACACCTTTTTCCACGGGAAATACGAGATGACTAACTTACTGGGTTGAGAAAAATGCATATTTACTACTAAAAAGAAATTAATCATGACTAAAGTTACAACTCCTATTAAAAATAGATACTGTTTTTTCTCTAGAAAAAACACTAGTGCATAACTCATACACAGCATAAGCACTAAACCTACAATCTCTAAACTCCTGAGATGGAAAATGACGTTTTTACTCGATATAAATGAATAAATCAAAGTAGAAATGTATACGCTAACTCCGCATAAAGTAAGGGAGAAAAACAACACATCTTCTTTTTTTTGTTTTAGTAAAATCAACTGCATTCCCCAAAGTGATGTCAAAAGAATTGGTAGTGTTGTGTAAAGATTTTGGTGAGTGCCTAAAAAGTAGGGTATGTTAAATGTTGGTTTTAGATATACTGCCATCCACTCAATTCCCAAAATACCTGAACTCAGGTGACTTCCCAATAAAAACCACTCAAAAAAAAGTCCCAAAGGAATGATGAATGCTAATAAGATGATGGGTTTTTGCTCTTTTTTAAAAAGTATTTGCACAGAAAAAATGAACATCATCCCAAACACTAACCAAAAACATGCATAATCAAAAAATAGACTTATTAAATTTATAAGCAAAAGTGACTTTATTTTTTTCTTTTGGAGTAAATATAAAGCACAAAACATGAAAGTTAGGCTGAGTGTATACATCCTGACTTGCCAATCAAATATGACGAAGTACCCCGAAAAACTATACAACAACACAGGAATCAAAGCAGTGAACTTCTTTCTATAAATCAGAATGGAAAATTTCCAAAGTATGACACAGTTGATAACAAAACCTATGACACTAGTGAGTCGAAACCAGATGAGATGACTGCCGCCTAGACTCCAAAATTTTAAGAAAAGGTAGTAACCAGGAGGATGAACAGGGTCAACTGAAGTATTTAATATGCTTATCCAAGATTGTTGAGTTGCCCAAATAGAATATGCCTCGTCAGCCCAAATTGGCAAATTGATCGCTAAAAAAAGACGCACTACCAACCCGATAGTAACTATGAGTAGAAATAATGAAAATTCTTTTCTTAAACCTAAACTTTTTAGCATTAGATCAGTATACTAAAAAAACTTCAGGTATATTTACGCGGAGCATAGTTAAAAACAAAAAGAGTGAAAGTTACTGTGAACTTACTTTTTGACTGAATAAGATCGTCGTTAACCAGGTACAAGTGAGTAGTACGATGAGTGGAATGGATATTAAGTTTCGTTCGGCTGAAAAAATGATTCGCAGTCCGATCGTGTGAGCGAGAAAGATGAGATAAGATTGCTTCCCAAGATAATTGAGTACTTTTTGTATCCAATTACTGAGTGGGACTTTCAACACACCCAATTCAGATCGAGTAATCATCCATAAAATCAATACCACAGCGTACAACATCACTGGCCAACGAGTGAACTTCAGAGCGAGCAAAGGATCGGTGTAATTTTTAATCAAATACCAGGAATCCCATACCACGATCGTGGCACCAATGAACATTAATGGTAAGAATATCTTGATGAGTTTTACCGGCAATGGTTTGAGCGCTAACCAAATTCCTAATACAAAGTAACCGATCCAAGATACGAAAAAGATGTACTGAAAACCATCGAGATTAAACTGCCCCGGTAGCTCATTGTTATAATAGTACGCAAACACTCCGAGTTGGATTGCAAAACTGGTGAACAAAGTTAACAGCGGGAATTTTTTGACCAGTTTTAAAAAAAATGGAAATAGTGCGTACAACTGGAAAATCAAAACTACAAAATACAATTGATAATCAGAGCTGCCAGTCAGTAATTGATACCATAAAGGTTGAGACGGTCCGATCGATTCCCAAGCAGGGATAATGCTCAGTAAAGTGTGAGAAACAACACTCCAAATCAAATAGAGCGGGATGAGTTTCAAGACTCTTTTTTTCAAAAAAGGCACCCAAGCAGGCACTTCATCTTTATACTTCACTGCTAAACCATATCCAGACAAGAGTAAAAATAATGGCACGCAAAACCTACCAAGTTGATCAATCGCAATATAGAATATTTGAAATTGAGAAGTCGTGTAAATCCCCGGCAAATACGCCAACGTGTGGATGACTACCACCATAATGATGGCTAAACCTTTGAGGAACTGGCTTTTTTCGAGTGAAATTTGAGCGGGCTGGACAGTTGTCATGCTTACTCATTGTGTGGGATTTGTAGCAGGTTAGCAAGTGAGAAGTCTTACACTTGCACAGTAACCACCAGAGGTTTGTGATCTGACACATCATCATCAGAACATGCTTTCGACACAACTTTGACAGTTGGACTGGCAAAAAACATATCAACGACAGCTGTGGCATAACCAGGATTGGTTTTATGTTTCATGTTAAACGTCGTTTTGAGCTCGTCTTTAAATATATTTGTCATTTCTTTTTCAATATTTTGAATTGTTTGAGTGTTCGGTTTTAAGTTAAAATCACCCATCAATACGGCAGGTGAGTTTCCTTTTAATTCTTCCAAAATGATCTTACTCATTTTCAAACGCTCAGGTGTATCAGCTCCACTTAATCCCCAGATACCATGCAAATTTAAAACATGCAACTTGCGTCGATCTATCTCAACAACAATGTGCTGCAAATTTTTAGGATAATGCGAAAAATCTTTTCCGTCTTTCGCTCTTACAATGCGCTTATATTTCTTATGCAAAAACACAGTCTTTTGTTCAATGATCGGAAAGCGAGAAAAAATAGCGTTCCCGGCATCACCATTGCCTTGTGGCCAAACTTCAAGTAACTCAGGGGAAAAGTAATAATAGTATTCCGGAAATAGATTGCGTAAACGTGCAATACTTTGAAAGCTCAACGGTTGCTTTGAATCTCCGTTGACCACTTCTTGCAAACATAGAATAGCGGGATCCTCCTTTAGGAGAAATTTTTCAATATTCTCCCAGAAAAGACCACCTTCAAATAAGTTTATGCAAACGATTTTAGCTTTCATGATAATGCGTCATTACAAGACGTATGACCATTCTACAGGAAACAGCGACTGATAGCTATTATCGCTGAGAATTTCAAGTTAAAAATTGACAATGCCTTTAACCTTGATATAATTCAACGTCAATGCAACGACAAATATTTACCATCTTCTATTTTTATCCTACTAATCATAGGAACTGGAGTTGTGCATAAAACCAAATAAAATAAAAAGTTTTACACACCTCCATCACGGAGGTTTTTTTTTACTAAAATTCTAAGCGTTCAGTTATTATGAAATTATTTTTAGCCCAATACTTTACTAGCTTTTATTTTTATACGTTCCCCAAAAAAGGAGGTGGATGATGATCTAATGTGTGCAAATATCAAAAATCACTACCTCCACACACGGAGGTTTTTTTATGCATTTTTATGCAAAAAGGAAGATATGAATGGAAATGAAAACGCACAGCGAATTATCGCTGGGCCATGCTCTCTCGAGAGTGAAGAGCATGCAAAATTAACAATCGAAGGAGCAAAAAACAGCGGGATCAATACGATCCGTATGAACCTCTGGAAGCCACGCACCAAACCTGGATTCGAAGGCATGGGTGACAATGGTGTTCCTTGGGTGAGAGAAGCGGCCGAACAAGGCCTGATTCCAGCACTGGAAGTCATCGTACCAGAACACGTTGATTTGTTGATGGAAGAAGTACTCGCCAAAGTGCCACATGCGACGCTACTGGTTTGGATCGGTTCTCGCAACCAAAACCATATCGTCCAACGAGATATTGGAAGAGCAGTTGCGGGAGAGGATCGAATTGAGTTGATGGTAAAAAATCAACCTTGGCGAGACAAAGATCACTGGCGCGGGATTGTCGAACACGCTATCGATGGTGGTGCTGCATTAAGACAAATGTTGCTCTGTCATCGCGGCTTTGCTCCATGGGATAAATCTTCATCCGAGACGCGTAATATTCTTGATTGGGAAATGGCAGCGGATCTCAAAAATGAACTCGGCATTCCTTTGATCATGGATCCTTCCCACATCGGCGGAAAGAGTGAAAAAGTGAAAGAACTCATTAAACAGTTCTCACTCCTCCCAGGTATTGATGGTCAAATCATTGAAGTTCATCCAGAACCACAAAGTGCACTGACAGATGCAAAACAACAATTAACTTGGTCTGAACTGAATAGTTTGATCAAGGGAAGGCAATAATGACACAAAAAATAACAGTAGGAATTATTGGCACGGGTCGATTTGCCACAGTCCTGCGCTCATTATTCGCTCAAGATTCACTATGGGAAGTGAAGCAATATTCGACGACAAAATCGGTTGATGGGAAAATAATTTTCCCAATGAGTGAGATTGCACAGTGTGAACTCATCATCCCTGCTGTTCCCATCTCCGCATTTAAAACTATATTAAAAAAGTTGAAAGATGAAATTCCACCTCATACTTCTCCACTGGTCATCAGTATTTGCTCAGTCATGAGTCACCCACAACGGTGGCTTATGGCAGAGCTCCCTGAAAGTGTCGATATTTTGATGACTCATCCCATGTTTGGTCCACACAGTACTCAAAATGGGACCGAGTTTGGTGGGCGATCCTTGGTATGGAACCCAATCAGAATTGCAAAAAAATCACGACTAAAAATGTTTAAATATTTTTTGGAAAGACAGGGAATCCGCTTGATACCGATGCACAGTGATCATCATGACCAAATCATGGCACAAACACAGTTCGTCTCCTTTTTGTTTGGACAAATAGGCATAGAACTCGGACTTCAATCAACTAGATTGGATACACAAGGCTTTACACATCTGCTAAAAAACCAAGCCATTGTAAAAACAGACACAAGACAACTTTTCATTAATATCTGTGTCCACAATCCATATGCAAAAAAACAGCTTCACAAAGTGAGTGAAATATTAAGAGAATTTGAAAAGGAAGTGGGGCGAATCTAAATGTAGTAATTAAATACTTTCAATCGTGTAGTGGTGATCACTAACTAATACGTATTGGTCATCTGTGAGTAAGATAATTTTCAAGCCTTTTTTGTACGCCGATTTCATAACTTTCTCGTAACGTTTCTGAAAATGTTCACTACCCCAATGAGGAAAGACTACGACGTCTGTTAAACCCAACCCTTTGTACTCTTTCAATTCTGGAGCGAGTAAAGGATCATCTAGCTCTGTGGCTAAACTAATATCAGGACCGGCAACGATAGACCCAGCACTCGAGCCGCCGTAAATCAGTCCGTTATTAACAAACTCTTGAATCAAAGAAGCAAAGCCACTTTTTCTCATTTCTTGAAGCAGGAAAAAAGTATTACCACCGGAAACAAAAACAAAATCAGTTTGATCAAGCACGGCCTTGACTTCTGATTGGTTTTTTCCTGTCAGTGTAAAATCAGTCACCTGATAACCAACATCGACTAAAGCTTGGCGATCATCTTTCAACCACTGCAAGCTTCCTTTTTCGACCTCTGCGGCAGTAGGGATGAAAGTCAATCTTAAGTCGTGAGGTTGCTTCGGCAAATACTGAAGAAAGTCTGTTGTGACAAAGTTGTTACTGGAGGTGAGTATGAGCATAGTTATTTTTTCTCTTTTCATCCCAAACTCGTTGGAGATTTGCAATCAGAACGGAGAGGACGGGATTCTCACCGCACGACTTATACCTCAAGTATTTATAGGTTTTAGAGCAATTTTAGCTTAATTTAAGACCTTGCGAAGCATCAAAAATTCACTTACTTCCAGTAATAAACCAACGACCAATTTTATCAAGATCAAATGAAATATCCTTAAACATTTGAAACAGATTATGGATTTCAGGCTCTGTAAAAAAGCTATGTGGTAAACCCGCTTCAGGACCAGAGTTTGGCGAATATGTTCCTGACTCAATTTCTGTTTGATCTTTAAATGTTTCCCAAGTCTTACTCGCATCAAGGTTTGGCAAGGTAATAAAGATTCTCCCACTCGGCACTAAACTTGAACTGATCTTTTGGATTGTGTTAGCAATCTGTACTTTTCTACCGTGATGAAGTGTTGAGACAGACAAAATCAAATCATAGGTATTTTCAGGATAGGGGAAGCTGTACATATCGGCTACTTGAAGCTTCGCTTGTTTGGAAACAATTCCTTGAGTCATCTCAATAGCTGTTGGACTGGAATCAATTCCGTCAACTCTGAAACCATTATCTTCTAGAAAAGCTAGATACTTGCCAGTTCCGCAACCAATATCCAAAGCGTGTTTAAAAGAAAAGTTAGAGGTTGCTATTAAGGAAATAAAACGAGGGTCGATGCCCTCGCTTAGCGTAGCCCAAGCGTCACCACCTTGTTGATACTGCTGATAAATTGAATCCCAATTGCCCATAATTTCTTATTTCTTATTGTCATTATAAGCAGTATATGTGCAACTTACACGGCTGTTGAACCGAAAAATGTTCAAATTAAGGGAATTTAGCAAGCCACACCAATTCATTTGAGCTAAAAGGAGGGTCTACCAGAACTTTTCGATGTATGCGGTGGTGGTGATCCCCTTTCGGGGACGTCCGTCCCGATACATCGGGACTCCTGGATTCGCCCTTCGGGCGAACTCGACACCATTTGAAATAAAAAATGAGACAAGCTCATTTTTATTTCAAGCGGAGGTGGTGAGATTCGAACTCACGGGGCTCTTGCGAACCGCGGATTAGCAATCCGCTGCCATAGCCACTAGGCGACACCTCCAGAACCAAAACGTCTTATTCTACCATCTCCGGGCTCTTGTTGAAATTTATTCACCGAACTGGTCGTGCCAGTCATCAAAAATTTTAGTCTTTTCATCAGCTCCAGGAAAACGTTGAAACCATTGGTGCACTTCTTCAAGCGTGTGCTGCTTCCACAGTTTTTCAGGGTTTTTGCTATACCAGACATCTGAATAACAGATGATTTCCTCTTCGATACTGAGAGGCAGAAAATCACGATGTGGCAGTTGTAAATTCTCACTTTCAATCTCTTCTTTAGTAATACCTACTCCGCTGTGTCTTTCACAAACTAAAGCGTGTTGCGGCAACCCCTCACTGTCTAAAATCTTCTTCCCCAAGATACCATGTTGGATATACGGTGCGTCTCCAGTACAACCAATTGCTGGTGCGTGAACTTGGCAAATGCCAATATCATGCAACATACTCGCCTCTTCAATAAACTGAAGCTGCTCAACTTTTAAATCCAATTGACGACCGATCTTCAATGCCAATTGTGTTACTAATACGACATGGGGCACGTACAATTTATACGCCACTCCATCAACAGGGAAATACTTTTGAAGAATAGAAAAATAATCAACCATTTTTTTGCCCAACTTTTGACTGAATATGCATCATCACATCAGCAAATATACTTTGCATAAACTGGCGATCTTTGGGGTGAGTCAACATCGCTTCGACTTTTTCAGGAGACAACCAGATTGCTTCTGGATTTTCTTTATCGGTCGGATTGAGCTCAATCTGAGTTGTTCGAAATAAAAACATGTGAATTAATTTCAACTCTGACCGATCCTCACCCACACCACCTTCTGCAATCTTAAACCGCTCATACATCGGGTACTCTTTTATCAGATCAATCTGCGTAATCCCCGACTCTTCTGCAACTTCTCTGCGTGCTGCATCAAGCAACTCTTCACCAGTTTCTACATGACCTTTCGGCAATGACCAAGAATCGCCTTTCTGACTGACAATTAATATTTTGCCATCCTCATTCAAGACAACACCGCCGGCTGAATGTGTGACTTTTGGATGTTCGTGCATACATACTCCAGTTTTATGATCGAAGCTCCCGCTCAATTTCCATCAAGCGATTATATTTACTCACTCGCTCACCTCTTGTAGGTCCTACCTTAATATACGTACTACCCACAGCAACAGCGACGTCGACCATCGCTGTATCGTTCGTCTCACCACCACCTCGATGTGATAGTACCGTCATCATGCCGTGCTGCTTAGCAAGCATGCAACAATTGATCGTCTCGCTGACTGTACCAATTTGATTGAGTTTAATTAAAATGGCTGAAATAGCATTCAATTCAATCGCTTTTTGCAAGCGCTCCATGTTCGTCACGGTTAAGTCGTCACCGATCAACGGCAATTTATATGTATCAACCATTTTCTTTAACTCGACCCAATTATCCCAATCGTCTTCTGCTAATAAATCTTCAACCGTTGCAATCGGATACTTTTTCAACCAATTTTCATAATACGAAATGAGCTCAGTAGCACTCAGCGATTTGTTCTCAATAGCTAGGTGATACTTCCCATCTTTATAAAATTCATTCGCTGCCGCATCAATCGAAATACCTAGATCTTTTCCAGCCAAATACCCGGCCTGATCAATCGCTTGCAGAATAAATTCGAAAGGTGCTTCATTACTTACAATGCCATTCGGCGCAAAAGCCCCTTCGTTCCCTACATTCGTCGATAAATTGTTTTGTTTTAGAACTTTTGCGAGTGAGTGGTAACTCTCTAAACATTTCCTGATACTTTCAGTACTCGAACCTTCACCGATACCAGTAATACAGTACTCTTGTAAATCTGTTGTATTATCGGCATGCTTACCACCTTCAATCACAACGACCATCGGTTTCGGTAGCTGCAAATAATCTACACCTGTTGAAAAAGTTTCAGATAAATGTGTGTAGAGGGGTTGTTTTTTTTCTGCTGCTGCGGCTCTCGCCATCGCAACTGAAACAGCTAGAATTGCATTTCCACCTAACTTGGATTTTTGCGGCGTGCCATCTAACTCAATCATGGTTTTATCAATGACTGACTGATCGCTCGCATCTTTACCGATTAAAGCAGGTGCGATCTGCTGCGTAACATTTTCAATCGCTCGAAGCATCCCGTTACCTTGGTACCGACTAGTATCTCCATCTACCAGAACAGTTGCCTCGTGTGAACCAGCTGAGACGCCATATGGTACCGAAGCCGTGCCAACCACTCCACTGTCTAGCGTCACTTCTGCTTCAATCGTGGGATAACCACCAGATGCCAAAATTTCATGTGCCGTAATTTGAACAACTTTCATGATAATCCTTCTACCTCGATCTATAGCGAAATAATAGCTGGCTGAACGCTCTTCAACACATCGGTGGGCAGTTCGGGTCGGGGATCTTGATCTAATACCAGATTTGAATCATCTAATTGGTTTGGTGTAGCAATCAATTCTAGTTGCGCTAACGACGCAGAAGGATCAACGACTTCAAAGGTCAACGTAACTATCGAGATCTCTTGGTCAGCATTTGTTTGAACGATCGGCTCATCACGACTCTTTTCACTGAACAAAGAAAAATCTAACAACTCACTTTCATGACTGTTTACACTGAGTACCGCAAATGCACCAGTTGATTTGATGTCATCATCTTTGATTTCAACCACTTTGGAATCATACCGTATTACAACGTCAGCACCAGTAACAGGCATGCCATTTGTATTAGCAAATACGTCAACTGTAATCATTTTTTTGCCATCGACGACAGTTTGTGATTTTTTTTCAATGCGTAAGTATGGCGGTGCTAAATCAACCTGAGTACTCAAGTCAGCTTTGCTTTCCGGCAATGAAAATTGACGAAACGCAACCATACTCACTAAAATTGAGAATAAAATTCCCGAAATTGCGAGCAGCTGGAGGGTTATAAAGTTTTGTTTTCCCATAATGTTGCGTACACCACTAACCGTTTAGAATAATTCTTTTCAAGCGGGTTCCAAACTCCATCGCAGGTGATCAGAATCAACTTTTTGTCAGGGAAAGTCCCAAAAATCAACTCTGTTGGAAAATTTTTGAGTGGCTGACTCAGCAGATCTGTAACCTGAAATAAGAGCTCTTTGTCATCTTCCATTTTGACATAGATAATATCCCCTTGTTTCAGTTTGCGTAAGTTGTAAAAAACCGCCGGCTTGCCAGTGGTAGTGTCGTAGTGCGCAGTCATAATTGCACCACCAGTCTCGCCTGGTTGAACACCTAAATCATACCAACCCACTAACTTCGCATCATGGGGGACATCCATTGCCCCCTCTGTTACGCCAACATTAATAACATCGGCATTCAACTGAATACTTGGAATCTCAATATGTCGAGGCGGCGTGGTTTTCACTCGTTGATCTATTGGCACAATTGGAGTTGGTGCCGGGGTTTCTTGAGCGAGGGCAATCTTTTGAACAGCCTGCTGGGCAGTGATACTCGTGTCCGAAGCACTACGATTATTTTGAGCAACTAATAAATCAAGCCCGACAGCAATAATCAGGAAGACCAACAACAAATTAAAAATGATCAATAATTTTTGGAAGGCAGTACGCTTCATAACAATATCTTAGCGGTTTTTTAACCTTCTTACATCTGCAAAAAAATGGTATTCTGCACTTCGTGAAGAAAATCCAAGTGTGGGCAAATTTCTGTCCTAAAAAATTCTATTGGGAGTTGCAACAGCTACCAGAGTTTGCCTCATTATCAGGTAAATGGTGGAATCATCTGGATTTAATGAAAGACCAGCTCACTTTGCTGAAAAAATCGGGTGTTACTGGTCTTCGGTTAAATATTTTTAGTAGTGAATTAACGACTAACGCCCGAACTATTCGCTGGCAACCCTTGGAATCCTTTTTAGACTTGGCTGAAAAACTTAACTTGGAAATTCATCTCTGTCTTGGACCTTATCAATATCCACTTTGGCCCGGAATTAGACTGCCTGAAGTGCTTCTCGATGAAAAAACCTCATTAAAAGTCATTGACGGAAATAAAAAGTGGAAAGAGTTTGGCTGCGGATTTTTAGAGGAAGAGTTAAAACAGTATGGAAAACACAAAAATATCACAGGATTTTATCTAGGAAACGAGTGGCACACGACGCAAAGAATTGAAGACTATTCAAAAAAGAACATGACATTTACTATTTCTCAGAAACACATGGAGTCATTAGCACGTCTGTGTAAAAAATTCACCCGCAAACCAATTCTTTTTAATACTAATTTACAACCACACCAGCTCAAACAGCTTGAACATACATTTTTATCTATTCTAAAAGTTTTAAAAAACCAGGCTTGGGTGGGATTTGATTTGTACCCTACACAAGAAAATTTCACCAAAGCACCCCAATTATTCATCCACCGCAAGTTACACTCTTTTTCTCACGATGTTGAATCGATAAAAAAAGAGTTTATCCCTCGTGTACTCATCAGTGAATTTGAAGCTCAACCTTGGGGAGATGGTGAATCGTGGCATGCTCAAATTACAAAAAATCCAGTAGTTGTTCAATCTACTGCAGAACAACTGGAAAAAACTTTTCGACTTTTTACTTCACCCAAATTGTTTGACCAAGTCACTCTATGGGGTGCCGAATTTTGGCTGATTGCATATCAGATGGGACATCCAGAGATGTTGGATGCTGTTTCGCAATTGGGTTAGCAAACTGAAGTCTTCACTCGAATTTTTTTGGATCGTAGAATTTCTTTTCATGCTCATGCCCTTTCAGCGCATGCTGATGGCGAATGGCACAACTATAAATCTCCGTTTGATTGCCCACAGCTTTGGCCCAAGCCAGCAAACCGTTGGCATACTCACAGTACACGCAATTTATCTTTTGCCAAAAATTCAGTTTATTTAAATCCCAACGTTCCATCACGATAAATTGGCGTTTACTAATTTTAGGAATGCCTAAAGCTGAAAAATAAATCAACTGATACAAAGTTGTGCAAATATCTAAAAAAACTAAGGGAATGATCATGAAGTAGATCGCAAAAAAAGCGGCTGGCAAAAGTAGAGGATTCCCATTTTTAAAACGCTTGTCAGATTCCGGAATGATAGCTGGGTTTTGGATGGGATCGGTCATAGTACTTTATCTCCTTCTCTATCTTGATTTCAGGAAGAACAACTATCTCGAGTCGCACTAGCTTGTTGTTCAAAATTCTACGCTCTCGAATCTCTTTAATATCAACGGAGAGGGAGGTCCCCTTCGAGGATGTCGCTTCGCTCTTAGATTCGAACCACACTACACTTACCTCAAGTAGTTATAGGTCTTAGAGTCATTTTAGCTCAAATTTCACTCCTGCGAAGTATCAAATAACCTATTAAATTCCAAGTTCTTGAAACTTATTTTTTAAAAGATCATGATCTTTAAAAGTATATAAAATACTATGTATACCAATTTCATTTGAGGCATCAATATTTGCTTCGTTATCGTCAATAAAAACAACACTTGTAGGATTTTGAGCAGCATTTATTTTCTGAAGCATATTATGATAGGACTCAGGAAATGGTTTGCGAAAACCTTGTTCATATGATCGAAGAATGGTGTGAAAACGTGTATCTACTTTATCGATCCAAGCACTCGCACCATTTTGTAATTGAATTTGATCAGTAAGCATATGGATTTGGTAGTTGCTCTTTAAGACTTCAATAAGATCTAAAAGATCCCAATCAATTCTAGATTTATCAATAATATTCTGTTCTTCCCAATAATTGATTCCTTCTTCAAGATCAAAATTGAAATCATACTCTTTCTTTATCCGAGCCAAAAACTCTTTAGGAGTTTCTTTTCCAGTTATCACAGCAGTCTTATTCTCAGACCAAATTTTTACAGCATCTGCTACTGGAACATTAAAAATAACGGCTAGATTGTCTGGGTATCCAGTATGAACCCCATCTAAATCTAGAATTACTCCACCAAAGTCAAATACTATGTGTTGAATCATGTTTCATACTTTCTTTATTACAGGATGTTAAGTTGATATTTGTTTAAATTAGCGTTTTTTAGCAAGCCACACCAATTCATTTGAGCTAAAAGGACGGGTCTATCAGAACTTTTCGCTTGTTGCGGAGAGGGAGGTCCCCTTCGAGGATGTCGCTTCGCTCTTAGATTCGCCCTCTAGGCGAACCACCTTCATTCTAAATAGAAAATTGAGCTAGCTCAATTTCTATCTCGAGCGGAGCACCTGGGTCTGGAACTAAAGCGTCACTATAACTAATTACCAAATGTCGTCCGTTCCTTCTATCACCGACTGCGTTTCAGTTTGAATTACTTGTGTTTTCTGAATAGCACTTCGATCTAGCAGAGGTGAGGATTTTTGTTGAATCAGTCCTCGAGTTGGTTCAGCATTAGATATAAAGAGGGGATTTTTAATAAAAGTTTGTTTATCAACATCTATGTAACCAACAATAAATCGCATGGGTATGCTAGAACGTTCCCCTTTTTTCTCGTCTAGTGTTCTCTCAACAACATTATTGGGTTTAATTCCATATGGTATTGCCAAAAGCACAACGTATTTAGCATTTTTATGTGGCCAATCCTGAACTTGTTGAAGAATATAATCAATATTCTCTGCATCTGATTTTTCATTTGAAGTTAAAGGCGTTGCTATATTAAACAAATCGTAATTCGGATTGCCACTAATTCCTTGATCAAGGATCGAGGAAGCACTTAATTCCGAAAGAGTTCCGTGTCCCCAGATAACATGATCCGCTAAGGAGAGTGTTTTTTCTAGCTGAGTAGATAGTTCTGGCTTCAGCGATTTCTCTTGTTTTTTTTGTTCAAATTCTTGAGCTGGTAATGAAAATTCCGACATAAATTATCTTAACTCTAACATATTTCTACAGGCTCAAAACTGAAAAGTGTTCAAATTTGAAGAATTTAGCAAGCCCCATCAACCCATTTAAGGGAAGAGGACGGGTCTACCAGAACTTTTCAATTGTTGCGGGACGTTGTGAACAACGTTAGAACTATTTTACAGGAGACAACGGAGTATATCTATATTCCCGATCTCAGCCCACAAATTGCTATTTAAGATTGAATGCTAAATAAAAGCTCCCTCTATTTGTCACACCATTTGACAAAATGTTAGCAGTTTGGTACTGTTAATGTCACAAAGGACTCGCATACTGCGAGGCTCATTAACAAGTGCACTCTAAACCGCCACAGCAAGATTCCCGAGTGAGCAATCACTCGACCAGGGACTATCTCGATAGTCCCTCTGAGAGCTAACCACTCTCATTGTTACCCCCGGCAACTGTTAGCTTGTGACACTGTCATAACTGATTGATGGATGACTGATATTCATGCTTCTTGATGTACTATGACTTGTTATTACGCTACTAATATTATTTGCGCGAAGAAACAGGTTAGTTTTTCGTTAAGCCAATTTCCTCCAGAATCCATGCTCCGTGCGCGGCGTGGCTACTTTTTCCAACAAATAGTTGGGACCACGTTGAAAAAGGAGCTTTATGTCAACAGACAAAGCCCTAATCAACCAATTAAAGAGTGCTCTTGAGGACAAGAGCGAACGGCTTGACGAACTTGGAACTATCCAAGCCATCGAAAAGCTCAAGGACGTTTACCACTCCTTGGCGGTCAAAGACCCCAAGAAAGCTTGTAAACAACTCGAGCAATTCACTCGGCAACTGATAGAGCTATTCCAGGACTAACCTTTTTCTGAAAGAAGCTGAGTTTTCGGCTCTTTTCAGGAGAAGAAAAAAATATGAACTACTCTCGAGCAATTCGATTACTGAGAGCTGTGCTTGGCATTTCCCAACAGGAACTAGCCCAAGCAGTTGATCTCAGTTCAAGCCTGCTTTCTAGAATTGAAGCTGGTGAAAGAAAACTGTCGAAAAAAAATAAAGACCAGATAGCTTCTGCTCTAAAAATCCCAAACAGTTTGTTGGATCTATTTGCTATTGATCCAGGGAAAAGCAAAGTAGACGAATCTGAAATCAAAAAAATTGGTGAAGCCATTATCAAACTAAGTCAGATAGCCCATGAAAAAAAGACTTCAATCTAAGTACACATTCCAACAAGTCAGAGGAATTCAGAAACTAGATAAACTTAGTTGGGTCTTAGGTGAGAGAATCGACTACCTCATCGAACTTGCTGCTCAGAAAAATAATTACTATAAACCATTTGTTGACGAACAACCTGGAAAAAAACCTAGGGAAATTGATCAACCAACCGGCGAACTGTTACGAGTGCAAACCAAAATCAGAGATAGATTGCTAGATCTCATTCCTCTTTCGCGAATTGTATTTGGAGCAGTTGAAGGCAAAAGCACAAAGATGAGTGCTGAAGTACATCTTAAAAAGGATGTTGTTGTTAAACTTGATTTAAAGGACTGTTATCACAGTTCTAAAGCCAGAAGGGTGAAACAACTCTTCAAGAATAGATTTGGTTTCTCAGAGAGAGTATCCGTGTTATTAACAGAGCTCTGCACTTTTCAAGGCTCCGTACCTGTTGGCTCCACTCTCAGTGCTACGTTGGTCAATCTTATTCTTAATCCATTGTGGGACCGAATAGATAAGTACCGGAGTACTCATGGAATGGGAGCAAGCACTTGGGTGGATGACTTAGCTATTTCTGGAAAGTCAGCAGAAAAACACATCGAGGCTATCAAGAAGATGATTAACAGTTACGGCTACCGCATTAGTTGGAACAAAAAAGAGATTCAGCGAAAGAGTGGGCCACAGATTGTTAATGGGGGCGGTGTTAATACAAATAGAGTTACTGTTCCTAAAAAGAAGAGACTTGAGATCGCCAAAGCTTTAAAGGAAGATCCACACTCCGATTCTAGTTTAGGAAAACTGGTCTACGCGAAATCATTGAGTAAGAGTCAGGGTGGGCAACTGGAGAAGTTGAAATTAAAGCTGGTAGGAATTCAAAAAAGTTAAAGGCTTTTATTATTTTGGGGCATACCAAAAATACCATTGATTTTATCCAGACCAGCAGGTATGATCGTCATCTAATGAGAAAAATAAGTTCTTTCTCAGCTCATCATCATCACTCTCAATATTCAGGGAGTGGTTTGTCGTTGTTCCATAATTAATACATAAAAATATCAATTCGACACACTCCCTTCATAGGGAGTTTTTTGTATTGGAAAAATTTGAAAGGAAAATATGCAAGAAAGAATGACAACAGTTTTATTACCAAAAGGAGAATGGCTCGAAGCCATGCTCACTGCTTTTCAAGTCGCTAATCTTGAGTTAGCAGCTCAACCGCGAAGTTATGAATATTCATTTGTAAATCAAGCTTTACCAATACTTTTTCAAGCCATTCGCTCTAAAGAAGTTATCGAGACAATCTATGACTGGGACACAAGCGTAAATGCCGGTTTTACTGGCACTGATATAGCTGAGGAACAAAGAGTAAGTGCTGCCAAACCCAGAACTTGGGAATTTCCTCTAAACGAATTAAATCCTGATGCACCTCAACCCAAAGTATATCTAGGATCAACACCAAATTTGCGAAATAAAATATCTCGGCCAACAATAGCTGATCTTGAGGGAACAACGATCTTCACTGAGTATCCAAACCTCACGCAAAAATTCATAAACAATAATGCTGTTAATGCGAAAGTTAAAGCAGTCCAAGGAGGTAGCGAAGGGAGATGGCGAGTTGATAAACGAAATGGGGCCATTGTCTCTATTCGCAACACTGATGCCACACTTAGAGCTAACGAGATTGAACCAATAATTGATATTATGAGAGCTGGTGTGCTCTATGTTGAAGGACCAAACATTAGCGAGCAAGATCAACTGCGAGTTGATGACCTTCGTGAATTAATTTTTAGAGCACTAGCTGTAATGTAAGAGCCTTGCTCAATCTTCATCTTGCAAAGAAAACAGATCAAATTCTTGATCGGGGTAATCATCGTTGTCTGCTATTGCCTCAAGTGCTCTTCTGTCTGAATCACTTAAATTGCCTGCATTATTTACCAGTAGGTGAAGCTCACCGGGCTAAAGCCCGGAGCTTCCCAACTGAGCTGTGCTTAGTTTG
>JBDTME010000009.1:0-9855 GCA_039934415.1 Patescibacteria group bacterium
CTCGCATTCACCACCGGGCTTAAAAGCCCGGCGTTCTCTGCTCAGGCGTATAGAAGGACTAGAATTATTACTTTGTAGGAATTTATTAATATTATTTATTCCGTAAAGGCCATCATAATTTAGGCATAAAATAATCTCATCTTCTTCTGAGTGATCAAAGATTGAGTCATCTAATGATAGAGAATATCCATTTTTTGTAATATGTTCTAAAATAGTTTCGTCAATATTCCTAACTCTTCCCCACAAATCAAGCAACTTATCATTTTTGGTTCGATAAGGTCTTACTAATTCAAACACTGATGAGCTAGGAATAAACGATCCTGCAACGCTAAACCAATTTCCAAAGCGTATAGATTCAATTTGAAAGATATCACCAACTAAGATTAATAATTTGAATGATGCTTTTTCTAAAACCTTAAGCATATCTGTGTTACTTACAGTACTACACTCATCAATGATTAATAAATCAAAATCTGTTTCTTCGTTTCTGTGAGATAAGAATTTAGCTATTGTCATGAAGCTGCAATTAGCAGCGTTAACTCTTCTTTTTAAGTTATCAATTGCAGGATTGGTGTTAGCTAAATACAATTTATTTCGATCATTAAAAAAATTAGAAACATGATTTATTAAAGTAGTTTTTCCAGTTCCAGCTGAACCATACACTAAAGCAACCTCTGAGTTTTCAAACATTAGTCGTAATTTCTCCTTTTTCTCGTCAGAATCAATCTGGTGAGTAGTTGACTGCAACCAAGAATCTACAGAATTTGAATAGTTTTTAATACCTGCAGAAGACAATGCTTTTAATTTTTCAAGGATGTGGAGAGTCTCTTGTTCATATCCTTGTATGAAAAAGTGTTTTTTGAAGTTTTCAATTCTTCGGTGACCATGCGTGTAATAAAGAGCTCTATTATGTGATTTGATAAGCTCATCAACGTTTTCAAAGCCATGAATATCTGTGTCAGGTGTATATAGCTGTCCTTTTGTTTCTGTATTATTTTTTATATGCCTTGCAAACAATTCATGTTCTCGTGCAGTTGGGTCGATACAGTCAAATAAATCAGATAACTTTGGGTTATGATTTATGAGTGATGTGGTGAATGGCATCTGATCAAAAGGGATGCATCCATAATTAAGATTCAAATTTGATAATTTCGGGCAATTACCAAACTTATACTGCTTTTTTAAAATTCTATTACTAAGCCTATAAAGTAAGTACTTTAGTACATTGCTTCCTGGAGCGTTATTTTTCACCAGCTCATGACTCTGATCTAAAGCATCAAAAAAGCACGTTACTTTTGCCTTTTGAGTGACAGTTTCTTTTATTTCTTGGTAGTAGTCATCTGAAGCATTAACAACATCTACCAAGTTAAAACCTGTTTGCTTTAAGAAAAGCATTAGCTCACGATATTCAGCTGTCACACTTTGGATTTTCTTATGTTGCCCAAATATGTCAGCAAAATGATCGAGTTCGCATGGTCGAATTGATATTTCCCATTCATCGATAATCTGTATTGGCATTCTTTTACCTAGGACGTTTACTATGTCATTACTTATAGTAAGTTTGACTGAATAGTTAGGAGAAATGTCCAATTTGGTAAATGCGATAATTCTATCGAATTTACTTGCTTTATCGTTGGCAGTTGTAAACGTTACCTCGTAGTACACTTCATAATTAACAAAAAATGGTTTTATTTTTTGTATATAATATCTGTCAGTGTAAGAGCTTTTTACTCGAGAATGTTTCTGTTCATTAATCTTCTCAGTAATTCTTTCGTAGTATTCTTTCAGTGCTGAGTCAATTCTAATTGGGAATTCATTAATGTTTTTTAAAACATCTATTCCATATGCTTTTTTCAAAAAAGATTTTACTTTAAGTAAATATTCATAATATTTCAGCATGAGTCTCTCTGAATTTCCTTCATCAAGAGTGTAGTGAGAAGCTGAAATTTGAAGAAAACGGTGGAACTTACTTAGAAATCTAAGATTACCTCTGGACTTTACATATTCGTTTGCAAGTGTAATATTTGGAAAATTGATTTCGATCTCACTTCCAATATGATCACTATAAATTTTCAATGAAATGTGTTCAACAAAATTTCTAAGCTGAGACAGAATGTTCTGAGACAACAAGCCTCTTTCTGAATCATCAAACCTCCCAATATTTGAAGAGATTACTTTATCTATTTCCAAGATTACATTGCCGATTTTGGTCATATCCATCAACCATTATACTTTGGTTTTTCTCTGATGCTTATCTAGGAACTCTTTATTCTCACTCACCAAAAAAACCGTCCAATAAGTATGTCCACCAGTATCTTTCAAATCCCTCCCAACCAGTACGCCTTCTCGTCTCAGCTTTTTAATTGAGGTTGACTTCACACCTCGTTTTTCAACGTCATACTTATCAAAGTGTTCTTCCTCCCACCACTCTTTATCCAGATCAAGCACAGGGATCACTCCCTCCTGGATGTTTCTCCAGCAGTCTCGGCATCTTAAGCCGTCTGGTCGCCACCAAATGTCTTCACCGTTGTGAGAGCGTCTACAAATGCCACAGTTGTAACCTCTACCACCATCATTGAGGAAGAAGCCATCAGGTTCTTTCTTCAGTCTTCGCGTCCTTATTCGCTCGGTAGCTTCGTGCTCAGCACCAAGTCTGGCGAGTTGCACCAGGTTAGCATGCTCATACTTGGCTCTGAACTCTGGGTCAAGCTTGGATTTTGGTTTCTTTGGTTCCTCATGTCCAAACAGCTTCAGTAAATGATCTTCGGATTCGCAAAACATGTGTACTACCATTGTGCAAGATCAGTTGATTACGAATACAATGAGCCATATATCACTGAAGTCGATCTAATCGCCCAACTGATCTCACACTTAAACAATGGAAATATCCAAATCAATAAATCAATAATTGCCAAGAAACTTACCTCAGATATTGAACGGTTTCACAAGCTACGTGAGCAAGTCCTTCATCAGGAATATTTATCTGGAAACTTGGGAGAGCTTGAGAATTTAGCTGTCAAACCCAATGATGAAGAAATGGGAAAAGATTATCTTAGGCACGTATTAAAAACGGGAACTTCTGAAGAACGACAGGAAGCGTTACAAATGATCAAAACAAAATTTATTTTAGAAAATAGGCGATTACTTTTAAGCAGGTAAAATTCCTCTTTGAACCTTAATGTCACTAATCGCTTCCAGTAGTGCCGATGCATATTTCTCCGTTGTTTCTACATATTCTTTAATGTATTCGTGAGAGTCTATCGCACTAACATCATGCTCAAAATCTAGAAAATCGACATCTCTGTAGTTTGCCTTTATTCGCATCCAATAAAAGTAATCAGTTATCAGGAACTTTTTTGGTTTTAGGTGAGAATCTCTAAGTGCTTTTGCAGCATTTTTTCTAAAATCCTTAATTTTATTTTTCTGCATCCAATCAACTTTGATATATTCGGACATCTTTTTTCTTAAGGATCTGTGACAGTCAGGATACATGTAATAGTTGCCGCTGATATTGCTACCGGAAGATGTCGTGAAGATAGACGCTGATTCCCAGATACTAACTTCTGACAGAATAACTGACGATGAGTTACTAAAACCGATGTTTCCCCCTTCTACTTTACTTAATAATGACCTTCTGACCCCAGTATGGCCGCCATTACTGAACCCTGAATGATTGTCGGCGAGATAGTATAGAAAAATTGATTCCAAATAATATAACCGATAATAACATTTCACCGGAATCCAGGGCGCAATTACCGATGCATAGGCAACTTCCTGATCACAAGCGTTAAGTTCCGCCTGAATGCTCAATTGAGTTATTTGGGAAAGACGCTCAAATCTTCTAGTAATAGCTGGGTCTAAATGACTGGTTGTAGCAATATTTACAGATATTTGAAAATCCGTGAAAAGGTTGTTAAGACACTTAATATAGTTCCAGTGAGTCCTAAACATCTCACTAGTTGTATCAAACGATGGTGAATAAGGTAAGAAAAATGGCATCTATATCAGACTATAGCATGCTAATGTGCAGTTCTACAGGCTGTTGACCCGAAAAATGTTCAAATCGAAAGAATTTAGCAAGCCCCATCAATCCATTCAGCGGTATTAGACGGGTCTACCAGAACTTTTCAATTGCTGCGGAGGTGGTGGGATTCGAACCCACGGGCCCTTACGGGTCACGCTTTCCAGGCGTGTGCCATGAACCACTAGGCGACACCTCCATGCTTTGAACTTGATGATTTTATCATCTGCTGCACCTCTTGTCAGTTTCTTGTAAGAATTGGTCCATATACTTCTGGCATGACATCGCTTAAATCGCTTTTGCAACCAGATCGTCCCCGAGAAAAGTTAGAAAAATATGGCGTAGAAACACTTTCAACTACAGAATTGTTGATGCTGATCTTGGGAAGTGGGTCAAAACGATTGCCTGTCCATAAACTCGCTCGCAAAATTGAAAAACAATTTGAAGATTCAAAACAAGTCACTTTACAAGATTTATTGTGTATTAAAGGAATTGGACTGGCAAAAGCGTGTCAGATTTTAGCATCGTTGGAGTTAGTTGAACGGTTACAACCTCGAATACCAGACGAGGTGCTGAACTCTGTAGATAAAATCGTGGTGCATCTTTATGATTTAAAAGCAGCCCCTCGCGAAAAAATTGTTGGTCTGTATCTCAACGCTCGAATGAAATTGATACATAAAGAAGTGCTCAGTGTAGGATCTCTGAATCAAGCATTAATTGCTCCAAAAGAAGTCTTTAGCGTCATTAAGCACATGCCCATCGCCCATTTCGTTCTAGCGCATAATCATCCTAGCGGTGAAGCTTCTCCATCATTGGAAGATCTTCAATTTACAGCGCGCATGGCTAAAAGTGGTGAGTTGCTTGGTGTCAATTTACTCGATCACATCATTATCACCAAAACAGACCATTACTCCTTCAAACGGCACGGAAAACTGTGATTAATTCCCTCCAAGCGCTTTTCCTGGTAAAATAGGATTTCTGTCGGGAAGGGTGCCGGAGTGGTCTATCGGACCGGTTTCGAAAACCGCGGCTCTTACGGGCCTCGTGGGTTCAAATCCCACCCCTTCCGCATGTGTAGACAATATCAACGAAGTTGATATTTGACTACACAAATGGGGTGCGTTTGCCCAAAGGGCAAATCTAAGAGCGAGTTCACAAAGTGAAATCACGACATCCCCGAAGGGGACCACCCCTTCCGCTCAGAATATTGGAGAGGTCGCATAGTGGCCTAGTGCAGAGGTTTACTAAACCTCCGTCCGCAAGGACCGCGAGTTCGAATCTCGCCCTCTCCGCATGTACAGAAAATCCTTTCAGGGATTTTTTTGTACATGTAGGGTTGAGAAGGAATTGCACCGTAGGTGCGATCCGAGCCTTCCGAAGGAAGGCGAATGTCGGCGAGACAATGTTGTGATGCTGAGCCGACCACCACTTCCGCATTGACCAGCGATAGCTTCGCAGAAGTTAGCGATGGGCAATATGTGATCGAGGGATGACACGCACTCGATCAAGTGAAAATCATCCCGTAGGTATAAGTATCTTGAACATGATCGGGTGAATCCCTCTCCCTCCGCCATGTTTCAATTTTTATTCAAATTCTCAAGTCCCTCGGGATATATTGTATAATCTCGACATTACAGAAAACTTCGATCATAGCTAAAGAATTATGCGTACTGAGCAAAAAAATGGATCTACCAACATCCCTCGTCCAGAACAAGTTATTCTTAGCCCTCAGCAACTTGAAAAGTTGCGACGCAACCAGACTCTTCAGCTTGAGCAGCGCCAATACCCTATAACAGACGAAATATTTGTTTGTAGTCAGAAAAATGTTCTTCATAAATTTGAAATAGCTTCAGCTGATAGTCCTAGAAGAAAGCAAATTAGAAATGAAGCTGGAAAAGTTCTCACCGATTTTCAGTATACAGACATCACAACATTAAAGGCTCACGATCCTCAGAACGAATTTTATTTGTATCAGGTCATTCTTGCCCAAAAAGGTGCCACTTGGAACATTCTCCAATGGGATGGAGCCAATCAAAAATTTAACGAAGTTGGTGAAAATTATCATCATATTACTTTACACCCCGAATATGGCTACCGTTTAATTGGGCAAACAGGAGCAGTAATGAGCTTCATTGACCCTTCAACTGGCAAATCAATTCGGCGAACTGAAATAAATTTGTACTTACATTACGATTACGATCTTTCTGATGATGAGATTCATGTTAGCTACAGAACTGGTCATAAAGAAAGTATTCCTCTTCTTGCCATACCACCTGTAGAGTCACTCATTTTGTATCCTGAAGAGAAAAAGACACATCAATCTGTGTGGCAAAAGATAAAGAAAAAATGGACAAACCTTGATTGAACTAAGCATTCAGCTTGCATAGTTATTGAATAAAATAGTTCCAACTTCATCCCATGCCCTCCGCATGTACAGAAAATACTTTCAGGGATTTTTTTATTAGAAGCTGGGTATCTCGACTATACAATGCCAGACGTCCCTAACAGTAGAAAACAGAAATATGTTATTAGTTCTTTGGGGATTGAGAAACTAAAGAATAACGCCTGAAAAGTGTACAAGCAGTGTCTAAGAAATTATCAATTTTGTACCACTTTCTCTCTTTTAGCCTGGAGAACCCCATAAAATCATTATTAGAGCAGTGTTTGCGAGTGTACAAGTAGTGTGCAAGAAACTATGTCTAAATATATCAATTTGGGTCATAAAACCTTTAATAAATCAAAGGGTTTACTGTGACTCAATATAGTCAGTTTCAGGCGTATCTAGAGAGGCTCACTAGTTTATATCTAAGAGCTGTGTGTGCCTTCCATATTTTTGAGACTCTTGAAGAGTTAATTGCTCCAAATATCGTAGGTAAGGAAGCAAACAAAAACGTAGACATTATGAATAGTTTTGGTGGTTTCTTTGTCATAACCAAACACTCATTAAATTTCTATTTTCTTACAGAACTTGCGAGAATTTTGGACAATCATAAGAAATCTTTACATATCGAAAAAGTCATAAAATATGCGGAAACATTTCAGAATGACATGAATGTTGAAGAGTTCAAAAAAAATAACCCCAATAGAACATTTCTAGAAGAACTAGCCACTAGATATAAAGGTATAGAAAAAGAAGATTTAGAAAAAATAAACAAGATGATGGAAGAGACTAAAGCAATCAGAGAAAAACTCAAAGGATATAGAGACCAAAACTTAGCTCACGAAGATATAGAGAAGGAAAAGTACAAAATCTCCAGGGATGAGGTTGTGAAACTATTTGATTTAATTAAACAAGTTTTAAATACTTTTTCAAATAAGACGAATTTCTCAACTACCAGTTATAAGATGGCGATTGATGATAGTATTCGTGACACTAAAAACCTACTCAATAAGCTCAAAGCTGGAGTTTAAGAAATTGCAAGTTCCGGCCTTAAATCGGGTATATAGATATACTCCGTTGTCTCCTGTAAAATAGTTCTAACGTTGTTCACAACATCCCGCAGATGAAAATCAATAATTCCATCCAATATATGCAAATGGCTTTAGAAGAGGCCAAGCTTGCTAAAGGCCTAGGAGATCTTCCTTTTGGTGCAGTGATCGTTTCAAACGATCAAATAGTAGGACGAGGAAAGTGTGAAAACGGAACAATTGGTGATGTTACTGATCATGCTGAAATGAATGCGTTAAGAGAAGCATGTAGAACTCTCAAAAGAAATGAACTCAAGGATTGTACGATCTACTGCACAAATGAACCCTGTCCAATGTGTTCGGCAGCACTTTTTCAAGCAAAAATTCCATGTTTGGTTGTTGGCCTAACTCGTGAAGACTTACCCTTGCTTCTACGTCCAAGGAAGATACTTATGAAAAACCTAGCTGATGATTCGGGCTATAAAATCACTATTGAAACTGGCATCCTGAAAGAGGAAATTTTAGAACTGTTCAGAGAAATAAAGAGGTAAGAGCATTAGTTATAGCGACGCACGGGTTCCAGACCCAGGTGCTCCGCCAAAGTAGATATATGAATACTGAACGGTTCCTATGCATTCAGGAAGAATTTGGAGATCGTGAAATTCGTAAAGATACCTTTTTTCACTATAATGAAGAAAGGTATAAAGCTTATCTTGATTCAGTTCCGTCATATATTCCACATCAACACAAAAAAAATGTAGCAAAAAGAATTGCAAATTCTACAGGATTAATAATAAGAGATTCTGTTGAGAAGTTGAAAAATAAAGGCGTTGAAAATCTATACTCTATTAGACAGAAAATCCTTAAAAATCGCAAAGAATGGAATGGCTTTGAATGGCTACTATCTGTGAGCCCATCTCCTCAGGTGGGAGAAATCGCCGTAGGAGAGAGTCAATTTGCTATTACTGATGGTAGTAAAAGTGTTTTTCAAACACGCGTTGGTGGTTGTTTAGGAATAATTTTTGAAACTAAAAGCCATGAATTATTTACTACTCATGTTTACCCAATCTTTTTTGAGAGACATCAGGAGTTTTCAAGTGAGGAAGAAAAAATACGGGCAGTCTGTCAGATGTATCTTTATCAAATAAGATTAATTTATCCATCACTAGATCCAACGAGAATAATCCTCAATTCATCCAATTTTAATGACCAATATAAAAAAATCTTTGAAAGAATTCTTAGGGCAGAGTACGCGTCTTCAATAATAGGAAAATATGAGGTAGCAAATTTAGAGTATGATCCCACAACTCGTGAAGTATATAAACTTACTAGTGATAGTCTGTTATATGATGATAAAACCAAAGCGTATATTCTGCGTCCGGTTAGGGTCGGAAAACTAGATTAAAAAAGTTCCAACTTTGTCCTAGCATGCCTGCCGTGAAAGGTCAAAAAGCTTCAGTTGTTTGATTCCTAACTCAATCTTAATATGTGTGAGAGAAAAGTAATGATATTACTCTCATAGTCATACCTTTCTCGAGCTATTTCAGAGGCAGCTTTTTTCATTGATATTCGATTTAATGTGCCCATTGGACTAAGTATCTACCCCTTCCCATGCTGTCCAGCCATTTTTTTATTGTTCTCCTACTATGGCCTTGTTCACCGACTCGCTCAACATTTGTTTGATCACTCAACTCCACTCTGAATCAGGAGCCACTGTGCTTATTCTATTCTCTCGAAGAATGTTAATGTATCCAATAGGTGCCACCCCTTGGTCTTATACCCATTTGACACTTTGCCCTAAGTCCACGTTTAACGTTTACACAACGATTATCATTCTCAAGTTTTGCCTGACTACACAAAATCATAAGCAGGAATTTCTCATTTGGGCTATTCGTGAAACTCTGTGAGTATGCTTGAATTTTTAGTAGCTTACCTTGATCCATTAGGTCAACAAGTGAGCCAAGGTCACCAGCGTTGCGACTTAGTCGATCAGGTGCCCAGGTAAGAATGGCGTTGTATTTCTCATTTCGAATATCACTGAGTATTTCAACGAAGAGTGGTCTAGCTCCTGATGCCTTCGCAGAATGACTCTCACGTTTGGTTTCTACAATCACGATTCCTTCACGCTCAGCTAAGGTCAACATCTCTTTGATCTGAGAATCAATGGACATGGTTTGTCGCTCATCAGACTCAGAAGACTTACGAGCATATAGACAGTACTTAAGCTCTGTCATTGAAACCTCCCTCTATTACAAGCAGCTGATGCAGTCGTTTAACCGCCCATTCCAATTCGTGCAAGTACTTAGTTTTCCGAGTTCCCACATAGAATTTCAGTGTAAGCGAACACTGCTCGAGAATACCGACTGCTTTTGGAGTTTCTGATCTGGTATTGTGTCTTTCATCAAGGACACAAGGTACCGCGATTT
>JBDTME010000010.1:0-8877 GCA_039934415.1 Patescibacteria group bacterium
GAGCGACAGCCTTTTAAGCTGTGCGTCCTGGGTTCGAATCCCAGCGGACTCACCAAATGGGAGTAATCCTCCCTTGAACCCATCTTTTAGCCCAATACATGGCGCTAATTGTGGTGTTCCAAACTGCAATTCTTGATAGGTAGGTACCTTGTCAAAAACTAGTCCAAAATACGCACCTCTTTTTAGGGGATTAGGGCTATCTATCAACAATTCTTCAAGGTGTTCCAAAAAGTATCCTACCTTCTCCATAACAACCTCCATATTTACTGGATTTTTAACTTCTTTTTGAGCTTTCGTAAATTCCAGATCTTTAATTTCATTTTCCGTTTTCACTAAATCTTCTTCCATATATTTAATGGCAACTTCTGAAGTTAAGAAATGCATTTTTTCAACTATTCCTCGAGTAGTTCCTTTTAATTCTAAAATTTTACTATCTATTCCAGAAGTATCTTCTTGAGTTTCAGTTTGATATTTATTCCAGGCATCAACAACATATTTCTTTAACTCGTCAACATATTCTGGAGTGATATTTAAGCCTTTGACAAAGGCTGTAACCGTCTCTTCCAGTTCCTTTACGGGGATACGGTAATACTCATGACCTCGGTTGCAGTGATAGGCTCCATAATGTTTTCTCTTACCTTTTGACGCACTGGCGTAGAAAGGTTTGCTACACATTGGACACAAAACATATTTTTTATAGGGATATTCTGATTCTTTGATACCTTTTTTAAGTCGCCAATCTTCTGGTTTTCTCCTTATCATGCGAACTTCGCCGTTCTCTTCAATGAGAGTTAGTTTGCCTTTATTGGCTCTGTTAAATATATCTATCGAAACCAATCCATCAAATTTCCCTTTAATAGGTTGGTCATCTGTCCATTTTTCAATGTTCATCCCAGCATAAATAGGATTTTCAATAAAACGCCAAAATTGTTTAAGAATAAGCTTCTTACCGCCTGTTCGGCCAATCACTTTCGTTCGATCTTGTGGATTTCTGTGAAATTGCGTGCGAGTTTTATACCCAAGTGCATTAACTTCTTCAACTATCTGGCGATCACTCATAATGCCACCGCAACGCAAATCAAACATTTTAATAATCCATTTGGACTCTTCGGGATGAGGTTTAAGAATAACTCTTTTACCGTGTGATGTTTCAACTTTTTCATTTACATACCCAAAAGGAGGACGTCTTACTCGAAAGCCTAAGCGAACGTAACGAATCTCAGCTCCGATCATTCGGGTCATGATGTCGCGCATCTCATCCTTGGCGCGTTCGGCTTCTAGAATTTCGGACTTTTTAGTCGGACTATAGACACTCCAGTTGTAGGAAATATTTAAATGTTCAAGAGTATTTACGTCCTGGCTGCCAATAATGCCGTAGATATCAACTAACCTGACGTTATATTTAATCAATTGCATTTTTAGATGATCGTAAAGATATGACCCGCCACGAGTAAACCGATCAATAGATTTGATAATAAAAAGTTGAATGTCATTTTGTTGATTTTCGCAGTAATCGATGGCCTCTTGCACAGGTTGTTCTTCTTTAGAAGCTGATTCCATGAAGATAAAGAATTTTTTGATATGAATATTATGAGCCAGGGCAAAGCGTTCAATTTGCTCTTTTTGTGCTTCAGGAGAATCACCTTGCAAGCCTTGTTTCAAAGAGGAAATACGGATTGCTGCAACTGCGTTTTCTTGTCTAGGGTTGTTCATATCATTATTTATGTACCTCTGAGACCCTTGTAATGCCGTTTTTCTGGTCTTCAATAATTCGGTCAACAATGAGGTTAGCAAAAATGCGGAGACGCTCTTCAATGGATATATTTGTAAGCTCTGATTCCGTAGCAGTTTGTAGTTTTCTCTTAATCTGATCTTTAATGTCTTTTTTCATCTTATCTCTAGTTATTTAACTATCCATTATACGGATAGTATAGATACTTTAAAGAACCGTGTCAAGGAAAACTTAATGATTAAGCTGTCCCAAAAGAGAGTTGAATAGCTATATAATATAAATATGAATACCGGTAACAAGATATCCTCTCACAAGAAGATATTGTTCATTCATCACTCGACCGGAGCAAATTTAATTAAAGAAGGAAAGGTAAGGACTGAAATTGAAAAATTAGAACCTACGCTTGAATTTTGGGATCACAGCTACAATTTGTATCCTTATTTGTCTCGTCTACTCGCAAAGTTTACTTATCATACAGGGTTAACTGATTTCAAAGGAAGAATCACGGGCAGAGATTTTAATGTGGTGTTAAGTAACAACAGCCCCAGAGAATATGCCGAAATCTTTTCAAGAGATTCTCATGATCCAACACTCCAGAAAATATTAGATTTTGATGTAATTGTTTTCAAAAATTGTTACCCAACAACAAAAATTATTTCTGATCAACAACTAGAAGAGGATGAAAGGTTTTATGTGCAAATTCGAGATAGTATCGCTAAATATAAAGACAAAAAATTTGTTTTACTTACACCTCCGCCTTGCAATGAAACAATATCTAACATAGAAAATGCAGCAAGAGCAAAGCTGTTAGTTGAGTGGTTACGATCTGAGGAGTTTTTAAAGAACGCAAAGAATTTAACTGTTTTTGATTTCTTTAGTTACTTAGCTAATGAGAGAGGGTTATTAAAGAAGAAATATTGTCGATCCATTCTCATTGATTCTCATCCAAATAGAAAGGCAAATCAAGAAATAGCTCCAATATTTGCAAATTACCTAACTAAAATTGCTCTTTCTTAGGACTAACTCCCTCAGGGGATAGAAGAGTGGCCAAATTTTCGGGCAACTGGTCAATTCCTTCAAACTCTCTTGTTACAATTGAACGCACTCTTGCTTTAGTCTCGGAGCTCATATGAGGATAAGTCATTTCCTTTTCTCCTCCAATGCTTTCACAATCGTCTTCTATTAGTACATCCGGAAGTACTTCTTCGGCAACATCTTTATATTCTTGTCCTTCCTGTCTAAAGTGTAAATTCTGCTTATCGGGGAAGCTGTATTTTTCAAGAACTGAACGAACATCATTTACCTCTTCCGCGATTTTTCGTGATGTAAGATAGTGAATTTCTGCTCCTTGTTGCTTCCACTTAATCAATTTACTAACAACGTCACCATTTGGAATATATGTTCCAAAACGATTTAGCTCTGGTAAATCAGAAGAAGATTGTCGAACTCTTTCATTTCTGTCAACATTTTTTGCACTTGAGTGCATTAACGCTGTACCTTCCGTAAAGATAAGAATTTTCATAAGTTAAGTATATCAAACTAATTTTCTTTACTCTTGACCTACTTTGATATAGACTTCCCATAATCTGTCCCATTGCAACGCTCTAGAAGGCAGATTATGGATTTAATTACCAAGCCATTTACAGATTTAGTCAAAAGCAACATTCTCTTAAAAGAAATTTTTCATAACTTCTCTGGAGTAAAAATTACTGGACCTAGCTTGGCTTTTTTATCCTTTTTAGTTCCTTTAGCGGTTGTGCTTTTAATATTAGGTTTAGCATTAATTGTTTTTTATATTTTCAGAAAACTATTAGTCATTCGTTTACAACTCAAGCAAAAATATACTTTTCTCGAGGTTAAGCCATTACAGCAAACACTTCAGAGCTCATATACCACTCAACAATTATTTACGCTGATTCATGGACTGGCTAAACAGCGATCGTGGTTGTATAGACTTATTGGTTTTCAAAAAAGTTATGCCTTTGAAATAGTTTCTACTAAAAATGAAGGTATTCGTTATTTATTAAGAGTTGGTGAAGATGATGCTGATTTGATTAAAAAGGGGTTAGTTTCCTATTTACCTGGAATAAGTGTTACTGAGACCAAAGATTACTTATTTGATTCACTTAATGAAAATAGAGATACCGTTGCTGAATTCAAGCTCTCTAACCACTTTGCTTTTCCCTTAAAACGACAAGAAGAATTGCAAGAGCATGACCCAATTGCATATATCACAGGTAGCATGACCAAACTAGCACCAGGTGAAGTTGTTGCGTTCCAACTTGTAGCTTCTCCTCTAGATAAATCGTCAGTTAAGGATATAAAGCGAATCTCTCATTTAATTTATACTGGCAGTGATTTAGTTGAAGGACTCAAGCAAACAAATACGAGAGGCATAGTTTTTCAAATAATAAAATTACTGTTCTCTGCTGTACTTCATATTTTGATGCTTCCTGTTGGTATTGTTGTCTTCGCAGTTTCTGATGGAAGAGAAGGCCCGTTTTTAAAATTACCTTTTGAACATGCTAAGAAAAAAACACTCAATCCATATCAAGAAGAATTAGAACAATTCATTAAAGGTAAACTCGATCAGCAGCTCTTTACCGTCTCAGCACGTTTACTAATTACTGGGAATCAGACAGACGCGTACAGAAGAATACGAGGGTTTACTTCCTCATTATCATCCTTTGCGAATTCGTCGTACCAATCGTTACGATTAACAAGAAATGTAAATTTTAAGCTATTTAAACGCCTTAAAGTTTTTCTGTATCACAAACGATTACTCAACCTTTTTGGAAACTCGATTCTTTCTGTTTCTGAAGTTGCCGATATTTACCACTTTCCGTTCACTTTAACCACCAGAACTGAGGATATTCAAAAAGTGCATAGCAAAGAGCTACCTGCTCCTGTCTCCCTTAAAAAAGCTCAAGATCTTGATGTAGTTTTTGCGAAAAATACTTATGGCGATAGCACGACCATGATTGGTCTTAATCAAGAAGAACGTAGACGGCATATGTACATCTTAGGAGCAACTGGAACTGGAAAATCCACCTTATTGTTATCAATGATCAATCAGGATCTCAAAAATGATAAAGGCCTTTGTGTCATCGATCCACACGGTGAACTTATTGAAAGTATTTTGCCGTTAATTCCAGAAAACAGAATAAAAGATGTCGTGTACTTTAATCCTGATGATATTAGTTTCCCTGTAGGTCTTAATTTACTGGAGCTGCCTACAGATGTGGAAGGAGACTTACTTCTTAGAGAAAAAGAACTCATTACAGAAAGCATTATTTCCTTATTTCATAAAATTTATGATGATAAATATTCAGGTCCCAGAATGGAATACATCTTAAGAAATACTATACATACTGCCTTTACAATTCCTAATCCCACTCTGTTTACCGTCTATAAATTACTCATTAATGAGGATTTTCGCAATCAAGTAACGAGTAAATTAACAGACGAGAACCTTCATGATTTCTGGGAGTACGAATTTAGTAAGGCGGGAGATTATCAGAAAGTTAAAATGATCTCTCCTATTACAAATAAGATTGGTAGATTTTTATTTTCTCCAACAGCAAAACGAATTTTAGAACAGGAAAAATCAACGATTAACTTCGATGACATTATGGATTCAGGGAAAATTCTTCTTTGCAATGTTTCCAAAGGTAAAATTGGAGAAGATAATTCTCAAGTCTTTGGGGCATTAATCATGACTAAGATTCAGTTGGCAGCTCTGAAACGAGCAAGACAAAAAAGTACTGATCGAAAAGACTTTTATTTCTATGTTGATGAATTCCAAAACTTTGCTACTCCATCTTTCGCTCAAAAGAAGCCAGGAAATATAAACTTAATGCCATTCTGGCCCATCAGACAACCTCACAACTGGAAGATAAATCACTCGTCAATGTGACCTTAGCAAATACAGGAACAATTATCTGTTTTAGAACGGCAAACCCTGAAGATGAACGACTGATACTTCCCCAGTTTCTTCCCTATGTCCAGCCAGGTGAAATAGATAATCTACCGTCTTTCCATTTTTATATTAAGATCAGTGCCTTACATCCAGAAGAGCCCTTCTCAGGACAAACAATTCCGATTGAAGTAAAACCAAATGAAGACAAAGTGGCCCATATTATTGAGGTTTCTCGAAAGCACTTTACAACAAAGTTTGTAGCTCGTCCGTCTGAATCTTTCAGTCGAAGTTCTGTGGTAACTAAAGAGCTTAAGTCGAAGCCTATGAGATCAAATGTTCCTCTTCCTTAAATGGCAAAAACTATGTCAGCCGGCTGTCATAAAAATGAGGAGTGTTTTAAGGCTAAATGAATACTTTTCTTTTACGTCTTTTCCTTCTAAAGAAGGGGAGGAAATGATAACCCATGCCCTTGGGCATCTCTATACAAAACTACTATGAAAATTACACCAGAACTAGTTACACCAAAACAACTCGAAATCTTATTACTCTTATATCGCTTCCGCTTTCTCAATCGTATCCAAATCCAAAAATTCTTAAATCACAAAAGTCACACACTCATCACTACTTGGCTCAAAGACCTCACTGATAGACAAATTACAAATAGAATCTACTCTCAAACTGTAGGAGATATTAATAAACCCGCAATATATTATTTAGGCTTAAAAAGTAGACATATTCTAAAAAATCAAAAGGACTGCAACCCAGCCCTACTTCTCCGAGTTTACCGAGAAAAATCTAGCTCTCAAGCTTTTCAAGAACACTGGCTCTTTATGGCAGATCTCTATTTTTGTTTTCTTGCCATAACTCAGAAACAAAACTCAGAACTTCAGTTTTTTACGACTACTGACCTAGCAAATTTTGGCTATGTCCCTTTACCACTGCCAGATGCCTATATCTTAGTCAAAGACAAAAAAGAATCTAAAAGATATTTCTTAGAGGTTATTGAAGAAACTGTTCCTCACTTTGCCATTCGTAAAAAAATTGACCAATATGTTAATTATTACAAAGCAGGATATTGGCAAAACCACGTTAAGCATCCTTTCCCCAAAGTCTTTCTCATTTATCCTAATCAAAAAGTAAAAAACTTGTTACTGAGAACGATCCCTGAAAAACTTGATAAGGCAGAAGTAGATATGTCCTTTTTTTTGGGTAGTAAAAAAGAAATTAAAGAAAATGGAATACAAGCTAGTACCTGGGAAACTGTCTAAATATATCTTAATACTCGTAAGTGCTATAATTCCAGGCTATGAGCAAAGAAGTTACACTAAGAACTGGTGAAGTGATTAAATTTTATCCCGAAACGATTGACTCGGCCTATGATCTTGCAAGTGGTGGTATGGGAATTCTTTTATACGGATTAAAAGCTTATGCAAAAGGTGAACAATCTGAATTAATTGCTGATAACGTTACTCGAATGAATTCTAACTACATAGGGAATCCTTACGTTATGGATTGGGTGGAACCTGGGAGCATGGGATCATCAGGGCCAACTTTTAAGACCCCACGTAATGAAGCTCATCTCGCTCTTTTAAGAGAGTCATATGATGAATATGATCGAATTCATCGAGCACAGATGAGAATAGTCTTAGGTGGTGAGAATATTCAAGGCGACATATTTGCTCCCTTTGATGACAAAAGTGAATTTACAGGATTGCTTCTGCAAGCGGTTTCTCGAAATTTACTCGAACTTGAAAATGGTGATCATGCATCAAGGATTCCAATAAGTGATAGTTTTAGCGATTTAATAATAAACTTATATACTAACGGTGCAGGCGTTACTGATAGCTTTCTTCCCATAGCAAATATGGCCGAATTATCAGATCAGTTTCATGCAGTAACACTTCAAGCAGCTACGCATAAACTTGCGTGTATGCTAGCCATCACTGATCAACTCACTTTTGATGCTAAAGAGCTAGGTCTTCCTTATGCTAGAAGTTATAAACCTCCAAGAGCGCCAGGAAAATGGGAAGACAATTGGCTAAAAGAATTTGGTGAACTAATGCCACAATTAGGTTCATTTTATGAACACGCACACACACTAGTGTTATCTCTTTCAAATCCTGAAGATTCATTAATAGCTCATATTAAAGAATTACCTTCTTTGCCTCAGCTTTCTGATGTGACTTAATAAGAGGTAATAGATATAGTTTGTATATTTTTGTGCTATAATTTCTGACTATGTCAAAAGAAGCACCTCAAGCACCTCAAGAACATCATGAAGGACAACCTTTGGATTTACCGATGGTTGTGATTTTCGAAGACCAGAGGAATTGGTATGCCCTTATCCCTGATTTTGTTGGTGACCATCCTTCTTTAGTTATCAAAACTTACGAAGAAGCTACAAATTTTCTTTCTGAACAGGCAATACTTCCTGAAGAACGACGGGTGCGAGTAGGAGCATTTATAGTTGATGGGAATCTCTCTGAGGATCAAATGTCTGGAATAGAAGGGGCTACTATCATTCGGGCGATAAGAGAAAACAAGACCTATGATTCAATTCCTGTTATTGGAAACTCTGGTAATAGGGATTTACCTGGTGCTGATTACAATCTTCAGAAAAAGCCTGACCTTGTTATGGGGCAACTGGCTTCTTGGATACAAGGAGGAAGACCTCTTAGTCAAAAATAAAAGATATGTCAACACCTGAACAAACTAGATCAATTGATGTATATCCCTTTGGATTTACTTTCGAAACATTTGCTACACAAGTTTTGGTATATGTTGCTGAAATGAGAAAAGATTTAGATGAAAATCCCTTGACGGAAGAAGACGAAAAAGCTTTTTACTATAAACGGCTAAAACAATCGACCGACAGAACGGAAGAAGAAATTGCCCATTTAAACACAAGAATGGCAGACGATCCGCAAGCATTATTTAATTTCGTTGAAGGTATTTACAATACTGCTAAAAAATTAGAAGAAGAAGGAGTAAATCGTGATCAAGTAGCCCATAAATTACTTGATGATCATGAAGAGGAATTATGGCCTTTATTAGGCCTAATTGAACACGGACTTGCTCAACCATGGGGATACAGGCTAGCACAAGTAACAATGGCAGTTGGGGCTGAGAGAAGATACAAAGAAGACTAAACTTGAGTTTTTTATTTCTGTGATGTGAAGCTCACCGGGCTAAAGCCCGGAGCTTCCCAACTGAGCTGTGCTTAGTT
>JBDTME010000011.1:0-4497 GCA_039934415.1 Patescibacteria group bacterium
ACTAAGCACAGCTCAGTTGGGAAGCTCCGGGCTTTAGCCCGGTGAGCTTCACTCAAGGCAATAATTTTTTTTCCACAATATAACTTGATTTCCCCGCGGCTCTGCCGCGTGGCTCCTTGAAGGAAGGTGCGGAAACCCTCGGTTTCTGCGACAATTGAGAGATGAGTCCTGTTAAGACATATCACAACGCATACGACACTCACTACCATATCGTCTTTCCCGTTAAGTACCGAAAAAGTTTGTTAACTAATGAAGTCCCGCTCGCCATTGTGGAAATCGCGCAGGAGATTAGTGAGCGATACGACATCGAGTTTGAGAAGATTGGAACTGACCTTGATCATATTCATATACTTACGTCATTTGCACCAAAGTACTCTGATAGCGATGTCGTACGGATTTTCAAAAGTATTACAGCCAAGCAACTGTTTGCGCGATTTCCTACTCTCAGAAAAGAACTGTGGGGTGGAGAATTCTGGAGTGATGGTTTTTACCTTGCAACGGTTGGCGAGCGGGGAAACTGGAAGGCAGTCGAAAGATATGTAGCCAACCAGGGAAAGACGATGGACTTACCTCAACAACTCACTCTTCTCACCTAAGTTACTGGACTCATCCCTCGTGATACCCCGCTGGCTCTGCCGCGGGGAAATTCATTTTTTTGAAAAAAATTCGGCTCAATCCAGACAATATCATCATCTAGACGGATGTAGATGGTATCGACATCAGTCGCCAATTTTAAAAAGGCACATACAGATGCGCAATCAACGATTTCCCCCTCTGGCTGGGGTATAAGCCTAATTTTTGGATACTTTTTGCTGATCTTCTCTAAAAAGAGAAGATCATTTGTGTCAATCGTATTGACCCAGATATCGTATCTATCAACAATAGATGAAGAAATAATCTGAGGAATCAAATACCGCAAATATCTTCGACGACCAGCTGGAGTGACACAGACAATTCTGTAATTGTAATTCATTTTTTTGAAAATAGACGAGAACGGAGTGCTAATTTGACTCCCTGGTAAATAAATATCAAACGCGTTGGAGTAATAAAGTGAATAGCTGATGCCCTATTAGGCAAGGTTCTATCATATTCAATCGGATACACCAGATTAACATAACCAGGATATGGCAATAAAACAGAATTATTTACTTCAAAAAGAGTTGCCAAGATTGTTTCTTCCGCATAAAACATACGCGCATAATCAACGGTATAAAAAATTCGAAGTGTTTTTTCAATTTTAGCTAAAGAGACCTTATTTATAGTATCTTTGTTGAGGAGTAGAAAACCTCCGTTAAATAAGAAGTGGATATCAAGTTTTAAATGGAAGTATAATAATCTTCTAAAGTGCATTTCCATCATGTTGTCATGCACAAATTGCTGTTCGTATACAGCTTGGTGAAGAACTCCGAAGTAGTTTTTCCCAGTTTTCTTGAATGATTGAATTTCTGCTGGCAAATGAAAAAATAAAACGTCTGGTTCAAGGCAAATTATTTTTTGAAATGGAGAAAGGAGCAGGGCAGCCACCTTCATTCTTTTAACATGATTCTTTTCATCTTCCATGTACTTTAAAAGAGTCGGGTAATTTCCAAAATTTGTTCTGATTTTTAACAAGGCTTTTGATTTTGTATCAATGGTAATTGTAAAAAGCTTTCTTAATGTAGCAGAATCACTTTTCGTTAAACTACCGTCGTCAATAATATAGAGGGGCAAAGCATATCCGAGATGAAAAAAGAGCGACTGCAAAGAATAGAGGGCCATCGTCATATCTTTGTGACACAACAACATGCAAATTCCAAAATGAGTTGAGGTCGCCTTTTTTTCAGGGAAAAATAAGGGGAGTTTTTTGAACACAAATTTGCACAACTGGTCTTTAACGAGCATACGCTTACTTCTCTTTTATAGCTATAAAATATTTACCATTGAAAAAATAACTAATAATTGAAACCCATTTGTTTCTTGAAAGAAAGAAACGAATTGATTCCCAGGAATTCAGACTTAAAAATTGCTTCATACGCAACATTATTTCTGCTTTAAAAAAGCTAACATAATTTGGAAATTTGGATTGTAAAATAGTATCCATCACAAAATGCTCAATTCCTGCAAAGTAATACCGAGATGAAATATATGCCTCTGTAAACTGTTGGACTGAAATACGATGAGCAACTTCAATATCAGGATTTGCAACATACATAATTTTCCTATTCTGCATTATGAGTCTGCTGCATAACTCATATTCTTCGGCCTTTAAACAATAAGAATCAAAGATTTTTCTTCCAAGCCTAGTATCAAACATATTTATTTCCTTCATTTTTTTAAAACTCATATTTGGGCCAAAGAGTAATTCGCCCAGATGCAACTCTCTGTCTTGATTTCCATTGTCGTAGTGACTGAAGCACCAAGTTTGTTTTTGGATTGTTCTCTTTTGATCTTTTGAAAACTGTCTGTTTGGTAAAAAAGGTCGTATTTTACCTCCGATAGCACAGCATTCTGGATATGCTTGCCATGCCAATTGGTATCCTTTTAAAAAGGTCTTTTTTACTTCAACATCATCATCAATAAAAATAAGGTGTGGAAAGCGAGCATGCTTTATGCCAGTATTACGAGCAAACGATACTCCAGGGTTATTTTCTGTTAAAAAAGTGAGATTCTTAATTTTCTTCTGTACATTCTTGAGGATCTGTAGAGTCTGGTCTTGAGAACCATTGTCCACTACGATGACCTCATAATTTTCAACAGGATAGTCAACTTTTGCCAAAGATAAAAGAGTTGCAATTAGCACATCTTGTCGATCTTTCGTGGGAATAATAATTGAAAATTTCATAGGTCAAACTGAGTTAAAACAAATGAATCCAAATGAGCATGGCTTGGCTAAGTTTTTCCCAATAAGGTGAATACTGAGGTAGATGAGAAGCAAGCTCTATGTATAATTCTTTAATCGTGGAAGAGGTTAGTTGCAGTGAATCAATATCTTTCCATAGTATTTCGTTTTGCTTGATGCCAGGTGCTTCTTTTTGCAGGTTCTCGAATGCATTACTGGCACGTTGATGATAGATACAAGGTTCACCTGAAGTCACCTGTAGGTCAAGTTTGTCAATAATTTTTTTCAACAATAACCCACACCAGATGTCACCAAATCGGTCATAATCATACTTTTTTTCTTGCTCATCCTTTCCCATAAGCAAAAAGTACATCAAAGGAGTAACGCTTCTCCTCCAAGCCAAGTTCATGCTGCACATTGGAAAAAATGTTCCCTTTGGAATCAGTTGATTGCGAATGTGATCAAAGTATTGATCTTTTTTACTGAGCGAGAGTGACGTGATTGAATCAAAATCTGGAACATTCACCCATAGTCCATGACTGACTGCCCCATTGGTAATTTCTCTTTCGACATTTGTAGAAAGATAAGGATATCCCCGAGGTTTATAGCCATTCAAGGTGTTCACCCAAATATTTTCGCTATTTTGATACAGCGTTAAATTCTTTAGATGGGTTTCAATAAAATACCCTGGCTTGTTTCCTTGTTCATAATAAGGATAACAATCATCATCAAGTGTAATAAAATAGTCACAACCTTCCTCATATGCTGAAAGCACTCCAAAACTGCGAATAGCGTCGGTACGACGAGGAATAATCCACGCATCTTTTCCCAGTTTCTTTTTGATATCTGACCAAGTAAAGTGCTGCAGTGGGAAGGGAAATTTGCTATCAATATCAAAAGTTTGATCAGGATTATCTTCAACTACGTACAACTGAAAAATATATGTATTTGATAAGGCAATTAATTCTTTTTGCCATACGCGAAGAAATTTTTTAATTTCTTTTTCTCTAATAGTCGGCACAATAATTGCTACTTTTGGTTTAGTCATAGATGACATCCCTAGGAAAGTTGAATAATTTTGTGTGGTAATTTTCAGTGGAGTACCTAGGTGAAAAAAAGAAGAACCAACCAACTATGATTGCTCCTCGTAGCCGAGCAAACATCTTTGCTATCCACCAGAAGCTTAGTAAAAAGGCATATTTTTTCAGGTGAATAAGAAAAAAGAAGATACGTACTGGTTCTGAATAGAACATTTCCCGCAAGTTTTCTTTCAAGACAACTCTGGCAAAGCGATTCCCCATTAATGCGAAGTATCCATAGCACGCTATTTCGCCACACACATATGAGAGATCTTGTATATTGTTTTCGCATAAAGTAACCCAACGATCATGGCGCATAATCATTTCTGAATTGTAAAAAAGTTTTTTTCCAGCAATAAGTGTCCGGAATATAATGTCTGCATCTTCTGCATTGCTTCCGATTGAGCCTGGCCCTAACCATTCTTTAAATCCACCAAGTTCCTCAAAGACGCTTTTCCGAAAGGCCATGTTGTTTCCTATTCCAATCCAATCGGAGTGTTTGTAAGGCGAACTAATAATATGAGACTCTGGACATGTTTGGATATACTATACGCCTGAGCAGAGAACGCCGGGCTTTTAAGCCCGGTGGTGAATGCGAGG
>JBDTME010000012.1:0-3370 GCA_039934415.1 Patescibacteria group bacterium
TGGTTTGGGTTTCGGCACTGCCGAGATCCCTTTTCAACTCTTTGAAACAAGCCTCTATTTTCCACCTGGCTCCATAGTACTCAATAATCTCTTTGACCGACAGAGTCAGGTCGGTAGAAAACAAGGCGACCCATTGTGTTTTGCGGTAAACCCAGACAACCCGTATCCGACATTTAAGGCTCTTAAGCATAACAACTTTGTCGTAGGCCTTAACCGTTCGTTCTTTTCCATAAAGATTAACGGTATATTCCTGCTGCAACATACGTTGCCTGCATGCAAGAGTAGATGTTGTACCAAGTTTGTCACCATATTTTCTGGGACAGCCTCGCCTTTTTATCGTTGGCGCCGACGGTTCGTCAAACAAATTGTTGTTGGAGCGGAGCCGGGATACCATGTGAACCCGATCTCCCAACTCTTTATGCAATGGTTTCCACATGCCGTTATTGCCAAACCAGGAGTCTGTCGCTACCAGAATATTTGATAGTGGAAACTCAGTTGCGATTTTACAGAGCATTGCAACTGCCTGCTCATGTTTACTTCTGAACCCAATATCTTTCCCATTGTACTTTGGGCTATTTACCTCAATATCCTTTTTGAGATGATAGTAACAGTGACTCAGCGGCAGGCACGCCCAGCGGCCTTTGATTATTTTAAGCAGCCCAATGGAAACGATATTCTGCGCCCAGGGATATTTTGACTGATTCTGTTTAGCTGCATGATCGAATACGTTGGCACATCCAAAAATTTTCCGGCCAGTTTTGGGGTTGATAAAGTCATCAAGAGCTACAAGTAACCTCCCATTAGTTTCTGGTTCTGGAATAAGTTTCCACAGCCTGCTCCAAAGCCGGTTCCATGGAATCTTCGGTGATGCCATAAACCGATAATATTTTTTCTTCCTGATAGAGAACCCGAACAAGATTTCGAGTGCCCGTAGAAGATTGGACGTCCTTGACGAAGTAAATGGAAGAATGATTGCGAGCAGGGTATATGCGAACCAAGGCCCACGCTCTTCACTTTTTCGGGAATTGGCAAATTCTTCTTTGAGTTCACTGAGTAATGATTGTAGTATGTGCATGCGAGGTCCTTGTTATGATTTGTTTTTTTGCAATTACAATATACCATAACTTGGCCTCGCATTCACCGTTAACTTACTGTTTTATATTAAAAAACGAATTTCTGGCAGAAAAAATTCCAAATTTAAACATAGTAATATCAACAACTTACGCCACCAGTTTTTTCACCAGCCCGTGGGAATCATTGAACTTTCTTTTTGAAGAAAATTTTGCCAGCCTGAGGCTGATTTTAAATCACTGCCGTTAAAAAACGGGAAACTTCAGTTGGGTAGAGCGATTGACAAGGGATTCATATCGAAAGTTGAAACGCCAATTCTCGATTTTTTCCGGAACAAGCTAAATCGCATCCCGAATTCGCTCCAATTCGAATCAGTGACCTGTTGACAATGAGTTCTGGGCTGAACTCCGACGACTGGAATCCCAATTCTCCGAGAAACGAAGAAATCATGTACTCAAAAGAGTAGTTGGGTTAATTTTTTCTTCAGCCTGCAACCAGTCTACAAGCCAGGCGAACGGTTCAGTTATTCGACGGCAGGAGTCGTCGTGCTTGGTGAGCTGATTGCGAGGGCCAGTAGAATGCGATTGGACCAATTTGCCGATTTGTATTTATTTGAGAATCTTGGATTCACTGATTATTCCTATGCACGAACCCCTGTTGGAGAAATCGACGCAGGAGGGCACTTGAAGATTAGTCCATTCGATTTTGCAAAAATCGGACTTCTGGTTCTTCAACATGGGCTATGGAATGGTCAAAGAATCGTGTCAGAGGGAAGGAGTAGTAAAATCAATGAACCGGCCATCATGGTTTCCGGTGCTTCGTCTACTGGACCATTTATGGGCTATCTGTGGTGGCAAGAACCAGTAGTCAATGGTGAAGTACGTTCGTTCCAGACTAGGGGCAAAGGTGGCCAGTTCTTGATAGCAGTGCCGAGTGAGGACTTACTAGGTGTATTTACTGGTTCTTCCTTTAATAGCAATAAGCAGTTGCAACCGTTTTTTTTTGATGAAAAACTTTTTGATTCCAGCGTTTCGGCAATAGAATTGCACCTAACATTGTTTTCAACCTGACTTATTTGGCTGTCAAGACCCTTGCCGTCGCAAGGCCCGCGTCAAACAAAACGCAGGTTAAAACAGCATTATCTTTCAAATCAAACACTTGACAAATGCACATGTTTTATGCATATATATACATATGAGAACTACACTGAACATAGATGATAAAATATTAAAAAAAGCTTCTTTGCTGACTGGTGTCAAAGAAAAAACATCACTAGTCCATCTTGGACTAGAGGCGTTGATTGCTCGCGAAAGCAGTAAACGTCTTGCCATGCTGGGAGGCACAGAGAAAGACTTAAAACCCATCCCTCGTAGGCGATCAACAAAATAACATGATTCTTGTTGACACCTCGGTCTGGATTGATCATCTCAGAAAAAACGATGAACACCTGCAATTTCTACTTCACGGAGGTGAAGTTGTATGCCATTCTCTTGTCATCGGTGAACTGGTCTGTGGAAATCTTAAAAATAGAAAAGAAATTATTGGCTTACTACAGTCCTTACCGATGGCTCTTCAAATTGAGTTCGATGAATATTTGTACTTTTTAGAAAGACATAAACTATACGGCAAAGGCATTGGCTTCATTGATGTTCATCTGTTAGCCTCTGCAAAAATGACTCAGACCAGGTTGTGGACTCTTGATAAAAGATTGAAATCAGCTGCTGTTGAGCTTGTAATAAATTATAAGAAATCAAGATAATCAAACGTTTAAGCAGAAAAATATTGTTGCACGCAATCCTTATCGTTGAACGTTTATCGGACTCCTCAAGTGGTACTTTGCCGGATAATCCGTGTTTGTTCAACGACAATTATAATTCCCGCATTTTTCATATCCATAGTTTTAATCAATGCCATGTAATGCTCCCAATTTTGAATCATATTAGACGGTCACTTCGATCCAAAAGTCATAATTCCTAAGGCACCGACCTCACCGAAAAGAGCTGATTTTTTTGTACCCCTTGATGGAGATAATTTCTTTCATTAAATTTTTGTCAGGAGCTGTCGGCATTTTCCTGATAAAATATTATAGTATTGAACTATCAGAAACGATACACTTTACCTGGAAGCCACAGGAATCAACAGAAGGGAAAATAAATATTTTATGGGAAAACTTACTATTTAGTTGCTTTTTTTATCACTTGTCAATGAAAAGGAGACAGTAAATGAACATCGGCAGCCTGTTACCTCACCATAGTCGCTATCGTCCCAACCATCCGGCATTCGTCTGTGGTGAAGAACG
>JBDTME010000013.1:0-2895 GCA_039934415.1 Patescibacteria group bacterium
GAAAAGCACCGACGGGTCGTTGCTGGGAACAAGACTTGCGGAAGGCAAAATAGCATGTCCGCGTTTTGCGAAAAAATCGAGGAATTTCTGTCGTATTTCTGGAGATGTCATAATTATATTTTACTCAATTTTTTTGCTAGTTTTTCTAATTTATCCACATCAGCCTCAATTCCTTTCAATCCTTGTTCAAAAAATGCTTTATCAGTTTTAATGCCAATACTTGCAAAAATATCTTTTGGACTCATAGATTTTCCTGCACTAAGAAATTGCTCAACCTTATTAATATATGAATGATCCTTTTTCCAATTTTCAAATAATGTGCGACTGATTAAACCCCCATATGCATAACTATAAGTGTAAAAGTAATAACGAATATGATTCCAATGTACAAACAAATATCCATCATCTTCTGTAACGTTAATCGCAGGTCCACAATACCCTTGCATATGTTTCTGCAATAGTTTTGCCATATCTTCTTTACTGAGTTGTCCCTGCTTTCTGATTTGTTGATGCAATTCGGTTTCAAAATTAAAACATGCAACTTGGGCAAAAATTGCGTATACATCTTCGAATATTTTTCTATGCAACAATATAAATTGCTCTTCTTCAGAGAGATACTGGTCAAGTTCTAATGCAGTAAATTGTTCAAAAAACATACTCGCAACTTCGGCAACTGATGTTGTGTAATGTTGATAAATTATTGGTTGACTCAAAGACAATTTGGAATGAATTGCGTGTCCCATTTCATGCGTAATCGTTTCGGCTATTTGCACACTCTCAGTAAAATTTAAGAGTATGAAGGTCGGTAACGTTCCAATTGCTATTTGATAACCACCTGATTGTTTACCTTTTCGAGGATACACATCTATTTGACCGTTTTGCATGAATTCTTCCAAGAGATTGGCATACTTCTTTCCGGCTCTTGCAAGTGCGGACTTTGCGATTGTAAATACAGTATCAAAATCAAATTTTCGCTTTATTTTACCAAGCTGGACTCTTCGATCAGCAAAGGTTAATTTCTTTTCATTTAATAATTTTGCATGGATTTTATAAAATCGATGTGCAATATGAAATTTTGAAGTAACAAGTGCTGCAAAATCTTCAATTTCTTTTTCAGTATTTTCATTGTTTAAAACTGATGAACTATAAGGCATTTTAAATCCACGGCGCTCATCAATAACCTTTCGATAATTACCGAGAGCGTTTAACTCTGCCTCAGCAATAGTACTTACCGACTTTGCAGTCTCTGTCATTCTTTTATACAAAGAATGACGTTTATTTTTTGGAAGATCAGAATAGAGGTCTTTTGCTTTTGAAAATGGAATTTTTTTGCCATTATAGGCAACTGTTTGCTCCAGTAGTATTTTTTGACGAATATCAACCCACATTGTTTCACTAGTTTGAGAAAATAATGTTATTAATTGTTCTTCTTTTTCAGATAAATTGTACTTTGCATTAAGAAAAATTTTCTGCAAATAATATCGGAATTTTTTAAGTTTTTGCTCCGATAGATATTTAGTCTGTTTTTCTATTGCTATTTTCGCGATTTCCAACACAAAGAAACTAACCTTATTACTGCTAGTGTTAACCCTCTGTTCAACGGAAGTTTTTTTGGCAAAGGCTTTTTGATTATCTGTGTGTATATCGCAAGTAAGATAAAAGTATAGCCATGGTTTAAAAAGTTGTGAATGTGAAAGTATCTCGTGTTCCTCTAAAGCCTGCGCCAGTTTAGTAGAAGAAGAAATGAAATCTTTTCCCTTATATTTTTTTTCAAAAGATTCACAGAGTTTCTCAAGTTTTAGAACATCCTTGTCAATCTGTGGGTCGTTCTCGTTTTTATAGAGAAGTCCGAGGTTCCATTCAGTCTTATATTTCATATCCCGCATCATACCAAATATTCAAAAAAGCCCGAAATGGACTTTTTGGCTATGTATTCAAATTGGTATGCAAAACTTTAGAGTGGCGAGTTTTCTTCATCCTTCCCAAGATGCATTTTGCGAACTTGTTTTTCGATCAACCAGAGCACCACAAAGGTAAAAAGGGAAAGGACTGTTGCGATGATTGCTAGTCGATAGAGACCAAACCCAGACGCCATCCCGATCCCTGCTGCAACCCACATCCCGCTTGCAGTGGTGATACCACTGACCCGTTGTCCGTTGTTAAATATCGCTCCAACTCCGAGAAATCCAGCGGCGGCGATGATCTGTGCTGCGATGTGATAGTCGTATCCTATCGTAGACGGGATTTGCTCAGTGATCATTTTTGAAATGATGATGAAGAGTGCGGAGCCCATCGAGATGAGTGTGTACGTGCGCATTCCTGCAGTCTTGTGAGCAATAAATCGCTCAAGTCCGAGTACCATACCGAGCACCATCGCGAGTAGTAATGTTGTCACGACAGGATCACCAAATATATGTTGCATAAAACAAGTATACGAGTATTAGGATACTTTATCAATGATTCCCCCACCGATCACAATGTTTCCATCATAGAGAACGAGGGATTGTCCCACTGCGATCACGCCGTTATCCTCAAGCGCTATTGTGAGGTCTTTCCTCACAACTGACGAGATGTGTTCCCCGTGGTAGCGGATCTGTGCGGTATATTTGTGACCTACGCTTGGTTCAACGAGCCAATTCACCTCTCTCAACGTGATCATTTGTGGCAGTGTTTGGGACATGCGTGTTGGCTCGTGTGAGACGATGAGAAGGTTTTTTTGTATATCTTTGCCTACCACATAGTACGGCGTCCGCTCAGTTGAAAGTTCGGAGATCGTAAATCCATGCCGTTCTCCAAGAGTATAAAAAACAACTCCGTCATGTCTGCCAATCACTACACCCTTTTCAGTCACTACATCTCCAGGTTTTTCTTTGATGTAGTGTGAGAGAAATTCAC